>CAZQBT010000120.1:0-1706 GCA_964591955.1 uncultured Brevinematales bacterium | reverse complement strand
TAAAACCACTAATCTTGCATTTTGAGAGGCGTTTGCTATGATTTCCTGTATTTCATCGCGGGTTTTTTCCGCCGGTTTCGGCAAATCAAAGTTGGATATAAAATTAACGAATTTAGACAAAAACGACCCCTTTCCGAATTTGATTTTCTTTTGTCGCGGGATAATTTGGGTTTCACCGCCGATGTCTTCGGGGTTTTTATCAATACCCAGAGAAATCACATCAACCTCGGCATTGATACGGCTTTCCTCTACGATTGAACCGATATTTTCTTCGGCGGTCTTTTTTAAAGTATCGTTTTCAACCACCATACGGATACAGATTTTTGTTTTACTCCAATCATCCGCTTTTGTAAGCATAACGGGGATTAACAGCATCATAGATAGGTTTGCCTTAAACCCGCTTATCCAAACGTCTATACGGTCTTCCGATACATATTCCTCAAGATGATTTTTAATAAGAATTACGTTTTTCTTGAGAAGGTCATATCTGGCAAGGTTTGCAAAATGATTATGCAAACTGTTATTATCAAGCGAAAAATCGGAAATCAGCGTGTTGGCTTTAAAACTTCTTAGTCCGTCCGCCTGAATTGCTATCATAGCCGGTTCTTTTTGCTTATCGGTAATAACGACTTCCGGGTATAACAGGTAGAAATTATTTTTATCGACGAAATCCTGAAATTCCGCTTTTTCCGTTTCGGCAATCTCAAAGGCTTGTTCTATCGTTTTATCGATAAAGATATAATCGGCAATAAGTCCGCCCTTACCCGCAAGGTCGGATGCGAATTTAGCAAGCGTAAACCTGTTTGATTTATCGTTTTCCAAAATGGCAAAATGAGGTCTCCAGTTGCGGGGATGTTCCGCGAATTTCTCATAATTTCGCAGGGCAAACTCAATTCTTGAAGCCCAAAACCCCTTGCGTATATCCCCCCAGTTCGATTCCAATCTTCGACGGGTATTATACGCATATATAAAAGCGATAATAATAATAGCTACTACCGTAACAAGCGCATCAATCAGGAACATACAGGCGAATGCGGCAAACCCTCCGAGAAACGATAAAACCATCGGTGTTTTGAACGTGGGTCGGAAAGAGGGATTCCCGATTAAGCGTTCCATTCCGGCTACGATATTTGCTATACCGTAAGATGCGAGGAAAAACATAGTAAGAAGTTGCGCGACAAAATCTATGTTGCCGAGAACTAAAAGTATTGTGGCTAACGCTATACTGAAAATCATAGCCACGCGAGGCTCATTAGCGGGACCGCTTCCCTTGCCGAGAAAACGGGGGACTATACCGTCTCTTGCCAAAGCCTGCAAGGTTCTCGGTGCGCCGAGCAACATCCCTATTGCGGATGAGATTGTCGCCGCCCAGATTCCGATTACGACGAGAATGGGAATTTTTGCCGTTTCTATCATCAGCAAGTCTTTGCCGAAAATTTGGTTCGGTTCAAAATTGAATGCAAACCATAGCGCTATAACCGCGTAAATTAGGAAAGTAAAAAGTATTGCGGAAATAGAACCTCGCGGGATATTCTTGCTTGGGTCGCGAAGGTCGCCGGAAAGACTTATCCCCACGTCTATACCCGTAACGGCGGGGAAAAATATTGCAAAAGTCAGCCAAAATCCGCCCTCCTGAAAACTTCCCATAATCTGCGGCTGCACGTCAAACCTTAAATTGCCTATCATAAACGATACGATAGCTACCA
>CAZQBT010000119.1:0-1852 GCA_964591955.1 uncultured Brevinematales bacterium | reverse complement strand
ACATTTCTATTTTCTTGACACAAATGCCTATAGTTTCTTGTATAATCGAAACTTTTATTGTATTATAATATAATTTCGATTATAGTCGAATATTTTTTTGGATAAATATGTTTATATCAGAAAAAGCTAAATCAATATATCCATAAAAATTTCATTTTTGGAGAGAGAAGGGACTGGAACCTATATTTTTATCCGAAAATAAAAAAAAGTCTTCAAAAACTAAGCGTCCATCCGATTAAGCGAAATTTGGGTCCAAGTATCCTGTAATTTTATGCCATAATTTTATTCGTGAGGTAAATTATGAAAATTGAAATAAACGAGAAATTTAGTTATGCTTTAGACCGACTTGAAAACACATCGGAACATTTTTTTATTACCGGTAAAGCGGGAACCGGTAAATCCACATTGCTTAAATATTTTATCGAGACAACAAGGAAAGAGGTTGCGGTATTAGCGCCTACGGGAGTTGCGGCTGTTAATATCGGAGGGCAAACGCTTCATTCTTTTTTCGGGTTTCGTCCCGATGTAACTTTTGATAAGATAAAAAAAATTAGAAACGAGGATATCCGCGAAATGTATGAAGTTGTTGAAACCATTATCATAGATGAGGTATCAATGCTTCGCGCGGATATTCTTGATTGTGTCGATAAATTTTTACGTCTCAATTGTAAAGGCAATAAGCCCTTCGGCGGTAAGCAGATGGTATTTTTCGGAGATTTATACCAGCTTCCTCCGGTTGTAACATCGAAGGATAAAGCGTTATTTTCCGATATTTATGATTCCCCATACTTTTTTTCGGCAAAAGCAATGGAGGATATCAAGATTGAGATTATCGAGTTGGAAAAAATATACCGTCAAAAAGATAATGTTTTTATAGACCTTCTTAATGCAATACGGGCTAATGAAATTTCGGATAACCATGTGAATCTTCTAAAATCGCGATGTTTTCCGGATAAAGAGGCTAAAATTGATGAGATGATATTGACTTTGACCGCGCGAAACGAGCAGGCTAATGAAATCAATCGAAGACAATTGGAACTATTGCCCGGACGAAAAAGGGTTTTTTATGCGGAGATTGAAGGGAATTTTGATGAGGGGAGTTATCCCACAGAAGAAAGTTTGGGACTAAAAAAAGGCACTAAGGTAATGCTTCTTAATAATGATTCTTCTTCCCGCTGGATTAACGGAACAATGGGACTGGTTGTAGATTTTGAAAAAAATGATGATGACGTTGATATATTAGTTAAATTGGAAACGGGGAAGACTGTCAGAGTCAGACCGTATGTATGGAATATGTATCGTTACGAATATGATAAGACGAACGGAAATTTAACCTCGCATGAAATCGGCTCTTTTACTCAATATCCCCTGAGATTGGCATGGGCAATTACTATTCATAAAAGTCAGGGCAAAACTTATTCATCCGTTATACTTGATATAGGGCGGGGGTTGTTTGCGCCCGGGCAACTCTATGTGGCATTAAGCCGTGTAACCTCTATTAAGGGTTTATATCTTAAACAGATGATTGAAAAAAAGCATATTTTTGTGGACTGGAAAGTCGTGAAATATCTTACAGGAAGAAGCTATGCGGAATCCGAAAAGAAGACGCCTTTTGACGAGAAAGTCGAGATAATCCAAAATGCTATCGACAACAATTCAAAGTTGAAGATTGTTTATCTAAAGCCTAATAATCAAAAATCGGAAAGGATTGTTATTCCTGAGTATATAGGAGACATGTATTTTCAGGGTAAGATGTTCATAGGCTTTGAGGCGTATTGTCTTATGCGTAAGGACACACGAAATTTTCGGGTTGACCGTATTCTTGAAATAGAAAAGGTGGAAGATTAAAACT
>CAZQBT010000118.1:0-2108 GCA_964591955.1 uncultured Brevinematales bacterium | reverse complement strand
GTCATCCCGATAACGGTCGCCTCGATACGCTCGCTTCACTCGCACTCGGCGACCGAAACATTACATAAAAGTCCTTCCTTAAACCAACCGGTTATCGAGTTTTTCGCGAAGCGAAAAGCCTGCCCTGAGCGGAGAGCCGAAGGGTATCGAGATAACCCCCTACGCCGTCCGTTTTTAAAGCGCGGGGATTTAAACTATATTTAAAAACACTTCGGAAATAAAATATTCCTACCGATAATAAAAAAAGCATTGACAAAATAAAAATATAATTCAAAATATAAGGTGGATAGATTAAGGAGGAAATTAATGAAATTCGGAGAAGTTTTGCTGGAGATGGGGTTAATAACTCCACATCAGCTTGATGTTGCATTAAGAGAACAGGAATATAATCTCAAATCGGTTGGCTATTCCGAGACCATAGGAAGTATTCTGCTTCGTAACGGCGTAATCACAGAGGAACAACATCAAAACGCGCTTATGAAATATTTCCAATTTCTGTCGGAGGATGAGGAGCAACCCTCGTATGTAAGAGAAACGGCAAAAGTTGCTCTTCGCGCGGTTTCTCAACAAGGCGAAAATTCACTTTCGGAAGAAACCAAGATGATTATTATACAGAAAGTCAACGAATACGAGGAAAAAATCAATCAATTTGAAAAATCCATAAACACCCTCAGTAAAATGGAGCAAAAGCGGGTAATTACGGAAACAATAGAAAAAGAAAAAAAAGAAATTGAAAAACTTATATCAAAAATAGACATTCTTAGAAATGACTTGGAAAAATACTCTTAATTTCGGATATAAAAAATGAAAATCCCTAAACGGATTATATTAACCTTTTTCATAATCCTTATTACATCCGTAATTTATCCTTTGCGCAAGGAATTTAATTTCTACGGTCTTCGTCTCGGTATGTCTGAAAATGAAATCAAAGAGGCTATCAATGCCCACCCTGATTTAAAAGCCGATGAATCGCGTTATCTCGGAAAAATTAATGATGCCATACCCTTTATCCTCAAGGCTCATTACAGACCGTATATCGAAAATATATATATCCACTTTTACAAAGAAAAATCCTACCAGATAATTATCCTTCTTAATCCGCGTTATTTTGATTTTCTGAATATGAGTAAAACCTTGGAGACCAAATACGGCGCTCCGTCAAAAAGCACATCGCAGATTGTCGAATGGGGAAACGATACCAACAATATTCGCCTTTTCCTTGAGTATCCCGCTACGGTAAAAGTTTATGATGATGCTTTAATGACGCAACTTCACACGGAACTATCCCAGAATATAATTATGATAACCAATCAAGCGCCGAGAGAGCAGGCAAGAAAGAAAATCTTAGACGAATTCTAAAATCATAAAAGGACAAGCTATGGAAGTAGAAACAAGATATGTAACAATCAATTCACGCGCCCAGCACGATATTATCGACATTACGGGCGCAATTGAGATAGAAATATCATCAACAAGCATCAAAAACGGTATTGTAAATATCTTCTGCCCGGGTTCAACAGGCGCGATAACCACTATTGAATATGAATCCGGTTTAAAACAGGATATAGCCGATTTCCTTGAAAAAATTATCCCCTATAACAAAAACTATAAGCATCATCAAACTTGGGGTGATGATAACGGGAGCGGGCATCTCCAAAGCGCGCTGTTAAAGACAAGTTTCACCGTCCCGATTGTAAACGGAAAACTTACGCTCGGAACTTGGCAACAGATAATATTCTGCGAATGCGACACGCGGGGAAGGTCAAGGCGTCTCGTCGTTCAAATTTTGGGGAAATAAAAAATCCCCGCCTCGTTTTATGGAAGCGGGGACACACGTAGCCCTACGGGGATTCGAACCCCGGTCGCCGCCGTGAGAGGGCGGTGTCCTAGGCCAGACTAGACGATAGGGCCTTAGACTTAAGGGCAATTATCTGGGGTGGAAGGAATCGAACCCTCACATACAGAGCCAGAATCTGTTGTCCTGCCGTTAGACGACACCCCAGTGCGGATATTATTCTAATATAAATAAGGATTTTAGTCAAGTTCGCTCTAAAAAAATGTGTCAAGAAAATAGAAATGTCACAGGTTTCGTTTAAATAGAAATGTCA
>CAZQBT010000117.1:0-2312 GCA_964591955.1 uncultured Brevinematales bacterium | reverse complement strand
AAAAAAAGAAGGGTTATTAATAAAAAACAGCCCCGTTTATCGGGGCTGTCGGAATAAGAGCCGTTTATCTCTTCAGAAGGATTTTATAGGCATAAGGAGGCATAGTAAAACTTTCTCCGCTATTAAGAGCAATCTCCCCGCCACCCTCCAAGTCAACATATACCCCGTCATCAACGGAAGGTATCACGAATGACACATCTTCTTTCCCGTTATTAAAGACAACAATAGCCTTATCGGAATCATTTGAGCGTTCAAACAAAATAATATTCCTGTCGGAATAAAGCATCCGTATTTCTCCGTCTATGAAAACCTGATTTTCGCTGCGTATTCGGGCAAAATTCTGCACAACGGGAATAAGCGTCTCATCGGGAGGAGTGCATCCGTCTTCCTTCCATGGATAGGGACCCCGGTTGTAAGGGTCATGTCCGCCCGTCATCCCGACCTCATCGCCGTAATAAATCGTAGGAATGCCGGGGTAAGTAAACTGAAAAGCCTTAGTAAGAATCAAGCGCTTGCGATAAATTTCATTATAATTTCTTTGTCCGACTTCTTTATAACCGACTTCCCATAAAGTTCGGGGCTGGTCATGGGTTGACATTAAGTTCATCAAACGGTAAAAAACGGGTTTGGGATAATTTTCGCGAACCATCTCAAGAGCATCAACGGATTTAGATGCATTCCCGCCTTTGGCAAAATCCAATAATGCCTGTCTGAATATATAATTCATTGTCGAGTCAAACATATCTCCGACAAGATACTTAGATGCATCAAACCAGACTTCTGCAATAGTGAAAGTGTCGGGATAATCTTTTTTTATTTCGGAATACCATTCCCGCCAGAAATCATCGGAAACCCACGGGGTAACGTCCATCCTCCATCCGTAAGCTCCTTGTTGAAGCCAATATTTGGTAACGGAATCTTTATTGCGGTAAGCGAAATCTCTGTAAGACTCGACTTTATCGTTAATATCGGCAAGACTATCAAAACCGAGCCACGAACTGAACATCCTTGACGGGTCGGTTTGTCTTGTATCGAATTTAAACCATTCGTAATATGGGGATTCGGGAGTAATGGTTTGGTTCTCAAATGCGCCGAGCGTCGGATATTTGCCGAATCTGTCCATATAAATAGAATCGGAGCCGCAATGGTTAAGCGAAGCATCTAAGATAATTCTAATCCCCCGTTTTTTAGCTTCCGAAACTAAGCGCTGAAAAGTTCTAAGATCGCCGAAATGTGGGTCGATTTTGTGATAGTCTGCGGTATCATATTTGTGATTGGAAGGTGCAAAAAATATGGGGTTTAGATAAATAACGTTAGCCCCGAGACTGCGAATATAATCAAGTTTTTGTATAACGCCGTCAATGTCGCCGCCGTAAAAATCGTTACACCATTGATCATCACTAAACCCGTCACCCGGAACCCAAGGTTTCGGGTCGCACCAATTTTTATGGATTTGGATATCCCTGTTCCCGTAGAATTTGGTTTTACCGACAACAGGGTCATTGGCTTTATTCCCGTTTTTAAATCGTTCGGGGAAAATATAATAAATTACCATATCACGAGTCCATTCGGGCATTTTCATATCCTTTGAATAAACGGTAAGTTGATACGGATTTTTATTTCTTCCGTAAGCGGTGAACATCCCAATACCACCCAATCCCCTCACCATAACACCGGGAACGTTGACGGTATTCTGGTTATCGGCATAGGTAACAATATCTCTGTCGTTTCTCTTGAGGTTGAAATGATAGCCATACACCCCGATTTCATCAAGAGAAAACTCAGCCTCCCAAACATCATAAGCATTAGTGGAATAAACCTTTTCCATAGGAAGAGACTTATGCTCACGATAACGAACCGATTTTGCAAAGGTATCGTAAATAGTTTGTGTTTCAAGGACAAGCTCAACGGACTGTAATTGTCCTTTCCTTGTGGCAATACGAAGGGTAACCGATGCGCCCTGCTCAACAGCGCCGTAAGGCGATTTGCAAAACGGGTCGCGTGAATCAAAATAAACGTAGTCGGTAGAAATACCGGTATCTACCGTTCTGTGAATACCGGCATCGCCTGATGGGAAAAAGCGGTCGCCCCGAGCGGAATGAGCGCATCCGAGAAGAATTATTGCAAAAAAGGAAACACCAAGGATAAAAAATCTTTTCATAAAGAACTCCTTAAAATTATTTTTTGGAAACGCTTCCAAATATAGATATGATACCTTGACTTTGATTTCTTGTCAAATTATTTCACAAAATAATTTAGTGTCGTTCCAAAAAAGAAAGGATACATCTAAGTCCAAAAAAGAGAGTTCCCAA
>CAZQBT010000116.1:0-2488 GCA_964591955.1 uncultured Brevinematales bacterium | reverse complement strand
ATTTTCCGCTCATTTACTTGATAATTTATAGATTCTGCTTTAATCTAACCGTTAAATTAAGCTCGCGGAGGGAGTATGGAGTTTGCTAAAAAGGCAATACATAAAATTATAAACAGCGCTACTTTTACGGTAAGCGGTATGCTCATTTTATTGATGGTTTACCTGATGTTTTTCGGCGGATGCAGGGAGCGGGATGCTATCGGCGTATCATTGCAAGCCGATAGAGAGGCGCTTTCGTTTTATCATAGCGGGATGTATCGTCATAGCGCCGATATTTTAAATTCCAAGCGCAAACTTAACGTTTTGGAGCAATACCTGCTCGGCAGAAATTATTATGAGCTTCGTGAATATCAAAATGCCGTCGAGGCATTTATGAACGTTGAGCTTTTGGAAATTGACGATTGGTCGCAGTATAAATTCTTTGTGGAAAACTATGCTTATTATTTTTCGGATGCTTTAATTAGTTGCACGAATGTTTATACCAACGCGGTTTTAATAATTTCCAACCTCCTTGCCAATATTCCCCGCGACTCGGTTTATTACGATGATGTTTTTGATTCGTATATATATTTTCTATGGCGGGATAACTATCTTGAACGATTGACAAATCTTATTGCCGATGATAAAAAAATCGGTGATGAGAGAACTGCGCATCTTTACGGCAATATGGCTAATTTTTTACTCGGCGATAAGGAACGGCTTCCCAATATTCTGAAAGTATATACCCGCGCTCCGCATAAATCCGCATACAACCTGATTATAACCAATATTGACCCGTCGGAACTTAAAACATCCGCTCAGTTTTCCTCAGTGATAGATATTGCGGTTGACCGCAAGGAATTTGAGATTGCCGAAAAATTTCTTAAAGCTCATCTTAATAAATTTAACGACAAGGATTTCTATAACCGCAACTTGGCTATTATAGAATATGAAAAAGGCAACCGTAACGATGCCGTGAACGGGCTTCTTGCGTTCACCCGCAGCGATAACGCATCCCGTATTACTTACAGACGTCTCTTGGATTATCTATACAGGACGCGAAGATACAATGAGGCGTTGGATACGGTTAAGACTTTAAGGGCGCGCTATCCCGGAACTTATGACAGGGATTATTTCCGTGCGCTTACCCTCTCCGATAATACTGTTGAATTGCGGAACTGGTATATGCGTAACCGGGGTAATTATACTTTTAACCGTCGTTATGCGGACGGCGTTATCCGTCACCTGCTCCAGAATAAAGACAACTATGCCCGTCAGCTTGTTTCGCGCCAGCTTAAATCCGAGATGGACCATTCCGTCTTACTGATTTCCGCTTTGCTTAACTATGAGGACGGCAAGAAAAAGGTTGCCTATTCCGAATTTTTGACTATTGTCTTAGACTATCCCTTTACCTACGAGTGGCTTGTCGCAAAAAGATATGAGAGTGAGTTGCGCGATAAATACCGTGACATATATGATTACCGTCTTAAAGAAAGAGTAGAAACCTTGCCGAAACGACCGCTAAAGATGAGGTTTTATTATTATCTCGGTATAGAGGCTATGGACAAGGAGTTTTTTGATAACAATCTTGTCGATTCTTTTGAAAAAGTCAGGGACGAGTATCATTCGGTTATAATGCCGTATTTTACGCTTAAACCCGAAGAGGAAATAAAAGAAATAGCCGAAATTACCAATCGCGCATCGTTTTACTGGAATAAGGAAATATTCAATTATATGGAAACAGCGGTGCGTAACGTATCGACAAACCGCGCGGGTCGGCTTAACACAAGGCTTCGCGCGAAATACACATACCACTACCGCGATATTTACAAAGCCCTTGACCATAACGGGCTTGTTGTAGCGCGACTTAATTCGTATTTTTCCGATATTGTCGGCGGCAGGCGTTACCATTTTCTTATTCCGCAGGAGATATTAAAAGAGGCGTATCCGCTTCTCGAGTTTGATACCGTTAATGAAATTATCAAAAACACAAACAACACGATGTGGGTTATCAGCGCATTCAGGGAGGAGAGTCATTTCCGCAAATATGTTACCTCATGGGTAGGCGCGGTGGGTTATGCACAGGTTATGCCATATACCGCCAACACAATCAAGGAACGCATAAACCGTCCCGAACTTCACAACCGCGATTTTGCCGATAACGTGCTGATGGGGACAACGCTTTTCAGATGGCTTTTCCAGAAATACCGCGACAATTACCCCTACGTTTTGGGGGCATATAACGCCGGTGAGACCGCAGTCAACAGGTGGCGAAGGAATTACAAATATGATACGGAGCTATGGATTGACTGTGTTCCGTTTACCGAAACGCGAAACTACACCAAGCGGATTATGGTAACGCGGATGTTCTACGACAGGCTTTACGGTATGGGCGATTTTGAATACGCCACGTTCGGATGGTAGGGGGTTTGTGTTTTATAGGTCGTGTAGTTCCTGTCGTTCCAAAAAAGAAAGGATACATCTAAGTCCAAAAAAGAGAGTTCCCAAA
>CAZQBT010000115.1:0-2647 GCA_964591955.1 uncultured Brevinematales bacterium | reverse complement strand
TGGGAACTCTCTTTTTTGGACTTAGATGTATCCTTTCTTTTTTGGAACGACAAAATCGCTTTTTATTCTTCGGTAAACGGGGATTGAGGCTTGTTGATAAAATAGATAGGCGCAAATTTAATATCTTTATGTTTGGAAAACTCGCTGAGGATTTGTTCCCACATAAAATTTTCCGAACCCCGCCTGCTTTTAGGGTCGCAGAGATAGCGAACGGTGAGAAGGATACCGTTATCCTTTACCGATGTGTAAACTATCGGGGTGAAAGTGGTATAGTAAATCATAAAAATCTTGGAGGATTCCTTGATATAACGTTCGGCGACCTTGAGGATATTTTCGCAATGCTTGTCGGCGATAGACTGGAGGATTTTCTTTGCTTTTTGCCAGTTGCTTGCGAAAGTTATATTGACCGGGATTTCGTGCCAGATAAACCTGAAAGCTTTGCCGTAATTGGCGACTGTTTCAGTAAAAATCTTGCCGTTGGGAATATGGAGGATGCGTCCCGTGCTTTGGTCGGCTTTAACCCAGTTGCCTATTTCCATAATGGTAAAATTAAACGACTTGATATCAATAACGTCGCCGGCAAAGTCTTTCATCTGGATACGGTCACCCACCTGAAACGGTTTGCTTGAAATTATAAAAATCCATCCGAGAAAATTCACCACAAAGTCTTTAAGGGCAATAGCGATACCCGCCGAAACAAGACCTAAGAACGTAAGAATAGACTTAAATTCCTTAACCCATATCTGAGATACGATAAAAATTCCCAGAATTAATACGGTATAGCCGGAAAACTTTCTCCATTTGTAGCGAATTTCAGCCTTTTCGGTGTTTTTCCATACGATTTTTAAGACAAGGAGACGGATTAACACGAGAAGGACTACCGCAACAATAGAAAGCAGTATATATGTTAAAATCGAATCCGCGCCGAGCCTGTCAACCAATGATGGAATAACGCCGGTTTTTTCCTGCGCAATATTCGTTACCTTATTGGTATTTTCCGCTAAAAACCCAAAGAGAGCAATATGGTTGGAAACCTCAAACATCCGTTTATCCTAACTATATAATGATAGCATATTTTAAAGCAGGACGGATATTTGTCAACAATTGATATTAATAGAAAAAATAACAGGTATTAATTTAGTCTAAGGGGTAAAACGAAATGCTCCTGAAATAATTTATATTAGTTTAACGTAGTAGATAATTTGATGTAAACCAAAAGAATGAATTGGTTATGAATTAATTTTGTCATTTCAGTTTGTTTTTTAAAAAAAATGGTTGCAAATACTTGAAAATATTAATATTTGATATATAATATATGTCAGGCGTATGTTTAGTTTTGATGAAGAGCGTATAAAAAATTTGAAAATTTTAAGTTTAGGAGGCAGATATGTTGAAGAAATTGGCTGTGGTTATTGCATTGGTTTCGTTTTTCGGATTGGTAGTAAGTTGTGGACCTGCTATTGACCAAGATTTGGTAGGCGTATGGGAATGCACAGAGACCACATCTGTGGCGAATAGAGTGGGAAGTGTTGTGAAATTTACCGAAGACGGTAAAATGGGTGCATCAATATTGGGCGTGGATAACTACGACGATTTACGTTTGGTTTATGATTATGAGGCTAAAGATGGGAAAGTTACATATTGGTTTCCCGAATATCCTGATATAACCATGAGTATCGTTTATACTGTCAGCGGAAACACCCTTAATATTACAACTTCTGGTGCGTTTCAAGGCAAATACAAAAGAGTTCAATAACCAAAGCTGGGTTTGAAAAAAAAGACTGCCTTTAACAGGCAGTCTTTTTTATTTCAATTTCTGTGATGTGTTATAGTTGAGTTTCTTAAAAGCAAAGGCTTGGATTACCGACCCCTTTTTCTAAATACCGTCATCGGCGGTATAAACGGGATGCCTTGTCTGTATAAACAACCCGTTGGGGTTTAACGCTTTCCATATACCGCGATTATTTTTTCTCATTACGATAAGACGCGATGAGTTATCGCCTGAGGAATGGATATAAACGTTTGCAGTGATACTATCCGTCATTTGTGTTCTCAAGGGGTCAAAATAGCAGGACAGGGGGTTTCTATCGGGGATTTTATACCCGTTTAGCGGTGATGTTCCTTCTATGTAAGAGCGCGTAGTCCATGGATGAGTGAGCAACAGGCGTGCGGAGGTTATAAAATCGGGACTTGGTTCCCATCCGTCATACCCTCCGGGTGTAACCCTTCTCAAACGGGAAGTGTCTAAGGCGATGGTTAAAAAATCCTCGCCGAGAGATTGGTTTCGCGAATATACCGTTAATGCGACAACGAATACGGTCGCCCCTCCCTGCGGAGTATCCGCAAGGTTGTCTCGGATTTTCAGGAAATCCTCAACGTTGTCGGGTATTTTATCGAAACTTATTCTCGGGTTTACCGATAGTTTTGCATACCCGTTCCCGATTCCCAATAGGCTTATAATTAATGCTGCAAAAATTGCCGTTACCGAATGTTTTAACATAGTTTACTCCTGTTTTTTCTTCTATCAGGATTATCGACATAACCGCAAATTATTTGAGGGTTGTTTATCCTGATATTAAATTTAAGGTTATCAAAACCCGCCTTATATATCCTTTGTTGTATTAAATTTAAAATGTCACAGTTTATG
>CAZQBT010000114.1:0-2757 GCA_964591955.1 uncultured Brevinematales bacterium | reverse complement strand
CTCCACTTATCATTATGTGCCTCTTTAGACACAATTAAGTTTACACTGCCAAAATCTCAATCTTAATATAAAACTCCTTGATGCAACCGGTGCGGAAATACAAACCCTTCTTGAAAAAAATATGCCTGAAATTGCCCCCGAAGAAATGTATGTTTTTGAATCCCGCGAAGCTGTAGCTTCTTCCGTAGTGGGAGGATATTATCAAATACTTACTGCTCTCACGGACGGCAACGGCAAAGAGATTTTCACCGCAACTCAATTCATAAAATTAGGCGAAATTGCTATCCCAAGAACGGGAAAACCCCTGACTTTAACCTTTATGTGGGAACTCCATCAGCCCCTTTACCCCGACCTCGCGGAGTCACGCCGCAACCTCCGCAACTTCATCAATATTTACAGAAGAATTGCCCGTCTATACGAAAAGCACCCTAAAGTTCGCTCGGATATATGTTTAAGCGGAACTTTGCTCTATCAATTAGTCAGGTTTTATCCCGATGTGGTTGAGGATTATAGAAAATTGGTTAAAAAAAATACCGTAGATTTAGTTGCCACCGGATTTGGGCATCCGCTCTTTCCTTTTATATCCTATGAGGAAATAGATTACCAGATAAGAACGGATAAGGAATTTAAGAATTTTGTATTCGGAAAACAACCGCAGGGAATACATATACCCGAAATGGCATTTTCCAATAACGTCATTGCCCCGATGATGGCAAACGATATAAGATGGGGATACTTCAGCAGGCATGCGTTGGATACGGGTTACAAGAATATGCCCGATATTAATTACAATGTTCCCTCGCGCCTTGTATCACCCGGCGGGGTAATAAATATCCTAATTCGTGACCCCGATGCGGTAAATATAGTTTTGAAAAAGAATGAGCGCGCGCTTGATGAGTTTATACAATATCTCCTGAAGATACAGGAAAAAAATGACGGAACTTATGTCGTAGTAGTTGCAAATAACGGCGAGTTTATCGGAGACGGCAAATTTATGGATGAGCTTTTTACGAAACTTCAACAAATAAACTGGATACGTTTCAAAACAGGTGCAGACATCTTTAAAGACTTGCATCCTACCCAGACCTTTCTCGGCGACAGGATATTCGGGGGATGGTATTACGATGTTGAAAGAAAGCGCTCCACTTTCCGTCTTTGGCAGGATACCGAAATTAAACGCGAAATCTGGAATGAGCTTAAAGATGCAAGAGAGGTTATATTAAGAATCAACAATCAAATACAGCGCTCTCAGGGTTTGAAAAATATTGACACGTCTTACCCATCCGTTTTATTTGAAGAAGCATGGGAACAACTGCTGCGGGCGCAACAGTCCGACTGGATATGGGCTGGAAGCCTCGAAAGCGCTATGATAGCTAAACAGGGCGCTGCACGGGCTAAATCAATTACCGCTTACGTGTATGAAACCCTGATAAAAATACTTAGAGGCGAAATTATCACGGTTCCGCCTATTACCGAAATCGGGACTGTTTTACCCCGTGGCGAACACATGAGATATTTCCGTGAGATGGAGGGAGACCGCTTTAAAGTATGGGATAATAAAGTCATCCCGGGTGTGCAGACATCAGGCTCGGCTATACATATAGAATTCAAGATATTTGATGAGAAACTTGGAATAAACTATGATAACGTTTACGTTGTTTATAATATTAACGAAACAGACAGGTATTTCAAGGTTAAAGCGGAATTGGGTTTTGACGGTAATATGCGGGCGTTTCTCGGACGTCCCCGCGCAGGTTATACTGTCGATTATTTTATTTACGCATCCGACCGCGAGGGTAACGAATCAATCTCCGATAAATTCCGTTTTAAGGTTAAAGAATAAAATTTTGCCGAAACAAACAAAAGAGGCTATCCGTGTGGATAGCCTCTTTTTATATCTTATGTCCCGTTTTCTAACGAGTTTCAACGGTAGCGGTTATGGAATTAGCTCCGTCAACGTCAAACTCAATAATCACAACGTCATTATCGGTACAAGCTACATGAATTTGTTTATCACCATCGGAAAGAGTTACATTATTAAGCGTCCATGCTCCGAATCCCCATGCGCTGTCCCAGTTTCCTGCGGTATTTAAAACTTTAAGTTCCATCTCTGCCGGGTTATCTCCTCCTGCAAGATTAGCGGAAGTAACAGCATTTTCATAAGTATTTGTAACCGTAGCGCCGGCAGGCACGGTAATAGAATCCCCCGACGGATCCCATCCGTTCCAATCTCCGGGAAGGTAAACCGTTCCGCCACCGCTCCAGTTCTTGAATATAATCAGAAGGGTGGCATCCGCTAATCCGCCTTCCGCCTCTGCAACGGTAACGGTAAATGCCTTTTCATAATCGCTGATATCGCATTCCGCTTTAACTCGGAAATTATATACGCCTTCGGTAAGCGCAGTCGCTCCTACCTTGACGGCGTTTCCGTCTATAGTAAACCTGTTGTTGTGAGTATCACCAGTGCCTGATACCAACGTATAAGTAATAGTTCCCTCTCCGCCGGTTACGGATAGCGTCCCCGCCGTCTCTCCGGGAGCTGCGTTAGCCTCGCCCTCCTGAAGTCCGGGGGTTTCACTAAACGATATATCGGTAATAGGGTCTCCGCCTGCAGCGGATACCGTAACGTTAAAATACTTTACATAATCGCTGATATCGCACTCCGCTTTAACACGGAAATTATATACGCCTTCGGTAAGCGCAGTGTCGTTCCAAAAAAGAAAGGATACATCTAAGTCCAAAAAAGAGAGTTCCCAA
>CAZQBT010000113.1:0-2785 GCA_964591955.1 uncultured Brevinematales bacterium | reverse complement strand
CTGAATTTCGTAAAAAAATTTGATTTAAAGACACAATTAAGTTGACACTACCAATTAAATCAATTTCATTATCCGGTTGCATCAAAAAAATTTGCTAAATTCATTTTTCATTTTTGGAGTTGTATAGGAACTCTTTGCTTTGGACACGACACTTATTTTGGAATCGGAACGGCTATTTTTCAATAAATGTTGATATATAATTTTTCCCGATTTATAATATGTTATCTGTATTCAGGAAGGGTGTAATGGAAGGAAATACTCTTATTTTACTTGCCGTTTTGATTTTCTTTTCTAAAATTATAAGTGACCTTTTTTCGAGAATAAACCTCCCGCCGGTTCTCGGTATGATACTTATAGGACTTTTAATAGGTCCTACCGGATTTAATTTAATAGGTTTCGGTGAGGAGTTTACTATATTAGGCTTTTTTGCGGAAATCGGGGTTATAATACTTTTATTTCTGGCGGGACTCGAAACCGATATTGAACAGATGAAAAAAATCGGTAAAAACGCTTTTTTTATAGCGCTCGGGGGCGTTATATTTCCCTTGATTTTCGGATTTGGTATAACTTATGCTTTTTACTTTAATTCTCCCGATGTTTTCAGTGTTGGGCTAATAATGGGAATAATACTTACCGCCACATCCGTTTCGGTAACGGTTATCAGCCTTATGGATATGAAAAAACTCAAAACCGTAGAGGGAAATACCATACTCGGCGCGGCTATTATTGACGATATAATAGGTATTTTGATGCTTACCTTTGTGCTTGGTATAATAGGCGGGACGGAAACCGGAGCTTCCCTGCCTTTATGGCAGTCTATTCTCATTATATTAGGATTTATTGTCGGAGCAGTCGCGATAGGGGTTTTTGTTATCCCTTGGCTTTTAAATCTATCGGAAAAACTTCGTGTGGAAAAACCCTTAATCGCCACAGCGCTTGCTATTGTTTTTATTTATTCGTGGGTTGCACAGAAAGCGGAGATAGCGGAAATCACCGGTGCTTATATGGCTGGGGTTTTTATAGGTCAAACCAGATTCAAGCATAAAATTGAAGAAGGAATCAGCACTATCGGGCAGGCGCTTTTTGTGTCGATTTTCTTCGTTTTTATCGGTATAGAAACAAACCTTCGCGGTCAAATCAACTGGCTTTTTGCATTACTTTTCTCATTATGCGCCATAATATCCAAGCTCTTTGGAGCAGGAGTTATTGCGAAAGGCGTAGGGTTTGATTGGCGACGTTCTATGCGTATCGGTTCGGGGATGGTGCCTCGCGGGGAGGTCGCACTTGTTATTGCCACTATCGTAAGCGGAGGAGGGGCTTATTTGGAAAGCTCCGTCGCCGCAGAAGGAGGGGTTTCCTCGCGGATGGGGCTTCTTTCAAACGAACATTTTTCCGCAGTTGTTGTGATGGTTATACTTTCGGCTTTTGTTACGCCGTTTCTGTTGCGACTTTTTTTTAGAGAAAAAGACCTTGTTAAAAATCCATAGTTTGGAGGAATTTTATGTTTAAGCGTTTTATTTTGAAAAATAATGTTTTCATTAACCCTTCCGCTAAAGACAAGGAGGAATTGATTACACGTCTCTCAAAAAAGGCGTATGATATGGGTTTTATTACCTCCATAGATAAAATGATTGAAAACATAGAAAACAAAGAACAAATCGCGATTACCGAACTTAAACCTCATATAGTATTGCCTCACGCACGAGGAAATTTTATAAAAAAGCTCTTTGTGTTTATAGCCGTATCGAAAGGAGGAATACCTTACAAAGGCGCTAAGAAAAATATAGCGGACGTGGTGATTTTTATAGGTATTCCCGAAGGAGACCACGATTATCTCAAGCTGCTTGCATCAATATCGCGCTATATGTCTAAAGATGAATTTATCGAAGATTTAAAAAAATCCGAAGTTGAAGATGATGTTGTATTTGCGATTAAGAAATTTGCCGGAAGCGATGAGGCTGAAAAATCAGGGGCAAAAAAATATTTCATTATACTTTCTTTAAATACACGTCCCGAAAGCTCCAATATAGCCACGCTTTTTGCCGAAATAGGCGTTGACCTTGCTACCGAAATAGAGGGTAAAAATCTCGGACACGCATCCGTATTTGTTCCCTTTATCAATGCTTTCGGATTTTCGGGAGTGGTAAGCAAGTATAACCGCACGTATTTCGGGCTTACCGATGATAAAGAGGCGGCATCCAAGCTATATTCGCTTCTTAAAAGCGAGGGGATAAACTTATCGGAACACGGGACGGGAAGTCTATTGCAGATAGAAGCGATGGAGGCTTACGGCGGTTTTGCCGAAGATGTGGATTTCTAAAATCAAAAGGCTGTCTTGAAACCCGCGATTGCAAATAAAACATATACGCGGGAAATTCCAAGACAGCCCGTTATCAAATTAGCCACCTGTGGGATTCGAACCCACGACCGGCTGATTACAAGTCAGCTGCTCTACCAACTGAGCTAAAGTGGCGTTCTCTCTTTTCAAAGGGATACAATTATAAATTCTTTCGATATATTTGTCAAATTTTGAAACTTGAGTTATAGTATATATGGTATGTTGATACGAAAATTCGCAGCGATATTTTTCTCTTTAATATTTGCGGCTTCCTGCTTTCAAACGAGACCCGAACAAGCGAGGTTTCCTTATGAGCCTTATAATACGGTAGGCTCACAAAACAGGGCGCTTTATAATTTTGTTTTTAATACTATCAGAGACCGGCTTATAATCTATGTTCGCGATGACCTTGTTTCGCACCCTGAACTTATCGGAATTATTATGGAT
>CAZQBT010000112.1:0-3328 GCA_964591955.1 uncultured Brevinematales bacterium | reverse complement strand
TTCCACGCCCTTCACGATGTTGACCTTGATATAGATAAGGGGGAGTTTACCGCCCTTGCAGGACCTTCGGGTTCCGGTAAAACTACGCTTCTTAACCTTATCGGGTGTATCGACAGTTTCCAGAGCGGTGAGGTTTTACTTGACGGGATTAGTCTTCAGGGTAAAACTTCCAACGAATTGGCTCATCTGCGAAGAGAATACTTCGGGTTTATTTTCCAGACTTACAACCTGATGCCGGTTCTTACCGCTTATGAAAACGTGGAGCTTCCACTGAAACTCCTGAAAAAATATTCCGACTCGGAAATTCAAGACCGCGTTATGAATATCCTGAAAATTGTAGGGTTGGACGGATTGGAAAAACGTATGCCTTTAGAGCTTTCCGGCGGTCAACAGCAGAGGGTTTCTATTGCGCGCGCTCTTGTTAAGACCCCCAGAATGGTGCTTGCCGATGAGCCTACCGCTAACTTAGACTCCAAGACCGGTGAGGATATTGTTGACCTTATGAAAGAAATGAACGAGCGCGAGGGCGTTACTTTTGTCTTTTCCACTCACGACAAACTTATTATGGACCATGCTAAACGCATAGTCAGGATGAGGGACGGCAGGATTACGGAAAGCTAACTAAGGGAGGCGGTTATGAAATATTTTTTTAAACTTGCCTTTGCCAATATTGTCAAGGCAAGACTCAGGACTATTTTGACTTTTATGATTATTACGTTTGCGATTGCTATGTTTGTGTTTTTTGAGGGATTGCTTGCGGGATTTATAAATCTAAGTGTGGACAATTTAATCGGGTTTGAAACGGGGCATTTTAAAATTAGAAGCGAAAACTATGATGAGAACTCCCCGTTTGTTATCAGCAATTTTATTGCCGGTTATGAGGAACTTTATCCCGTTTTGGAGGAAAAGCCGTATATAAAAGGGTTTACCGAACGAATATATTTTCTTGCCGAGATTGATAACGCCATAGACGCGCTTGCGGTTATGGCTGTCGGTATCAATCCCGAAACCGACTACTCGGTTTTTACTCTCTCCAATTTTATTGAGGAGGGCGAGCTAATCGAGGGGGGCGCGCTTATCGGGAAAAATCTTGCAGATGATATGAATCTTCAAATCGGCGACTGGGTTTATCTTACTTTCCGCGATGCAGACGGGATGTTTAATTCGGTGGAGACCACGATTAACGGGATTGTCAACTCCGCAGACCCCTATGTAAACAGTTCTACTGTTTTTATCACTATAGACGAGGCTAAGACCGTGCTTAATACCGATAGCGTTTCCGAAATTGCTATCCGGACGGATAATCCGCATAGAGTTAAGCGCTACGGCGTGGATTTGCAAAAATCGCTTCCCGACCATGTCAACCTCTTTGACTGGCATTATCTCGGCGCGGACGTTATCGCATTTATGGAGACCGATGCTATGTCCGCTTACGTGATGGTTTTTTTCATTGTTATTATCGGTATGGTCGGGATTGTCAACACTATGCTTATGTCGGTTTATGAAAAAAAACGTGAAATTGGTATGCTTAAAGCTCTCGGCATGACCGACGGCGAGGTCAGGGGATTGTTTGTCCTTGAAGGCGCCATTATCGGTATGTTCGGCGGTTTGTTCGGGATTATCCTCGGTTCGCTTGTCAACTGGTATTTTGTCGTCAACGGTATGGATATTCAGGCTATGATGGGAGGACAGACTCTTGATATAGGTTACCGCGTGATGGGAGTAGTAAAATCCGAGTGGAATTTTCCCTCAATGATAGGGGCTTTCCTGTTCTGTATTATAGCAAGCGCGCTTGCAAGTCTCTATCCTGCAAGTAAAACGGTGAAAATGCAACCTATGGAATGTCTGCGCGTTAACCAATAAATTTTCGGAGGTTGTAATGAAGTATTTATTTAAACTTGCCTATGCCAACATTGCTAAGGCGAGGCTTAGGACTATCCTGACGTTGCTTATAATCAGCGTCGCTTTGGCTGTTTACGTGTTCTTTGACGGATGTGTCGCCGGGTTTAAAGCCGCTAATTTAGAGAACGTTATTGGCTTTGATACGGGGCATTTTAAGATTAGAAGCGGAAGTTATGATGACGATGCTCCTTATGCTATAAGCAATTTTATCGCAAATTACGATGAGGTTTATTCAACGCTTGATAATAAACCTTATGTTGAGGGATACACCGAAAGAATTATATTCCTTGCCGAGATTGACAACGGATGGGATTCGCTTCCGTTGCTGGTTTACGGGATTAACCGTGAAACCGACGGCGCAGTTTTTACCCTGAAGGATTTTATCAGCGAGGGCGAACTTGTAGAGGGCGGCGCTTTAATAGGAAACAATCTCGCAAGGGATTTGGAGTTTGAAGTCGGCGATTTTGCCTTTATTACTTTCCGCGATGCCGGCGGGATGTTCACCTCTATTGAGGTTGAAATAAGCGGGATTATCAATTCCGCCGACCCTGTTGCAAACAGTTCTTCTTTGTTTATAGATATTGAAGATGCTAAAGTCGCGCTTAACACTGACGGCGTGAGCGAAATTACTGTTATTACCGACAACGCTTTCCGTATTGAACGCTACGGAAACGACCTTGCGGAAGCTCTTCCCGCTTTTCAGATTATAGACTGGCAGGTTGAGGGCGCAAGCAGTTTTGCCCGCGGGGAGGCTCAACAATCTATGATTAATTTTATATTTTTCTTTCTTGTGCTTGTAGGTATGGTGGGGATTGCCAACACTATGCTTATGTCGGTGTATGAAAAAAAGCGTGAAATCGGTATGCTTAAAGCTCTCGGGATGACCGAAAAAGAAATAAGGACTATTTTTGTTCTTGAGGGGTTGATTATCGGGGTTTCGGGTGCGTTTTTCGGCGTTATTCTCGGTATTGCCCTGAACTCTTATTTTGTTATTAACGGTATGGATTTTACCGCAATACTCGAGTCCCTTGAAGGTAAGGATATAGGTTATCGTATTATGGGTGTCGTTTATGCCAAATGGAATGTCCCGTCGATTATCGGGGGTTTTGTTTTTTGTATTATTGTCAGCATTCTTGCAAGCTTTTATCCCGCTAAGAAAGCGGCTTCTCTTGAGCCTATGGAATGCTTGCGGATTAATCAATAGGAGGAAACTATGCTGTTCAAATTTGCTTTCAGAAACGTTTTAAGAAACCGCAAAAGGACTATGCTCACCGCATTGGCAATTCTTGTTGCCGCATTTGTAGCGACTATTTCACAGTCCTGGGTAAACGGTTTGGTTACGATGCTTTTAGATAATGTGATTAATTATCAGTCAGCGCATATAAGGGTTGTTTCCGAGGAGTATGTCAAGCGCGAACGTTTTATG
>CAZQBT010000111.1:0-3418 GCA_964591955.1 uncultured Brevinematales bacterium | reverse complement strand
ACTATAACGCACAATAAATTATCTTAACTATCGACAAACCCACGCCCTAACTGAAACATAGCACAATCGGAACGATTTTTCAAGTAGATTCTTAGAAATTAACCGATTTGCCGTAGCGGAAACCGCTCAATAATATCCCAAGCATAGCGGTCGGACTCTCTTCGCAACCATATCAAATCAACATGATTGACGGGTGCCGAAACTTTCATTTTTTGATATTTTTCCTCGACAGCATAAAGCAACGACGCATCTCCAACCCCATTGCAGTATCCGATAGTTATGTGAGGCAAAACCTTTCCGGGACTGCCGTCCGCCGGTTTTCCCCATCCCTCGGAAATTGCCGTATGAAGAAGACGATGCAGGTCATTGAGGTTCTGCGATGGCTTCAACAATATTTCCGAACCCTCCGGGAATGACTTAACCCTGTCGGCAAACAACACAAACGAGCTAAATCCGTCAAGAGCCTTGCGAATTGAACTTCGGATATTCCGAACATCGGATTCCGTAAGCTGTTCCCGCGTTGTTGCGCCGGGCATTGTTTGATGAAGCGATTCCGGGGGGCTGAGCGCTATCGGAGCTTCCCGCAAATCCCGCTGAATCATTCGCACTACGTCAACAAACTCAGGACAGTCCGCAAAGGTGAGGAAACATATTAAATACCTGCGCTCAGGTGTCCAGTATGGTGTTTTATCCCAGTGACTCTCGGTAGTTTTACTGCGAGCCGACATACAACCCTCCGTTTCTTTACATTAAACCTACTTAAATAATCCCGTATCACATTATTTTTCCATTAAAGCAATAGCAACAGCGCCGATACCCGCGTTCAAACCGATAACGGTTGAAATGTCCTGAATATAAGCGGGCTTCATACCAAGTAATTTTTCCATCCTGTTTGCATAATCAACAGCGCCGTCAATATTATGAGCATGAAGGATACAATACTCCCAAATTTCGGAATTTTTGTTTATCTCCTCGACATGTTTGAATACGCGTTTTATATTCCCCTTTTGGCTGAAAGCCTTATCGAAAACGACGGTTTTACCCTCTTCGTCAAGCGAAACAATGGGCTTGAGATTTAAAATCTTAGCAACCAAGCCTTTCATAGCGCTGACACGCCCGCCTCTTACAAGATATTTCATAGTCTTTACGCTTACCAAAAGACGGTTTTTATTTTGCCACTCCCCGATATTGGAAACAATATCCTCATAACTCATACCGTCTTCAACCGCACGGGCAACCCTTAGAACAAGAAGTCCGAGCGCGCCCGAAATGGTCTTGGAGTCAATCACCGTTATATCAACATCGTGATTCTCCTTAATCATATCGGCGGTTTTCTTGCTGTTCGCGTATGTTCCGCTTAACTTGTCGGAAAGATGGATTGATATAATCTGCTTGTAATGTTTTGCAAGCCTTTCGTAAAAAGGCGCATACTGTTTAACATTGGGTTGTGCCGTTGTAGGATACGGCTTTACACTATCAAGCCTGTTGTAGAACAACTCCGGTGTAATTGATAGCTTATCAAGGTAATGATTCAAGCCTACGTATAGATTTATAGGCACCATATTTATTTGGTAATTATCCATTAAAACGGACGGGAGGTCGCAGGCAGAATCGGTGAGAATTGCAATTTTGGATTTTCGCTTATGAACAATCTCATACTGCCTGAGCATATCATCAACTTTCTGGTAAGCAAGAGTCCCGAAATCTAAAATGCCGTTAAAAAACTCGGGCGGGTCATTTGTGTGGATATGAATCCTGAGTTTTTTATCCGAACCCGCGACAACAATAGAATCCCCCATATTACGGATTCTTTCGTTGACCGCTTTTTTGTCGATATTTTCGCCTTCAATCATAGTTTCGGTGCAATACCTGTAAGTAAGGTCGCCGAAATCGCTCTCTCCAATCTCCTCAATATTGACAATATCTTTAAAATTTTGAGCGTGTTCCGTATGTTTGCCGGTTTTTATAAAGTCCAAAATCCCCTCTAGAAAATAGACAAAACCCTTAGCCCCGGCATCAACCACTTTTGCCTTTTTCAACACTTCAAGTTTTTCAGGGGTTTCATTCAGCGAAATTTGGGCTATTCTATAGGAATCGGAAATAAGATGGAGAAAATTAGAAGCCTTTTCTTTCGCCTCATAAAGACTATCCGCCCACTCTCTTATAACGGTAATTATAGTTCCCTCAACCGGCTTAGCAATAGCCTCATAAACATATTCCACCGCATTTTTCATAATTTGAGCAAAATGAGAGATGCCGATTTTATGATGCACTCCCGCCTCTCTGCTTAGCCCGTATAAATACTGCGCAAAAATAACCCCGGAATTTCCCCGCGCCCCGATAAGCGCATTTTCCGCTATTAGCTGTGCGGTCTTATTGAAAGAAATATTCGGGGTTGTGTTATCCAAGACATATTTCATAGTAAGCGCAATATTTGTCCCCGTATCCGAATCAGGCACGGGAAACACGTTAATTTTATTCAAATCCGACTGGTTTTCGATAATTTTACTGGCTCCTGCCATAAAATAATCGTAAAACTTCATTCCATCCAATTCTTCAATTGATACATTATAACTCATCGCAATCCTCCGGCTAATCTTAGTTATGTTAATACTATTAAGCAATGAAAGAAAAGTCAACTTAAAAAGTAGGAAAATGAAAAATATTGAAAGAAAATCAAGGTTTCGGAATTTAAAATTTTTCAATGATGCGTCAAAGTCAATTTATGCGCATAGTCAAGTGCAAAAGAGGTTTTAAAAGAAGGATATTATAAAACACGGGTTTTTACAATAGCTTTCCTACATTTTAGAAAATTTATGTGTCTATAAAAGAAAATAAGTCTTTTAATCCATCCGGAAGGTCACTCTCTTTACAAAATTCGCCAAGCGCCTCTCCAAAAATAGGTTTAGTCATTTTTTCTCCTGACCCTTCGTTTAAGCTACGAAGTTTTTTTGAAAACTTTAAACTCCCGTTAGATTGGCAATCATTTCTTAATTTACAGATTTTTTCAACACTCCAATTTGTAGGAATGTTCTTATTATTACCCATTAAATAGCACTCCCATGCACCATATAAAGTTTCATCAGAAAAACCATCTTCAAATTCCTTTGCTCCGATAATAAAAACCTTATCTAAAGGAATTTGAAAATTTTCAATAACCTCATTTGCTATATCCGCAGAATCATTGTCATAAACAATATAAATATTTTCAAGCGAGTGTAATTCCGATACGGCTTTAGAAAAACCTTGTATATTTCTACACCCCTCAATGTTTATTATTTTTACAAGATTTGAATTAATAGTCCGCCCTTTCTTTTTTAGATAATATGATTGAATAAATCTTTCCTCAGTTTCACCCTCTACTAAAATAATATGCCTAGCAAAAAACAGATAGATATTTTCAACTCCAAGCGATTTT
>CAZQBT010000110.1:0-3507 GCA_964591955.1 uncultured Brevinematales bacterium | reverse complement strand
GAAGTGAGCGCGGTTACGGAAGCGGTCATCTCGATACTCGCCTGTCGGCGCACTCAATGACCGGATGGTTTGAGAAAAGTCTCTTAGATAACAATTCGGTTATCGAGTTTTTCGCGAAGCGAAAAGTATCGAGATAACAAACCGGTTGCCGAGTTCCCCTCACCAATTTATATAGCCGGTAAATTGGTGAGGGGTGTATCGAGATAACCAACCGTTATCGGGATGACCGCATGCAAAGTCAGGGATGACTGCGCCGGCGAGATTTGCCTTAAATTCGCGGGAATAACATTTGCTCTTTTTCTTGCAAACGCGAGGAGTTTTGACATTTTCATACATTAGTAGTATATTATTGTCTTAAATTTTCGCGGAGCTAAGATGAAAAAGGGACGGATTATCGCTGTCATTGTCTTAAACCTTGTGATAGTCGTTAGTGAGGTGATTTTCGGTTTGAAAGCGGGGTCGGTGGGGCTTATTGCCGATGCTATGCATAATCTCAGTGACGTTATCGCTATGGTTATAGCTTTAATCGCAATAGTGTATAGTGAAAAAAAAGCCACGCCGCAGATGACTTTCGGGTATGTCCGCGCGGAGATGATGGCGGGGTTTATTAACTCGATTTTCCTTGTCGGAGCGATGTTTTATATTATCTACGAGTCCGTTATGAAGTTTATCCATCCCGAAGACGTTTCGGGGGTTATTATGATGAGTGTTGCGGGGGTGGCATTGCTTGCCAATGCGGTTTCGGTGTTTATACTTCGAGGCGCGGGCGTAGGGCATTCCCATAAACACGACCACGGCAAGGAACACCATCACAACGAGGATTTGAATATCAAAACCGCGATACTCCATTTGGTTTCCGATGCGGCAATATCGTTTTCGGTGGTAATCGGGGGCTTGGTTATCCATCTATTAGGCTTTAATTACATCGACCCGATACTGTCGATAATCTTTGCGGGGCTGATAATCTTCCGCGCGTTTTCTATCCTCAAATCGACTTTCTTTAGCCTGATGGACAGGCACGAACACGATATAGAACTGATTGTAGCCGCTATCAGGAGTTTCGGGGAGGTCAAAAATATCCACAGCGTCCGTTACATAACCCCGTCATCGAAAGATATCTACCTCTTTGCGCATATAGTCCTTGATAAAAACCTCCGTCTTTGCGAGGTGGAGGAGATACTTGAGAAAATCCGCAAAACTCTTGTCGAAAAGCACGGGATTACGCAGATAACGCTCCAGCCGGAGACGGGAAAATACAGTGATGATGATATTCTATGCGACACGCATTGAATAGTGGAAATTAATCTAACTTGACTTCATCCAAGCAAGATATTTTATCTTTAAATATTTTATGAGTCATTCTGCCACTTGCTATTTCTTCCGCCATCTTAATTAATACATAGGAAGAAATAGCACTACCTATCAATTAGGATAAACACTAACCCTTAATTTGTCAACATATAAGCCTAACGATGCTAATTTCCTGAGCTTTAAACCCGTTTTTGATTATTTTTCCGTTTGGGTTTATAATATTACACTTTTGATAGCGAGGTTGACTATGCAGGTAAAACTCATTTCATATACCCCTAACCCCGAAAAGCATATAGAATACTGCGCGAGGATATGTTATGACAGCAACGATAAGGTATCCAAGACCGACACGGGTAAATTCCTTGCGGGCTTGCTTAAAAGCGGGCATCTGTCGGTGTTTGAACATGCAAGCGCAAGTTTTTATATAGAGGGGGTTTCGCGCGCGTTGACCCATCAGCTTGTCCGTCACAGGCTTGCAAGTTATTCCCAGCGTTCCCAGCGATACGTCAGCGAAACCGATTTTGAATACACTATCCCGCCGGAGATTGAGTGTAACCCCGATGCCAAAATCGAGTTTGAAAGGGCGGTCGAAAGTATAAAGCAGAGCTATCAAAAACTTCGCGAACTCGGCGCTAAAAAGGAGGACGCAAGGTTTCTTCTACCCAATGCAGTCCATTCGACTATCACTATGACCGCCAATTTCCGCGAGTGGCTTGCGGTGCTTGACTTGAGGGTTAGTAAGCACGCGCAATGGGAAATTTGCGGAATGGCTGTTCTTATATGGAAGGAACTGTATAAAATCGCACCGTCTGTTTTTGATATAACCGCGTTTGAGAAAAGCAGGGATTTTGAGTATAAAAAGCAAATTTTTGATACGGAAATAAGTTGATGGAATTATTCGGGAGCAAGAATATTCCGCTGTCGAAACGAATGATGCCTAAAACGCTGTCTGAATTCAGAGGTCAGTCTCATCTTACCGATACCGGTAAACCCATCAGGACTATGCTTGAAAACGGCATTATCCATTCAATGATATTTTACGGTCCCCCCGCGACAGGTAAAACAAGTCTCGCACAGATTATCGCATCTGAGCTTGAATACAGGTATATACGAACAAACGCCCTGACTTTAAACAATGACGAGATAAAGTCTATTATTGCACAGGGGCAAAACCGCAGTCTTGCGGGGGAAAAAACGATTGTCTTTATTGATGAGATTCACAGGCTTATCAAACCCAAACAGGATGCGTTCCTGAGCGCGCTTGAAGAGGGGGATATTATCATAATCGGGGCAACCACTGAAAACCCGTATTTCGTTATGCAACCCGCTTTGCGTTCCCGTGTTTTTGTATATGAGTTTAAGTCTCTGTCGAGAGAGGATTTTGATATTATACTTGACTATGCGATTGAAAACGATAAAATCCTTGAAAAATTGGATATACGGTTTGCCGATAATGCGCGCGATTACCTGTTGGATATTTCCGCCGACCCGAGGATGTTGTTGAATACGCTTGAGATGGCGGTGTTGTCCAAGGGGATGGGGGAGTATGTTAATATCACAAAGGATGATTTATCGGCGATACTTCAAAAACCCGATACGCTGTATTCAAGCGAGGAGGGGCATTACGATGTTATATCGGCGTTTATAAAATCGGTGCGGGGCAGCGATATTGACGCGGCTGTTTATTATCTTGCGCTTATGCTTGAGAGCGGCGAGGACCCGCTTTTTATTGCAAGACGGTTGATTATACTTGCGAGCGAGGATATAGGTATTGCTTACCCGGAGGCTTTGCCCGTGGCGGTTGCCTGTTATACGGCTGTCGAGAAAATCGGTATGCCCGAAGCAAGACTTGTTCTCGCAGAGACTACCGTTTTACTTGCGGGCGTTCCTAAAAGCAATTCGGCATATTTAGCTATAAACGGGGCGCAGAAATTTATCAGGGAAGGCAATATCCTTCCCGTCCCCCCTTATCTGAAAAATGCTACCTTTGACGAGGAAAAAAAGATGGGGCGCGGTGTAGGATATAAATACCCTCACGACTACCCTAACCATTTTACCGGTTGCAAATATCTTGAGAGCGATATAAAATTCTACGAAGCAGGCGAACTCGGCTTTGAAAAACGTCTGAAAGACTGGATGGAAAAAATCCGCAAAAAGGATGACGGCAGGGAATAATTCTTTAACTCCCTGCAATAA
>CAZQBT010000109.1:0-3519 GCA_964591955.1 uncultured Brevinematales bacterium | reverse complement strand
GGTGTGACATTTCTATTTGCATAAACTGTGACATTTTAAATTTAATACAACAGTTCGCTCTAAAAAAATTTTCCAAAACCCAAGCCCTCAAAAATTTTAAATATCACGTTTTTTCCTTTAAAATATACTCAAACTTAACGGAGTATCCTATGGACAAAATATCGGCAAAAAACCGCATTAGTGAGCTTCGCGAACAAATCAATTATCACAACCGCAAGTATTATGTCGAAGATTCCCCCGAAATTTCCGATTACGACTACGACCTGCTTTTAAAGGAATTGGAAAATATCGAAAAGCAATACCCCGAACTTATAACTCCCGACTCCCCTACCCAACGTGTCGGCGCAGAACCCCTCAAGAACTTTGAACCGTTTACTCATCCATTCAGGATGTTTAGTCTCGGCAATGCTATGAACGAGGGGGAGTTTACCGATTTCTATAACCGCGTTCTACGCGAGACAGGCAAAACACCTGTCGGCGACACGGAAAGTCTTTTTGCCGGGGATAACAAAATAGAGTTTCTGTGCGAACATAAATTCGACGGACTTGCCCTTGAATTAATTTACGAAAACGGTTTCCTAACCTACGCTTCCACGCGGGGAGACGGCGAAAAAGGGGAACTTATCACGGCTAACGTTAAAACAATCAGAAGTATCCCGATTAAACTCACCGATACCGCGCCGGATTGGCTTGCCGTTTACGGGGAGGCTTTGATGTTTAAACGGGATTTCCTTGCGCTGAATGAGGAACGCGAGGTTGAAGGATTGCCCGCGTTTGCAAATCCGCGTAACGCCGCAGCGGGCAGTCTCCGTCAGCTTGACCCCCGTCTTACCGCAAGACGGAAACTCCGATTTTTAGCGTATTCGTTTAAACTCCGAAACGAAGATGAATTAAGCCTCAAAACCCAAAGCGCGCGTCTTGATTTCTTGGAAAGTCTGGGTTTTCCCGTCAGTCCGAACAGACAAGTCTTATCGTCAATAGACCAAATCCGCGAATACCATCATCAATGGGAAAACGGGCGCGAAAATCTGCCTTATGAAATTGACGGAATAGTTATCAAGGTTGACAATCTTGATATACAGGAGGAACTCGGCACGGATGCTAAAACTCCGAAATGGGCTGTCGCTTGGAAATTCAAGCCCGCCCGTGCAACAACGATACTTTGCGAGGTTGAATACAGTGTCGGAAGACAGGGAACTATCACCCCGACCGCGGTATTTGATACGGTTTTGCTGTCGGGTGCGCGCATTTCCCGCGCAACACTCCACAACTTTGATGAGATTAACCGTCTCGGCATTATGAAAGGCGACACCGTTATAGTGGAACGTTCGGGCGAGGTTATACCCAAGATAGTAGGATACGTCAAGGAAAAACGCCCCGCGGATGCAGTCCCGATTACACCCCCGAAAGAGTGTCCCGTATGCGGAAATAAAGCCGAAAAAATCGAGGGCGAGGTTGCTTACCGATGCGTTAATCCCGAATGCCCGGCTCTTAAACGCGAGGAGCTAATCCATTTCGTATCAAGAGAGGCTTTCGATATAGAGGGTTTGGGCGAGGAGATTATCGCGCGTTTCCTTGAACTCGGGATAATCAAGGACTTTGCAGATATTTTCGCGCTAAAGCATAAAAGGGATGAAATCCTTGCGCTTGAACGTTTCGGCGAAAAAAGCGCGGATAACCTGCTTGCCTCCATAGAAAAATCCCGCAAAGTGGAATACCATCGCTTTATAAACGCAATCGGAATAAAATTTGTCGGAGCGCAGACCGCGCGTATTCTTGCCTCACGGTTTATCCAGCTTGATAAACTCATAAACGCTACAAGCGAGGAGCTTGTCGCTATTGACGGTATCGGCGAGGTGGTGGCAAAATCTATTGAGACTTATTTCAGTAACGAAAAAAATCTGAAGTTGATTAACCGTCTTTTGGAAAACGGGGTTGAAATTATCTATCCCGAAACGATAGATTTGTCCAAATCGCCTGTTGCAGGTATGAAAATAGTATTTACGGGAAAAGCCGAGGGGTTTACCCGCGATGAGTTTAAAGAATTAGTCCATAAATTAGGCGCTACGGCATCGGACAGCATATCATCAAAAACCGATATATTGGTTGCAGGGGAAAACGCCGGTTCAAAATTAGACAAAGCTAAGTCGCTTGGCGTAAAAATTATGACGCCTGATGAATTTCTGAAGCTGATAGGCGGTTAAGATTTCCTGTGCCTTCGGGCAAAAACCTCCATAGGAAGCCCGAACAACTTTATAAACCCGCGGGCGTCTTTATGGTCATAGTCCGCGCCTTTCTCGAAAGTAGCAAGGTTAATATCGTAAAGCGAGTTGGCGGACTCCCTTGACGCGGTAATACAGTTGCCCTTGTAGAGTTTCATCTTAACCTTACCGCTTACATACTCCTGAGTTTTATCGAAAAAGGCATCAAGCGCATCTTTAAGCGGACAGAACCATTGCCCGTTATACACCATCTCGGCATATTTAAGCTCAAGAATCTGCTTGTAATGAAGCGTCTCTTTTTCCTGAGTGATAGTCTCCAAAGCCTTGTGCGCCTCAATAAGCAAAGTTCCGCCGGGAGCCTCATAAACCCCTCGCGATTTAATCCCGACAAGCCTGTTTTCGACAATATCGGTAATACCGATACCGTTCCTGCCTGCAATCTCATTAGCCGTTTCAAGGAGCTGTAACGGAGCAAGACGTTTCCCGTTTATTGCGACAGGCAAGCCCTTTTCAAACTCGATATTGACATACTCAACCTTGTCGGGAGCATCGACAGGGTCAGCGCACATCTCAAACATAGATTTATCATACTCATTTGCGGGGTCTTCAAGAATCCCGCCCTCGTAGGAAATATGCATAATATTGGGGTCGGTGCTGTAAGGCTTTTCTTTTGTTACCGGAACGGGAATATTTTTCTCTTTAGCAAAAGCGACAAGCTCCTCACGGGAATGGAAGAAATCATCGGTTTTCCAAGGCGCAATAATCTCAAGCTGGGGGGCAAGAGCGCGGTATGTAAGTTCAAACCTGACTTGGTCATTGCCTTTCCCCGTAGCCCCGTGAGAAACCGCATCCGCCCCTTCTTTTAGTGCAATCTCAACCTGGCGTTTCGCAATAATAGGGCGGGCAAGCGAAGTGCCTAAAAGATATTTATATTCATACACGGCATTGGCGCGGATAGCGGGAAATATCGCATCCTTTACAAACTCATCGCGCAAGTCCTCAACATAGACTTTGCTTGCGCCGGTATTAAGCGCCTTTTTACGTATCGCATCCCAGTCCTCTATCTGACCGAGATTTGCTACATAAGCGATTACCTCGGCGTTATATTTCTCTTTAAGCCAAGCCAATATAACGGAGGTATCCAATCCGCCGGAATATGCCAAAACAATTTTCATATAAGAACTCCCAAAAATTTAATTAAAACCAAGCCTAATATTTTAAAGCAAATTCAGTCTTTTGTCAATTCTCCGAATTGCTTTTGTGTCAAGAAAATAGAAATGTCACAGGTTTCGTTTAA
>CAZQBT010000108.1:0-3543 GCA_964591955.1 uncultured Brevinematales bacterium | reverse complement strand
TTCATTCTCGGCGTGATAAGTTCGCCGTCAAAACTGCGGGTTTTATCGGCAGGCTTAACAGTCTCGCTTTTGGCACAGCCCGCAAGCCCTGCGGCTATGGTTAATAAAACAATCGCTTTGGTGATATGTCTAATCATTGTTTTTTCTCTCCTTTATTTTGGTTGGTTATCTCGATACTTTTCGCTTCGCGAAAAACTCGATAACCGAATTGTTATCTAAGAGACTTTTCTCAAACCACCCGGTCATCGAGTTCCGAGCCTCTTCCGAAGGAAGGGCTTGGAGTATCGAGATGACCGCCCGGCACTCGATAACCGAATTATTATCTAAAAGTCTTTTCTTAAACCACCCGGTCATCGAGTTCCGAGCCTCTTCCGAAGGAAGGGCTTGGAGTATCGAGATGACCGAACCTTTAACCGCTTACCCCTCCTGAAACCATCCGTTTTCAAAACCCAGCCCCTCGGCGAAATCAACAACATCCTCATATTCGCGATGGGACAACCTGCGGTTAATATTATCGAACTTCGGTTCGCTGCTTGCCCGATACGCGGGAAAATACTGCGACATCAGCGAAAGATAGACTTTCGGCGAGAGGTTTTCCGCAATCCATTTTAAAACCGCCTTCGAGTTTTCAACCTCGCCGGGTATGACGAGATGGCGTATAATCATACCGCGTTTTGCAATACCCCACTCCCCGAACTCTATATCGCTTCCGAATTTATCATAAATACGCAGTAGCATAGCGCGGTTAATTTCGACATAGTTCGGCGCATCTGAATACCTCAGCGCAACAGAATTGTCGGCATACTTCGCATCCGGCAGAAACACATCGACAATACCCGCAAGGTCGGATATAATCTCAGCCCTGTCATACCCGCTTGTGTTATATACGACAGGTATATCAAACCCGCGTTTTATAGCCTCGCGAAGTCCTAAAACTATCTGGTAAACGTAGTGCGATGGTGTAACAAAATTTATATTATGTGCGCGACGTTTCTGAAGTCTTACCATCATATCGGCAAAGGTTTCTATATCGCATTGACGGTTGGCATCGTGAAGCTGGCTGATAGGATAGTTCTGGCAGAATACGCAATGAAGATTGCAACCCGTAAGAAATATAGTCCCGCTCCCGTGAATACCGGAGACAGGCGGCTCCTCACCGTTATGCAGGTTTGCGCTTGATACGCGAGGGTTAAACGGTTCGCGGCATTCTCCAAGCTCCGTGTTCCTGTCAACACCGCATCCCCGCGGGCAAATAGTGCAGGACTTCTCATTGCTCCCGTATTTTTCAATAAACCTTTCTATTGCTTCAAGTTTATTATTGTCCAACAAAGTCTCCTAATTCAAACGGTATTTTGAGGCTTCCTCCGTGCCGATAGCATCGACAATTTTAGTGTCGATAATTTTTAAGTCTTTATCCACGACAGGCAGGGATATGCCCTGCTTTTTATCGCAATACCGGGCGACAACCCTGCAGGCGATATCTAAAAAATTTTCCCATCCCTTGCCGGTTAAAACCGCAAAAGGACCGGGAACCTCCTCGCCGTTGATACCCGTCGCCTCTTTTTCAATCAAAGGAAACGTTTCTACAAGAAGACGGTTTTCATAGTAATTCCTTCCCTTAATCAACTTGACCGTATCGGAAAACCTGAAATGCACGCCGACCTTTAAAAGTTGGAACTCGTAGAAATCGGCATTGACGGTATCGGTATGCTCCATTAAATCGAAAAAGCGACGGGAAAAAGCGGGTTCGGCAAGAAAACATCCGCCCGCCGGGGTTTCGTAATTATCTATATTAAATTTTCGCGCAAGTTCAAACTGACGGGTTCTGCTTCTTCCGCTGAAGTCATAAAGCCCGTTGCGGTCAACCAACCCCTCCTGTTCGGGAATACTCGGCGGGAGAAGTCTTGCGCATAGAGGACGGACAACCTGATGCGTCAAACCCGCGGCGCGCTCAATCTCCATCAACCGGGAATACATCTGGCTCATAGGACGTTGCGCCAACACCTCACCCGTAGCAATAAAATCCGCCCCGACAGATTGAGCATATTCCCAAGCCCGTTTTTGCATATAAATCTTGCAATCAATACAGGGATTTGCCCCCTTGCCGTATCCATACTTAGGGTTAATAACGACCTTATCAAAAAAGTCCTTAGCCACATCAAGAGTTACAACCTTGATATCTTTATCGCGCAAAATATCAATACCGCTTATATGCTTTTTTGAAGAAGGGACTTTTTTTCGATGCGCTCTTTGACCAAACCCCATATCAAAATTAAGAGCAACTACGTCAATACCCTGCTTTTTTAAAAGCATCACTGCAAGTATGGAATCCAACCCGCCGGAAATCATCACAACAGCTTTGGACATAAAAACTCCTTTAAAACAATTAGCGGTTAAAATAGTAGAATAAAACGGGGCGTATGTCAAGGGAGAGGGTATAAGGTAATTTACTACAATGTTTATACAAGATGAAAATTTTCCTTATTGATAAACATTTCGTCAATATAAAATTCAAAATCCGAATCTGAAAATAAATCATCGGATATAGATAACAGTCTTTTACGTGTAACATTAATTGCCTGTTCGGATTCATCAATACCAATCCAATTCCTCCCCATCTGACTACAAGCTACTAAAGTAGTGCCGGAACCGCAAAAACAATCCAAAACAATACTATTATAATTGGAAGAAGTAGATATAATAAGTTTCAACAAATCAATATTTTTTTCAGTGGGATAAGTTGGATACTGAGGGTCTTTGAATTCCCAAATATCCTGAATTCTTTTTCCATTTTGTTCATCAGCATAAATTTTCTTTCGGGGAACTCCATTTGCCGACCATTCAATCAACCCATCTTGGTCAAGGCATTCAAGTTTTTCGGGAGAACATCTCCAATGACGACCTGCCGGAGGTTTTATTCCACGCCATTCCCGTCCGGTAATACCGTTTTTGGTTTCTCCGGGGGCATGCAGAGGAATAGTAGTATATCTTCTGCCGTCTTTATCCGTTTTATTAAAAAGTTTTTTTATGTTCTCTTCCGTAAACGCCTCTCTGGGTTCATTCCAGATATAATCATCCGTCTTTGTATAAAACAATATCATATCTTTTATATTACCATAGTTTTTTCTTTCAAAGTTTTTAGGATTGCATTTAATTCTGGAAATATCACTGCGGAAATTATTTATACCGAAAACTTCATCCATAATTAATTTTATGTAATGCCCGATTTTATAATCTATATGGAGATATATCGATGCTTTTTTCGACATAACTTCCCTTAAAAAAATTAATCTTTCCCTTAAAAACTCAAAAAACTTTTCTCCCCTGAGATTATCTTTATATGCAATTTTATCGGTTTCTCTTGAGCTTATTGTGTTTGCCCTGTCATCGCCTAACTTAAAAATATTATTTGTAGAAAACGGGGGGTCTATATAAACCAAATCAATTTTTCCCTTTAAATCAAAATCATCAATTAAGGTTTTTAATACCTTTAAATTTTCACCCCATATAAGTTTATTGATAGAATCGCCTTCAACTTTTACC
>CAZQBT010000107.1:0-3578 GCA_964591955.1 uncultured Brevinematales bacterium | reverse complement strand
AATTTTATTATAATATCACAAAAAAAATAAAAAGTCAAGTAAAAAATCGTTTTTTTTATTTTTTGGATGTTGTCGTGTCGTCCAAAACAAGGGCTTACTATGTGACTCCATAATATCCCCCCAATTGAATATAAAAATAACACCCAAATAACGGAAAAAAACAGCTTAAATTTTTCTTGATTTTTTAGAACCAATACGGCAACCGGATTATAGATTGTTTCAATTTTGACGATTGTTTTCCGAAATATTATTGTATGAAAAACATTATTATTTCACTGGTCTTTTTATCCTCTTTGATAAACATCGAAGTTGCAGATACCCCATCCAAACGGGCGCAGGGCTTGATGAACAGGCAAAAATGGGGAAATATTCACGGGATGCTTTTTATCCACGATTCGGAAAGACAAGTCTCCTATTGGATGAAAAACACGCATCTGGAACTCGTTATGATTTATCTTGATAGCGATTTTACCCCGCTTGAAATATACACACCGTCCCCGTTATCTACAAAGCCCATAATTTCATCAAACAATAATATAAAATACGTTCTTGAATTAAAACCCGAAACCTTTGTATGGATTACAAACAACTACGAAATTTTCACAGAAAAAATCAAAACGGCAGTATCGGACTATAACAAGTAACATCATAAGAATTATACACTTAAAGCACTTGATTAACCGAAAAATTGACCTTTATCAAAATCCGCTTTAATATGTTTATACGATAAATTTAAAAATATTTCCGGGGGAATAATGAAAAACGAAGACTTACCTTTAAATAATGCCTCAAGCATAGGCGACTTACAGGAAGTAGCGCATCTCATAAAAAACGGAGCAAATGTCAATCAGGCAAATGAACAGGGACTTACAGCGCTTCATTTAGCCTGTGCAAACGGGCATACCAATGTTGTATTGCTTCTTATCAGAGCCGGGGCTAATGTTAATGCAAAAGCGGAAAACCTTGCAACTCCGCTTCACGCTGCCTGCCTCAGGGGAAACTTACAGGCGGTTCGGGCGCTCGCGGGAGCCGGCGCTATTGTGGATACCAAAGATGACAACGGTTTTACCCCTCTGCATCTCGCCATCCTAAAGGGTTTCACCGATATAGTTAAATATCTGACCTCAATCGGGGCAAATCCATACGATGCAAATAATATAGGCGCAACGCCGTTTGATACCGCAAAGGTTATCGGGCGTCGCGACATTATTGACTTTCTGAAAAGCCTGCCTAAATAAAAAAAGGCAACCGCTTTCGCGATTGCCTCGGTTTTATACATTATCAAAGGATTGTTTCAAATCGGCGATTATGTCGTCTTTATTTTCTATCCCGATAGAAAGCCTCACGAGAGTTTCGCTTATCCCTCCATCTTCAAGCTGTTCTTTTGTAAGTTGCGAATGTGTAGTGGAAGCGGGATGTATTGCTAACGATTTTGCATCGCCTACATTGGCAAGATGAGAAAACAATTTAAGATTCTCAATAAATTTAGCGCCGTCGGTCTTCGCTCCTTTAATCCCGAAAACCACCATTCCGCCGAAGCCTTTTTTCAAATATTTCTTAGCAATTTCATAAGTTTCGGAGTTTTTCAATCCCGGATATTTTACCCACTCGACTTTCGGATGGTCAAGCAAAAACTCGGCAACCGCAAGGGCGTTTGATGAATGTCTCTCCATACGCAAAGCCAACGTCTCCAAACCCTGCAGGAATATCCAAGAATTGTCCGGCGAAATACAAGCGCCAAGATTACGAAGCGGAACAAGCCTCATTCTCAGAATAAACGCAAGCGGGTTTAGATGTCCTAAATCATGCGCAAAACGAAGGTTATGGTAACCGTCATCGGGTTTATTGTAAAGCTCAAACTTAGGGTCTGTCCAGTCGAATTTTCCCGAATCCACTACAACTCCGCCGATACCCGTGCCGTGTCCGCCAATCCATTTGGTTAGCGAATGGACTACTATATCCGCACCATACTCAAGCGGACGAAGAAGATACGGTGTCGTAAACGTGGAATCCACAACTAACGGTAAATTATGCTTTTTAGCAATTTTCGCCACCGCCTCTATATCGGTAACGTCAAGCGCAGGATTACCGATAGTCTCAATAAACAAGAGCCTTGTTTTGCCGTTAATCGCCTTTTCAAAGTTGGACGGATTTTTCGGGTCAACAAAATTGGTCTTAATCCCAAACTGCGGAAGAATACTGGAGAACATAGTATAAGTTCCGCCGTAAAGATTATTTGCCGAAACAATCTCATCACCCTGCGAACATATATTAATAACTGTATAGTAAATAGCGGATGTTCCCGAAGCGAGAGCAAGTCCTGCCGCGCCGCCTTCCAATGCAGCAATCCGCTTTTCAAGCACATCGGTAGTAGGATTCATAAGCCTTGTGTAAATATTACCGAGTTCCTTTAATGCAAAAAGGTTGGATGCGTGTTCCGCGCTTTTAAACACATACGAACTTGTGCGATACACCGGTACCCCTCTTGAAAGGGTATCAGAATCAACCGTCTGCCCGGCATGAAGGGCAAGTGTTTCAAACTTCAAATTTTCCATATTTTATCTCCTCCTATTCATCAAAGAGCCAAGAGCTCAAATAACGTTCACCCGTATCCGGTGCAAATGTAACAATGGTTTTACCTTTGCTTTCAGGACGCTTTGCAACCTCTAAAGCCGCCCAAACATTAGCGCCGGATGAAATACCGCAAAATATACCTTCTTTGGTGGCAAGAAGCCTTGATATAACCCCGGCATCCGTATCGGAAACCGTAATGACCTCATCAATAATTCCGGTATTGAGAACAGCGGGGACAAAACCCGCTCCTATACCTTGAATCTTATGAGGACCCGGTGACTTTCCCGAAAGAACCGCAGATTCATCGGGCTCAACCGCGATAGTTTTCAAACCCGGTTTACGAACCTTTAAAACCTCGGCAACCCCGGTAATAGTTCCCCCCGTTCCGACCCCCACAACTATAATATCGACTTTACCGTCCGTATCATTCCAAATTTCCAAAGCGGTGGTCTTACGATGGATTTCGGGATTGGCGGGGTTTTGGAACTGTCTCGCCATAAACGCATCAGGTATGGAGTTTACCAACTCTTCTGCTTTCTCAATAGCGCCTTTCATACCCTTTTCTGCCGGCGTTAGAACCAACTCGGCGCCCAACGCTTTCAGCAACTTCCTCCTTTCGAGAGTCATACTTTCAGGCATAGTAAGTATAAGTTTATATCCCTTAGCGGCGCTGACAAAAGCAAGTCCAATACCGGTATTGCCGCTCGTCGCCTCAATAATAGTAGCACCCGGATTTAAAATTCCGCTCTTTTCCCCCGCTTCTATCATAGACAAACCTATCCTGTCTTTTACACTGGAAAGAGGGTTAAAGTATTCAAGTTTAACAAGAACTTCCGCGTTTACCCCTTTGGTAATATTATTTAAACGAACCAAAGGGGTATTGCCTACCAAATCGGTAATACTATTTGCAATCTTAGCCATAGCGTCCTCCCTAATAACAAAACAAAACTTAGGTAGTGTCAACTTAATTGTGTCTTTAAATCAAATTTTTTTACGAAATTCAG
>CAZQBT010000106.1:0-3585 GCA_964591955.1 uncultured Brevinematales bacterium | reverse complement strand
GAATTCCCGGAATTGTGAAATGGTATGCTGGAGGAGACGGAAGTGTTCCCAACGCCAATGCCCCCTCAATGGATCAAAGTGTATTTGTAAATTCTGTTTCCGGTAAAGCCGTGGGTCCTGTCAAGTTTCCGTGGGAAGATATTCCTGAACTTGAAGGTATTGATGCCGGCACGATGAAACCTTCCTACAATAAAAGATGGCCGTTGCTGAAGGCATGGGATAACCCTCGTAAGTTCAATGCGATGATAGACCGATTGCTTGATTATACCGAACAAAGCTATGAAGAAGGATGGATTGAGGAGGCGGATACAAAACAGTGGATAATAGACAGTTTAAATGATATTCGCAATCTTTATAACGATAACAAGAGGCGTGAAACTAAAAGAGCAATAAATGAATTTCTCAATGATATTGAGCCTTACCGTGATAGAGACAGATTAATCCTTACTGAAGCATATGGGCTTTTAAAGTATAACCTTGAATATGTGAGGGACAATTTGATATGGAGGAAATTCAATACGGATTGGAGTAATTGATTTAAAAGTTTTGTATTATTCCGATAAATAATGTAAAATATTGCAATCAAACAAATGGAGGCGAAAATGGGCGATTCCAGCAAGAACGACAACTCTCAAAAATTGCAGGCGTGGGTGGTAAGTATCAATATGGGATTAGGTCATCAGCGGGCAACCTACCCCCTTAGAGAAATCGCACACGAGGATATTCTGTTAATAGGAACGCCATCGGTTTCTTCTCAGCAGGAAATTAAGCTTTGGACTAAACTAACTCACACTTATGAGTTTTTATCCAAAATTAAGAAAGTTCCGATAATCGGAGAGCCTCTCTACGGTATCGTTGACAGGATACAAAATATCCCGCCGCTTTACCCTCTCCGCGATATGTCCAAACCATGCTTTAATAACGCCATTATCAACCGCTATATTAAACGGGGTTTGGGGGAAACATTGATGGATAAGGTAAAAAAAGAGCCTTTCCCGTTTATAAGTTCCTACCCCGTTCCGGCAATGATAGCCGATTATTATGAACACAGTCGAAATTATTGTATAGTTTGCGATGCGCAAATCAACAGGGCTTGGGTAAACAGCGACCCTGCAAAAAGCAAAATTATGTATATGGCGCCGTGCGGTCGCAGTGTGCATCGACTTAGGCAATACGGTGTTCCCGATGAGCGTATATTTCTTACGGGTTTTCCGTTGCCTAAAACCCTGCTTGGAGGTCCCGACCTTGAAATACTTAAACACGACCTCGGGCAACGTCTGAATTATCTTGACCCTAATAACCGTTTCTGGCCCCTGCATGGTATGAACGTTGAGCATTTTATAGGCAAAAAGAATATGCAGCCTCTAAAACAAAGAGTTCTGAATATAACCTATGCCGTAGGAGGCGCCGGCGCTATGAAAGAAGTCGGTCTCCAAATTGCAGGAAGTTTAAAACCATATATCAAGAACCGTGAACTCAAAGTTAATCTTATAGCGGGCGTTCGTAAAGAAGTCCGCGACTATTTTGAAACAGGACTTAAAGAACTCGGTTTTAGTGAGGGCGAGGTTTACGTCCTATATTCGGATAGTATTTACGACTATTTTGAAAAGTTCAACGCGCTTATGAGGATTACCGATATTCTATGGACAAAGCCAAGCGAATTAAGTTTTTACGCCGGTCTTGGTTTGCCGGTAGTGATGTGTCCCCCGCTCGGCTCTCAAGAGGTTTATAACCGCCAATGGCTAATCGAAATCCAAGCGGGTATTGATGAAAAAGACCCCCGCTACACCCATCAGTGGCTTATGCATCTGCTTGAACAGGGACGCTTAGCTGAAGCGGCGTGGGATGGTTTCCTCAAGGCGCGCAAATACGGCACTTTTAAAATAGAGGAGATACTTTTGACCGGCACAATGAAGCGTGAAAAGTCTCCGCTTTTGAGGTAGTTTGCATATATCGGGTTGATATATCAGAATTTACTGATAATATATCAATATGATATATTATCTTTCGCTTAATTAAGGAGCTATTATGGTGTCTGCTAATAGAGGAGAACGTCTCCATATAGGCATATTCGGTAAAAGAAATGCCGGAAAATCGAGCCTGATTAACGCTATAACCTCTCAGGATATTGCCCTTGTCTCAAAAACGCCCGGAACTACCACCGACCCCGTTTATAAAGCTATGGAAATCCTTCCTATCGGGCCTGTGGTATTGATTGACACCGCGGGACTTGATGATACCGGCGAATTGGGAGAAAAACGGGTTTCAAAAACCCGTCAGGTTTTAAACAAATGCGATTTTGCCCTTATTGTTGCCGAATATAACAACTTTACGGAAAACAACTTCGATTATGAAAAGGAATTAATTGCCCTTATAAAAGAAAAAGATATTCCTTTGGTTTTGGTAATCAACAAAATCGACCTTGTTAATAGCGTTTCTTTCTCCGATGAAAGTATCACAAAAGAATTGGGTATTCCGACCGTTTTAGTCAGCGCTACAAACAATTTGGGTATTGAGGAATTAAAGCATCTCATAATAAAAAATTCGCGTATGGACTGGAGAGAGCCGACAATTATCGGGGATATTCTGAATCCCGGAGAGCTTGCCGTGCTTGTTGTGCCTATTGATAATGCCGCTCCCAAGGGAAGGCTCATACTTCCGCAGGTTCAGACTATCCGCGATATTCTTGATAATGATTCCCTTGCCGTAGTCGTTAAAGAACGCGAACTCGCGCATTCATTGAAAATTTTACATCAAAAACCAAAAATAGTAATTACCGATTCCCAAGCGTTTCAACAAGTTGCCGCCGATACTCCCGAAGATATACTTATGACCTCTTTTTCAATACTTTTTGCCAAATACAAAGGCGATTTGGAGGCATACCTTCGCGGCATTAAAAAGATAAAACAACTTAAAGACGGGGATAAAATCCTTATTGCAGAAGCCTGCACCCATCACGTTCAATCGGATGATATAGGCACTATAAAAATCCCAAAATGGCTTCGTCAATTAACCGGAAAGGAGCTTCATTTTGAAAAATCAAGCGGTATCGGTTTTCCCGAAAATATTAAAGATTTCTCTTTGATAGTTCATTGCGGGGGATGTATGCTTAATCGTCGCGAAATTCTTTACAGAATCGGGGTTTCCGAAAGCGAACAAATTCCAATCACAAACTACGGTATGATAATAGCCTACTCTTTCGGGATATTGGAACGCGCATTAAAACCTTTTCCTCTTGCCAAATCGCTTTTCGAAAATGAATAGTTACCGGATTATTTACATAGAATCGATTTGAATTATTGTCCAACTCCCGTCAATTTCCTGAAGATGGTAAATCAGATAAATTGTGGATAACTTTGTCCAGAACGATGCGTAAACCTTAGCGCTTTTATTTTCCCATTGGATATGATATTTTGCGCGGGGATAGCGCAATAAGTCAACCCGCTCAACAGTGCCTTTTTGTAAATCCTCGTAATTTTCCCTGCCTATATCGACAATATCCTTATCGAATATAGCCCATGCGTAATTAACGGGACCTCTTAATATGTCGCTTATAATACTCTTATACCCCTCCATACCTATATC
>CAZQBT010000105.1:0-3756 GCA_964591955.1 uncultured Brevinematales bacterium | reverse complement strand
TAAAAATCAAAAAATACGGTTTTATTAAAAAGACCTTACACCGTTTTTCCGCTAAAATTTTAATTAACGCTCATTTCGGTTTCGACAAGCCATTGCTTTGCAAGAAGCTCGAAAAGCCCGGAAATGGTAAGATTCCCCGCTACTTTTTCTTCTTAGGAAAGACATAAATCTCGAAATTGATGGACAGGTTTAATACCACCTCGCCGATAGAAAATTCGGTCTTGTCGATAATCCCCTTGACTTTCTGGAATACCCGAACCGCCGAGTCAAGGTTTGTTTCGGGAAGCAGGACTATAAACTCGTTTTGTTCCCATCGGCTCATAATATCCGATTTGCGGAGGTTGTCTTTTATCATAGCGCTTAGATGTTTTATTATTGCCTGAGAAATTTCCGCGCCGAGGTTCCTCTCGATTTTCTTAATCTGCGCAATCTCGATTAATACCATCGCAAATTTACGTTTGTAGCGCTGTGCCTGATGCAGATGTTTTTGAAAAATCTCCCAGAACGCCGGTTGATTAAAGACATTAGTCAGAGGGTCAATGACGGCGGAGGTTTTAAGCTCATCCATAGCGCGACGGCGTTCCAATGCGAAACTCACCGCCAAAACCCCGAAAAAGAGCGCCGTTACGCCAAGCGCAATCCTAATCCAGAGAGGGATACGGTTTTTGCCGTAAAGCGATATATCTAAATTTTGTTGAGGTATATGCGAAACAATACGGAATGCTTCCTCGTTTACGGAGAGGGTATCGAAAACAAAAAGCCCTTTACGCGAATAAAACGTCCCCGTTTCGGATAAAAATATCCGCTCAAGCTCTTCGGAAAAGCCCGTATGGGAAACCCCCGATGATAGATTTCTCGGCGAAAAAGCTATGAAAATCCTGCGGTTTAACGGGTTTTCGATATTCATATCGTCGATTTTTCGGACAGCCGAATTAAGCTCCGAAAGAGATAAAGTCCGTGAATGAAGGTTTGATATAATTTTTTCTTTTGCCGAACTTAAAACCGTTCTCTCGTTTTCCTCAAGAAGATTTTTTTTAAAGCGAACGGAATCGGATAACATAAAGAAAATAAGAATAATATTTAAAACGAGAAGGGGAAAAAAACCGAGTAGAAAATATTTAAGATATGTCCGCTTGACACGCGACAGATAAAAATTGAGTTTTTGCATCAAAATTCCCTTTGATGAACTAAAAAATAGGATTTATCTAAATAACTTTAACGCGAGCGGTAAGCCTGCCGAAGCCATCCCGTGAAATTACCGAGCAACGAACTTTTTTTCCGACAAGTTTTTTTTCTATATCATTTATTTTTCGTGCCTTAACCAAATTTTCAAGTTCGGGGTTTTCAATTTCCGCTATGTAAATCCGCTCAATTTCCTTAAATTTGGATGTTGATGCGAGCCCGATATGAGTAACTTTCATATCAAACACGTTAACATCAACAATTTTTAAAACCTCGCCTTTAACGGTTTCAAAAAGCATAATATTCCCCCTACGCGGCTTTACTGATTAAGTTTCGGATAAAACAGGTTGAAATCTTGAGTATCCGAACGCGCTTTTATTCTTTATGGTGTATATGTATATCAAACGCCTCACTGTTCTCAAGAACGTGAAGATGAGGCGAAATTTTCAGGGCGGTTTTTATTCGTTTATGCAGCATAATCCAGAAAACCGGCACAACAACAAGCAGTCCGACAGCGCCGATTGGAAAAATCACGGCGCAAACATTAAATACCGAATGTAAAACCATTGAGAGTATAACCCCTCGCCTGACAATTTTCCTTTTCTTAACGGGAGAATCATCGGAAAATTTCGTCATCCCCAATGCGTATCCCCACATAGCGGAAAACAAAACGTGTCCCGGCACGGTGAGAAGCGCACGCAAAAAGAATACTCCCCACAAATTATCACCGACAATCGCTTCATACAGATAAAAAAAATTCTCAATAGAGGCAAACCCTAAAGCTATTGCCGCGGCATAGACTATCCCGTCCATCGGTTCATCAAATTCCTTGAACGTGTAAACCGTTTTTCTGACGGCAAAATACTTAAAAAACTCTTCCACTATTGGAGCAAAAACTATCGCAAGTATAGCGGAGGGCAACCCCAAAAAAGGAATTTGCACCAAAAGAACAGGTATGGCAACGGCTATTCCGAGTATATAAACCTTTATAACAAGACTTTTCGGCTCCGGTTCGATTTTATCGCGTTTGTAAAAGAACCATAGCCAAAAAATACCCGGGGTAAAACCCAAAACAAACGCTATGCCTATTATTGCCAAGGTATTCATTCGCGCCCCCTGAATAATTCAAAAATATAAATTTACAAAATTGAGGTATTATCCGTCCGTCAGCTTACTTAATCAAAAGCATCGTAGAAGTTTGATTTATATGTCCGATATATTCCTCGCCGTAAGTGGAAAACCCGATAGTGGGAATATCGGTAAAAATATCCGCATATTCCTGAGGTTTGTCTTCATTTTCAAGTTGCAATGTGCGAAGTATGCAATGAAAATTGATAATCCCCGAAGCGCCGTTTAGCTCCTCAAGCGCATGCGTAAGGTCATCACGCGTTTTCTTTACAATATCACCGGACTTTAAAAGAGAAAGCTCCATACCTTCAAGCACGTTGCAGTAAAAAACCATCTTACCGCCCGCAACGCGCTGGGGGCTTCTGACATAAGGCTCATCGCCCATCATAAGCCCGACCGGGTTCGACATAAAATATTTATCGGCGGTTTCGGGCGAAACACCGAGAGCCCCGGCATAAGCCTCAACCGCGGGTTTGCCGTTAAACTCCAAAACCGTTCGTTCGGCTTCGTTTACTTTATTTGCAACCAAAGTCCTGTCGAGAACATCAAAGCTTTGCGTTTTCAGGATAGAAAAACCAGCGGCGGGTTTAAAAAGCACAAGTAAAGCGGCATTGGTATAAGCCTTGCCTTTGGCAAAAACATAAGTTGAATTAAATTTTAAATCATCACCGGCAGAACCCCCGACAAACATAACGTTGGTAAGGTCGCCTATGGTATCCATAATTTCTTCCTCTTTGCCGGAAAGCCCGTCAACAAGTATAATGCCCGCATAGTTGGCAACATTCATATCCATCATAGACTCTCCGAAATGAGACTCAAAACACCGGAAAGCCTCTCTGACGGTATTGCCCCGTTTTATATCTTTCATAACTACGGCTTTAATATCCGAAATCGAATCGCCGTCAAAAGCCATAACTACAATCGAATTTTTAAGCATAGCCCCGCTGATAAGTTCACCCGCGGTAGTGCATCCGAAAGTAAGCGCCTCGGGAAAAGCCGACTGCATAGTATCCGCAAGTTCGTTGGGTTCATACTGCGATGAGGCGAAATAGATTATTGCTTTGGATTTGATGTTTCCGATACGCTCTTTTATTTCGTTTACTGCAGGATAGATTTGAGGGTTTGAAGAATATGTGGTTTTCACTGCCATAGATTAGCTCCTTATAAATTAATACCGATTTCTTTCGCAATAACTTTCAATCTTTCGATTACTTCAGGTTCATCCTCCGAATCTGCCGAGTATTTCCAAACATTTATCCCTTTGAGCATAAGCTTGGTTTTGGTTGTCCTTTCAAGCAATGGGTCTCCGCCTGCGCGCTTTTCTACAATGGTATCTATGAGACTTTTTATTTGTCCCCCCATTTTCAACCTCCATTAAGCAAAAAAATGTTGATTTCATAAATAATACATTATTTTTCATTAAAACACAATAAAATACAGGTTTTG
>CAZQBT010000104.1:0-4090 GCA_964591955.1 uncultured Brevinematales bacterium | reverse complement strand
TAAGATAATTATTAAATATTTGTATAATAATGATAATTCCCTAATGTCATACAAAATTTATAGGATAAAGTCCTGTTTTTGCTTAGCTTCCGATATAATTTCGATAAATAAAAAGCGCTTCGGCTTCATCCTTGGTAGGTTTTACCGTGAAACGACCTTGACGAAAAAGCATACATTCAAGCCCGCCGACCTTAAATTCCAAAAAGAATTGGGTCTCCTTTACGCAATCGGTAAATTTTGAAAGAATTTGCGCATAGTGAGGCAGGTTTAAAACAATATCTTCGGATGGAGTAATTCCGACTGAATTTTCCCCGCAGGACAGGGAAACAATATCGCAAATATCGCCGTAATAAAACTTTCCCGTATTGTTTTTGCAGTATTCGCAATCAGGGTAAGCGGGAACGGCATCTTTTTTTCCGTTTTCCAAGTCGGCAATTATGCTTTCGTTCGGATTGTCGGTTAGAAATTCGCATATTATATTAATTGCCTGTTCTTTCGGAAAATCAGGATAAGTAATAGGGGGATTCGGCTTGTGAAACGCGATAAAACATCCGAGACAACCGGACTTTGCGGATTGATAAAAGACTTTCCATCCCTCGGAATAAAGAACATATACAGCCTCTTTTTGATTTTTCACAGCCCGGTCGTTAATAATAAACTTGGATTTGAGATTTTCGGAAAATTCGATTATAAGGCGCGGTTTTCCTATTAAATTAACGTTTTTTATGGTTAAATATTGAGGTATGAAATCAACGCCAATATTTGTAAAATCGGGAAAGGAACGTTTTTCTATATTAAAACGGGAGCCGATAACCCGTATGTAATGTCCGTTTAGCCGGTTGCAAATGGTTTGTTCAAATCCCAAACCGCCGATAACGGTTATATCCATCAGGAAAAACCCACCATATTACGTTTAGCCCCGACAATTGAGTTCAGCTCATGTTTTATCGCATCGATAAAGTCTTTTTGCGATACAACACGATTAGCGCTCTCGCGAAGAGCTGCCCTGCGTGCCGCGTTGTAAACCACGTTGGCAATATTACCACCGGCAAGCTCGTATTCCGCGAGTTTCGCAATATTAACATCGCTTGCAAGAGGCAATTTCGGGGATATGTGTATTTGCCAGAGTTTGAGACGGGTTTTATATTTAGGAACATCAAACTTTATCTTAATATTAAAACGACGATTCCACGCGGTATCAAGCAAATCGACAAGATTTGTTGTCGCGATAAAAACGCCGTCAAAGTTTTCAAGCTCTTCAAGCAGGATATTTTGCATCTGATTGTATTCCTTATCCGCAGCCTGCATAACCGCACCGCGAGCGCTTAAAAGCTGGTCTGCCTCGTTGAAAAACATAAACACCGGCTTGTTAGCCTTTTTTGCATACTTAAAAAACTCCTTGAAAACCCGCCTGACATTTTTAGCGCTTTCACCGACCCACGAGGTTACGAGGTTTGATGCATCCACCTTGAACATTTCCGCGCCGACTTCACCCGAAAGAGCTTCTGCGGTTATGGTTTTTCCCGTTCCCGATGGTCCGTAAAACAGTATTTTGATTGAACTGAAGGAGTTTGATGATAATGTCGGGCGAACATCCCATTCCCGCATAGTTTCTATTGTTTTAGCCATATCTACCGCACCGAGAAGGTCGCGCTTGATTTCTTCATCAAGTATGACGTTTTTCAGCGTAACGCGAGGAGTAATTATATCAAATAGATTTGTTACCCTGTTTTTATCGAAGCGACTATTATATCTTTCATCATCCTCGCTTTCTTCCCTTTTTTCGACTTTGCTTTTTATTTTATCGATAGGGGTATCTTCGGTAAAAATAAGCCTGTAAATTGCCTCTTTTGATATGGCTATCGTGGTAAAATCAAATGCAAAATCGTCTATGGCATCACGGTCGATTATATCCTCAAAATCATCCAAATCGTCTAATTCCTCTTCAAAAGGAAACGGATTAAACATATCGTTAAACTCAATAATACCTTCGCGGACAAATACCGACTCGCGTGAAAAACATTTTAGAAGAGCGCGGGTTTGCGCCGGATTAAACGAAAGCTGATTTAACGGCTCTTCAATATTGTTTATAATAAATTCCTTATTGATGGCAACCCTGTGTATCAGATACAATAAAAAGATAAATTCTAAATTTGAAAATTTATTCGTTTTGATAAAATTTTTCAATTCTATTTTCAATGGAGACTGCACGACACATCTTTTAAGGGCGGATATTGATTTGGCAAACTCCCCCTTTTCGTAAATACTTTCCTCCCCGATAATACCGGGAGAGTAGGTAACCTTGTAGAAATTCACTATAAAAAACAAGTATTTCATCAGAATGGAAATATCGCTTAAAAACGAATCTATGCTTTTGCACAAGAAAGAAAGTTTTAAAGTGGGAAACCCCAGCATTTCAGTGCCGGTAATATGCCCGAAAAGGTTTGTCAAAGCAAGCGGGGATAAAAATACCCTGTGCGAATTATAGAAATTGGTGATTTTATCAACCGACATAGACATTTGTGAAAAATCAATATTTTCAAAAACAATCACCCCGTTTTTAATAAGCAAACTATTGTCATCAAGAAAATAGCTGATAAATTTTAAAGCGCGGGCAGGCAGTTTATGGAAAAACCCTGCAACCTGCCACAGGAAAACCCCGTTTCTTTGGCGCAAACTTGAACCGAAAAGCAAAAGTATCATTTTTTTTTGCTCAAACGTCAATTTTGATGAAAAAAGGTCGAAATTTTGTAATGCCTGTTTATATTCGCGAAGTTTATGCTTTGTAACCGCAAAAATCTGCGGCGGCAATTTTTTTAACTCTTCCGTGTCCGCTTGAGGAAACGGTTCTTTCGATGTATAGTTGTAGAATTTTTTTGCCAATAACAGGGCATAGTCTATTAATACCGTATATGAGGCTCGTTTCATTTCCCCTCCTGTAAATGGGTATAAATATTATACCGTAAGTTACTGCAAATTTCAATGAAACGGGATATTGATTTTTCATATAAAGACAGATTATATTGCTGAAAAATCTTATTTTTCTTTGCTTAGGTTGAATTGCCATAAGTTGACAAATCAAGTTTTATTTACTACAATTTAATAGGGTAAAAAGAGGGAAATTGGAATGGCAAACAACGAAAAAAATTTATCTACCGGCGAGGAAGCTAATCTCTATATAGAGCTTGGTCTTTTACTCCAAAAGACAAGGGATGCTGAAGACAGTTATCAAGTTCAAAAAATTGTGCATAGTTCTCTGCCTTTGCAGGAAAAAATTGAAAGAATCCGAAAAATTGATAACAAACTCCTCTCTTCGGATACCAAAAAAAATTCGGTAATCAGTGATGAAGATTTGCTTCGTTTAATTCGCAGGAAAGGTATAATCACGGAAGAGGCGGCAAAAAACAATCAACAGTTTCTTGTTCCTAAGTTTTTACGCTCCGGTATCATTAATTATTTTTTTCGGGAATACCGCAAGCTAAAGAAATTTGAAAAGGAAACAAAGATTATTGAGGTGTCCCTTTTTCCGCCGCGTGTTTTGATAAGTCGCTGGGTAGGCAAATCCATTATTCCATCTATGCAAAGAGATGCAAATAATATTTTGTCGCATTTGAATTTCGTTCTTGAAGTCGGATGGATAATACTGAATAAACTTGAATATAACTTAATAAAACAATTTAAGTTACTTTGCGAGGACATTGTTCTCTCTTCCTTCCTCTTTCAAAGTAATAAAGAGCAGATGTTCGATAAATTTCAAAAATTACAAAAGCTTTTTCTTGCTTGTCATTATCAAAAAGAATACCCTTATATAATTGAGTCAAGTATAAAATCCGTGCTGAAGACTTACAATCGCCCTGCCGACAGAATAGATAATATAATTTATTCAACACGGAACTTACTACTGATGGACAAAAAACCCTCGTTTTTTAACTTGGTTCTTGCGTTTAATATGGTTACCTATCGAAGGTATTTTGAAATACATAATCTTATACAAGTTACGGATTTAGGCGTTATTAATACATTCGATTTTGAGTGTCCCGAAAAGGTGCGCGAGAATATAAATGATTTTATCAACAAGAACGAGAAAAAG
>CAZQBT010000103.1:0-4238 GCA_964591955.1 uncultured Brevinematales bacterium | reverse complement strand
AGAGCTTGACACTCGGCGTCCGGTTGGTTTAAAAAGAGACTTCGGTCATCGAGGGAAACGAGTCGGGGGAGGGATCGCCTCGATACACTGTCTTACGACCGCACTCGGCGTCCGGTTGGTTTAAGAAGGGACTTCGGTCATCGAGGGAAACGAGTCGGGGGAGGGGTCGCCTCGATACACGGTCTTGCGACCGCACTCGGCGTCCGGTTGGTTTAAAAAAAGACGTGTGTTAAGCCATCCGGTCATCGAGTGCCGAGCTTTTACGCAGTAAAGGCTCGGTGTATCGAGATGACCGCTATCGAGAGGAACGACAAGGCGTCCGGTTGGTTAGCTATAAATTTACAGGAGAAAAGCGATAGATGAATTTTAATCAGGAATTAACATTCGACCAACGTCTTGAAAATTTGCGCAATTTTGTCAAACGTTTTTCCGATAACTATGAGCGTTATAAATACGGCGACTATAACGAGGCGAATGTCAGGGTGGACTTTATCGACCCGTTTTTTGAGCTTCTCGGGTGGGATGTCGGAAACAGGCAGGGGTATTCCGAGCTATACAGGGACGTAGTGCGCGAGGATACGGTATCCATCGAGGGGAAGGCAAAAGCCCCCGATTACAGTTTCAGAATCGGCGGGGCAAGGAAATTTTTTGTCGAGGCGAAACGCCCCAGTTTCGACCTCAAAACGGCACCCGAACCGGCTATACAGGTCAGGCGTTACGGATACAGCGCAAAGCTCCCATTTTCCATACTCACCGACTTTGAGGAGTTCGCAGTATATAATACACGTATCCAGCCGAAAAAAAACGATACCGCCAATATCGCCCGCGTTTTCTACTGCAATTTCCGTGAATACGAAAAAAACTTCGAGTTTATATACAACACCTTTTCGCGTGAAGCGATTTTAAAGGGATATTTCGACCGCTTTGCCGAAAAAAAAAGCAAGGACAGGGGCGTCAGCGAGGTTGACGAGGAGTTCTTAAAACTTATCGAGAAATGGAGGGGGGAGCTTGCTCAAAATATTGCGCTCCGCAACCCCGATATCGACGTTTACCATCTTAATATAGCAGTCCAGCGCATTATCGACAGGATTATTTTTATCAGGATTGCCGAAGACCGTAATATGGAAGAATACGGCGGGCTTAAACAAACCCTGCACAACGGGGCATACTCCGCCTTGGATGAGCTTTTCAGGAAAGCCGATGATAAATACAACAGCGGGCTTTTTAAACCCGAAAAATGGATTAGCGAGCTTATCATAGACGATAAAGTCCTTGCGGGGATTATCAATAATTTCTACCCCTACGAATGTCCCTACGAGTTGTCGGTTATGCCGATAGAAACATTGGGCAGTATCTACGAGAGATTTCTCGGCAAGACTATCCGTTTCAGAAACGTCAAGGGCGGGCATACCGCTATTGTCGAGGAGAAGCCCGAAGTTCGCAAGGCGGGAGGGGTTTACTACACCCCCGAATATATTGTCGATTATATTATCGACAACACCCTCGGCGTAAAATTAGACGAGTTTAAAACCCCCGCAAAGATTACCGAACTAAGGATTTTAGACCCCGCCTGCGGTTCGGGGAGTTTCCTTGTCGGCGCATACAACAAACTCATAGCATACCATTTAGACTATTACTTAAACAATAACCGCGACAAGGCTCTAAGGGAAGGACGGATTTATCAGGTCGATGATAAAACATACCGCCTTTCCATCAACGAAAAACAGTCTATTCTGCTTAACAATATCTACGGCGTCGATATAGATATTCAGGCGGTTGAGGTTACAAAGCTGTCGCTTTTGCTTAAACTTATGGAGGGCGAACAGACGGAGGGCAAAGAGGAGCTTTTCAAGCATTCCGACTTTAAATGGCTTCCCGACCTCTCGAATAATATCAGGTGCGGGAACTCTCTTATATCAAGCGACTTTTACTCGGACAAGCAGATGAGTTTATTCGGCGATGAGGACTTACGGCGGATTAACGTCTTTGACTGGGAGAAGGAGTTTGAGAGGGTTTTTAAAGCCGGCGGTTTTGATATTGTTATCGGAAACCCCCCGTATGTCAGACAAGAATCATTAAGCGAAAATAAACCTTATTTTAAAACCCATTACAATACTTATCACGGAATAGCGGATTTATATGTCTATTTTATCGAAAAAGGTATCTCCCTGCTTAAATCAGGGGGGTTTTACGGCGTTATTGTTGCCAATAAATGGATGCGCTCTAATTACGGTGAACCATTGCGCCTGTGGCTTAAACAAAAGAAAATCAGAAAAATCATTGATTTCGGAGAATTGCCTGTATTTAAAGGCGCTTCAACCTTCCCTATGATATTAATTTTGGAAAACTCCAATATTGAAAAACATAGCTTATCGTATTCTGCAATTAAAACACTTGATTTTGACAGTCTTGATGAGCAAATTCATAAATCCGAAATCATTGTTGATAAATCTCAGCTACAAGATTCTCTATGGTTTTTTTCAAACAAGCATGAATTTGCCCTGTTGAAAAAAATTGAAAACGGAAACATTCATCTATACGATTATGTCAACGGCAAAATTTATAGAGGGATATTAACCGGTTTAAATGAGGCTTTTGTTATTGACGGTGCAACAAGAGCAAGGCTCATAAAAGAAGACCCGAAAAGCAAGGAAATTATAAAGCCCTTTCTTGCAGGCCGGGACATCAAACGCTATCAACCTTTAAAAACGGATAAATATTTGATTTTCACAAGACGAGGTATAGAAATCAAAATTTATCCTGCAATTTTAAAATATTTAATGAATTACAAGGAAAGCTTAATGCCTAAACCAATTCATTGGAAAGGCAGTAATTGGAAAGGAAGAAAACCCGGTCATTACAAGTGGTATGAAATTCAAGACACAATTGATTATTATAAAGAATTTGAGAAACCAAAGATTGTATTACCTGATATTGCAAAAGAAAGCAGAATGACTTTTGATACGGAAAAAATATATATAGCAAATACAGGTTACATTATACCTCACGAAGACAAATATCTTATTGGGGTTTTAAATTCAAAGCTAATATATTTCTATTATAAAAGAAACTCGGCAGTTTTAGGAGATGAAGACTCCGGCGGACGATTAAGGTGGATTTTCCAGTATATAAAAAATATCCCAATCCCGATGCTTGACCTTGAAAAAAAGTCGGACAAACAAAGGCACGACCGTATGGTTGAGCTTGTGGAAGAGATGCTTGAGGCGCAGAAAAAGCTGTCGGTAGCCGGGACGGATATAGACAAAAAGTCCTGTGAAACAAGGGTAAACGCGTTGGATAATCAAATCAACGCATTGGTTTATGAATTATACGGGCTTGACGATAAAGAGATAGAGGTAATAGAGGGGTGAGGCGGTCGCCTCGATACATCAAGCCCTTCCTTCGGAAGAGCTTGCCACTCGGCGTCCGGTTGGTTTAAGAAGGGACTTCGGTCATCGAGGGGAACGAGGCGGGGGAGAGGTCGCCTCGATACACGGTCTTACGACCGCACTCGGCGTCCGAGTGGTTTAAGAAGGGACTTCGGTCATCGAGGGGAACGAGGCGGGGGAGGGGTCGCCTCGATACACGGTCTTACGACCGCACTCGGCGTCCGATTGGTTTAAGAAGAGACTCCGTTCCCCGAGTGTCCCGAACGCAAGTGAGGGATGTATCGAGGGGAACGGCAAGGCGTCCGATTGGTTTAAAAAAAGACGTGTGTTAAACCATCCGGTCATCGAGTGCCGAGTCCAGCACCAATTTGCAGACTACTTTAGATGAAGCTTTACAAATTGGTGCTGGACGAGGCGTATCGAGATGACCGCTTCAGGATAAGCGGAAAACTCCAAAAAAGGAATAAATATGCCGTATATGTATATTTTAGAATGTAGCGATAAAACTTATTACACAGGAAGCACTTGGAATTTAGAAAAACGCATAGAGGAACACAACAGCGGAGAAGGCGCTAATTATACGTCAAAGCGCCTGCCTGTAAGTTTGGTTTACTATGAATACTATGAAATGATAGAAGAGGCATTTAATAGAGAAAAACAGGTGCAAAAATGGTCGCATAAAAAAAAGCTGGCACTGATAAAGCAAAATGCCGTTGATTTAAGGAAATATTCAAAGAAGGGTTTTAAGAAATAGAGAGGCGGTCGCCTCGATACACGGTCTTGCGACCGCACTCGGCGTCCGATTGGTTTAAAAAGAGACTCCGTTCCCCGAGTGTCCCGAACGCAAGT
>CAZQBT010000102.1:0-4241 GCA_964591955.1 uncultured Brevinematales bacterium | reverse complement strand
AATATGCTTTTAAATTAAATTCATTAAGAAATTTTTCTTGACTTTGTCCAAAGAAAAATTATAATAACTGGGGAATAAATATGGGAGAATTTCTTTTGATTAAATCCGTCTTTTTATCGACACTGCTCCTTGCATTGTTTACACCCAACCTGTCTTTCGGCGCATCCTTTCGGACAATAGTTCTTGAAAATTATCACGAAAAAATTGTTATAGGAACTAATATACAATATCTTGAGGACATAGACGGCGAACTTACCATAAATGATATTTTAGAAGGCAACGTTATCTGGAACCAAAGTCAGGCGGATAAACTCAATTTCGGTTATACGCCTTCAGTATATTGGATGAGATTTAGTATCAGTAACGCTTCGTCTTTTGTTGAGGATTGGATTTTGGATATAGAGAATTTTTTTATAGACGAGGCAATGCTTTATATTCCCGCAAACGACGGATTTGATATAAAAGCCGCCGGATATGATTATCCTATCTCGCACAAGGAGATACGCCACAGGAATATCGTTTTTTATCTAAACCCTGCAGTTAATAAGGAAATTATCTATTACGTGCGGTTTCGTTCTGAGGCTACAATGAATCTGCCGATTTCGGTAAGAAGACGTGATACTTTTTTTATCTGGGCGCATAATGAAAACTTTATATGGGGAATATTTTTCGGGATAGTCTTTATTATGGTCATATATAATCTCATTTTTTCTTTCTTTATAAAAGAACCCTCTTATTTGCATTATGTTTTGGGTATAGGAAGCTATTTGATTTATATGCTTTTTATCAAAGGTATTGTGTATGAATATTTTTCGGATATTGCGCCGTTTTTGTTCAAAGGATTTTTCAGGGGTTTAGGCCCTCTTTTCGGCGCGGTAGGGATGTTTTGGGGTATTAAATTTACGCAGAGCTTTCTTTTTACAAAGGAAAAAGCTCCGGTAGTCCATAAAGTATTGAATATCGTTCTTATTCCCACAATTATATTTATGATTTCGTCTATTACGCTTCCGTATAGAGTGACGGCGGTTATAGGTAATTCGACAGCCGTTATATGGGCGATTGCGGTCATCTTTACGAGCATATTTCTTGCTGCAAAGGGTAATGATAACGCTAAATTTTTTCTTGTAGTTCACGGGTTATTGGTTATCGGGGTAACGCTTCACTCATTAAGAGCGCTCGGCGTTCTGCCTCATACGTTTATAACCAATTACGGGAATCAAATAGGTTTTGCCCTTAGCGCCGTTGTGCTTTCTGTCGGGCTTGCAAACAGTTTCCACAGGATGCGTTTGGAAAAAGAACAGGCACAGGCAGAAGGACTTGAATATCTCAAGCGCGTTAAAGAGCTTCAGGATACTTTCGTTGAATATCTTGAGGCTAAGGTTGAAGAGAGAACGGAAAAACTTAATACGGCGTATGAAACCCTGAAACATAAGGATATGTTACTCAGACAGGATTTATCTCTCGCAAGCAAGTTGCAGGAGAGTCTTTTACCCAAAAAAGCCGGCAGTTTCGGGAGACTTAATATTACCGTTAAATACCTTCCTATGGATGAGGTCGGCGGGGATTTGTATGATATTTTCGAGGTAAAATCCGGGGTTTACAGGCTTTTTCTTGCCGATGCAACCGGGCATGGGGTGCAGGCGGCGCTTGCTACTATGCTTATGAAAAGTGAATATGAATCCGTGAAAAAGGTCATTATCCATCCTTCCGAGGCTTTGGAATTGCTTAACTCAATTTTCCTCAGCACTTATTCGCAACTTCCTTTTTTCTTTACTTGTATTGTTTTGGATATTGATTTGGAAAGAGGAAAAATCAAATACGCATCGGCAGGCCATCCAAAACAGTTAATTTTCAGCAAGCACGGCATAAAAGAAATCCAATCAACGGGAGGTCCTATCGGCATTACCGAAGATGCTTCTTTTGATATGAAGGAAATCGACTTTCGTAAAGATGACCGGATTTTACTTTTTTCCGATGGGATTTATGAGCAGTTTAACCTTAAAGAACGTGAGTTTGGTTACGGGAGAATGAGAGAGTTTGTTGAGGTTAATAAGAATTTTGCAATAAACCGTCTTGTGGATATGTTGATAGAAGAGGTTACTTGCTTTATAGGCGAAGCGGAAAAGAATGACGATATAACCGTTATTGCCGTAGAACAGCGTGTTTAGCCGAAAAGCGACGGACTATCGTTTTTGCCGGGGTGTTTGTGCCCGAGATGGTCATAAGCAAGCCGTGAGGCTACCCTGCCGCGTGGTGTGCGTTTAATGAATCCCGACTGGATTAAAAACGGCTCGTTGACATCCTCTATGGTTTCGGTTTCCTCGTTAAGCGCAGCCCCGATAGCGGACAACCCCACGGGTCCCCCCTCATAATGTTCAATTATTATATTCAGTATCTTACGGTCAACAACGTTCAGACCGCTTTTATCAATCTCAAGTTTTAGCAGGGCGTAATCGGCAAACTCGAGGTCAACTAAGTTTTTGTTTTCAACAAGCGCAAAATCGCTTACCCGTTTTAACAGACGGTTTGCTATACGCGGCGTTCCTCTTGAGCGGGATGCTATTTCCAAAGCGCCTTCGGGGTTGATTTTAATTTTAAGTATCTTGGCGGAACGGTTGACGATTTTTTCAAGCTCATCGGGAGAATAAAAATCAAGGCGTTCTATAATGCCGAAACGTGAGCGTAGCGGCGAGGATATTGCGCCGATACGGGTTGTCGCTCCGATAAGCGTAAAATGGGGCAGGGTAATACGCAAAGTCCTTGCCCCCGTCCCCTCGCCTATAACTATATCCACTTTGAAATCTTCCATAGCGGGATAAAGCACCTCCTCAAGGACTTTTTTGAGACGGTGTATCTCGTCTATGAAAAGAATGTCCCCCTCCTCAAGCGTGGTTAAAATTGCCATAAGGTCGCCCTGTTTTTCTATTGCCGGCGCGGAGGTGATTTTGATTTTGCTTGTCAACTCATTGGATATAATTTTGGCGAGCGTTGTTTTGCCGAGCCCCGGAGGACCGTAAAGAAGGGTGTGGTCAAGCGGAGACTTACGGATTTTTGCCGCTTTTACGAACACTTTTATATTTTCCTTGACCGTTTTTTGCCCTACGAAATCGGAAAAACTCTCCGGTCGGAGGTTTTCATCCAAGTCTTCGTTTGTTTCGCGGGGATTTGTTATTTTTTCGTCTATCATAGGGTTTCCTTTTTTACTATGTAGTATATTATACAAAGAATTTTTTATTTAAACAAGCCAATAGCCGAGAATTATTGAAACGGAAAATAACCTAAATTTGTTTTAATTTGTAAATTAGCATATAATTATATAGAATATATTTTTTTAATACAAGAATCTATCTAAATTAGCGCTCAAGGGGTGAAAAATGAAAATATCGACCCGTTTTTCTATTGTAAACGCAATCAATTTGCTGGTTATGGCATTCTTATTGACTTCCGTTATGCTTTATTCTTTTGATAGAATCTATGAGAAAATTATTGCAGATTACCGTGTGCGTATGATTGAGGAAAAAAAACAGGCTTTGATTGATATGGCGGAAATTGCGGTTACTTCGATTGCTCAAATCCACAAAGATTCGGATGGAATGGGTAGGGAAGAAGCTCAAAAGAGAGCTATGGATGTTATTAAAAGTATGAGATATGATGAAGGTGTCGGGTATTTTTGGATTAACGACACATCAAGACCTGTTCCTAAAATGATAATGCATCCGGTAGAAACTTCGCTTAACGAACGGGTGATGGATATGCCTGAATTTTATACCGCTATGGGCGAGGGGAAAAATCTGTTTGTTGCCGCGCTTGAGGTTACCGCTGAAAATGGCGAGGGTTTTATCGATTATTTGTGGAGCAAACCGACCCCTCAAGGTATTATCAATGATGTTCCGAAGCTGTCTTATGTGAAGTTGTTTGAGCCCTGGAGATGGATAATAGGAACGGGCGTTTATATAGATGATATAGATGCGGATGTTGTAGATTTTGCAAAAGAGACTGAGGGAGAAATGATATTGGTTTTGATAATTGTTTTGGTTGTAGCCGCTATTGTTATAGCCTTATCTTTTATCGTTTACAGCCTGTTTACCCGAAAATCTTTGATGTCGATAAATTTCGTAAACAAAGCCCTTGAAAATATATCATCACAAACACAAAAAGCGAATTTAAGGCAGAGTATCCAATCCAAGTTTAACGATGAGATAGGGCAGACCATAAACTTTTTCAATAAATTTATCCGAAGA
>CAZQBT010000101.1:0-4332 GCA_964591955.1 uncultured Brevinematales bacterium | reverse complement strand
ATCTAAGTGTGCGGACTTACTTAGTCCGCTGAGCGTAGCCGAAGCGATAATCAAATCTATGGGGGCGAAAACAGGGAATATTTTCCTGATTTTTAGGGCTAATACCGGTGCATTTTCTATAAAACTAAAAACAAAAGTAATGGAAAATAGCATAACCCTTCTATGTTTAAACGAAACCTGTGACATTTCTATTTTTTGATACATCTCTACTATCAAAATTGATATATCAAAAATGATATGTTATAATTCTTGGTTTGCCAATGCAATTTGTCTAATTAATTTATACACAAAGAATTATAGATATTTTTTGATTATGGCACGCTCTTTGCATATTCTATAGCAAACAAACAGGAGGATTTTTATGAAAAAATTAGCATTGGTTTTGGCGGTGGTAATGGTAACCGCAAGTGTCGGTTCGGTTTTTGCCTCAAGCGTCGGACTTTTTGGAGGGTTTTCTTATGTGGCGTTCGGGTTTCACTATTTCCCTCAGCCCGGTTTGAGCGAGGCTTTGAGCAAGGCGGGATACGGTAATTTCCCGGATTACGGTATGGGTTTGACCGTGGGTGGCGGCGGTGTCGTCAATAACTTTTTCATCGGTGGATGGGGAATGTGGAGTTTCAACCAGGACCATACGGCTAATGAATCCGCAGGTAAAACTCTTTCCAAAAGTCCCGGCGGTCGCGGTGGTTTTGAGGTGGGATATGTCGTATTAGACAAAAAACATTTTTCCCTTATCCCGTCTTTTACTTTGGTGTGGGGAGGAAGCGGCGTTACTTTTTCAACCAATATGTCCGTTGCCGAATATCTTGAAAACCCAGTGGAATTTTCACCGGGTTTTGGGTTTTCCGAGTTTTCTCTCGGAATAGGGTTAAACAGTCTTGTGAAATTTAATTCCGTCGGATTTATAGTAAAGGCGGTTTATCTTTATACGCCAACTATGCAATGGGATGTCGGATTTTCCAATACGCCGGAACTTAATAAGCATTCCGTCAACGTGAGTATTGGAACTTATTTCGGAAATTTCGGGCATATTGATAACTATAAACGGGATTACGATATAGTGCCGGAATATACTGAAGAAGATATAAATCCATCCACATTATAAGACAGAGTAGTGTAAAGAAAAATATCAGAATTAGAGGGGCGGGACATCCTGTTCCGCCCCTTGCTTGTTAGGAGGTTGGAGTGAGAATTTTGGAGGTTTTTGAGACTATTCTTATTGTTCTCGGTATATCAGCTATTTATCCGAGAGTCAATATTGATAATTTATATATTTATAAAAAGGACAATGCAGTTTATGTCTCCTTTGAGGCTCATAACCTAATAAACGATTCTATAGAAAAGATAATTAGAAGCGGAATTCCGGTTAATCTATATTTCCATACCAGCACTACCGATAAAAAGAATGTAATCTTTGATACAAATTATATATACGTTATCCGTTTTCAGGATGATACTTTTTATCTTAACGGGGAACTAATAGAAAATTCGGAAAGGCTTATTACCTCTATTTCCAAGAATACTTTTGTAATCTTGGATAATATAGAATCGGAAAGCGGGAAAAGAATTACCACTCAAATTGATATATCTATTTCCGCCGATAAAATTCCAAACTTGAATGACTTATGGGGAAATCAGCCGAAAATCACTCTTAATTACCGCCTTTAGAAAAAAATCGGGAGAGTTTTGTGAAGGTTAGATTTATTATTGTCTTTATTGTTTCGATGGTTGCTATACTTGTTTCAACGATTATATTTACATATTCATCTGTTTTAAAAATCAACCGTGATATGCAAACTGAGTTTATAGAACCGCTGAAAGATATTTCCGGGGACGACCCCGATATATTACGTCATATTACAGTTTATGAGGCGTTTGGAGAAAAACGCGCCGTTGAATCAACACGTAATTATGTTTCTCTTTTCCTTGTTTTATTATTAATTATGATTGCTCTTTTTATGCTTTTTATACTCGGCATAACCCGACCGATAAAAAAATTATCCGTTAAAGTAGATAAGGCATTTCTGCGCGATACTAAAGAAAATTTTAATTTCAAGGAACAGGGTTCTGCCGAGGTTAGAACCTTGATTTGTGCTTTTAATAAGGCGTTTTCCCGTATAACCCAGTATGAAGAACTTGTAGGTGATATTTCCCGTTTTCGGGGATGGAAAGAGATTTCACGTTTGATTGTCCATGAGGTTAATAATATCCTTTCGCCGGCTCGCGTTTACTGTGAATATCTTGTCGAAAAATCTCAGAACGAAGATAAAGCTATGATGATTTTAAAAAAAATTGATGAGATATCAGGTGTTTTATCGAAATTCCGCGAAATTTCTCATCTGCCGGAAGCTAATCTAAAAAAAACCGATATTGTTCCCGTGATTTGCGAGGTATGCAAAGAATTTGATAACGTTGTTTTTATGTCAGAATATGAGGAAATGACCCTGCCTATTGATACCATACTTTTTAAAGAGATAATTCGCAATCTAATAAAAAATGCGGTCGAGTCCGGGGATAGCGTTAACGTAACCGTAAGACTCTTGCTTGAAAACCAAAATTCGGTTGTATCCGTAGAGGATAACGGATGCGGTATTAGCAGGAATAAACTCGACAGTATTTTCAATCCGGGATTTTCAACAAAAAGCGGAAATCTCGGTATAGGGCTTTCGCTTGTAAAAAGTCTTATTTACGAACATAACGGTAATATAGAAGTTGAAAGCAATCCGGGAAAGTGGACAAAATTTAGGGTGATTATTCCGGCATATAAGGAGTAAAAGAATATGAAAATTCTTATAGTTGATGACGAAAAAGACGTTATTATTAGTTTGAGAGAAGCACTTGAGGAATATCAGGTTTTTGGTGCTCATAATATATCAAAAGCTAAATTGATTTTAAAAGAGGAGCAAAATATCGACATAGCGATTATCGATATAATGCTCGGTGAGGATGACGGCATTGAACTTTTGAAATTTATCCGTGCAAGTTACAGCACAACCGAATGTATAATGATTTCGGGATATTCCACAATAGAAAAAGCAGTGGATTCAATAAAGCTCGGAGCATTTGAGTTTGTGGAAAAACCCGTATCTTACCAAAAAATCAAAGTAGCGATAAAAAACGCTTTGGAGCATCACAAATTATCCCGTATTATACAAAGCGAAATTGAAAAATATGAACTTGCCGGAGTTTCCAAGTCTATTGAAAAAATTAACGGCCTTATAGAAAAAGCCAACAAGGTGAATTTTCCGGTTTTAGTTACGGGACCCAGCGGATGCGGAAAAGAGCATATTGCAAACCTAATCCATCTAAAAAGCAAGCGTGTCTCAGGAGAATTGGTCAAACTTAATTGCTCCGCTATACCTGAAAACTTATTTGAAAGCGAATTATTCGGGTATGAAAAAGGGGCGTTTACCGGGGCTAATATATCAAAACGGGGAAAAATAGAACTTGCCTCAGGCGGAACTTTGTTTTTAGATGAGGTAGGTGAAATGCCTTTATCGCAACAGGCTAAACTTTTGCGCATTTTTGAGGATAAAGAATTATCTCGTCTCGGCAGTGAAAAAAAAATAAAAGTCGATTTTCGTTTAATATGTGCTACAAATATAGACTTAAAACAAGCGGTAAAAGAAAAAACTTTCAGGGAGGATTTATATTTTCGTATCGGGGTTATTATTATAGATATTCCTCCTTTATCGTATCGAAGGGAGGATATACCGATACTTGCAGAACGGTTCTTGAAAAATCTTATTGCCGAGGATGGTAAGGAAAAAACATTTTCTCAGGATGCGCTTGATACCATATCGTCCTTACCACTTAAAGGAAATGTTCGCGAACTAAAAAATATCATTTACCGCTTATATCTTTTTACGGAGCGGGATATTATCAAAAAATCGGATATCGAAAAAATCTGCGAAAGAAAAACTATCCACACCACGGAGACAATTTTTTCTAAGACAATGCCTTATAATGAAGCTAAACGTGAGCTTGAAAAAAAATATATTGAAACCCAGCTTGCGTTACATAACTGGAATGTATCTAAAACTGCAATTGCCTTAGGAATGTTGCCGAATAATTTGATTCGCAAGATGAAAAGCCTTTCAGTTAATGATAAATAATTTGAGAGCTGTGCCAACTTAATTGTGCCTGAATAAGCACGTAATAATAAGCGGATAAAAGAATTATAATGATTTATACTATTGTCATGAGCAAAAAGAAAAAACAAAATAAGGAGAAATTTCATTTTTGGAGTTACATAGGAAGTCTTTGCTTTGAACGACACATTTCTATTTTCTTGACACAAATGCCTATAGTTTCTTGTATAATCGAAACTTT
>CAZQBT010000100.1:0-4713 GCA_964591955.1 uncultured Brevinematales bacterium | reverse complement strand
AAGGAATTAACTGGTTAAGAAATTCGGAGAGGGTGGGATTCGAACCCACGGTACCTCTCGGCACAACGGTTTTCAAGACCGTCTCCTTAAACCGCTCGGACACCTCTCCTTTTTTTAAGGCTTTTATTTTATTATGTATCGGCGTTTATGTCAACATACCGAATAAATATCTCTTTGGCGGCAACAGTCTATTTTCTTACAAGCAGGTTTACCATTTCAATATGATGTGTTTGAGGGAACATATCTACAAGGACGGTTTCTTTAAGCTCATAGGTCGATGAAAGCAGGTTTATATCACGGGCAAGCGAGGCGGGTTTGCAGGAAGAATATATGATTTTTTTAGGGGCGCAGGATAAAACAAAATCCACCACCGCCCTGTCCATACCTTTGCGCGGAGGGTCAATAATAAACACGTCGGCATCGCCGAGTTTCGGCAAAGCCTCAAAAACGTCGCCTAATACAAATTGCGTATTGGTTTTAATATCGTTTATCTTTAAATTATGGTGTGCGTCTTTTATGGAAGGGCGGGATATTTCCACGCCGATAGTTTCACGGGCAAAATGAGAAACAAACAGGGTAATCAGACCTATCCCGCAATAGAGATCAAAAATGCGCTCGCTGTGGGTTTCGTCTAAAAATTCTATAATTTTTTCAATCCAGCGAGGTATAACGTAATCGTTGACCTGAAAAAAACTGTCTTTTGAAATCTTAAACTTGAAAGAATTGCCCATAGCGGTTACGGTTTCATAAACCGCGCGGTCTTCATAATCTTCGGCAGGCACCCAGTTGACAACCGTATCCTCATCAAGGGTTGTGCGCACCTTGAAATTATGAGACGGAAATATCCTCTGGACACGAATATCATTTAACGCGCGATTAATATTTTGCATAGCAATAAGGCATTGGTCTATATCTACGATGAACTTCGTATCTTTACGAAAAAAACCGATGAGTTGCTTGCGGGGATTAACTTTGAAAGTTACCGTATTTCGATAATGATAGGCTTTCGGGCTTGGAATAATTCCCGTGAGTTTATCAAGTTTTAGCTTACCGATACGTTCAAAAGTTTCAAGGACAAGTTTTTCTTTTATTTCGAGCTGTTTTTCATAGGAAAGCATCTGGTAATCGCATCCCCCGCAAAACCCGAAATACGGGCATTCGGGTTCAATTCTGTCGGGCGAATTTTCGATAATTTCAATAGGCTCGCCGATAGCGTAGTCTTTTGCCTCACGATATATATTGACTTTAACGGTTTCGCCGGGTATGGCATAACGGACAAACACCGCCTTGTCGTTGTCATAACCGAGACTTACGCCTTCGCCCGCATATTTCTCGATTTTTATTATCGCTTCGCGCTTGGCGGTTTGAGTTTTACGGGATTCGATATTTTCAAATTCCATAGCATATCCTTAAGATTTTTTATTTTCGGGTTCTTTATCTTTTCCGTTTCCATTCAGATATCTTCTTTTTTTCGGATAGATTTTCACCTTTTCAATTCTAAGCTCATTCATAGATGCGACCTCAAAGATAAAACGAGAAAATTCAAAACTGTCGCCGACTTTGGGGATTTTCTCAAGTTTGAACATCATAAAACCCGCTACGGTTTCAAAATTAAATTTCTCTATATCAATCGACAACTCCTCTTCAAGCTCGTCAATATCAAGGATACCGTCAACAATAAACATATCTCCTTGCTTAATAATTAAATTGTCGTCAACACCGCCGAATTCCCCGACAATTTCGCTGACTAAATCGTGGGTTGTAATAACCCCCGAAATTCCGCCGTATTCATCTGCGGTAAATACCATTTGCGATGCGCTTCCCTGCATCTCAACCAAAAGTTTATCAACCTCTAAAGACTCCGGAACAAATAATGCTTCGCGAATATATGAAGCAACCGTTTCATCCTTGCGCGCGGAAATTATATCCTTATTCTCCACATATCCGATAATATTATCAATTCTTGAACGATATACAGGGAGGCGGTTGTGTTTGCTTGAAAGCATATTTTCCACGACCTTTTCTATTTTATCATTTTCCTCTGCGCAAATCATCCGAATAAGAGGCATCATAATTTCACGTGCCTTGACGTTTTTAAAATTCATAATACTTTCGATAAATTCCTTTTCACTCTCTTTCATCCCTCCCTTCGCGGTGGTAATGTCCAATAAAGTTTTAAAATCATCTCGCGAAATACCTCCGCCCCGTCTTTTTTTACGAAATCCGAACAGTGATAAAATAAGCTTTATCGTTCTAACAAACAGGAATTGGATAGGGAAAAAAATTATAAACAAAAAACCGTAAACAAACGCCAAAAAATGAGTTATCTCATCGGAAAAACGCCTGAACACAATCTTAGGAAACACATCGGCAAAAAGCAAAACCACAGGCGTCATAATAAGCGTAACGTAAAGAGGGGTAAGTAAAGCCCCCTCGGTAATACGAAACATAAAACCCGAAAAAACAAGCGTGCCCGCCACTATACAAAAATTTGTGCCGATAAGAAAACTGCCGAGCATATCTTCCGGTCGGGATAGAAGCCATGCAAGCACGTGGTATCTCCTGTCTTTTGATTCAAGATTGGAATGAAGTTTGACACGGTTAATAGAAATAAATGCGGTTTCACTGCCCGCAAAAAATCCGGTTAAAATAATAAATCCGAATGCTATCAATGCTTCCAACTATTTTTTCTCCACTAAAAATTTATCAATTCTCTTGCTTGACCTGTCTCGAACGGTAATTATATATTTACCTATATCACAGGTATAGTCAATATCGGGAATATCCCCCGCTTGGTCAATAACGAACCCTGCAAGCGTATCGAACTCATCGCTTGAAATTTTCGTATCAAAGAACTCGTTAAAATCATCAAGATTAATATCACCTGCAGCAATATACCTGTTTTTCGTTACCCTGACGATTTTTTTCTTTATATCGAAGCTTTCATCTACAATTTCGCCGACAATTTCGCCTAAAACATCGGCAACCGTAACAATCCCGATACTGCTTCCGTATTCATCTACAACGGCGGCGATTCGTATTTGCTTGCATTGAAAATCCTCAAGCATCTCGGAAAGTTTTTTGGTTTGAGGTACAAAATACATAGTTTCCATAATATTGCCGGCGGTCTTTCTCCCGATTTTTCCCGGATTATATATATAATAAAAAACATCGCGAAGATAAACCACGCCGACTATATTATCATTAGTCCCGCTAAACACGGGAATTTTGGAAAATTTGGTAGCTTGAAATATATCAATGACCTCATTGAGAGGAGTTTTTTTATCAATTGAAACAACCTTTGTTCGCGGGGTCATAATATTTTCAACTTCAAGTGAGGTGAATTTAAGGACACTTTCAACAAGTTTTTTCTGGTCGGCTTCCAGAAAAGACCCTCGCGAAACCATACTTAAAAGTGCCGTCAGATGGTTTTCCGCAACCTCGGAATTACCGCTTCCGGCAAATATTTTATTAACCGCTCTCAGTAAAAAGTCCGAAAGTTTTTCTATAGGCTTCGCAATAGGCTTCAGGATTAAGAAAATGGGGTATAAAAACTTCGATGTAAAAAGCGCGGTATTTTCCACACGGGATATGGCAATAGTTTTAGGTGATATTTCACCGAAAAAGAGCAACATTGATGCAACTATTATGGTAGAATAGACATAATTATCGATACGGAGAGTCTGCTCCGTCAAGGAGGAAAGCGCCACATTAACCGTAGTATTCCCCAAAAGGATAGCAACCAAAAGAAGAGACCCCTCTCTTAAAAGCTGACGGATTCTTTTTGTTCCTTTACGCCCTTTTAGCTTGCGCAACTTCAAAACATCAAGCGAAAAAAGACTGGTCTCCGAAGATGAGAACAGCGCGGAAAATAATAACAGAACAAAAATTAATATCAGCGACGGTATATCATCGGCGTTCATCTTATCTCAGCTTACCTCCATATATTTATAATAAAGTAAACAACCCATTATTTCAAGTATATACCTCAAATTTCGATAAATAAATTTTTGACTTTATAACAATTTTTATGTATAATTCTATAAATAACGTATGATTTAAGGAGGGTATATGAAATCCTTTATTATAGTGATTTTTGCGGCTTTTATGTTATTTCAATCCTGCCGTTACGCTGAAAAACCAACAGAAATATCGGATATGCAAACTCTGGGAGGTCTTAAATTAGGCGCTCCCGCACCGAATTCCTGCCTTTTGGACTATCCGATGAAACTTCCGATTGAACTTAATGAAAACCAAAGACCGTTTCCCGAAGAACAGATAAGATACTTCTTTCCCTGTTACTACGGAGACCTGTTTTTTAGGAAAGCTTTGAGCGCCGTTTTTGAGATTCATCCCGACCGTATGGAAGGTTCACCGATTACAGCATCGATAGTTTTTTCCTATGGATTCTATTTGGAAAACACAAACGTCGGTATAGCAATAGAGGCGGATGGGAAACTCTATAAAGAGGGAATATCAAACCCGCTTTTTGCTAAGATTTATACCGTAAAAACCAATATCCCTTTTGCCGCCGACGATTCGGAACTACCATCGGCAGAAGATATGATTTTCCTTCTTGAAACCGCACTTTTTGAAATAGGCAAGCATTTTGAAAACGAACCGAGATGGCGATATAAATATTGATGCAAAATATAATTAAATGGCAGTGTAAACTTAATTGTGTCTAAAGAGGCACATAATGATAAGTGGAGA
>CAZQBT010000099.1:0-5239 GCA_964591955.1 uncultured Brevinematales bacterium | reverse complement strand
TTTCTCCACTTATCATTATGTGCCTCTTTAGACACAATTAAGTTTACACTGCCCTTTATAATATTCCCAAAAGCCCTCCCCATGAATAAAGAGGGCAACTTCGGGCATAAACCCCATCCTTCGGCTCTCCGCTTTCCGTAACCGATGAATAATTCTCGTGGATATGCCCGTGCCGTTTCCATTCCTCAAGTAAGACTTGAAAACCCCATTCCTTGATTTTATTATAGACCGGCGATTTATAACGCTTAAATCCCGATGCGCTAAGATAAACCATCGGAGGCCAGATTCTTCCGCGCCAGTAATCCCCGTCCCCGTTGAAATGCCCGGAGTTAAACGACAGGGACGGGATTTTGCCGTTGAAATGCGATGAATAAAACAAATCCTCAAGCAGGGAAACCTCGCGCTTGCCTGCAAACGAAGCAAGCAACGGGTAAAAGCTCAACGGGGTAATTTCGCGGGCAAAAACCCTGTTATTTCCCGTATCCTTAAATGAATTGGCGGTACCACTTTCGTAGTCGAAAAATTTTTTAAACGCACCCGAATAAAGTTTGAGGTCATCGGCAAACTGCGATATGTCTCTGCCGATAATTTGTGCAAATTCCATCATTATTTCAGCCGCGCGGTATATAAGCGAGGATAAATCTATGCAGGCAAAATCAAGTTTGTTATCCCGCATATTCATTATATCGAAAATCGGGGAATCATCAAGTCCGCTTTCCATCATAGCGCCGATTTTTCCGCAAAGACGGATTAATCCGCAGTCGTCCTCGTTATCCGTTCCCCATGAGAAAGTCCCGTCGGGGTTGGCGCGATTTTCCTTAAACCAAAGATAATTGCTCAGAAGATTATCATATATTGAGGCGATAAAATCCCTGTCCCCGCTTAAATCGTAAATTTCCTTTGCGGCAATAAACCATATCGGAGGGTTAGTGCGGTTTGATATACGGTCTCCGAGTCGAAGCTGAGGGATACGCCCGTCCCGCGTTTGCCCCTCAAATGTTGAAAGCAGGTTTGCCTTGGCTATATCCGTATCGTTTCGGGCAAGGATTATGCTAGAAAACGAGGCATCCCACGCAAAAATCATAGGCCCGTCTAAGGCATCGTCTATACCGAAAGCGTTGTTTATCATCCCGACCCATGGCTTGTTTACCGGCACGTAATAGCGATGTTTTAACTTGTCGCTTACCGTAAGGTTATAAAAGGCAGAGAAAAGGGACAGAGTTTCGGGTCTTTGCATATCAAAAGCCGTATCGGGTATATCGGATTTTACGCGGGCAAAAGTTTTATCAAAGTCGGATACCGATACGGGGTCATCGGAAATTATTATGCGCAAGTCTCCCGTAACGGGCTTTGCAAATTCCACCCCGCTAACGGAAAGTGAATTTCCTTCTTTTTTAAATATCGCCTCATCCTTTATTTGAGCTTTCAACAGGATTGAACCGCTGTATTCCATCCATTCAAAACGGTTGTCGAAAAGAGAGTAAGAGGCATAAAACGGGTTAAATGAGCAGGCTTTAAGCGATATTTTATCGCAATAGGAGAGGTTGTCTATATGGTTTTTATGTATCGAAGGGTTTTGGTCGGGCATGCCGACATTATGGAAAAACCTGTCGTAAGTTTTATTATTTTTTTTTATGAGAAAACTTATGCCCTCGCCGTTGACGTTGACAAATTTATTAAGCCCGCTAAGGGTAAAAAATCCGAAACGGATTTCAGGATATGCCGGGTTCTTTTTCATTAAAGACTTCCGCTTCAAATTTGTAGATAATCGCGCCGTTTTCCCACGCAAAAGATTCCAATCCCGCCTTGCGGCAGGTCTCGTTTAAAAAACGTTCCCTGTCCCAATTATGTTCTGTGGCGACCTGTGGCAAAAGAAGTCCTTTATGAAACCCGCGCTCCATAACAAGCCCGTCTCTGCCGACTTCGATTTGGTTTATATCCTTAATTTTTTCAAGCGGATAAAGTATGGAAATTTCAATCTCAAGTTCGGTATATTCATCCTCCTTTAAAGGATAAAATCTCGGGTCGTGAAACGCCGCCTGTATTGCCATATCCTTTACCGCCTCGCGAATAGGTTTAATCCCCTCGACATACCCGATACATCCCCGCAGATGTCCGTTAGTAGTAAGCGTAACAAAAAGTCCGAAATTGCGCGAAAATATATCCCCGCTTAAATCGGGAAATTCCGTCTTAGGAGACCCGAAAAGTTTTTGTTCTATTGTAGCGCGAACGGTTTTAAGCAATTTAATTTTTTGCTCTTTGCTTAATTTGATTTTATCCATAAAACATCCTCCTTAGCGAATTTTCAAGGCGGAAAGCGCAATAAGCGCAAAAAGCGCCGATAATATCCAAAACCTTACTACTACCTGAGTCTCTTTCCATCCCGAAAGCTCAAAATGATGGTGTATCGGGGTCATTTTGAATACACGGCGTTTGAATCTCTTAAAGCAGAATACCTGTATCATCACCGAAAGCGTTTCGACAACAAACATAGCACCTGCAATAACAAGTAAAACCTCCTGCTTTAGGATAATGGCGATAGTGGCGATAGAACCCCCCATAGCAAGCGAACCCGTGTCTCCCATAAAGACTTTTGCGGGATGGATATTATACCAGAGGAACGCGGTAAACCCTCCTATCATAGCGGTAACGACAATCGAAATTTCTCCCGCTCCGCTAAGAAACGGAAAGAGCAGATAGCCCGCCGCTCTCGCGTTACCCATAACGTAGGCGAAAATTCCGAACGGAATATAAAGCATTATTCCCATACCCGATGCCAACCCGTCCAACCCGTCGGATAGATTCGTGGCGTTGGAAAAAGCGACTATGGTAAAAATAAAGAAAATGAAGCCGAGTATCGGATGCCATACGAATATCGGGCGCGAGTAGTAGGGGAGAAAAAAGCTGAAAAATAAGTTGGATTGTTTCGGAGAGACAATTTCTGCGATTAACGGGTTATTATCAAGTCCGTCGCCTTGTATTGAACAGGAAAAAACTATGGTTGCATCGTTCTTAGGAATTTTTTCCGATACGGACAAATCATCCGCCTGAATATCAAAAGCCAAAGAGGAGACTCCGTTAATTGAAATGTTTGTAACCGGAAATTCGGTTTGCCCTCCGAAAATATCCTGCATCATAATCAATACGGAATATTCGTTTTTCTCGTTTTGCCACGTAAAGGAATTCTGTTTCTCAACCGAAAGGGGATGGGAATGGATTATCTCATTTTGACTGTCGCGAATTTCAAGCGAAAAGGAATTATTCTGCCAGTTCCCCGGGTTAAGACTTAAAATCAAAACCAAAATGAATGCGCTTAAAGTTTGAAGAACAAGTTTAAGTTTTGCGGTAACCCCTTTGGAATTTTTCTGCTTGATTTTGAGGAAATCATCCATAAACCCTATACCGCCGAAAAGAATAATAGCAAGTCCGACAACAATAACGTAGTAATTGAGTCTAGCCCAAAGCAAGATAGAAATAAGCGCGGCGATAATAACAAAAATGCCGCCCATAGTAGGCGTGCCTGCTTTAACCTGATGGCTTTCAGGACCATCCTCCCGAATTGACTGGCGGAATTTAAAATGTTTAAGACGTTTAATAAACCACGGTGCAATAAAAACGCCGATAAAAAAGGCTGTAAAAAAAGAGGCTATACCCCTGAAAGTGATATATCGCAATAGATTGAAAATCGTATGTTGCACCGAAAGCGGAAAAAATAACTCATAAAGCATATTGAACCCTCGAAATATATTAAAGTTCCATTACCATCCTGTAAAGCGGGAAAATTTTCTTACCGAATTTAAAGGCAAACTCGTAATCACGGGAAAAATTATTGCGCTCATAAAACCTGACGGCATCCTCATTTTCCGTTTCAACGTCAAGCGTAAGGTATTTAAGCCCCTTTTCACGATAAATATTAGCGACTTTATCTATAAGGACAGCCCCGATACCCTTAGAACGGAACTTCGGCGAAACCGCAAGATAAACTATATAACCGTAGCCCGGTTCAACCATTTGATATATTTTTTTAGGGGCTTTGTCCATTATTGTTCTCATCCTGACAAACTGCCGAAAGGTTGAAAATCCGCCGTGTTTTATCATAGCGGAATTTCCCTTTAATTCCTTTTGATGGGTTTCATAATCAATATGCTGGACAATCCCGACCGGCATTTCATTATCATCAATTGCTAAAAGACTGTGCTTATAGGAGAAAATTCCCTGTTCCAATTTATAACATTCCGTCTGCATTCTATGATGATTTTTTCCGAACATATAAAACTGGAGTTCCTCGCCCGTCATAGTAAAAAAATCCGCGGCATATTGAGCATACTCCGGCTTTCCGGAAACTATTTTCATAAAAAACTCCCGATTTCAAAATGCAGAGATATTTTAACTTGTTTTACTAAAAATAACAAGGAATGAAATACCAAACGCTTTTGATTAAGCCAACAGGTCTTGAAGATTTACCCGTTTAAGGATATTATAGCCTTCGGGAAGACGGTTTAAAAGCTCGTCAAAAACCTCCACCACGCGGATATCATCGCCTTCTTTAAACATCACGAAATAAATAATATCCCCGTCGCCCGGAAAGACAAAAAGACTTTTACCGATAGGAAAAACGTCTTTTCTCAAAGTGGCAATACGGCTTACATAATTCGACATCTTCAACAATCGCGGTCTCAAGCGGAAATGAAAAAGAAAAAAAAGCCTCAGCCGTTTAAAGAAAAGAATCACTTTAGCCCCAAACCTCTTTAAAAAATTTACCATTAAGAACTCCGAAAATTTTTTGGAGAGTTAGCTTAGCTTTGTAATATCCGCAGAGCCACACATAGGACAATAAACATCGAAGTCGCTTTCGTAGGCCTCTTCCGAAACATAATCAATCCACTTGTGAGCGCAATCATCGCAAACAAGATGAACCTCGATTTCGTTATCCTCATCGACAAAGGAGTGGTCAAGCTCGTCTAAAGCGTCCATATCGTCTTCGTCCTCTTCGTCCTCGCCGTCATCATCATAAAGGTCTTCAAGGTCGTCGAATTCATCGTCGTAGATATCCGCTCCGTAATCCTCGTCTCCTTCATCGATAAACTTATCAACATAATCGAAATCTTCGAGGTCATCAAATTCGATGTCATCGGAAATTGAATCGCCCAAAACATCCTTTGAATACATCACAATCTCCCAAAATTAAACTAAAAACATATAGTCTATTTTAATGACGAATTTTATTATGTCAAGAATT
>CAZQBT010000098.1:0-5279 GCA_964591955.1 uncultured Brevinematales bacterium | reverse complement strand
GATTTCATAAATAATACATTATTTTTCATTAAAACACAATAAAATACAGGTTTTGACTTATAGCGGTTGCAATCTTTAAAATTAATTTAAACTTATCGTTTTATTGACCGGATTCTGGGAATATATTATAATGACCCAGTGGTCATTATTGTAATCGGAGTAAAAATATGATATTAAATCTTTTCGGGATTGAAAATTTCTGGCTGTTTCTCTTGGAGTTTATAGTAGCCGCCTATTTGATACTCTTTGCGGGAAAGCGTCTCGCTATATACGGGGACAAGTTAGCCGAAAAAAGTAAATTGTCAAGCGGATGGATAGGATTTATATTGCTTGCATCTATAACCTCCCTGCCCGAACTTTTCACGGGAATATCCGCAACCGGAATAGTCGGCTCGGTTGACCTTCTTATCGGAGATGTTATAGGAAGTAATGCGTTTAATATTGTAATTCTTGCCTGTATGTTTTTCTTTTCCAAAAAAGTTTCTATCAAGTTTCAAAAAATGGATTTTATCAGCGTATTTTGCGGGCTATTTTTACTCGGATTGGTCGGTATATTTATCATAGCGGGGAAATTCTTTGACGGCAACGGGATTTCCGACACGGGTTTGACTTGGGTTTCTATCGGATTTTCGGTTTTTATCGCAGCCGCTTATTTTTACACTCTTTCTATTGTCTATAAAACGGGCGGGTTAAAAGAAGAAATCTCTTTAAACCCGGTTTCGGATAAAGAGCGTGTCGGATGGAAATTTGCTTTATACACCGTAATAATTATTATCGTCTCCGTATGGATAACACAAACGTCGGATTTTATAGCAAATACCCCGATAGGCGCATCGGAAATAATCTTGGGACAAACCCTTGTCGGAGGGATTCTGCTCGCAGTCGCTACATCTTTGCCTGAACTCGCCGTAACGGTATCAGCCGCACGTCTCGGTAATATCAGTATGGCAATAGGAAATATATTCGGGAGTAACGTTTTTAACATATTTATAATACCGGTTTCCGCAATATTCTACCGCGGAAATTTCTGGCTTGACTTGACTTTTACCAATATATTCTGGGTAATGCTGACATTAATATTGACCGGCATAATCGGCGTTGACCTGATATCAAAGGAAAAATTAAGTAAAACAAACCCGGGTTTTCTAAATTTTTTCGCGATTGTTGTCTGGCTTGCCGGTATATTAACTATATTTCTTGCGCGTTAAATAATTTGAAATATATTTCATTATCTTACGGAGTAAAAATATGATATTAAATCTTTTCGGGATTGAAAATTTCTGGCTGTTCCTTATAGAATTTGCAATAGCAGCATCACTGATACTCTTTGCGGGAAAGCGTCTCGCTATATACGGGGATAAAATCGCCGACAGGAGTAATCTGTCAAGCGGATGGATAGGGTTTATACTTCTCGCCGCTATAACCTCCCTGCCCGAACTTTTCACGGGAATATCCGCAACAGGAATAGTCGGGTCGGGTGACCTTCTTATCGGAGATACTATCGGGAGCAATGCTGTAAATATAGTCATTCTCGGAAGCCTGTTTTTCTTTTCCAAACAAGCAAAACTCAAACTGCAAAAAGAGGAGTTTATTACCGCGTTTTGCGGTCTGTTTTTGCTGGGGCTTGTGGGCATATTTATTATCGCAGGAAAATTCCTTGACGGCAACGGGCTTTCCGATACGGGTTTGGCATGGGTATCAATAGCGTTTTCGGTTTTTATTGCATTGGCATATTTCTACACGGTCTCCGTCGCGTTTAAAACCGGCGGACTGAAAGAGGAAACAATCGAAAGCAAAACGGATAATAATGAGCGTATCGGTTTGAAATTTGTTTTCTTTGCCGTAATAATTATTATTGCCTCCGTATGGATGACAAAAACATCGGATTTTATATCCATTACCCCCATAGGCGCATCAGAGATAATTCTCGGACAAACCCTTGTCGGAGGGATTCTGCTGGCGATTGCAACCTCGCTCCCCGAACTTGCAGTAACCATATCAGCCGCGCGTCTCGGTAATGTCAGTATGGCGGTAGGCAATATTTTCGGCAGTAACGTGTTTAATATATTTATTATCCCCGTTTCCGCTATATTCTATCGCGGGAATTTTTGGCTTGACTTGAATTTTACCAATATATTTTGGGTGATGCTGACATTAATATTGACCGGCATAATCGGCGTTGACTTAATAGCAAAAGAAAAACTAAATAAAACAAAACCGTCATTCCTCAATTACTTTATTATATTCGTGTGGCTTGCAGGCGTGGTTACTATATTTCTTGCGCGATGACGGTCATAGATATATTTAACCGCCTCCTATCTCACTACGGGTTTCAAAACTGGTGGCCTATAGTCGAAAACGGGGTTTCCGTTTATTCCCCCGAATTCCGTATGCGTTCCCGAACCTGCGATGAGATTTTTGAAATTGCGGTCGGGGCTATTCTTACGCAAAACACCGCGTGGAAAAATGTCGAAAAGGCTATCATTAATCTCAAGCAAGCGGGCGTTTTGTCTTATAAATCCATTCTTAACTTGCCGGTTGAAAATCTCGCATCCCTGATTAAACCATCAGGATACTTTAACCAGAAAGCGAAAAAGCTCAAAGGTTTTGCGGAATTTATCGACAAGAGACTTGACTGTAATATCGAAAATCTCAGGAAATTTGATACTTTAACGGCAAGGAATTTACTTTTGGAAATATGGGGTGTCGGGTATGAAACCGCGGATTCCATCCTGCTTTACGGGTTAAATTTTCCGATTTTTGTCGTGGATGCTTACACGCACAGAATATTCTCACGTATGGGTATTATTAGACAGGATTTTAAATATGAAACAATCCGTCTCTTTTTTGAAAACAACCTCCCCAAAGACCATCTTATATACAACGAATACCACGCCCTGATAGTCAAACACGGCGTCAACAAATGTCGTAAAAAAGCGATTTGCGATAATTGCGTTATCAGGGATATATGTCCGTATTAATGTATCAGGTTTTCCGTTTAAAAACTAATCAAAAGTAAAAAACAATCAAAAAAAAGAGCTTTATCTATAATGACTTTTGGAAAACTTCCGATTTTAAATAGTGTGGTCAAAATTTCCAGGAGGAGAATAAAATGAAATTCACAAGATTCGCGATTGCAATAGTAATTACGGTTGCAACATTCAATATGGGAAACGCAGTAATCAGAAGGATGCTAATTGACTTCACCCAATATGAAGAAAAGGTGCGCGAGGAATACGGAGAGGTGGCGGACACGTATATAGGCGAAAACGAACTGGGAAATCCGGTAGTCGTAGTCGGATATAACGACTATATGCTGGATAACTGGAAAGTTGATTTGAACCCGTCGGCAAATTTCCTCAAGAACCGTGTGCTTAGCCAATGCAGGTCGGTAAGAAGCCGAACGCGGTTTAATGCCGATGTTTTGGGTGTGAGAATCCATTTTCCCACCTGGCCTAACAACAGCTATGCCCTTGTTAAGCCTCCCTTTCCAATACAGGTTTACGCCGAAGAAGGCGGATATATGAATGTCGGCAACGGGGTTATTCCAAATTCATGGGAAATTAAAAGTATGTCTATCTGGGTAAACGGACGTAACTATAATAATCAAATCGCCGTCCGTTTAAGAGACAGAGATAATAATATACACGAATACTTTATGGGAAGCCTTTATTTTGAGGGATGGAGAAGGCTAATGTGGATTAATCCCAATTTTACCGAAAACGTTTTTGCTAAAACTCTATCAAGAACGCCGCTTTATCCCCGCGATATTCCTTATTTGGTATTTGACTCGATTGTAATATATCGTCAGGGAGACCAGATAGGCGGAGATTTTGTAACTTATGTTGCCAATATCGAAATAGAATATACCCCTTACGTTGTTGACAGCGACCTGCTTGAAGATATAGATGATGAAGAAATATGGCAGATTATCACGGAGCGCGGAAGACAAGCCCGGGAACGTGAGGGAAAACTTCTTACCGAAGATATGCTATTATACCAACAGGAACGACATAGAATAGAACTCGAACGCGACGACAGACGCGAAGTGGGCGGAAACAACGAACAATAAATCGAAGCGACTCTAACTCTAACTCTAAAAACCCCGCACCTTTTGCCCGATATGCTATACACTAATAGACACCCGGGGCAATAGGTGCGGGGTATTCTTATTGATATATCATTATTTATAAAACCTATAAATCCACTTTTCTATGAAAATCCGTGGTTTTCTCAAAAAATTTAAACCCGTCTTCCACAGAATCTATAAATTTAATAATCTTATCGACATTTGAAACCTGAAAAACCTTTAAAACATTGGGCTGGTCGCAAATAACGCAGGCTCTCGTATCTTTTTTCATAGCGCCCGTAGCCAAACGTATAATAATACCTATCCCCGATGAATCCACATAAGTTACGTTGGAAAGGTCAATTATAAAACGGTATATACCCATTTTAGTATAGGCGGCAATTTCTTTGGCAAACAAATCAAACTCATCATCAAAAATACTAAACTCGCCGTCAATTTTTATTATAGCTAAAACGTCTTCAATAATTGATATTTTTACTTTCAAAACAAACCTCTAAATTTCAAAACTTAAAACATATACCTATTTCCCGTTTGCCAAATCAAGCATCTCATCCGTCTTCATTGTCAAGTGTTTCTTCATATATGTAATATTGCCGTTTTTGGCAATCGGCTCAACATGAAACTCATCCATAATCTTTCCAATCATATATAATCCCCGTTTTCTCATCTGGAACTTATCAATCTTAGTAGGGGGAATTAATTCTTTATCTATGGCTGGACCGTTGTCCTTTATACGAATTTCCAAAACCTTGTTTTGTTTTTCCATACTTCCCGTAACGTTGAGTTTGATTTCTATTGGTAAATTTAGATTCCATTTGTATGTGTGTTGTATAATATTTAATATCGCCTCGTGAATACAAAAATGAATCTCATGAGCAATCATATCATGATTATCAACGAGACGCTTTAATATCTCCAATAGTTCTTTCTCAAATTCTACTATTCTGTTTTCCTTACCCGATATTGTAAAATTAAATATCATCCGCTCGGCTCCTGATTTTAAGCTATCACAATTTTTTAAATCAAAATTAATTTTTAATTCGGGAAAGGATACTTTCCTTATTATCTTACCGCAAAAAACCTTCTAAAATGAAATTTTTAAAATTTCCCACACTTTATGATAAAACGAAACTGAAATTTATTCAATAAAAACGCTTTAAAATCCTCTCAAAAATTCAAGCATCAACAT
>CAZQBT010000097.1:0-5622 GCA_964591955.1 uncultured Brevinematales bacterium | reverse complement strand
ATTTCGTAAAAAAATTTGATTTAAAGACACAATTAAGTTGACACTACCGAGATTTTTATAATCGCCTTTGGTATATTTATAGAGAAACCCCTCTAAAAAGATTGTCCGGTTTTCAAAATTTGCGGTAATACCCGAAACCAATCCGGTGTCAAAATTTCCGCCGGTGATGGCGGGGACATCGGGAAGGAAAGCTATATCCAATCTGTAAGTTTCGCTTTCACCCGGTTTAAGGTTTGTCATCTTAAATAGAATGTCATAGGTCGGCACTTGAACATCATGCCAAGTCCAAAAATAGTTGATTTTATTTCTATCAAAAAGCCACACGGCGGATGAGGAAGCCTCTTTAGCGGTAAGCCCGACAAAACCGTCGGAAGGCATCATACTTGTGCCGTGTCCGCCGCTACCGGGAGCGAATGGGATTTTAAATATATCATCATCAATCGGAAGCCAAGTAATTCTACCGCCTTCTTCAGGTTCGCCGAGTATAGGACGGGATTGATGCCAGTAGGTAAAATCTAAATCATGACGGGCATTGTTTTTTATTGAGGTTTCGGAGAATACGGCGGTGGAGAAATTATCAAGCCAGATGCGACGGGTGATTACGAGTCCCCGCTTCTCAGGGGCTTTTTTTCCGACCGAGTATTCCAATTCAATAAAGATTTGATTATTTTTGGTATCCAAGTCAAATTTATTAACCGAATAAGGAACTTCCGCGCTACCGGGCCAGACTAAATTTACTATATCGTAAAAAGAGCCGCCGATACTAATATCCTCATCGGATAAAGGCTCAACCAATTCTTCCCCGCTTGTTTTATTGGATATGGATAAAACGCGCCCGCCGTATTGAGGGGCAACTACTATGCGAATTTTATTGTTTTCAAGCAGGTATGTGCCGTTGGGAAGAGTATTACCGAATAAACCGATTTCTTCCGCTTTAATTTGTCTTGCACAGTTTGACAATATGGAGAATGATATTAACAATATCCCGAAGCACAAGAGAAAATTTTTCATTTTAACCCTCCAATATTATTATATTATTGAACTCCTATTTTTCATTATCGGTTTATTATTTAATGAAAAAAAGGTTTTGTCAAATAAAAATCAGAATTCCGAATTATAAAAAAAGGCGGTCAAACGACCGCCTAAGGTATATTATGAAACGCACCGGATTAATTATTTAGCTTCTTCATCCTTCTTCATTTCCTCTGCCTGTTTTTTTGCTTTAGCATATTCAAATTCGGGTAAAATATCGTAATGAGAAAGTTCCATCTCAAAACGCCCGCGCCCGCTTGTTATACTGTTCAATACGGGAGAATAAACAAGCATCTCACTATAAGGCGCTACGGCATTAATTACCGTAATTCCCCCCGACAGTTTGTCCATACCTTGAACCTTACCCCGTTTAGTGCTTATATCGCTCATAACCGCACCGATATAATCATCTTCCACAAAAATCTTCGCTTTTGCGATAGGTTCAAGAATAACGGGTTTTGCGGCCTCTAAAGCAAGTTTCATAGCTTGAGATGCGGCGATTTTGAATGCCATATCGGAAGAATCAACGTCGTGGAAAGTGCCGTCATAAAGTGTGGCTTTAACATCCACAACGGGATAGCCCGCGATTACACCGAATTCGCATCTTTCCAAAACACCTTTTTCCACAGCAGGGAAATAGTTTTTCGGGATAGCTCCGCCGAAAATCTTTTCTTCAAATATGAAACCCTCATCACGCGGCAACGGTGCAACCCGCAAATAAACTTCTCCGTATTGTCCGTGTCCGCCGCTTTGTTTTTTATGTTTGTAGCTTGCCTCCGCATTCATAGATATTGTTTCTTTGTATGCAACACGGGGGGCAACAGTCTGAAAGTCTATATTATATTTATGTTTTACCGTATCAAAAATTATTCTTGCCTGAATTTCGCCGATACAGGAAACAACCATCTCTTTTGTTATGTCATTATAATCATAATTGAAAGTAATGTCTTCTTCTTTGACATTGGTAAAGGCTTGAGCGATTTTATCCTCCGTCTTACGGTCGTTTGAATGAATGGCGACAAAATAGGAAGGTTTAGGCAGACGTATTTTTTCAAGAACCAACGGCTTGGTTGGGTCGGTAACCGTATCGCCGGTATGTAAAGCATCGGTTTTGGTAAAGACCGCAATATCTCCGGCTTCAAGTTTTTCTATTTCTTTTATATTTTTTCCGTTAACCATATATATATGAGATGCTTTAAATTTAATATCTTTACCTGCTATAAGAATTTCATCTCCGGTTTTTATAGCGCCGGAACGTATTCTACAAAAAGAAACGCGTCCCGCAAACGGGTCTATTCGCGTTTTAAAAATGAATCCGCAAAACGGCTCATTTACATCGGGATGACGTTTAATCTGCTCTTCGGGGTTTTTGGGGTCGTTTCCTATAACCTCACCGATATATAAAGGAGAAGGCATATAAGAGATGATTGTATCAAGCAGGGGAGGTATCCCGGTACCGATGATAGCCGAACCGCAAAGTATAGGGATAAATTTGCTGTTCATAGTGCAGCTTTTTACCCCCTGTTCAACCTCTTCGGTGGTAAGTTCCTCATCATTAAGGACTTTTTCAATAAGCGCATCATCGGTTTCCGCAACAGCATCAAAAAGTATAGCGCGGTATTCCTGAATCTTATCTTTCAAATCTTCAGGGATTTCACCCTCGACAATACCTTTTTTCTCATCCGGATAATAAGCCTTCATATGAACTATATCAACGGTCCCCTTAAAGTTCTTTCCCGACCCTATGGGCAACATAATCGGAACAACGGGTTTTTTAAACTTATCTTTAAGTGAATCCGCGAGCGAATAAAAGTCCGACCCTTCCTCATCCATTTTATTTACAAAAACCACACGTGCAATCTTATAATCATCGGCAAAATGCCAGTCCTTTTCCGTGTCGATTGTAATGCCCTCGGTAGCGCTGACTACAAAGACAATACCTTCCGTAACCCGAAATGCACTCCTGACATCGCATACCAAATCAGGAATACCGGGCGTATCAATAATATTAATTTTGATATTTTTCCATTCCGCGTGCGCAAGCGAACTGTGTAACGACATTTTTTTGGAAATCTCTTCATCGTCAAAATCCATCACCGTTGTTCCCCTGTCAACGCTTCCTCTTTCTTTTATTTCGCCGGTAGCAAATAAAAGAGCCTCTGCAAGCGACGTTTTACCTACATTAGGCGCACCGGATATCGAAACATTACGGATATACTTGGGTTCATAAATTTTACCCATAAAAAACCTCCCGTATTTTTTTTAACTACATATAATAACACTAATTTTAGTTTTTGTGAAGCGAAAAATCGTTTTATTTTTGTCTGTGTTTTACTATATTTTTAATCAATACAAATTTCGCATTTACATAAATCGTTTTATGTGATATAGTTAATTATCAATAAACGAATTATAAGGGAGGTTTTTTATGGATACTAAAGAATTAACCCGGGCATTGTCTAACCCGATGGAGCAAATAATGGGAGTGATTCTCGGAGGGGGTAAAGGCACACGGCTTTATCCTCTAACCAAAGAGCGTTCCAAGCCCGCCGTTCCTTTTGCGGGAAATTATCGTATCGTTGATATTCCCATAAGCAACTGTATAAACTCAGGTATAAACAGGGTTTATGTTATGACACAATATAATTCCGCATCGTTAAACAAGCATATATCCGAGGCTTACAAGTTTGATATTTTTCACAAGGGTTTTGTGGAGATTCTTGCATCCGAGATGACGCGCGACGGCGGGGGGTTTTCACAGGGAACCGCCGATGCAGTCAGGCGTGCTTTTAAGAATCTTATCGCATATCGCGATATTAAATATCTCTTGATTCTCAGCGGAGACCAGCTTTACAGGATGGATTTTCGTAAACTTTTTGTCGAACATATTGAAACAGGCGCGGATATTACTATGGGAGTTATCCCTATACCCGATGAGGATATTCCCCGTTTCGGGATTTTACAGATGGATTCCGACTGCAGGATTACGGGATTTTTTGAAAAACCCCGGACATTGGGCCCTATCAGGGGATGGGAAATTCCGAAAGAAAAGCGGCACGACGGTTGCGCCGGCAAGTCTTATCTCGGTTCAATGGGGATGTATCTGTTTAATATTGAGGTTATCGAAAAAGTTTTGCTTGGAGACTATCCCGATATGCTTGATTTCGGCAAGGAGGTAATTCCCGAATGTATAAATAATTATAAAACCTATGGATTTTTACACAGCGAGTATTGGGAGGATATAGGGACTATAAGTTCATATCTGACGGCAAGTCTTGAACTTACAAAACCATTCTCCGTATTCAATTTTTATGAGCCGAAATTTCCGTTTTTCTCACGTCCCCGCTTTCTTCCTCCCGTTAAACTTATAAACGCGAAAACCCATCAAACCATCATAGGCAACGGGGCTATTCTTGAGAATTGCGAGGTGTCGGACAGCGTAATAGGTATGAGAAGCATTATCCGTAAGGGCGCGGTAATACAAAAAAGCGTTATTATCGGCGCCGATTACTACGAAACCCTTGAGGAAATTGCTTCGCTTGAACAAAAGAATATTCTCCCTGTCGGTATCGGCGAGAATACTATTATCAAAAACGCCATTGTCGATAAAAATTGCAGGATAGGCAAAAACGTAAAAATTATCAACGAAAAATGTATACGTGAACTTGAGACCGATAGTTACGCTATCGTTGACGGGATTGTTGTTATTAACAAAAATTCGATAATTCCAGACGGAACGGTGATTTAAGTGGAAGCGCGTGGCAAACCGGTCATCTCGATACTCGCCTGTCGGCGCACTCGATGACCGGGTGGTTTAAGAAAAGACTTCATAGGTAACAATTCGGTTGCCGAGTGCCGGGCGGTCATCTCGATACTCCAAGCCCTTCCTTCGGAAGAGGCTCGGAACTCGATGACCGGATGGTTTAAGTAAAGACTTTTAGATAACAAACCGGTTATCGAGTTTTTCGCGAAGCGAAAAGTATCGAGATAACCAACCAAAATAAAGGAGAAGAAAAACAATGATTAGACATATCACCAAAGCGATTGTTTTATTAATCATAGCCGCAGGGCTTGCGGGCTGTGCCAAAAGCGAGACGGTTAAACCGGACGAGCAGCCTGCCGAAACCGAAACCGTTGCGACTGAGGTTGCAGGGGAGAAGTCTGCGGAGGAAAAATCGCGATTTCCTTTTACGGCATACATAGAGCGCAAGAGTGCCGATATTTATGCTTTTGACGGGAACTTTCAGGGATGGGATATGTCGGCAGACAAATTATCCGCGGGTATGGAATACAAACCTGTCGGTAGTTTTAGTATGGGTGATGTGGTCGAGGTTCTTGATGAAAATGGCGAATGGGTTAAGGTAAAAAAAGATGGTGTTGAAGGATGGGCGAATAAACAATATTTAGGCGATGAAATACCATATCCGAGTGTAATGGTAGTATCGAATGAGGGGGCGCAATTTTCACTTCATTTAAAGAAAAGGATGGATATAGAGGAATACATTCAATACTTGATAGAGGAATGCGGTGTGGTTATGATATGCCCCCAAAAAGTGGACTGATTAAAGTGTAGAGTTTTGGGATAAAAAA
>CAZQBT010000096.1:0-5635 GCA_964591955.1 uncultured Brevinematales bacterium | reverse complement strand
TTAATTATGAGGCAACGATTTAATTTTAAGTAGATTTTTTTTTGACGCAACTAGGCCATTTTAGTAATTTTATTCCAAAACCTAATCTGCCCCGAACTATCATATCAATTCCGCCATCCTGCCACCACCAAGCCAATTCCCTGTCAATCGGAATTACCGATTCCGCCATACCCTCAAATCTCATAAAAAGCCTTTCCTTAGTTCCTAACGGAATATGCACTCCCATTCCCAAACCGAAATTCATATACTCGGATGTTTCTTTCAAACCCGTATAAACCGTAGAATAAAAATACTTGGTTCCGAAACTGAAACCCGCATTAATGAACATAGTCTCATCAATCCAAAACTTCAGATGGTTCTGTCCGTCGCCCGATATATTAATAAGCCCGATAGGCACGCCGCTCATAGTTTTGGATATATTAACAAGCCCTACTTGGATACCGGCAATATCTCCGCCGACATTTACCAAACCGACCTGAGCGCCTCCGATATCCCCGCCCGCGTTAACAAGCCCAATCTGCACACCGTCAAGCGAACCGGTTACGGAGTTAAATATCCCCGCGGTTTGCACGCCGAGCATATCGCCCTTGATAACGTTGTAAATACCGCCGACCTGTATACCTACCATATTTCCTATGGTAGAGTTAAATATCCCCGCTACCTGAATACCCCTGACGTTTCCCGATGCGGTATTAAATATGTATGCCGTTTGCATACCATACATACGCATAGAAGAAACGTTATATATATATGCCAACTGCAAGCCTCTAACCCCCATCGTCGCCTCGTTAAAAATAAAAGCCGTCTGCACACCGTCAACAATACCGTTAGCCTTATTAAACCCGAACGCGGCTTGAAATCCCGATGTTTTATAACCGGTTTTTGTATATAGCGGAGCAAAAACAAACCCGTTCATTTCCTCAAGAACGTTTATACCAATCCCCGCAATACCAAATCCGTTAATACGATTCACATAACCGAAAAGCAGATAAACCCCAAAACTTGTTACGGTCATATTAGCCGACGGTCCTGTATAAATCCCGAAATCAACCGCTTTATAGGTATAATCCGCGACATTACCGCCGTATTCCGCCATTATCTGCTCGGGAGAACGCTTGGCTTTCCTTGCCGGAAATACCGAATCAATAGTATCATCAACGGCATTCCTGACTACATTAGCTATACCCGCGGCAAAATCATCTATAACCTTATCTAAAGAATCGTTCTTTTTAGCAGGTTGCGGAGTTGTAACGGGGGTTTGCTCGGCTTCTTCGTAATAATCATCCTCTATAATTGTGGTCGTGGTGGTCGTAGTGGTAGTGGTGGCAACAAGCCCCTTGTTGACCGCATAAAGGGCATCGGTGCTTTTAAACCGACGATTATCCAAAGACACAACTCTGCCCGATTTCACCGTAACCTCAGAACGATAAAGCCTTCCGTCACGGGCAACGGTAACCATATAATCCCCTTCTTCCAAACCGAGACGAACTTCTTTGCCTTGCAACTTGTTTAATTCCGCGACAAGACGGTTATCCTGATTACGGACAAAAACCCTTCCCGCAACGTCATTGGCTAAAACCAGAGTTGACGTTGTCATTCTTAAATCGGTAAGAACAACCTCGCCCGCTCCGGTCATTTGTATATCGTAAGTGGGATGCTGGGGTCCTGCGATAGTATTCTGTGTTCGCGCAAGAGTTTCATCGAAAGCAAATTGATAAGCCTCGTTCAATGTAACCCTTCCGTCCTGATTTGCATCCGCCGCGCCGCGTAAACCGGTCAGCAAGTAATGAGTAAAAAACGACCCTTGAATCAGGTCGGATTCCTGCGAGGCTTCGGTTGCCGAACTTGATGTAAGAAACGCGTATCCTTTCATACTGGTTGACGTATCCATAAGGAACGGCGGCAATCTCTTTCCGCCTTTCGTTCTTGTCATAGCCCCGGAAGAACAGGAATCCACTACCGCAATACGAAGTTCCGCGGGAAGATTATCAATTAAATCGCGGAAACGGGAATAAGGAAGCCTGTTTTCCCCGAATAATAAACCCATCTCATCGGAATGCCCTGAATAATAAACAACCACCTCTACCCTGGCGTTGAATTTCTTGGCTTCTCTCAATCTGCGGGATAAACCGTCCATCTCGGTAACAACCGTAAACGGTTGCGGGTCGCGAAGGATAGTAATATCCGAGGGGGCAACGCCGCCAAGTTCTTCCAAAACGCGGGCTAAAGCCTCGGCATCGCTATAAGCATAGCGTAACTGCACTCTCTCCGCTCCACCGTCATTAGCGCCTATAAGAATAGCAAACCTTCTGGCTGTCTGTGAAGCATACATATTTGTAAAAATAAAAATCGCCAAAAATCCCCATAAAAATCTTTTCATTTTCAGTTCTCCTTATGGACAAATATGGAGTATTGATTCAAGTAACCGGGGAGCTGAAGTCTTGCCTCGCCCGCATTCTCCAAACTGTATGTAACGGCACGCGCCCGTTCCAAAACCATATCAACGTCGATAGGTCTGTCGGAGGTAATAAATATAAACCTTTCAAAATGTGGGGCATCATCAAGCTGATAAGCAAACGACAAAGGAACAACCTCCATAGTTTGAATTTCGGTGGGTCTTCCCCGATATTCAGGATAATGCAAAATCACTTTAAGATTCCCGTCTATGGATAATATAACACCATGTTTAGCGTTTTCGGAAAAATAACTAATCTGGATTATATCGCCCTCTTTAGCAATAGCATAGTCGTGAAGGAAGTCGATATGACCGTCGCGCATACGTTGAATTATCAGACGGGTATCGCCTTTAATTCTGGTTTCTTCAAGCGGCGATAAAAGCTCATCGGAAGAACGAGGAGAGAAAACAATAAACATCATAAGCATAGCCGCCATAACGGGAGCTGCAATTGCAACACTGCGCCAAATAAGCTGCCATCGCGATAACTCCGGCTTACGGATTTTCTCCTCATCAATCCCCGTATCCGCCTTTCTATAAATTTCCCTTGCCATTTCATCTATCGGATATTGCTCCAAAATCCCGGTATTGGATTTTTTGAGTTCCTCAAGACGGGTTTGGTATTCAGGGTTGGATTTAATTTTTTCCCTAACGGATTTCATTTCTTCGGCAGAAAGCTCTTCAAGAAGAAATCTTTCAAGAAGCAGGTCGGGAATAAAGTCATTCTTTAAAGCATCGGTTTTCATATTAAACCTCCTCCAATTCTTTAACCCGCGAACGGAGAGTCCGCAAACGTTTTCTTACACCTGAAACCGACATACCGACCTCTTCCGCCACCTGTTCAAGCGTCATCCCGTCTATAAGATACATAACGGCAATAGTTTGGGTGGATTCCTTTTCGCGGTTAAAAATCCTGTGAAGCAAATCACGTGCTTCCACCTCGCCGTGAACATCCTGGCTTGAAGCAATAACCGAAAGCAGGTCATCATCACCGGTTTCTTTCCTTCGATTTTCGTTACGGATAACGTTAAGGCAAATATTGGTGGCAATACGATAAAGCAGGCTTGACGGATAATTGCCTTTAAGCTTGTCTTTGTAGCGTATAAGTTGAACAAAGGTATCCTGCATCGCATCAAGAGCCTTGTTTTCATCTTTAAGTATCCACCTGCACCTTCGTAAAACCATAGGTCCGTAACGTTTGTAGTATTCAGCTACATCAATCTCCATAACTTTACTCTCCTTTCACATATTTAAACACCGAAGAGGGAAAAAACCGTTACTCCCAACCGATTTATTTTAAAATCTCTACCTGCCCGGGTTCGCTTAAGACAATTTGAGGCACATCGTTATAAACGGTAATTCGTCCCCTGACCCGAACCTTCTTATTAAGATAATACTTTTCAGGTTGAGACGGAAACTTTGAAAAATCAGAACCGAAAATAACCAAAGAAAAAGTCCGCCTGAAATCATTGTGAAAATTCAAAAAACAAATCTTTCCCGTATTATGGCTTCTTATAACCGTCCCTTCCACAAAAACAATTTCGTTAATATAATTATGGGTTTCGCTCCAGTTAATAACGGGAATCCCGTCGATAGTTTTTGAAGTTTTGTCGCGGCTTTGTTCGCGAGCAAGTTTTTCCGTAAATTCGATAACCTCGCGCTTGGAATTTTCAGATAGGGATAAATACGTGTCGATTAAACCCTGTAAATCTTCGGGAAAAGGCTTTGAGCCGAAAGAGGGTATTGCCTGACTACCCTCATTTAAACGAGGGGAACGCCTTATTATTCGAAATAGAGGCATTGCTAATATAATAACGGCAACAATTATAATAGAAACAATATTCTTTTTATCGGGCATTAAACTCATAACAGACTCCGAACGGATATTTAACCGAGACACAACCAAAATATACGCGTTTTCAGTAGCTAACGTAAAACCAGTATGGGAAACCCGCAAATATAATCCTCAGCAAGGCACATTTTAAAGTATTTTCAAAATAAAATAAAGAAAACGGGGTTTAAACAGACTTCCTGATAATTTCCTCGATAGTATATATACTTTGCAACGGTTTATTCAGGTAAACTAAGATATCGTTATCCTCAAGGAATTGAGAATCGATAAATTCATCAGAGCCGGAAAAAATAATGATTTTAGGACCGTAAACGCCGTATCGTTGTCTTACGGTTTTTATAAGTTCAATACCGTCCATTACCGGCATACTAATATCGGTAATAATTAAATCGAATTTTTCCGAATTAATATATTCCAAAGCCTCCATACCGTTGGAAGCAACTTCGCAAATATGCCCTACACTCGACAAAACCCTGCTCAGCAGTGAGGCAATCGAATCCTCATCATCGACTATAACGATTTTGACCTGATGCTTTTTTTGACAACTTATTATGCTGTTTATGCTTTTTAAAACCTGCGCGAAATAAACGGAAAGTGTTTCCAATTTCCCGACTTTTTCATCATCAACATATTTGCAAACGGCATCACTGATAATAAAAAGCCCTATATAGTTTTTGTTTTCTTCTTTGGTTTTAACCGGAACCAAAACCACTGTTTCAAATCCCTCTTTTGAACAATGATAATCAACAAAACGGATATGTTTTTTATGAAGCAAAAAATCTTCATAGAATTTGTTTGACAGATAAGAGCCGAATTTAGTGCAATAGTTCTTGGTAAACCCGTTGTTGCCCTCTATAACGGCGCCGCAAACACACTTAAGATAAGTCTTGCCGTTTTCACCCTTAACGCAAATAGAATTAGCGGATTCGATAAAAGACCTGCTGAAACCCTGATAATAAATGAACGGATAATCATCGGTATTTTTAAGACGTAAAGCCATATTTTCACAATCGGCAACCGTGAAAATCATCTTAAAAAGAAGCTCGACAATATCATCCATTACCGGACTTTTTTGATACATCTGCGAATCCTCCGAAAATAGATTAGCCCCCACACACCCGTAAGGCAACGGTAATGGTGAAAGTGTGAAAAATCACTGCTTTCATAGGTTTAAAATCAGATAAATACTAAGATAATTATATAATAATTTATTTTATTGTCAAGATAAAAAAAATATTTTTCTTTGGTTCTCATCCATTTTAAGTGGGTAAAATATAGTGAGCCCCTTTTTTTGTAAAGAAGTCAAGCGCAATTAAGGTGTTTCAAAG
>CAZQBT010000095.1:0-6271 GCA_964591955.1 uncultured Brevinematales bacterium | reverse complement strand
CCAAGACTCGGTTATATTGACTATTTTTTATAAATATGTTAAATTATGAAGGAATATTTTTTCGGAGGATTTGTATGCAGTTTCAGGGAAAAAGTTGGAAATACGGTGATAATATAGATACGGATAAAATTATCCCGGCGCGTTATCTTAATACATCCGAACCTTCGGAGCTTGCCAAGCACTGTCTTGAGGATGAAGACCCGTCTTTTGTAGGGAAAGTCGGAAAGGGCGACTTTCTTGTGGTAGGTGAGAATTTCGGCTCCGGCTCATCCCGCGAGCATGCTCCTATTGCTATTAAGGAATGCGGGGTTTCCGTTGTTATCGCCAAGTCTTTTGCAAGAATTTTCTTTAGAAATTCCATCAATATCGCTTTGCCGCTTGTTGAAAGCAAAGAAGCTGTTGATGATGCCGAAAACGGCGATGTTTTTGATGTTGACTTCGACAACGGGTTGCTTAAAAATATCACAAAGCAAAAGGAATATAAGATTCATCCCCTTCCCGATATGATGAAAAATATCTTATCCGGCGGCGGGCTTATGAATTATGCTAAACGCGTTCTGAATTTATAAATAATATTATTTGAGGAAAATTATGTCCAAAGTATTAAAAAGAAGAATTGTAATTGTTGGTTTATTTTTTGTAGGCGGTTTGGTTCATTTTATCGGCAGTAATGATTTCAAGGTGGCTATAATCGCATTAGTTTTTGCCGCGATTACTTTATTGCTTGATGCGGTTTTATATTCAAAAAGAGGAATGTTTCTTTACGCTTTAATCGGGCTTATAGCCGGATTTTTTGCCGGCAATCTTACTTTTGAATTGATGTCGTCTATCCTGCCGGAGTTTTTTACGGAGCAGTTTCAACCTTATTTTCTGCTTTCTTTTGCCTATCTCGGCTTTTTTATGCCGTTTATGGCTACTGCAAAGCGTGCAGGGTATAACCTTGAGTTTCCTCTCAATGGGGTTGCCGAAGGGGAAAAACGTGTCGGCGATATAAAACTGCTTGATACAAGCGTCATTATTGACGGAAGAATCTCCGATATTGCCGAAACGGGGTTTATATCGGGGACTTTGGTTGTCCCGAAATTTGTCTTAAACGAGATACAGGCGCTTGCCGATTCCCAGGACCCTATCAAGCGAAGCCGTGCAAGACGCGGACTTGATGTACTTAACCGTCTTAAGGAAATCCACAATATTGACTTGAAAATCTCTTCGCGCGATTTTGCCGAGGCTAAAGGCGTGGATGCCAAACTTATTAACCTTGCCAAAGAACTCAACGCGGGGATTATGACCAACGATTATAACCTGAACAAGGTCGCTAAACTTGAGGGTATTCTAATTCTAAACCTGAATGACCTTGCCAACTCGCTGAAGGCTATTCTTCTTCCCGGCGAGGAGTTTGAGCTTGATGTAATCAAAGAAGGCAAGGAAAATAATCAGGGTGTAGGGTATCTTGTTGACGGGACTATGGTAGTGATAGCCAACGGACTTCATCTTATAGGCAAACGCGTTCACGTGAAGGTTACGAGTATTTTGCAAACATCCGCCGGCAGAATTATTTTTACCGAGCCGAAGGAAGTTAAAAGATAAATGATTAGAATAGGCATAGGTTATGACCTCCATCGCTTGGAAAAAGGCAGCGGGATTTATGTCGGGGGAGTTTTTATTCCCTGTGAACTTAGCGCCGTTGCTCATTCCGATGGTGATGCGCTTATCCATTCGGTAATAGATGCCTTGTTAAGTCCTTTGGGCGTCGGGGATATCGGGGTTCTTTTTCCCGATACCGACCCTCGCTTTAAGGGTATTTCGAGTATGGAATTGCTTTCCAAGGTTAAAGAGGATTTTCTTAAAGAAGTTGCGATTTTCAATATAGACGGGGTTGTTATTGCCGACCGACCGAAAATATCCGCGTTTATTCCCGATATGAAAACGAAAATCGCACGGGCTTTGGATATTTCTCCCTCGCAGGTCGGTATAAAGGGGAAAACATCGGAAGGCGTTAAAAATTCCGTTATTGAAGCGTATTGCGTTGCGCTGATTGATTTATAATGTTCTAACTATATAATGAAAATTGAGTCCAATAGACTATACATTTCGGGAGTTTTCTATGTTTGGCAGGAAAAAAAAGCAAAAGAAAGATAAAAAAGATATGACCCTGAAAGAAAGGGTTATTGAAAATATAAATTTATTTCTTTCCGCTTATCTAATCGCTTTTGTTATACGTCTTTTAATTCTTGAGGCATACCAGATACCTTCGCAATCTATGGTGCCGAGTCTGATGGTTCGGGATATACTTATGGTGGAGAAGGTAAGCTACGGCACGTTAATTCCAATAGTAAACTGGAAAATACCCGGGTTTACATCGCCTAAGCGCAATGATATAGCGGTTTTTGTGTCTCCCGAATGGAAAAGCCCCGGTATAGGGCGGGAGATAGTGTCGTTGCTATCGCTTTCCATCATAAATCTTGATAACACCTTTGAAACGCCGAAAAATCTTGTAAAGCGTGTGGTCGGCGAACCCGGCGACGTAATATTTATGACAAACCAGCGTCTTGTGATAAACGGGGAGGTGTTAAACGCCGACTTTATTAAATCATCCGAGCAAGTCCAGTATGACGGTGGAAAACCGATGATTCGTTATATCAACGGAAGGCAACAGGCGTTGACTCGTCGCTTTGATATTTTCGAGGAGACCTATTCCAATACGGTTCGTATTTCACAACATATTTCCGGGCTTACCGAGGCTTACCGTCTTGATGAGGATATGTTTTATACCCCGGATTTTATTCATAATTTCAGGGATTATCGCGCTATGCTTGTTCTCGGGTTTCCCGAAATTATTGTTCCGAAAAAAGATGAGACTATCGACCTTACCGAAGCTAATTACTATTTTAAATATCTTATGAAAATGCTGATTGAGAGGGAAACGGGCAAAGCGGTTTTTGTTTCTACGGACGGGGGGCTTTATCTTGAGGGAGTGGAACTTACCGGATGGACGCCTGCCGAGGATTATTATTTTGCGATGGGGGATAACCGTGATGCCAGTGAGGATTGTCGTTATTTCGGGTTTATTCCGAGAAGCAAAATTTTCGGTAGAATCTTCTTCCGATATTTCCCATTCAGACGCTTCGGGTTTAGAACCGACGTAAACCGTGATAAAGTAGGAAAGATGATTTTTAATTAGACTTTTATATATATATCTTCAAGCTGAAGGATATTTTCGTTAAAATCCATATCAATATTCTGTAAAAATACCGGGCTACACTCGTAAGTGCAGAATTTCTCATCCGTAGTCTCCCCTGCTTCTATGACAATCTTTATCTGGAAAGTCTTGGGTTTATACGGAGGTGTTGCCATTTCGGGTGTCGGTGCAAAAGAAAATATCCCGCTATCGTTTTTATCTATATCCAAGGGGTTTGACCAGTCCGCATATAATCCCTTGGTGATTTTCCCGTCTATGTATAAAGTAACTTTTGCATCCTCGACCGGCATAAGGCTTCTCGATGAGATGATTTTACCGTAAATCTTCGGCAATATATAATACGGAGAGTTGAAATCAAAATCCCGCGTAACTTCTCCCGATATATATGTCTTTTGCACAACCTTCATTCCCTCGTCGATTTTTATCATTATATCCGCAAGGAACTGCGGGTCGTTTTTGTATTTGATTATTATATTGGAAAATCCGCGGTTACTCGTGATATACATAGGTTTTAATCGGTTCAGGACATACGATGCCAACTCGGTTTTTTGGTTAGAGTCCAATGTCCCGTCTTTGCTCTCGTCTAATTTCTCAATCTCGTCCATAACTATGTCTTCGATAATGTTTTTCAGTTCAAGCATCGTTGTCTCCTTGCTTTGTGATTTGAAATCTTGAAATAATTTCTTTCCATTTGTCTATATGAAATTGTTCTATTTCGGTAGAGTTTTCAAAATCTTTAATAAGATTAAAGGTGTAGGTATGGATAAAATTTTCATAGCTATCAAAAAGTCTTAAGTAATATTTCATGCTATGAATTATCCCATTTGCTATTATATCAAATTCGTATTTTTTCTTTATCTTTAAAAGCAATTTGTTGATGGCTTTTTCTTCATCTTCTGTTTTGAAACTATTTTTAAATGTAGTTAAAATATGATATCTGGATATTCCGGTATTTTCAATTTTTTTTACTATGTCTAATATCAAACTTTCCGATATAGGTATGTTATGCTTTATTTCAATAATTTCAAAAGGAGTTTCGTCAGAATTGTATATTTCGATATCTCCAAATGAATGCTTGTCCGATGAAGTGTGAACGTTGAGCGGAAGTAACGTTTTGTTATTATATCTGGTTAGCGATAGTTTAAATAATTCTTCATATATTGAAAAAATTGCTATAACCGGCAATCTTGAACTTCTTGGCGAATTAAAGTGTTCCTCTACCATTTGTATTAATAAGTTTATATTCAGCACTCCGTTAATTTTAGTGTTTTTGATTTCCTCTAAAACTTTTGAATCGGTGAATGTTGCTTCATAAAGACATAGTATCGTATATACGGCACAAATTTGCGCAAAACCCCTTGATTTTTGAATTTTGTCAATTGTTCTTAAAAAGCTGTTCTTGACATCCGTTCGTCTTATTTTAAGAGCTTGTCCGTTATCTAAGGTCCATTTGATTTTTTCCCTTGTGGCAAGTGTAAGGAAACCTGTTTCTTTATTAGCATATCTTGGAAAATGTTTTTTAAAGAATGGAGTAGTAACAAAAGTGTCTAAACTCCTGCCCGAGTAACCGTTTTCAAAGTCTATTCTATGTAGTCTTATATCCTGATTTGGAGAAACGATTTTTTTTATACAGCTTGTGATTAATACTGAGATTAAAGATTTGTTAGAATCAATGAATTTTAGAAGCGTATCTATCTCATTTGAAATTTCAGAAAAATTTTTCTTAATTTTTTCTGTTTGGCTTGCTTCGTTTAGATAAATTTGTTTTGCCTGTAAGAAAAGACCTTCCAAAATTTGCGTGGCTTCTAAAATTTCTTTTTCTTTCATAGGAAAAGCTCGGAATAATTATTTTCAGTTTTTTCTATTCTGTCTTTTGCGTATTCTATATATTTTTCGGATATATCAATTCCTATAAATTGCCTGTTTAGTTTTCTAGCAACTACGGCAGTCGTGCCTGACCCTATAAAGGGGTCTAAAATAATAGAATTTTCTTTTGATAAAAGGCTAATTATTTCCTGAATAACGTATTCGGGATAGACGGCGGGATGTATATTTCCTTTTATAGTTTCAACGGTTGATTCTATTATATCTCTTTTTAGAGAATTTCCGTAGATTTTTATTATTGTAAAGCCTTTATTGTTTATTTGGTTTAACCTTCCTCCGGCTTGCCCGCCGTAAGGCAATGCATGAATATCTTTTATTTTCATTCTAAAACTATGTAGTTGTCCCGATTTAACTTCTTGTATTACTTCAAAGAGCTCTTGTTTCGCTAACTCTTTTTGATTTTCCGAAAGACTTGAATTTTCTATTAATTCAAAATATTTCATTCCGATTCCATTCCTATTTTTGCTTTTTCCGTTGAATAAGATATCTTTATGCTTCATAAATTTTGATTTATCAAAATAATAATTTCCGGTTTTTGCAAAAATAAAAAAAGGTTCTTTTGACGGAACAAGTTTTTTTTGATCTTGTTTAGGGGTTGGGTTTACTTTTACCCACGTCAATTCATTAATGAGATTTGCGATTTGTTCTTCCTGAACTTTAATAGCAAACCGATAGGGTACTAATAACAGGTTTCCATTCTGGTATTTATCGCCTATATTAAAAACGATTGATCCTGTATCTTTTGTAACTCTTACGCATTCTTTAAAAACTAAAATTAAATTATTAATATATTCTTCTAAAGTTTCTTCATTTCCGATACCAGGTGTATCATATTGCCTTTGTTGAAAATACGGAGGACTCGTGATTACCAAGTCAACGGATTCAGAAGGCATTTTTTTTAACAAACTTAGGCAGTCGCCGCAATAAATCTTATTGGTCTCAAAAAAAGACATCTTTCCTCTCAATATATGATATTTTAGTTTATATGCAACTATTATAATTTTGAAGACAGGTAAAGTCAAAAAATCGGATTTTACATTGTTTTTGTCCTGTGTCTTGCTCTGTGATTTAACGATATAATTTTAAGTGATAATTCCGAAAAGTCAATTAATATTATCATTGTCAATTTTGATTTTATGTTGTATTAAATTTAAAATGTCACAGTTTATGCAAATAGAAATGTCACAC
>CAZQBT010000094.1:0-6447 GCA_964591955.1 uncultured Brevinematales bacterium | reverse complement strand
TTAAACTAAAAACATATAGTCTATTTTAATGACGAATTTTATTATGTCAAGAATTTTATTCCATTTTTTTTTGCAAATTAATCGATTTGGGATTATAATATATAACTCCATAAAACGGGGGATAATATGAGCGACTGTATATTTTGTAAAATCGCTAACGGAGAAATACCCGCGGAGTTGGTCTATCAGGATAAGGATATAATAGCGTTTAACGACATCAAGCCCCAAGCGCCGGTACATATACTTTTTATACCGAGACAACATATTGAGACTCTTGATGACGTAAAAAATCTCGGTATTTATTCGTCGATATTTAAAGCAATCGGCGAGGTGGTTAAAACGAAAAATCTTGATAAAGACGGATACAGGGTTGTGGCAAATTGCAAAGGGGACGGCGGACAGGAAGTCTATCATGTTCATTTTCACCTGCTCGGCGGACGTCCTATGAAATGGCCACCCGGATGATTTATGTAAATTCTTGAAATAATTATAGGAGGCTCAATGCTTAAGATTGAGGTTAAGGACAGCGAAACAATCGATTCCGCTTTAAAGCGTTTTAAGAAGGAAGTGGAAAAGGACGGGATTCTTACCGAGGAAAAAAGACATCGGTTCTTTGAAAAACCCTCTGAGACCCGAAAAAAGAAAGTTGCTGCAGTAAAGCGCAAAATCCAGAAAAAAATGCGCAAAATGAAACATATGAATCGCTATATCTAAAAAAGTATTCGGAGTGTGATATGTCATTATTTGACAGTATCCAAAAAGATTTTATTTCTGCAAGGAAAAGCCGCGATACGTTTATGTCTAAGGTTCTTTCTATGTTAGTCTCCGATATCAAATATGAAAAAATTAACGGCTCAAAAGAAGATATTGATGATGAGCTTGTTATATCGGTAGTCCAAAAATCCATAAAACAAAAAAAAGAAGCGCTTGCGGAGTTTGAAAAAGCGGAACGAGATGACCTTGTTAAAGAAGCTCAGGATGAGCTTGCTATACTTGAAAAATATCAACCCGAACAGTTGTCCGAATCAAAAATCCGTGAAATCGCGTTTAAAGCTAAAGAAACACTCGGCGCTAATTCCCCTTCCGATATGGGCAAACTTATGAAAGAGGTTATGTCTCAGGTTAAGGGGCAGGCTGACGGAAAAACCGTAAAAGATATTGTAAGCCAAATCTTGAATAGTTAAGTAATTCCTAATAAATTTTGCGGGAATGGCTTATGTCATTCCCGTTTTTTATGGAGGGTATAATGCAGTTAAAAGTTACAAAAATGGAAGCGCTCGGCAACGATTATATAATTATCAACGGGTGGGAATACGGGGAGTTAATCCGAAACGCCGAAGCATTATCGCGTAAACTCAGCGACCGTCATTTCGGTATCGGCGGGGACGGGATAATTTTTGCGTTGCCGTCTCAGAACGCCGATGCTATGATGAGGATATTCAACGCCGACGGTAGCGAGGCGGAGATGTGCGGTAACGGTATTCGCCAAGCAGCAAAATTTCTTTTCGATAACGGGATTGTCGATAAAAAAACTATGCGTATTGAAACTCTTGCGGGTGTGAAAACCATCGCGATAAAAACAGACAAAAACGGCAAAATGAAATTCGCCCGTGTCGATATGGGCGCTCCTATTTTAGAGCCGGAAAAAATTCCTGCAATCGCGCAAGTCAACAACGAAGGTTTTGCCGAAATTCTTATCAACGGGCTTGATTATACACTTGTGTCGATGGGTAATCCTCACGCCGTTACCTTTATCGAAAGCGCCGATAATTTTCCCGTTGAAAAAATCGGGCGAAACGTTGAAAACAATACCGATATATTTCCATCGCGCACAAACGTTGAATTTATCGAGGTTTTATCCGACAGTGAAATAAAAATGAGGGTCTGGGAACGCGGGAGCGGAGAAACATTAGCCTGCGGGACAGGGGCTTGTGCAAGCGTTGTCGCCTGTGTGCTTAACGGGAAAACAGGACGCAACGTTAAAGTCAACCTTCTCGGCGGAACTCTCGATATTGAATGGGCTGAAAGCGGAACGGTCTTTATGACCGGCAGCGCTAATATTGTGTTTAACGCCGATTTGGAGATATAAAATACGGTCATCTCGATACTCCAGATACTCCAAAGCCCTTCCTTCGGGGCTATCCTTCGACTACGCTCAGGACGGTGCTCGATGACCGGATGGTTTAAGAAAGCCTTTTAGATAACAAACCGGTTGCCGAGTGCCGAGCGAAGCGAGGTGTATCGAGGCAACCAACCGGTTACGGAGACGGCCATCTCGATACTGCCCCTCCGTTCCATCGGGGCAACTCGATGACCGGATGGTTTAATAAAAGACTTTTAGATAACAAACCGTTTGCCGAGTTCGGTCGTAAGACCGAGTATCGAGGGGAACGCCCTGAGCAACCCGTCCCGAGCGCATCCGAAGGAAGTCGAAGGGTATCAAGGCACCCGCTCTCTAAACATAGCCGAGGATAAGTGTCCCTGCGCAATGCTACGCCGATAAAACTCTTTTTGCCCTTTCAAAAGCCTTTGCCAAAATATCCTTGTCCTTTGCCTCGCCGATAATTCTCACGACAGGTTCCGTGTTTGACGGACGGATATGTATCCAGACGGGAGTATCGTTTTCATTCCAGTCAAACCGAAGCCCGTCTATATCGTTGAGTTCCGTATCTTTAAATTCCCCGCGAAGTTTATTATAAGCCTTATCCAAATCGCCTGAGAAAGTTATCTTTTCCTTTCGGCTGATATATACGGGAATTTCCGACACAATTTCCGACAACGGTTTTTGACGTCGGGCTATCAGTTCAAGGATAAGTCCTATTCCTACGAGGCTGTCGCGGGCGTAGTTTATAGAGGGGTAAATCACCCCGCCGTTACCCTCACCGCCGATAAGCGCGGAATATTTTTCCATATCGCCGACAACGTTAGCCTCGCCAACCTTAGAGCGATAAACCTTAACCCCGTATTTATCGGCAATATCGTCTATAACCCGCGAGGTGGACATATTCACCACGATATCGCCTTTCTTTACCGAAAGCACACTTTCAAGCGCGAGAGCGAGCGTCAACTCCTCCGACAAGGCGTTCCCGTTCTCATCCAAGACAACAAGACGGTCGGCATCGGGGTCCTGCGCAAAACCTATATCCGCTTTAAATTTGCGTATATATTCCTTGAGGTGGGACAGGTTTTCGGGGGTCGGCTCCGGTGCGCGCGCAAAATTCCCGTCCATCTCGCCGTTTACCACAAGAGTTTCGCAGGTAAGTTTAGTCAAAAGCCATTGAGTTATAAGGCTTCCCGCGCTGTTGACGGGGTCAAGCACCACGCGAAACTTCCTTGATTTTATAGCGTTCGCGTCTATATGTTCGATAACTCTCCTGATATGAAGGTCGCTTATTTTATCATCATTAGCGTAAGCTCCGGTTTTATCATATTCGGCGTGTTTAAGCGATGATTTTTTAAGCGCAATAATCTTATCAATATCGGACTGAGAGGTGAAAAGCCCCCCGCGTTTCACAAATTTAAGCGCGTTCCATTCGACAGGGTTATGCGATGCCGTAACGACAATCCCGCCGTCGAGATTTAACGAGCGCACCCCGAAAAGCACGGTCGGGGTCGGGACTATCCCGCAGTCGATTACTTCAATCCCCATCGCGTTCAAAATACTTGCGCAGAATATCGAAACAAGCCCGCCCGTGGGACGGGAATCCCTGCCGATAAGGACTTTACTTCCCCCCGCGGATTTTATAAACTCCCCGAAAGCCTTTGTATAATCGAAAAGCACGTCAAGCGTAAGGGAATCCCCCCAAATCCCTCTGATACCCGAAACGCTGACCTTTAGTTCGCTCATATTATTCCTCCTGTTGTTTTTATGTTATATAGTCATCCCGATATACCCAGCACCAATTTGCAGGCTACTTTAGGTACGGCTTTACAAATTGGTGCTGGGTTCGGCACTCGGCAACCGGTTTGTTATCTCGATACTTTTCGCTTCGCGAAAAACTCGATAACCGGTTTGTTACCTATGAAGTCTTTTCTTAAACCACCCGGTCATCGAGCGCCGTCCTGAGCGTAGTCGAAGGATAGCCGACAGGCGAGTATCGAGATGACCGCTTCCGTATCCTGATAGCTTCCGTTGACATCAAATGAATTAGCTACATTTTCTTGGACAGTTCTTATCTTTACCGTCGGGGTTTGCATTGTCTCGCTAAAAAAGACCGTAATATGCAGCATTCCCAAATCGCCGCTAAGTGTCCCCTGACGGTTGACTTTTTTCTCCAACATCCCCGTAGCGTTGTTAAAAACATACTCCACGTCATAGACAGGTCCCGTGCTGTTTGTTATGACCGCTCTTCTTACATACGGCGCAAAGTTGTCGATTAAAAGATATCGGTCTCTTTCACAGACAGGTCTCGGACCATCATTTCCGTTATATAATACGGTTCTATTTCTTCCATCAGTGTTTACCGATTCTACCGAAACACGACTGTCGGTATCCGCACCTACGGCACGAAATTTATATACACCGTCCGGAAATTTCGTCTCGCTGTTATGCCTTGCATTTACGTTAAACGCGCTTTCCTCTCTTTGTGCGGTATTCAAATATTCATTTCTATTACCGTTACCGTTTCTATCAAACAAATCATTACACAATAAATACGAATAATATCCATCGGCTAAATTTTGCCTGAGGTATGCTAAATAAAAAAGTTGTTGAGGGCTATTTCCCGGAATTCCATCAAATAGTATCTTGTTTTCTTTTACGAATTCAAAATTATAACCGTTCCCCGAAGGATTTCCCTTATACAATTCATATCCCCACATATACAACCCGATATTGCCTGTTGTTTGACTTGTAGCGTTACCATCCGACCCGGTTCTTCTGTCATTAAAATTGCCGACGGCATCAACCTTCCCATATACTCTTAAAGGATTTTGGTTTTGTCCGTTTATATTTAATGAAACCGTATTATTAAATTGCATTGCCGATAATCTGGTGTTATTTAAAGTGTTATTATTATATATAAAATCTTCAAATTCAATCGTCTGAACAATTTGACCTGTTTGGTTAACGATATTTGTTTGAGCATGGTAAAATCTTAAACCATCGGAGCCAGCCTGAATAGTAGGAACGGCATTATCGATATAGGGAGTTAATGCATCATTTCTAAATGGGTTATGACCATCTTCAAAATGGAGATGATGCTGAGTTCCACTGCCTGGATAATAGATGTCCCCTAATAATGTGTTTTCAGGAAGTAAATTTCTGTGATTTAGTGAAAGTTGGGCTTCATTAATCACCTGTTGTGTAGGACGAATATGTGTATAAAAAAAAACCCCAATTTCTACATAACTATTGTTATAATTTGGATATTGCCATACTCCAGGACTATATGGGTCTTCTTGTCCATATCTCCTAACATCTGATATGACAAATTGTTCCTCACTAACATGATAAACTCTTGTGCCAATACCTTCCCCTATATCTATGCCACTATGGAATCTTGAATATGGCATTGTCACTGGCCTTGGTTCACCAAAGCTAGCTGTTATATCATGTTGCTCATTAAAATCTTCAACTGGCCATCTATATCCATAAAATTTCTGCGACATCACCAAAAAAATAAAAATTATAAAATACATTTTTAGATTCATTTTTCACCCCCTTTTGTTATTTTTATTTTCTTGCCCGATAAAATTGAAACTATGCTTCCATCTGATAAAACCCTTAGCGGATTACCCAACTCATCAAAATAGAATTTCTCCACATTGTTTATCATATTATTTTTTAGCGTGACCATATAACAATATTTTTTTAAATCATTTGGGCTTGCCGGATCATTTCTAATTATAATTTTATAACCTTTAGAAAAATTGTTTATAGAAAAACTCCCAAAGAATTCTCCGTTTTTTGAAAATAAATACCTTAAGCTTCCGTCTTTATTATTTATTAGGTATAAATTTTCAATGCCTAAAACTAACGTAAATTCACCATTTTCAAAAATTTTAAAATTATACGATAATCTAGGTAATAATCTTGTCCATACTATATCACCCAAATCATCAAATAAAATAAAATATCCGCCAATGTCACTACTAAGACAAGCTAATAAAAAACCATTTGTCAAGAATTGGAATTTATTTCCCCATCCTATGTTAGATGCTTTTAAACCTTCTATTTTTCTTTCCCATAGTTTTTCGCCGTTTTCGTTAAATTTCATTACCTTGTTTGCATTAAATATGGCAAAAATTTTTCCATCATCAGAAAATTCTATTGCAGTAGCTCTGCCGGAAAGATGCCCCAAATTTTTTATCCCTTCTTTATCTACAAGCTTAAAATGTACTCCTTCTTCTTCATGAATTATATATTTTCCACTAGGTGAAGGGTGTATTATTTTTCGGTAGTGTCAACTTAATTGTGTCTTTAAATCAAATTTTTTTACGAAATTC
>CAZQBT010000093.1:0-6997 GCA_964591955.1 uncultured Brevinematales bacterium | reverse complement strand
ATTTTCTTTTTCTCAAATCTATCCTTATTATTTTAAAAGGATTCGGATATAATACTTGAGAATTTTCCGTAATGGCTTTATACTAAATTGTTGGTTTTCAAGTAACTTTGAATTTGGGGAAAGATGGACAAAAACGATTTTGATAAGGCAATTGAAAAGGCTATGCATTTTATCGGATACAGACCAAGAAGCGTAAAGGAGGTGGAAGTCCGTCTTAAGCAAAAGGGCTTTGATGATGATGTTATTGATAATGTAACAGCATATTTAAAAGATGAAGAAATATTGGATGATACAAAATTTGCGCAGATGTGGGCATTGGACAGGGTAAGCGGTAAAAAGATAGGTCCTTACAAGCTCAAAAGAGAACTCTTGCAAAAAGGTATATCCGATGATGAGGTTGAAAATGTAATAGCTTCCGTGTATAAGGATTATGATATATTTCAACTATGCGCCCGGTTTTTAAGCGAAAAATTTAGAGAAAGATTGGGCGATACGGATGACCGTAAGAAAATCGAGGTTTTGGTTCGTAACGGGTTTTCCTACTCTGATGCGAGGGGGGTTGTCGCCTCCTTGAATAACGATAATTATAAATAGATAATGTGAATGTTAGCGGAACGGCAATGGGGGAATTTCAAATATCCGGTAAATATATTTATTCGGGGTGTAATTAAATTTGGAGTTTGCTTTATGGAATTAAATTTAAGCGGAAAATGGGAAATGGCTTTAGACCCGAAAAATGACGGGGAAAGCCTTGAATGGTATCTTTCGGGTAATTTTTCTAAAGATACTATACCCTATTACGTTCCTGCATTTTGGTTTTCCCAACCGTTTTCAAACTCCGCATTTGCATGGGTAAAAAGGGAATTCGATTTCAAAAAAGCCGACAACGAAAAACGCTACTATTTGGTATTTTTCGGATGCGATAAGGCGAAAATATGGCTTAACGGAAAATTTGTCGGGCAAACCGACCGCACCGTGAATAAAGTATGTTTTCCCGTTGAGGAATTTATTGAGGGTAAAAATACTCTCATAATTAAATTTGAGGACATTCAGGAAGAAAGTCTCGGCTTATGGAAATACGTCTATATAATTCAGGATACCGCTATCCCTTCCATTGCAAAGAAATTTATCCGACATACCCCAAAATGGGTTGATAATGCGGTAATCTACTCGGTTTATACCCGCAATTTTTCGGAAGAGGGAACAATCAAGGCGGTTACAAAAAAACTGAATTATATTCGTTCGCTCGGTGTAAACACAATCTGGTTTTTACCTATACAACCAATCGGCGAAATCGGGCGTAAAGGCAGGCTCGGCAGCCCGTATTCTATCAAAGATTATTACGCAATTGACCCGGCAAACGGCACGGCTGAAGATTTTAAGGATTTGATAAAAAAAGCCCATTCTTTGAATATGAAAGTTATTCTCGACCTCGTTATAAATCACACTTCCAATGATAGCGTTATGTTTCAACAAGACCCTAAATTCTTTAAACCCACGGATAAACAAAATTCTGTGGAATGGGGATGGACCGACGTGTGCGAACTTAATTATGATTATCAACCCACAAGAGATTATATAAAAGAGATGATGGCATATTGGATTAAGGAATTTGACTTGGACGGATTTAGATGCGATGTTGCGTTTCTTGTTCCCGGCGATTTCTGGAAGGATGCTATAACTCACGTGCGTTCCATAAAAAAAGACGTTCTATTTCTTGCAGAAGCGGATAATCCCGAATTATATGAATGCGGTTTCGACCTTACCTATGATTGGGTTTTTGCGGGACTTGCAAGGCGTATTTCATCGGGATATTTCCAGCTAAAAGATTTGTCCGAATATGTTATTTCCCAGTTTGAATACTTCCCCCAAAACTCAAAAAGATTAATTTTTCTCGAAAATCATGACACGTCCCGCGCGGCGAAAGAAATTTCCGCCGAACTCCTGCCGATTATGCAACTGATTAAATTTTTTACGCCGGGCATCCCGTTAATTTATAACGGTGAAGAAATAGGTTGCAAAAACACCCCGGATTTATTTGATAATGACCCGATAAACTGGGATAATATCAATCCCGATATAGAAGAATTATATAAAAAGATTTCAAAATTCAAGAAGAAATACAACCCTCTGAATTATCATTTTCCTATTAGCTTGGAGGTAAATTATAATCCGCCCTATTTTGTCGTTACACGTATGGATTTAGAGGACAGGGTTTCATTGCTTATTAATATCGAAACCTTTGAAGCGGATATTCTGCATAAAGAGGTATTTACAAAAATCTTGGAGTGATGTAAAAAAACTTTTCTTTGACTATCTTTTCTTTTTAAAACAAGTTATAATATTAAACGCTTCCTTTTGAATAGCGGGAGGATTCAATTGAGGAAATATATTAAGCGTATTGTCGTTCTTTGTATCTTGATTATTGTCTATATTTTAATACGTGCGGTGTGCGATAAAGTTGAAAAAAAGTTTAGTCAACCGAGGGACGTGTATTTTGAGTTGCCTTTTCCCGATAATATTATAGAAAAATATGAAATAAAAGATAAAGAAGTTGTTGAAAAGGTCATCCTTGCGGGCTTTTTTTCCGATTGGAATCCCGAAGACGAGTTTTTTGAAATGGCGCAGGTCGAATCCAATCAATGGCATTATTCTATGCGATTTGAGCCGGGAGACAATCAATATAAATTTGTGGTTTATCTTAAAGGACGGGATTATCCGATTTGGAGCGAGGATAAACACGCGAAAATTCAAGTCCCCGACTCATTTGCGGGAGTTAATTCCGTTATCCGCATACAAACTACCCGAAATTTGGTTTTTATAATTAATATATTATTTTTGGGCGCAATCGCTATTATCATTTTTTATAGTATTCTTGAACCGCTTATCGAAAAGATATTGGTAAAAAAAATCAAGCTAAAATACAAACTTGCTTTCAGCGTTTTGATTATCGGATTGGTTTCCAATATATTTTTTATAGCATACAATTATCTTGAGCAACGTCGTTTTATCGAATTGGGGTTTAAAGACAGTATAAATATTGTGCATAACTTCCTGCTTTCCCGTGGCGTGGATTTTCAAAATATATCCGATGAAAATAACGCATACAGAGCGGAAAGGGAGTTGCGCAATCTATTAAAAAGGTCGATGGCAAGGATTGAACGCACCAAATTTTCCAATATTCAAATCGCCTATACCGATATTGTAATATTCGACTCTAATTTTAACCTGATTTCTCTCGGTACTACCGATAACGGAATCAATATACATACCGACTCTTTCAAGCGTTACGGATTTTCTTCCGTTGAGGAATATGCCCGTTACGGGCTTTTCGGCAACGTTATAAAAAAAGTTAGTCGGGAAAATCCCGAATATCGCGGGATTACGCCGGGAAAAACTCACAACGATTATATGCAACATCACTCAAGAAAAATATTAATCGACCGTTTTTTTCTCGGCAGTAACTGTTTTATCGCCCCGATTATCCATCAGCATAAGCTTGTAGGGTATTACGGAGTCGCCTACACTGTCGAACTTTTCGGGGAAGAATTTCGTCGCGTGCTTGTTTTTAATTTATATCTGATAATAACTACCGCGATACTTTTTGCGTTTCTTCTCGCTAACGTAGGCGAAATTATCACCAAACGTCTCAGGATACTAATAGACTGGACACAGGCAATAATCCGAGGCGATTTTAACGTTGAGAAAACTATCCGTACAAATGACGAAATAGAATCTTTGGCAAACAATTTTGACCTTATGAGACGCTCACTCGGCAGTAATATGTCTAATCTTCGCTTGATGAATTTGGCATCTGCAAGTCTCCCGACAATCACCAATATTGATGATTTATACAACGTGTTTTTAACCTTTATCACCGCTAATTTCGGTTTCGGATATAACCGTGCGGCAATTTTTATCAAAGAATGGGATTTTCTTTTGGGTAAGTACGCCGTAGGACTTCTTGATATTGATGAAGCAACAGAACGCTTCGGTAATATCGATAATTATATAAACCTCAAAATGGATGCCAAATCTTTTATGCAAAATTACAAAAAGTATTTTGAACAGATAGAAACGAGGTTTTTGCGCGCTGTTCGTCAAATATCCGTTCATGAGGAAGCCCCGTGTGTATTTTGGGAAGTATTGGATAAAAACCGTGTTTTATCCGTTAATTCCAATTCTGGCTCGCTATCGGATATTGACAGGGAAATAATCAAAGAGCTTAATTTGGATACATTTACATTACTCCCGATTTTTAAAGGTGATGATAAAATCGGGATACTATTGGTTGATAACCGCTTTAAAACCAAAAATATTACCGAGGAAAACGTTAATCAACTCCAAATACTATTAAATCATTTTGCCGTCAATCTCCAGAATGCTTATATGATAAATAACCTTGAACAAAAGGTATGGGAGCGCGCGGCTGAACTTAAAGAAGAACGAAATAAACTTAAAGAAAGAAATCAAATTATCGAAGCACAACTTCATATTATGCAAACGGAGTTGGTAATGGCAAATCAACTCCAACAACAGTTTATTCCTCAAAAAAGCCCCTCCGATAAAATATATGCGTTCTATAAACCGATGGATATGGTGGGTGGAGATTTTTATGATTTTATCGGTTTTGATGACCCCGACAAAATCGGAATATTTGTCAGCGATGTTTCGGGGCATGGAGTTCCCGCAGCGTTTATTACCTCTATGATAAAAAGCTTTATCCTTCGCGGCGGAAAACATCTGGAAAACCCCGCAGGATTTTTAACTTATCTAAACGAATCTCTTTACAGGCGAACTAACGAAAACTTTATCACTGCTTTTTACTGTATTATAGATTTTAAAACCGGAATAATTCGCTATGCGAATGCCGGACATAACTATCCCTATATCATTGTAGATAACAAAATTACGCAACTGTCTCTAAAACAGCATAGTCCTCCTTTGGCTATTGTCAGCAACAATTATCTTGAAAACAAAAAAAGGATGTTTGTCAACGGAAAAAAAACATTAAAACCTAACTCTAGATTAATTCTATATACGGACGGGCTTACCGAAGCTGTAAATATCAATGAACAAAAAATTGACTTTGAAACCGCCCTTTTAAACGAGATTTTTCTTGATGCCAAAGGGCTTCCGTCAAATGATTTTGTCGATATGGTATTCAGCAGGCTCGTTGATTTTAGAGGCAGCGAAAAGTTTGATGATGATGTTTGTATTATCTGTATTGATATTTGACAAATACCTGCACTAAACTTATAGTATATAGCGAGTTAAGGCAGGTTATAAATTATGAAAAAACTTCGTATATTAATTCTAAGGTTTATCCGTTCATTAAAGAGATACAAATACAAAGTTCCTCCGACTTTTGATGAGGAATTAGACCGCCAATGCAACCGTATCATCTTGCCTGCCGGTATAATTATACTTATTGCGTGGCTCTTTTATATTCCCATAGATTTGGAATTGCACCCCGATGTTCCTTTGATTATAGTTTTGCGTATCGGATTAAGCATAGTCGGGATTATTGCTATCGCATTGCATTTATTGCCTCTGAAAATTAAAGGCAGATATCTGCTGTTTTTAATCGGCGCTTATCTGGTTATTGCAGCAGGAATTATCACCGGATTAACCAAAGCTAATCCGGCATATCTCGGCGGGTATCTTTTTGTTATAATGACGCTTATAATAGGTCCTTTAAAAAAGCGCCATACTTGGTCTGTTCTTCTGATTTCCTTAATTTCATTTTTTGTTATAGGTATTTTGCAGGGTATGAAAATTGACGATTTTCACACGGCTTACGGGATTCGCGACCTTGCATTTACTTCTTTAACTGCCGCCGTCTTTATCTATATTCTGGATAGAATCCGTTACCGCACTTTTTTACAGTCGAAAGCTCTTGATGAGGAACGCTCTAAATTAAAATTGCGAAATTCGCTTATCGAAAAAGAACTTAATATGGCAAGGGCAATTCAACAAAGACTGATACCATCACGTAGCCCGAACAATAAAATCGCCACGTTGTATAAGCCGATGGATATGGTAGGCGGGGATTTCTATGACTTTATATATTTTCGCAACTCGAAAAAAATCGGCATATTTGTCAGCGATGTTTCAGGACACGGTATTCCCGCAGCATTTATTACCTCAATGGTAAAAAGTATGATTCTTCAGGCAGGCGAATTACGTTCCGACCCGGCGGGGTTAATGATGTATCTTAATGACTTTTTAAGCAATCAAACCGAAAATAATTTTATATCGGCATTTTATGGTATTTATGACCCCGAAAACCACGATTTTATATATTGCAACGCAGGACATAACCTTCCGTTTATAATAGATAACGGGAATATTTCTAATCTTAAATGCCCGCACAGAAGTATTCCGCTTTCGGTATTGGATAACGAAACAATGAACAAAGTAGGAAAGGCTTATCAGAACAGTTCAATACGACTAAAATCACCTACAAAACTTATATTATATACGGATGGACTTGTTGAAACCATAAGCTTACATAGTCAAAATTCAATTGCCGATTTTGAAAAGCAGGTGATTAAATCCGCATTTAAACGTCTGTATAAACTTTCCTGTAATGATTTTGTTAATGAACTTTTTGAAGAACTTGTAAAATTTCGCGGAAGCGCCTCTTTTGATGACGATGTATGCCTAATTTGCATGGATATCTAATTTTATAGAAAATAAACTTGAAGGCTAAATTTTTGACAAAATCCGTGCTTTACGTTAAAATCATTAGCATATAAAAGCGCCTATAGCTCAGTTGGATAGAGCGTTGGATTGCGGTTCCAAAGGCCACAGGTTCGACTCCTGTTAGGCGCAAATTCCCGTAGAGCAATCGGGCTTTACGGGCTTTTTTTAACGATTCGGGAGAGGTGCCGGAGTGGTCGAACGGGTCTGACTCGAAATCAGATGTGCCATTTTTTTGGTACCGTGGGTTCGAATCCCACCCTCTCCGAATTTCTTAACCAGTTAATTCCTT
>CAZQBT010000092.1:0-7221 GCA_964591955.1 uncultured Brevinematales bacterium | reverse complement strand
AAAGGGAAGTTTCATTTTTGGAGTTACATAGGAACTCTTGGCTTTGGACGACAGTCGCAATTAATAATCGAAAAAAGTCGGCAGAATAAGTTGATATTATTCTAACGTCTCTTTATAATTAAAATGAGGTTGAGAAACTTTGGAATATTATTATTATTTTTAAAGGTTGTCGTGGTTTATACCGATAATCTTAGTGTAAAGGAGGTTTCCTATGGAGATCAGAAACATTAACAACGTGAGGGGAATTGAAAACAATAAATTGAACAACGTGAACCGAGACAACGTATCCCGTTCTTCCGAACGCGATGATGTGCAGATTTCTGCGGAAGCTAGAAAACTCGCCGAGGAAAAAAAGATACAGGATATGCTTCGTAATGCGCCCGATGTTAGAGAAGACCGTATCGCGGAGGTTAAAGCTAAGTTGGAAAGCGGCGCTTATGATACCGAAGAGGTATTAAACGACGTTGCCGAAAAACTTATGAAGGTGCTTGGATTATAAGTTACCCATACAAAAGAATCTTCTTTTAATATATAGGAGAGCCTGAGAAGGCTCTCTTTTTTTATTGCTTTATAAGCATAAAACGGGAAGGAACTAAACGGGTGTTTTTTGTTACCTTTTTCGATAAAAAATAATATTTTTTTTAGGAATTTCGGCGTTTTATCTGTATATATATAGTAAACTACACTACTACTCAATGCTTAATATTCGGAGGGGAATAATTAAGGAGGCTGATTGTTCTCCTTCATCTTGCTAAGGCGCTATGGTATTAAACGACCGTGCCGGTTGTTGTATCGTAAGGCGCGTTTTTTTGTTTTCAGTCAAAAAAGTTTTATGCTAAAGAGGTTTGGGTGATTCCACAGGAAGTAATTGACGATATTCTTAACAGAATATCTTTGGTAGATTTGATTTCCAAGCATATAGAAGTAAAGAAAAGCGGGCGCAATTATTTGGCGTTATGTCCATTTCATAATGAGAAAACCCCCTCGTTTTCCATCAACGATGAAAAAGGGTTTTATCATTGTTTCGGATGTAAAGCATCGGGTAACGCCGCAAAATTTTTGATGGAATACCGCAAGATGACTTTTCCCGAAGCATTGTCGGAGCTTGCTAAAATTGCCGGTGTCGATTTAAGCAAATACTCCGCAAGCGATAACGGTTTTGCCGGACTCAAGGAAAAGAAGCGTTTTTATGAAATAAACAAAGAGGCGATGGTATATTTTTCGCAAATTTTATTTAAGGATATGTCAGGGGAGGAGGCGCGCAAATATCTGAAAAGACGCAGGATTTCATCCGAAACCGCCAAATTTTTTCGTATCGGGTTCGGCGGAACAAGTTGGAACGGTCTTTTAGATTATCTCAAGGAAAAGGGCTATGGCGAGGAGGAATTGCTTAAAGTCTCGCTTGTATCAAAAAACGAGCGGGGCAATGTTTATGACCGTTTCAAAGACCGTGTGGTTTTCCCTATTTTTGACCGCAGCAATAACGTTGTGGGATTCGGCGGGCGGATTCTCGATAACAACAAAGACATTGCTAAATACCTTAACACCTCCGAAAATATAGTATTCCATAAGGGCGAACTCCTTTTTGCGCTTAATTTTGCAAGCGATGAGATTACAAAACAACGGGAATGCCTTATTGTCGAAGGGTATATGGATGTTATAGCATTATTCCAAAACGGGATAAATTTTGCCGTAGCCCCTCTCGGCACGTCTTTGACGGAAAACCAGCTTGCGCTCTTAAAGAGATACGCCGATAAAGTAACGTTTATTTTTGACGGGGACAGCGCGGGGCTTAAAGCGGCAAACCGCGCCCTTGATATTTCAGCTTCAAGCGAGATTGCTCAGGAGGTTGTTATTCTTCCCCAAAAAAGCGACCCTTATGATTTTGTTATGGCGCATGGGCGGGATGAGTTCCTCGCTATGGTTGAAAAAAAAAGGCTGTCCCCTATTGACTTTAAACTGAAATATTTTTCTAAGCAGTTTAAGGATAAAATTAAATTTTTGACCGCTATTTTCGACTATGTGGCAAAGATACCGCATATTGCAACCCAGGAGGATTACCTTAAACGGATTGCCGATTTCAGCGATAACGATATTTCCGCTATTAAAGCGGAATACGATAATTTCCGCAAGCGAAACCGCAATTTCGGCAGTATTATAAAAGAAATTGACGATAACAAAAGCGGGATTCACCCGATAGAACTTGATTTTATAGCGGCGCTATGCGCAGAACCCTCCCTTATACCTGAATTTAGCAGGATTGTTTCACCCAAAATGATAGAAAACGGCGAGGTGCGCGAACTTTTTGAATTTGCGGTTAATAATGCCGATAAAACTTCTAAGGAGATACTTGACTCTACTACAAATGAGGAAATTATCCGTAAATCATCGCAGTATATTGTGATGGATCCCGAGTTAAATCCGGGAATTGTTGTTGCCTATCGGCTTAAAAGATTGTATATTAAACGATTGATTAATAAAAATATAAAGGAACTTCAAAGAAGCGACTTGAACAAGGATGCGCGTGATAAATTGCTTGAGGAGAATCAAAAACTTAGCCTAAACAGGGAAAAAATCGACGAGGCTATAAAAAAATTTGATTATGAATCAAAAAGTAAAGAATAGACGGAGGACATAGATGTTTGACGAACTTTTGGAGAATGATGATATCAACAAGTTGGTCAAATACGGTAAAGAACACGGGATGCTGACCTATGAGGAGATTTTAGAGCGTCTCCCCGAGGAAATAGCATCCTCGCCCGACGGTATAGACAGTGTGCTGAAACTGCTTGAGGAAAATGATGTCAATATCGCGGATGCGTTCTTAGCCGAATTTGACGATTTTATTGATGAGGGATATGACGACCTTGATTCCATTATAATAGAAAGTGAGGATGAGCAGTCGGATAACCCGCTAAGGATTTATCTTAAAAAAATCGGAAAGATACCATTGCTTAATCAGGTTCAGGAAATTGAAATTGCCAAGAAAATCGAAGAGGGACAACTCAAGATTAACGGGGCGGTTTACGATTCCGGGTTTTTAATTGAGGAGATAAACGTAATAGTTCAGGAACTCAAACGCGGTATCGGGAAGCTGTATAATTTTTTCAATCTCCCGAAAATCTACAATATCACCGCTAAAGAGCGCAAGGAACGTATGAAGGTTGTCAATGACGTTGCCGGGTATCTTGAAGAATATTACATTGAAGCGGATAAAATCGACCGGGAATGGGACAAAGCGTATAACGAGGAAAAACGCTTTGATTTGCGCGAGAAAATCCATAAGCTGCGCAGGAATTTTATCGACCAAATCCGTTCAATCGACATTAACCAGAAACTTGTCGCCAATGCCGCAGAAAATATTATCCGTCTCGCGGAGGAAATTGAAGAGACGGACAAATATTTCAGGATGGTCGAGGAAGTTAATTCCTGTTCAATAGCGGATATTTACAATCTTTACACTCAAAACCCCGAAAATGAAAGCATTAAAAATCTTATCGAAAATATCAAAAAGAAAGAAGACCGTCTGAATATGTTTGAAAATATCTATAAAGCATCCAAGATGGAAAGTCTGCACTGGTCTAATGAAATTCGCGAGGGTAAACATATTGTCGATGACCGAAAAAAAGACCTTGTTCAAGCCAACTTGCGTCTTGTGGTAAGTATAGCAAAACGTTATATAAATCGCGGGGTTCACCTGTTTGATTTGATACAGGAGGGGAATATCGGGCTTATCCGCGCCGTGGAAAAATTCGAGTATCGAAAGGGCTACAAATTTTCCACTTACGCGACCTGGTGGATTCGTCAGGCAATAACCCGTTCCATATCGGAGCAGTCCCGCACAATCCGTGTGCCTATACATATGATTGAGCAGATTAACAAGGTTAAAAAAGCCGAGATGGATTTAACGCAGGACCTGGGGAGACTTCCCACTGTCGAGGAAATATCGGTTCGTATCGGGTGGAACGTGTCTAAAGTCAAGAATATCAAGAGCGTGGCAAACGACCCCGTCTCTCTTGAAACCCCTGTCGGGCGTGATGAGGACTCTGCGCTCGGTGATTTTATCGAGGACGTTAAAGCTACAAGTCCCATTAATATCACTATGAATAATATGCTCAAGGAAAAGCTGTGCCAGATTATTGACGAGCTTCCCCTTCGCGAACAAAGAGTGCTTCGTATGCGTTTTGGGCTTGATGACGGTTACGCACATACTCTTGAGGAGGTCGGCTATCTGTTTCAGGTTACCCGCGAACGTATCCGTCAAATAGAAGCCAAGGCGCTTCGCAAACTCCGTAACCCTAAGAGAGTCAAGGAGTTGATGGACTTTATCGACTAAGTTTTGCAGGGGCTTTTTATGGATGATGCTTACCAAAAAAAGGCGATTAATATTGCTTCGTTTTTAAGTATATTCCTGAACTCGCTTGTAATTATACCTAAATTCATAGCGGGAATCCTGACGGGGAGCGTTGCGCTTATCACGGACGGGGTGCATTCGCTTTCCGATGTGTTTACCGACGTGGTAATCTATATAGCGCTTCGGTTTTCCATAAAAAGCCCCGATAAAGACCATCCATACGGGCATGGAAAAATAGAAAACCTCGTGGCGGTTATTGTCGGGGTTTTGCTTATTCAAGTGGGCGGGTTCTTTGTTTATGACGGAATAAAATCCTTTATTGCCGATGAGATTGTTTCCCCGACTTCCGCGTGGGGCTTGTATGTCGTTATATTTTCAATTTTAATCAAGGAATTTCTGTTTCATATAACTAAATACTACGGTCGGAAAATAAAAAGCGATGCCTTAATTGCCAATGCATGGCATCATCGCAGCGACGCTTTCTCCTCGGTAGTAGCGCTTATCGGTATCGGCGCATCCCTGCTGGGGTTTAAATACGGCGACCTGATTGCAAGCGTAATTATTGCGGCAATTCTTGTTACAATCGGTATTCAAATTATTGTCAGGAACGGAAATATACTTATAGAGGCATCGGTAAGCGATGATATTCTCGGCAACATTCGCAATATCGCAATCAACACGCAAGGCGTCAACGATTATACACATCTGAAAATGCGATGGGTGGGAAAGAAAATCCACGGCGTTATGAATATAACAGTTGACGGGGAAATATCGGTAAGAGACGGGCATAAAATCGCCCATAAGTTGAAGCAGGAATTGACGGATAATATCAAAGACCTCGGAAGTATAATAATTCATATTGACCCCTCGAAGAAGTAGTATGAAAGGAAAAAATTATTGCTTTAAACAAAATTACACCGCTCTTCTTTATGAAAAGCGGTGCGTTGTTATATATACTTCTTTTTGAGCTTTGATTTCGACAGCTAAATTTCTCAAAAACCGGGAAAATTAAGCCTTTTCGATAATAAAAATATCCTCGCCGGATTGAACGGAATCCCCGTCTGCTTTAAGCACCTCGACAATACGTCCCTTGGCATCGGCTTTAATCTCGTTCATAACCTTCATAGCCTCGATAATGCAAACCGTAGTATCCGGGGAAACGGTATCGCCGACTTTTACAAAGGGATTTGCGCCGGGTGAGGATGAATCGTAGTAAGTCCCGATAACGGGGGATTTAACCTTATAATACTTGGTTTCATCATCATACGCGCTTCCCGTTTTAATACAAACCTCTCCTGCGGGAGCGGGTGAAGCCTGAACAGGAGCGCCTGCAGTCGGAGCCGGGACTGCCTGATGCATAACCGGCATAGCGCTCATAGCAACGGCGGCTTCGGGTTTCTTTCTTGAAATTCTAATATAGAATTTTTCCGGTTCTTCAATTTCTATTTCCTCGATATTGGTCTCTTTAAAAATACTTTTTACTTCTTTAAGCACACCGGCATCTATACCAAACACCTCTTTTGCCATAATTACCTCCAAATAAATTTACTTATTGTTCTCAAGCACGGAATTAAGTCTCTGGATAGCCTCTTTAAGTCTGGAAACGGACTGGGTATAGGATAGCCTGACATAACCTTCAGCGCCGAAAGCGCTACCGGGAACGCAGGAAATCCTTGCTTTTTCGAGCAAAGCGGTGGCGAATTCAATAGAGTTGGTGGGGACGACACCGCCGACCTCATTGCCGAGATAATATTGCACGTTAGGAAAGACATAAAAAGCGCCCGCCGGTTTCTGGCATCGGACACCGTGAATATTATTAAGCGCATCAACAAAAGAATCGCGTCTTTCAAGGAATTCCTGTGCCATCTTTGCGACAAACTTTTTCCCGTCTTTCATACCGGCAATACATGCCAGTTGCGCAATAGTGTTGGGGTTTGATGCCGAATGGCTTTGATAGCTTCCCATTGCCTTGATAATATCGGCATTTGCGACCGCATAGCCTACTCTCCATCCGGGAATTGCATAAGCCTTAGAAAACCCGTTGATGGTAATGACTTTTTCGGCAATCTTAGGCGATAAAGACGCTATACTGATATGCTCCTGGTCGTAGTTAAAATATTCGTAAATCTCGTCCGAGATGATAAAGATGTCTTTTTTAACGGCGACCTCTCCGATATAACGAAGTTCGGATTCGGTGTAGGTTACACCCGTAGGATTGCTGGGATAGTTTAATATTATACCCTTAACGCGGGAAGTGATTTTATCCTCTAAAGTGTCTAAGTCAAGTTTGAATCCTTCATCTTCGCTTGTCTCAATAATGCGCGGCACACCGCCGGCAAGTTTAATCTGCTCAAGGTAGCTTACCCAGTAAGGCGAGGGGAGCAACACCTCATCATCGGGATTAATAAGACACTGGAGCGCAAGGTAAAGCCCGTATTTTGCGCCGTGTGTGATAATGACATTGTCGCGTGTTGCCGAGACCTTATTCTCAGCGCCCATTTTCTCTGCAACAAGGTCGCGAAGCTCTATCAGCCCCGATGCGGGCGTGTAATGAGCGTTGCCTTCACGAACAGCGGTTATAGCCGCTTCTTTAGCCTCGTAAGGCGGATCCCAGTCGGGTTCCCCCGCTGCAAGAGATATAACGTCAATACCTTCTTTAATCATAGATTTGGCTTTAGCGCCGATAGCCAAAGTTGCAGATGGCTCAATTTTTTTAGCCCGATACGATAAATCCATTCTCGCCTCTCCTTATTATTTGTGTAGGATATTTTAAAATGATTTCGGTATGATGTCAATTGTTTAAAGGTTTTTATTGTGTCAAGAAAATAGAAATGTCACAGGTTTCGTTTAAATAGAAATGTCACATT
>CAZQBT010000091.1:0-7427 GCA_964591955.1 uncultured Brevinematales bacterium | reverse complement strand
ATGTGACATTTCTATTTAAACGAAACCTGTGACATTTCTATTTTCTTGACACATTAATAATATATATGCCTTTACAAAATTTCAAATTGAATATAAAATAAGGTGATTATAAAAAACAAATTTAGTCATGCAGGACGATTTCTTAATCCCGCCCGCAAGACACCCGCCGTCCGTTGCGGGGGAAGAATAGAAGAGAGGAGCTATTATGGCACAATCAATAGAACCAAATATTGCAGATTTAGCTAATGGTTGGCTTAGATCTTATAAATTAGATTATAAATTAGAACAAGAGTCTTTAAATAGTGAAATAGACAAAGCTCTTTCTGATTATTTTACTAAAAATGGTGGAGCAGGTAAAAATCGACCCGATGCAAAACTTTTATTACAAGATAAAAATTTAAACTTTTTCCCAATTCTTATTGAGTATAAAGGTTATAAAGACAAACTCATAAAACTTGACAGTGACGGAAAGGTTGAAAATAAAACTGCGAAAAACGAACCTAATTATAAAAATATCAATTCATTTGCTGTGAATGGAGCGGTGCATTACGCAAACGCCTTGCTTCACCATACAAGTTACACCGATATTATTGCTATCGGAATGACCGGTCACAAAGATGAAACGGGAAAAATCCAATACGAAATCGGTGTGTATTATGTTTCAAAAAGCAATCTTGGTACTGGTCAAAAAGTTGGAGAATATTCGGATTTTTCTTTTTTAGCACCTAAAAATTTTGATAGGTTTATTGAGCAAGTAAAAACTTTACACCTCACACAAGAAGAACTTAACAAATTTAAGGAGCAACGAGAAAAAGAAATTGATTCCAGCCTAAGAAAGCTCAATAATGACATTTACCAAAACGAAAAAGGCTTAGGTGAAAATGATCGTGTTTATCTCGTTGCAGCTTCTATTATTGCAACGCTTGGAATACCAGGTAAGGTTTCTCCTCTTGAAAAATCCGACCTAAAATCATCTATTGAAAAGGGATATAGAGATGGCGATTTAATGATTAAAAAGATAGAATCATTTTTAAGTCATAAAGAACTTCCAGATGAAAAAAGACAGCTAATTGTAAGAACTCTATCTAACACACTTTTAACGGAAAACATTAACAAAGTTGAAGACGGAGAAAGTCAATTAAAAAGAGTGTTTTCCAAAATTGTAGATGATTTAGGTATCTATTACAAAATTGGTTTAACTACCGATTTTACAGGCAAGCTCTTTAATGAAATGTACGGTTGGTTGGGCTTTTCTCAAGATAAACTCAATGATGTCGTTTTAACGCCATCTTATGTTGCGACACTTTTAGTAAAATTAGCAAGAGTAAACAAAGATTCGTATGTTTGGGATTTTGCAACAGGTTCGGCTGGTTTATTGGTTGCTGGTATGAATGAAATGCTTACCGATGCCAAAAACACTATTACTTCACCAGATGAACTTACTCAAAAAGAAATTAAAATTAAAACTGAACAACTACTGGGTTTAGAATTGCTATCGAGTGTGTATATGTTGGCAATTCTGAATATGATTTTAATGGGTGACGGAAGTTCAAATATTTTAAACAAAGATTCTTTAAAAGATTTTGACGGAAAATATGTTTTTGGTAAACCTGACAGCGAGTTCCCTGCTGATGCTTTTGTATTAAATCCTCCATATTCCGCACAAGGAAACGGAATGAACTTTGTAGAAAAAGCCCTTGGAATGATGAACAAAGGTTATGCAGCTATTATTATTCAAAATTCAGCAGGTTCAGGTAGAGCAAAAAGTTATTGTACAAAGATTTTAAAAAAACATACGCTTTTAGCAAGCATCAAAATGCCCGTTGATTTGTTTATCGGTAAATCAAGTGTGCAAACTAATGTGTATGTGTTTAAAGTAAACGAGAAACACCATAAAGATGATATAGTTAAGTTTATTGATTTTTCTAATGATGGCTACACCCGTACCAACCGAAAAAAAGCACGCAATAATTTAAAAGACACTGACCGAGCTAAAGAACGTTACGAAGAGTTAGTAAACTTGGTACGTTTTGGTAAAAGTAAACTCAATATTTTTACCGACAAAGAATATTATGAAGGCACTATTGACCCCCAAAATGGTTCAGACTGGAATCAAACGGCACATGTTGATACCAAACCTACACTACAAGATTTTAAAAAAACAGTTGGTGATTACTTGGCTTGGGAAGTTTCAAATATCCTAAAACAAAATAACAGCGGAGGAGAAAGCCTGGGAAAATAGATGCCCCACTTAACAAGAAATTAGAAAAAGTTAAGTGGGGCGAGTTCACCTATAAAAGTATATTCAACAAAATAGTTCAAGGGAGAAGACTTAAAAAGGATGACCAAATTTCAGGCGATATTCCTTTTGTAATGGCTGGTACCACGAATACAGGGATAGTAAATTACATTTCAAACCCTGTTGCAAGTTTCCCCAAAAACTCAATTACTGTAGATATTTTTGGAAATACTTTTTATCGAGACTATGATTTTGGAGCAGGTGATGATACAGGTGTCTATTGGAACGATGAAAAAAATTACTCTAAAAAAACAATGCTATTTTTTGCAATATCAATGGAAAAATCCCTATTGGGGAAATTTTCTTATGGTAAAAAATTAAGAAGTTCTCAAAGCTTAAATTTTAAAATGAAGCTTCCCATCAAAAACAATGAAATAGATTTTGATTTTATGGAAAGTTTTATAGCGGAGCTGGAAGCGGAGCGTATAGCGGAGCTGGAAGCGGAGCGTATAGCGGAGCTGGAAGCATATTTATTAGCTACTGGACTAAAAGACTATACTTTAACAGTCGAAGAACAACACACTTTAGATGATTTTGAAAATGGAAAAATTGGTTGGGGAGAGTTTGAATTAGGAGATTTGTTTGAAATTAAAGGTAATCCGCAATTAAATAAAGATAGTTTTATTTTTAATGAAAATGGTGAATATCCATATTTTACAAGAACAGTACTTAATAATGGAATTGCAGGTTATGTAGAATATTTAGATGATGAACATAAAATTCAAGGGAATTGTTTGGCTGTAGGTATGATGGGAATGCAATTTTTTTATATGGAAAAAGATTTTTATGCGGGTCAATTTACAAAAAGAGCAATTCCAAAATCATTTTCTTTAACTAAAAGAATTGCAAATTATTTCATTGCTTTGTTGAATAAACAACAACAAGTTTTTCAAAGTGTTCTGGTTAGAAATTTTGTAAATGTATTTAATAACACCAAAATCCAACTTCCAATGAAAGATGGAAAAATAGATTTTGAAATAATGAATACTTTTATCTCTGCAATTCAAAAACTGGTTATAAAAGATGTGGTTTTGTATGCTGATAAAAAAATCGAAGCAACAAAAACTGTTGTTAGCAAATAACAATTATATTAACCGCCTGCGCGCATCCGTGCGCTCCGGCGGAAGATGGGCGATATTCCGAAAACATCAGAAATTGAACACCCACCACTCATCGCAGCCTTTGCATATTGAAGGTTCTTTATATTCATTCTTGCAATGCTCTAAATAGGTTTCGCCGAGTTTTGTCCATATAGTTTCTATTCCATCGCTTATTATATTACCGGCGCTGAATTTCATATCGAAATCCTCTCTGCACAGCGAAACAGTCCCGTCCGTTCGGATAGAAAGGTCGTGTTTCAGATGGAGACAGGCAAATCTCTTTATCGGCGATAAGTCGATTACGCGGTATTTATCAAGCATTCCCGAAAATGTGTCGGGTTTTTTGATTATAATACGGGGGTTATAGTCTTTCCATTTTTGGTGGAATTTCATTATTTCATTTTCGTTAAGTGTGGTGCGGGTGAATTGTATATAAACCCTGTCCGACGGCGACAGGGCGCGGATTTTGTTTTCAAGCGCATCCAAACCCTCAAACGGAATTATCGGGTTTAGCGGCTTTTTAAGTTTTTCAAAAGTCGATTGACTGTTTGAGCTTATGTCGAATATTATTTCGACATTGGGAAGCGAAAGCGCGGTTTGTGCCTTTGAAAAGTCGGGCGATATTCCGCGGCTTTCCATTATAAAGCGTATTTGCGGGTGTTTCGATACGGTTTCAAGTATTTTATCGAATTTTGTATGTAAAAACGGTTCGCCGAGAATACCTAACATCACGACCGGCTTATATGCAAACTCCGCTATCTGAGAGATAATTCCATCAAAATCCGCCGTGTCGATTTCCCCCTCCCGCGTAAAACGGCTTCCGATAAAGCATTCCCCCGATTCCCGCTCCGTGGTGATTTCTATTTCGCAGTATGTAGGGCGATGCCGTATTAGCAGCGGGTTTGACGATATTATTTCTTCAAGCGATTCGATTGTGTGATTATGCCCGTGTTTGTCTATTATTGCTTTTGTTGCAAGATAGTTGTTGAGACTGTCCGGTATAAAGTCGCACCGGTATTTTATCAATCTTGATTGCGAGATATAGACATTCGTATCGTAGGAACTTATATCCGCTTCAAATACCGCTTTGACCGATGATGCAAACATCGGAAAATCTTTCGGCAGGGACGGTTTTATAAACTCGGCAATCCCGCTTTGGATTATTTCAGGTAATAAGCCTTTCGGGATATACTCGGGGTAGGTGAAATCAAACCTTTGGTTGATATGCTCATCAAGCATAGCTTTCAGTGCGGTTATATCAAGGAGAGGTGAGTATGCGTTGAGTATAAGCACGGTTTTGTCTTGAAGGTCGTTTTCTAAAAATGCAAAAAATTCGGTTGCCTTGTCGAAATGTATCCGTTTAAGCCCGTCAAATTCTTTATTTGAGTGAATATATATATCATCCGTAAATTCGCGTATCTTGGACACGGTAATATTAAGGAATTCGTTTAGCGAATAATTTTCGGGGATGTTTTGACTGTCCGTAAGGATTGCGCAAATTTCCATAACCGCTCCTTTTTTTGAGGTTCTAATATTTTAGCGGGTAAAATCATTTATGTAAAATTAAGAGAGGGATTTTAGTTTTTGTCTGATGTTTTATCGGCATAACGTAGTTTGTAATTATCCCTTGCCTTACTAATGATAAGAATGCGGATGGAATGAATTTTCATTATAATTTGAAATTAGCCTGCAATAGTGTTAAAATATCTTTAAAGGCTATCGGGGATTTATACCGTTAGCCGGTTTTCAATTCAAAGAGGTCTTTATGAAAAATATGGTTTTGGTTTTGATAACGGGTTTGGTTTTTTTCGGATGTAATAAAAATACCGTGCAGGATGCCGGCAAGGTCGAGGAGCCGTTGATTGAGTTACATCAGATAGAGGTGAGGGGTTTCGGCTATTCGGTTAATCCGGTATTGCGAAACGCGGAACTTAGCGCAAGAACCTATGCTATATCATCTATTGCATCGCAGATAAAAGGAGTGGAATTTTCTTACCGTCAGCGCGGTAACAACGTGGATTTTTCTACGGTTACCCGTAATGTGGATACAAGCGGGGTCTTGACCCATTCTACGCGTCAGTTCAAAGATGATGACGGCAATTTTCATTATTTTGTCGTGTTAAAATCCGATACCGATATTGAAATTCCGGTGGGGGATACCATCTATACTAAAGATGTTGCCTTGAGAGTTGAGGCGAGACGGCTTCATATATCGCTTGACCAAGGGGTTAAGAATATATTAACCGATTTGATTAACGAAAAATTCCCATCTAAAACCGAAGTTACGGGAAAAATTTATATCTCCGATTTTAATATTATCTTGGATAAAGATATTGCAGAGGTTAATTGCACGTATTCCATTGTCTTTGATTAGCTTCCTTTTCGGGAGGGGGAAATGTTTTCGGAAGGTTTGAAAAACGTCCTTGATACGATTATAGATATGCGGTTGTGGCTTACTAATTTCGAGGTAAAAAAATGGCTTGCGGCATATTTGGTTATGTGTGTTCCGATGCTGATATTCTGGTATTCCGGGCTGAAACTTCAAAAAGAAATTATCTCGGCATCTCTGCGCGCAACGTTGCAATTGATACTTATTGCGGTGATACTTGTTCCGGTTTTTAAAAGCGGGATTTTTGTTCAGATTTCGCTTCTTGTTATTATGGTATTTATCGGGGCGTTTATATCCGCCGAGAGAGGAAAGGGGATACCCCACAGATTGCCGATAGCCTTTTTCTCTATCGGCGTAAGTTTCGGTTTTGCGATAATTTTATTTGTTGTTACGGGTTCGCTTGAGGTTTTACCCAATATCATAATCCCGATTTCGGGGATGTTTATAGGTAATGCGGTAAACTCGGTTTCGCTTAATTATCACAGGACTTTGAAGGACTTTGAGGAATACCGCTCAACGGTGGAAGCTATGCTTATAGACGGGGAAACCGTAAAAGAGGCGTTGAAGATTCCCAGACGTGAAACTCTTAAAACCGCGCTTATTCCGAAAATCGACTCGCTTAAAACCCTGGGGATTGTCCATATACCGGGCGCGATGGCGGGAATGATGGTGGCGGGCGCAGACCCTCTGCTTGCCGCGGGTTACCAGATTTTGATTTTTTTCGGTATAGTGTCAACCGCCTCGCTTGCTTCTTTTTCGGCTAATTATTTTTCTTATAAATCCGTGTTTAATAAATACTATCCCCATTTAAGATAATTTTTTTATTCCGATAATCATAATAGCGTTGAAACGGGAGGGAATAATGAAAATACCGGCTTTTTTTATGATTTTGTTGATTTTTATAATACCGGTCGCGGGGTTTTCCCAGACTAAAGTTTTCGACAGGGATATACAATACGAGCAGCTTCTAAGGGACCCGGACTTTCCGATTGATGCCCCGCTTATTCTTAACGATTCGATTATCTTTTTCTTTACCAAACCGGCTAAGCGCGTTGTGGTAGCCGGCGATTTCAATAACTGGCGACCCGTGCTTCTTATGGAAAAAATTGATGAAAACTTCCATCGTCTTGTATGGGATAAGCGTTTGCCTAAAGGCCGCTACCGTTATAAACTTATGGTCGATGATATCTGGATTTCCGACCCCAATAACACTAATTTTGTGCTTGATAACGCCGGTCAGCGGGTTAGTTATTTTGACCTTGAAGAGGAGTTTATTCCCAACAGGAAATACCCGCTTCGTATGCAGGGCAACCGCTTTGCTTTCAGGTTTACCGACACATCGGCAAAAAGAGTCGCGCTTGTGGGCAGTTTCAACAACTGGAATCCTTATTCTCATCCGATGAAATATCTCGGGGCGGGCGTTTTCGAGATTACTATTCCTCTCAGACGAGGGTTTCATACATACTGTTTTGTTGTTGATGATAACTGGACTTCCGACCCCAATAACCTTAACCAGTATAGCGATGAGGCGGGGAATATCATAAACCTTTTCTACGTGGATACCGATTGACGTAGATTAAAGCATATTGTCGTTCCAAAAAAGAAAGGATACATCTAAGTCCAAAAAAGAGAGTTCCCA
>CAZQBT010000090.1:0-7818 GCA_964591955.1 uncultured Brevinematales bacterium | reverse complement strand
AAAGGGAAGTTTCATTTTTGGAGTTACATAGGAACTCTTGGCTTTGGACGACAGCAAGAAATATCCGCTGCATTCTAAACAATCTTGAATTTGACAAAATGAAATATTGTTTATATAATCCTATGAATTTAAACTCAAAAATTGAAAAAAACGGAATACCGAATGAACATATTTTCATTGATAACGTTTTCCTCGTTTATGGTGTGCTCATTTTTGGGCATATACACTCTGCGTTTAGACCCGAAATCAAAAGTAAACCGCTTGTTTTTCGGACTAACAATTCTATTGGCAATCTGGGCGTTTGCTTATACCTTTGTCTATCCGGCACCCGATAAAGAAACGGCATGGTTCTGGATACGGTTTGCCGCGGTTTCGGTCTGTTTCTGGCCTGCAATCCATCTTCATTTCTTTATCGAATTGGTTTTAAGAAAAAAATTTCCGAAAATTAACCGTATTTTGCCGGTAGTTTATCTGCCCGCAGTCCTGTTATTAATTGAATACATTATCGCAGGCACAGTTTCGATAAAAGATATTTTTCTGTGCAAATCCGGTTGGATGGAAATTTTATATACGGAGTCGATATGGTTCTGGGTTATGATGGTATATATGTATCTGTATTTAATCATAATTCTGTTTATCCTTTTATGGTGGAAAGCCAAATCCGGTAAAATGATAGTAAAACGTCAGGCAAATATAATCATAGCCGGTATGATTGCGACCGTTTTATCGGGAATAATTGTTGAGATGGTTCTACCTATGCTTAATATATTCGTAGTTCCCGCAATAGCGCCTGCATTTTTTATTCTATGGGCGGTTGCTCTTTGGTACACTATAATTAAACTGCGATTTATGAAAATCACGCCTGAAATCGCCGTTGATGAGATTATCTCGCGTATTAATGAGTTCCTGTTTTTCGTTGACCCCGAAGAAACCATAATCAATGCAAACCTTTTGGTATATGAAAATCTCGGTTATGAACCCGATGAAATTTCCGAAATAAGGTTTAGCCAACTTTTTGTAGAAAAGCAACTTATTAAAAATGAGTTGGATATCACCCGCAAAAACCAAAAAACGCAACGCTCAATAGAAGTAAATCTTATTACTAAAGACAGTAAACTTATACCCGCAAGACTTTCGGGTTCGGCAATCTGGAAACGCGGAGGAGATTTACTCGGTATGGTATTTGTCGGTGAGGATTTACGCCCCAAAAAGCAAATGCAAGACCTTAAAACCCAAACGGAACTCAGCAAACTAAAATCCAGATTTATCTCGGCGGCATCCCATGAGTTTAAAACCCCGCTATCGACTATCCTGCTTTCTATCGACACTATCGAAAACTATTCACAGCGGCTCACTCCATACCAAATAAAGGATTACTACAAAAATATCCGAAGCGCCATTAGACAAATGACCAACCTGCTTGACGATATTATGATAATAGAAAAATCAAACAGCGGTAAAACCAAATTTACCCCGGTCCATATAGACCTGAAGTCTTTTATAGAAAGAATTATAGAAGAGTTCCGAACGGAATGCGATGCCAACCATCGTCATCAATTTACTTTTGTCCATAAAGGCGATTTCAAAGACATTAAAATGGATAAAAAACTCCTTCGCTATATATTATCCAACCTCCTGTCTAACGCGATAAAATACTCCCCCGAAGGCGGAAAAATAGACGTTACGTTGTTCAAAATAAAGGATATGGCGGTTATACAGGTTAAAGACGAGGGTATCGGGATGTCCGAAAAAGAAATTCCTCTATTATTTGAGTCTTTTCACAGGGGAAAAAACGCATCTAAAATACCCGGCACGGGACTTGGTCTTGCAATAGTAAAAGATGCCGTCAATCTCCATCACGGCACGGTTAGCGCCAGTAGCGAGGAAGGAAAAGGCTCCGTTTTCACAGTTACTCTCCCGATTAAATAATCCCGTTAAATCGGGTGTTACAATACCGAGCGCATTCACTTTACCGTATTTTTAAAAACCAAATTTTCTCCGGATAAGTAGTTTAGACGGCATATCACTTCTCCTAAATAATTTGAGCCAAAAGCATATTCAAATTGTATAGTTTATATACACCTGTATAAAATCTATACACCAACCCTCAAACCACAAAAAAATATTTCTTTACATAGCAATAAAATAAAAGCCTTTCTGTTTGGTATGATTATTGCAATAATAATATGGCTTATAAAAAAAGGGATTCTCATAAATTTAAAATTCTTTTCGTTATTAACCGATATTAAAGAAGCGCATTAAGTTGTTTATTTGGAGGCTTTTATGAAACCATTTCTGTATGTCCTGTGTATAACGGGAGTTTTTTGTTTTTTTGTCGGCACAAATGCTTTTGCAGATGAGGCTGTCAATAGTGATGAATATTCGGTAGAATCAGTAGAAGCCGAAAAAACCGAAGAAGCAACTCAGGCTACTATTGTAGTCGGCGAAAAAGAAGCCGGGTTCAAGATTTATATGGAATTCGGAGGCGGAACGCTCGGTTCACTCGGGGTTATATACAGGTTTAACCCGATTTTCGGTGTTGGTATCGGTGCGGGGTTTAATCCTGAGGATGTTCGCAACACCGGTTTTGCCATTGTTCTTAAAGCCGAAACAATTCCTATATGGTTCAATCTGTCGGTTTTAAAGATTAACTTGGTTATGGGAATACAGACAATTTCTTTTGTTGAAAACTGGCAAAACTATATTGCCGCCAATCTCGGGGCGGAATTCTATTTTATGAACTTCGGTTTGCTGACCCCGTCCGTGCATTCCTATTGGTATATGGTTGGAGAGAGTGTCTATTTTCAACTCGGCATCCAACTTCGTTTTAATATTTAACGTGGGGGTAAAATACAATGAATATAAAATTTAGAGGTTTTATAGTTGCAATCGGGATTTTAATTTCCGCAGCATTTTTGGCGCAATGCCAGATTAATCCATTTTACGGTATAGGAGAGGCAGACGCTATACCGCCTACTATACATATAATTTATCCGTTAGACGGGAGCGCTTATTCCCCTCAGCAAATAACGATTCGGGGAACGGCAAGCGATAACGAAAAGATAAAAGACGTGTTAATAAAAATCGGTGGCGGTTCGGAGATTTCGCTTGGCGCTTTGAATGAGTGGGAATACAAATGGAATGCACAAAACGCCTCGCTTGGAAAACATACTATTACCGCAACCGCTGTTGATGAAACGGGAAACCGCACATCACGGTCTATTGAGGTTACTCTTGATTACGGCGCCCCGTCAGTTACTATAACAAAGCCGCTAACTAACGAATACGTCAGCGGTGCCTATACATTTGAGGGAACTGCCGTTGATGATAATGCTATAGTATCTATCGACATCAGCTTTGATGCTCAAAGCTGGCAACCCGTTCCTTTTACTCTGGTTCAAACAACCAATTATACTTGGGCAACCAATATTGATACATCAGAGCTTAATGATGGATTCAATTACGTTTATGTAAGGGCTTTTGATAATGTGGGAAATATGTCGCTTTCCTCGCGTCCTTTCTATATTGTCAACACTCCGCTTTCCATTGAGATACTTTCTCCCACTAACGGACAGATTGTCAACGGCACTGTAAATATCATAGGTTCGGTTGAAGGACTTTTCCTTCATTCTATTGCTATCCGCTTTAACGCAGGAGATTGGATTAGCATTCCCCCCGCTTATAATTTCAGCTATAAATGGGATACCGGTGATTTTAACGGGACAAATTCCATTGAGATAATGGCTGTAAATAAAGGAAACAAAACCAATACAGATTCTTTGATTGTCGTAGTTGACCGCTCTATTCCTACTATTAGTATATCGACTCCTGCCGACAATTCTTATGTAAAAGGCGAAGTTTCTATTCAAGGGATTTCTACCGATGAACTTGGGTTAATGTCCCTTAAGATGAGTACTAATAACGGGCTTTCCTACAATATTACTATTGCGGATAATATCGGTTCTAAGTCGTATAACTGGGAATACAATCTTGATACTACCAGACTTCCCGAAGGACAAAATAATATATGGTTTAGAGTAACCGACCTTGATAATAAAGTGCAATCTACGGTAATAAGACTTAACGTGGAAAACACAACGCCGAATTTCGTTATTAACTCTCCCCGCATACCGGATGATGACTCTTATCCTATTATTCTTGAAAGTTACGTTTTTTCAGGTGCAATCTCCTCTACTTTTCCTCCACAAAGCATGGATATTAAAGTTGGAACCGGAGGATGGGTTAGCGCCGAATTAAGCGATTTTTCGTGGCGATATACCGTTTACTTTAACCCCGCCGACCCCGTTACTAATGAAATCGGGTTGAGAGTTGTAAGTAAAGTCAGCGTTACTAATACCACCAATTTTACCGTTGTTGTCGATAAAGAACTTCCCGTTATTGAAATAGAGTTCCCATCCGCTAATAGCTATATTAGCGGTAAGGATTTAGTTTCTTCCTGGGCTGACCTTTGGGGAACGATTACCGACGATACGGGCGTGGATAAAGTTTATATCAGTTTTGATAACGCCTCGTTTAAAGAAGTTCAGGTTTCCAATGACAGCGGGGTATATTATTGGTACACTAATAACTTTAACCCGTCGGTTTTACCCGAAGGACAGAATACGCTTTATGTAAGAGCTTATGATAAAGCGACAAAATCCATTACGCGTGCCGTAGTATTTTACGTTGATAAAACCGACCCCGTGGTTAATATCGTATCCCCGACTAATGATACTACTGTGGGGCTTAATTTTACAATACAAGCAAGTGCAACGGATAATTTCGGGGTAGGTTATATGCAAATAAAAATCGGCGAAAAAGTTGTCGCAAGCAATTTTAATTTAACCTCCATCTCCTATAATTTTGCAACCAACCTTGGCGGTCAGGGAGCCTATGTAATTCTTGTTGAGGCTAAAGACCGTGCCGGAAATAACAAGATTGGGCAGGTAACAGTGGTTGTTAATGAAAACCCCGCAAGAATTGATAACTTTGCTATCTCGCAAAATAAAGGCGACAACAACTATCTTACCGGTATTGTTGAATTTACCGGAAGAGCTTACGCCTCTACACCGGTTAGCGATGTTTACTACCGTTTTAGCCATCAGGCAAGCTGGACTCATTTTATTACAAATGCCGGTCTTAATGAAACTAACTGGGTTTTCGAGGTTAATACCTCAGGTTTCCCGCAAGGCTCAAGCGCTTTGCATATACGTCCTACCGATACATTAGGCGGATTTGTTGATTTTGTTACCAATATTTATATTGATAATACTGCGCCTACCGTAACGTATATTAACCCCGAAGCGAATTATGACGCCAAGGGCGGGCTTTTCCCTGTTTCAGTGAGGATTAACGATAACGTGTCATTAAAAAGTTTTAAACTTCTCGGTATCGGAAATGGTTCTACTAATGAACTTACGAATGTTGCAAATATAACCCCTCTGAATACCAAAGAAAGAATTTATACTGCGGCATGGGATTTGCTTGATAACGGATACGCCGACGGGGGTACCAATACCATAACCTCCATAGTTGTTGACCGCGCAAATATAACGAATATCGTAAGTATTCCTATAATCGTATCAAACGAAGTTCCTATACTTACCGTCAATACGCCTGCGCAGGGAACTTACGTTCCCGCTAATATATTCGTATCGGGCAGAGCCGTCAGGGAAGATGACGGGATTGATAATACCCAAATTAGAATCGGCGGCGGCAGTTTTGTAACGGCTGATGTTAATAACTTCAGCGGTAACGGCGAAACAAACGACTTTTCTCATACTATTAACGCAAGCGGTTTAAGCGAGGGAAGCCAGATAATTACGGTCAGGGCTACCGCAAGCAACAATACCTACACGGAAAATTCCATATCCGTTACGCTTGATAAAACTCCCCCGTCCGTAGCGTTTACTAAACCCACAAGCGGAACCAAACAATACGGGACAATAGCTATCGAAGGAACGGCTTCCGATAACTACGGTATAGACAGCTTAATTATTTGGGCGGAATCGGGCGGTGAAACAAAATGGGGCACCAACTCTCTTACTTTAGATGGAAACACTTGGGCAACATCGTGGAATACCTCTACTCTACCCGTAGGCAACGTTAATATAATTGTCGAAGCTACGGACTATGCGGGCAACACAACGCGCAAAACCAACTCAATTACGGTTGCGCCGTATATAACCTCACTTTCCAAGTCCTCAACGTGGATTGGCGACAGTATAACGATTAACGGTCATAATTTCGGAACGGAAGCTTTGATTATTCGATTTGGTACTAATGTAACTGCAGCAACCGGCAATAATACAAGTATCAATTTAACCATTCCTGCAAACGCTAAAACCGGCTACCTCTCCGTAGAGGTGAACGGCATACGAAGTATTAACTCCAACTGGATTAATATTTGGGAGATTGTGGATGCGGGAACAATTGATCGTATAGAAGAAAAAATAAGATTCGCCGTAGGAAACGATAAAGCCCATTTTGTTATTCCAACAAGAATACCTCCGGGGCAAGGGGGATATGCTCGAAATTATATTAGATACCAATATAACACAGAGAGTTTTAATACTGACCTATTTTTCGAATTAGGACCAAACCAGGCAGATAGCGTTATAGGCAATGCCATAAGTATAGGACATGGAGATTATAGCGGTATTATGGCTGTATCCTATGGATTAGCGAGTTCCACTCATTTCAGGGTTACTGTCTTCACAAATGACGGCGGATGGACAACCTTAAACACCGGAGTAGTTGATGCGACAGTATCATTAGCGGGCACCCCGTTAACCGGAATTAAAGTAGCGCCCAATGGACATATACATACCGTTTATTCGGACAGGGCTAATAGCCGGATTAGATACGCCGTATCCACAGATAACGGGGCAAGCTGGACTGTTTCAACCGCCATAACCGGCGTAAGTTTCCATCCAACCGTTCTGGATGCTCAACCGAGCATAGACGTTGACAATGCGAATAATGTTCATATTTCGTTCTATGACCATACCGACGAAAGCCTGTATTATGCAAGATTAGTCGGCGCCGAGTGGCAAAAAGAACTTGTGGCTTCCGACGGAATTAACGGACAGTATTCGAGTATAAAGGTTGATAGCAGCGGAACAATTCATATAAGCTATTTTAACGGAAATAAAGCCGACCTGATGTATGCTTATAAAACATCGGGAGGAAGCTGGGTAAGGCAGATTGTAGATGATTCCTCGCTGACGGGACAGTTTACCGGTATTGATATTCGTGGAAGCGAAAAGGCAATAAGTTATTTTAATATCTCATACAATAATGCCTGGCTTGCTTATTATAGCGGAACAGTATGGCGAAGGATACAGGTTCCTCAATTTGCCGGTATGAATGATGTTTACGGCAAATATTCCGGAGTAAATTTCACTTCTACAGGTGAAATCTGGATGGGCTTTATAGATAATGCAAATAGACTATGGTTGGCTAAATATAAGAAATAAACCCATCACCCTTCCCCCTTTTTTTGACGGCCGGGCGCTTTTGCCCGGTCGTTTTTTTAGTAGTTATTTTTTATCATAAAAGGAGTTTGAATTTTTACTTTATTTATAGACCGTAAATATAATTAGCTTTGTTTTTTCCGATAAAACAGATAGAATTAAACTTATAATCATAGTAATAGATTTAAAGTATATTCGGGAAGATAATGTGGATGTTTTTGAAGTGGACTTGGAATGGGATTTAAAGAGACTATATTGTTGAATATTTAAAATCGGTTTTGCCTCCGAGAACTTAACCCAAGTTTCCCAAATTAAATTGTCTAAGTGTATATTCTGGCTATAG
>CAZQBT010000089.1:0-8382 GCA_964591955.1 uncultured Brevinematales bacterium | reverse complement strand
CAAAATTTATCCAAAATTAACCTTTTTCGCGCTTCGCTGGGAAACTTGGGTTAATATAAGGTGAAAATTTTTGGAAATAATAAGCAAGGAATTTCTAAAAACTCTTGTATTTCTGCCGAAATTATGATAGAATAGCTTTAGGAAAGGATGCCTGAAGTATAAATGCCCGACGGATGGGCAAGGAAGGACAAGGATGTATGGTAAGCAAATCTCTCGTTTTAACGGCTTGTCAAAGAAAACCATCGAAGCGTTGCGCAGGAAAATTGAGGATAAGAACTATATCGACACGGCGCTTGAAAAGCTCGCTGACGGTTTAACCGACCAGATTATCAAGTCCAAGACGTTGGATAAGTAATGAGCAGGGGTGTTGATATTGATGGTAAGAACCGAGATTGGTTTAAAAGTGTCCCCCTCGATACTGCCATGCCCTTCGTGCATGACAACTCGGGGAGCGGATGAATTATGCCCGCGTCAATCTAACCCGCGAATTGTTGTGGGGGCGGTCATTTCGACTCCGCCCGGTAAACATCGCGCTCCCCGTAAAGTGTCATTCTGATTATACCCGCGTCAGTCTAACCCGCGAAGAATCTAATCTTGTCGTAATAAGGAAAACAGGAGTATCCCCACAATAATCTATCCGACGCGTTAAATCACAGACTCCGATATAAACCTTTCGCGCAGTTCATCTATACTTACAAGCGCGCCGTCTCTCTCCACATACCAAAACGTCCATCCGTTGCACGATGGTTTATTTATCAGCTCTGCGCCGACCTTGTGAATAGACCCGCAGATTTCATCAACCGTAACGGTGCCGTTAGATAAAACCCTTGCTTGGTGTTTCCTGTCTTTGGAATATAAAAGCTCGCCCGATTTGATATACCCGTTTTCGATTAGATTCCCGAACGGAACTCTCGGCTTCTTGGCTTCAAGCGGGTACCCAAGGTTTTGCGTATCGGGGGATTTAATGCTATCAAGCCTACGGTTTATAATATCAACGTAAAACGATTCCCTCTCAATCCCGATAAAGTTCCTGCCCAATTTTTTAGCAACCGCGAGAGTAGTCCCGCTTCCGGCAAACGGGTCAAGCACAATATCACCGGGGTTAGAGGTTGCGCTGATAATCCTGTGGAGTAACGCCTCGGGTTTCTGCGTGGAATGGGCTTTCCTTCCGTTTATCTTTATCCTCTCGTTTCCGTTACAAATCGGGATATACCAGTCGCTTCTAAGCTGTAAATCATCGTTAAAAGACTTCATAGTCTTGTAATGGAACGTATAACGGGAGTCTTTTTGCTTTGATGCCCAAATAAGCGTTTCGTGAGCGTTATTAAACCGAGTTCCTTTAAAGTTCGGCATAGGGTTGGTTTTTATCCAAAGAATATCGTTTAAAATCCAGAATCCCGTATCCTGAATAATCCTGCCGAGCCTGAATATATTATGATACGAACCTATCACCCAGATAGCCCCGTCCTTTTTTAAAACCCGTCTGCACTCGGAAAGCCAAGCGATAGAAAAATTATCGTAGGTATCAAAATCGGCGAATTTATCCCATTTGTCGTTGACACCGGCGACTTTGGTTTGATTGGGACGCCAAAGCTCGTTTTGAAGCTGAAGGTTATACGGCGGGTCGGCAAAAATCAGGTCGATAGTATTATCGGGGATAGACTTTAGAATATCGACACAATCGCCATGCAGAATTTTGTTTACATTATTGGAAATCATACCCCTCTCCGCGGGAAAAGTTGGTATTTATAATTTAAAAATTTCCGAAAAAATTTGTTCCAAGTATTCTTCCGTAAAATCTCCATTGCCGTCAAAAGGAATATCTAAATTTTCCAAAACTCTTTGAAATTTTCTATATCCGTTTTCACTACGAAGCTCAACCCATTCAACCCCTAAGCTATTAAGTTGGTTTTTATTGCTGTCCGAAAGTTTGTCCGCAACAAAAATACGGCTATCCCTTGCAATCACTGCATCCGCACTTTCGGGATTTCCTTTTCCCATTAACTTAATTTCGCATTTGTATTCACTTTCACCATTAATAAGATAAAAATCTATTTCCCGTTCAAAATCCAAATTGGAAATATCAGAAGGAGACTTTGTATTTTTAAGCTTAATGGAATAATTTATTTCGGAAACCCTATATAGTTTACATAACGTCAACATTAACGGTTTTTCAACTCTTTTCCCGGCGCTACTCCAAAAACCACCTCTTAAAGCCGCACGTTTTACCGCCAATGAATTTATTACTATTAGACTTTCGCTTATATTTAATTCGACACTAACCGAATTCATTTTGATATTTAAGGTTAAGTTAAAATCGTTGTCATCATCAACAAGCGAACTTATCGCATTATAAAGTTGCTCATAATGTAAATTTGAGGCTTCAATAACTATTTCCTTTGAAGCCGAATTATACATATTGGAAATTGTCTTTTTACTTAGACCGGCATTTATACTTATTTCTTCTGAAGGCAAGTTATTAGAAAGTAATTCCTTTTTATACCAATCAATATTAATATTCTCGTTTTTTAATTTTGCATCAACAACTTTTTTAAAGAAATCAATAGCGTATTGAAGAAAAGCCGCATTAAGCAAAGTAACAATTTCAATACGATAATCCTTACCTTTGAGTAAATTAATAATAATTCTCTTGGCTACCTGTTCCGTAATTGTCATATTTTGTCCTTTATAATTTTGGAAAATTCGGAAACGGGATAGAATTTCGGCGGAAAATTCCTGTTAAAAATATATGCTTCCCCAATATTTTCCCTCATACGTTCAAAATATTTCTTTGAAATTTCCGTTAAAAAGAAAAATCTGTCTGAATATAGGGCAGCCTTTCCTAAAGTGCCGCTACCACCGAATGGGTCAAAAACCAAATCTCTTTTAAACGAATAGTATTTTATGACTCTATTGCATAATTCCACGGGAAAAACCGCCGTATGAGTTTTATCAAAAGTAGGGTCAATATTCCAAATATTGCTTTTGTCAACATCCCCGAACACCTTGCTTTCTTCGACAGTTGCAAAATCATATTGTCTGATATTCCAATCAATCAATTTATGGGTTTTTTTTCTATAAACCATTAGGTATTCCGTAACAGCCGTAGGTTTATAAGCTAAAGGTTTTCTATGTTGCCTGAAACCCGAATTTCTATCTTTTGCGCTGGCTTCAGGTTTTGCCCATATTATATCATCAATAAACTCCCATCCCATATCTATTAGAATCGGATGTATATCAAAAGGAATGGGGTATCTTTTGCTTGAATATTGACGACTAACCCTTGGTATAATAATTGGAGACGTGTTTAATATAAAAAACCTCCCTTCCTTTGTAATACGATGAACTTCTTTGAACACATCCCGTAAAAAAGCCAGATATTCCGAATAGCTTTGGTATATTGAGTAATCTCGTGCATTATAATACGGTGGAGAAGTAAACGTCAGATGAATTGATTCATTCGGAACTAATTTTAAAACTTCCAAAACATCACCATTAACAGCAGTGTTTTTTAAATAATCCGGGGAAAGTTGGTGTTCTAAATCTTTTGAATCTATAAATTCATTAGAAAATTCTTTCTCAATTACGCTTTGAATTAACTCGTTCGGATGATTTGCCAATTTTTTCAATTCCTCAATAACCATATCATTATCTTTAAAAACCAATAAACCCCTAAGAGCCTGTAATACCACCTTAGGGTCATTGTCTTTCAAACTTCTAATTAAAAAAGGAATTGCTTTTTTGCTTCTCATTCTACCAACAGATGATACGGCTTCACGCCTAACCATTGTATTTTCTTCTTCATCAACTACTGCTTCCAATAAATTTAAAAACTTTTCATTACACAGTTTTCCTATATTTTTTACGGCAAGCAATCTTATCTTTTCACTCGGATGCCCGGTTAAATTAACAAAACACTCCCCATTAAAATCATTCGGCAACCGTCCCAATTTATCTAAAATTGAATATAGCGTTTTTGTATCGGATGCGGAATTAAGATATTGTTCAAAATCTTCATAGGAGCAATTTTTTAAATCAACTATCTCATCTTTAGTCAACATTCATATCCCCAAAATATATTTATTCATAGAATTATATGATAGTATAATCTTCTTGTCAAATTGATAAACAACCTGATATTTTATCCGTATTCTACCGCACTGAGTTAGTCCATTTCATACAACGGTCTCCCCACATCGCAACGACTTTACCGTCCATCTCGACCTTAATCACTTCGCAACGGTTTGTGCAGTCATCGCACTCGAAAGCGGATGGAGTAAAATCGAGGTCAACGGATGAGAACCCGCGGAATTTGGTTTTTTCGGAGGTTTTAAGGAAATGCTCACGAGCTATAAGCGCGGCGCCGATAGCGCCCATAACGTCGTAATTTTCAGGGATATTGATTTCGCATTCAAGTTCGCGCTCAAAAGCGGCACGGATACCTTTATTAGCCGCAACGCCGCCCTGAAAAACAAACGGAGGCTCAAGCACTTTGCCTCGGCCGAGGTTGTTGATATAATTTCGCACAAGGGCTTCGCAAAGTCCGTTGATTATATCCTCGTTGGAAAACCCGAACTGATGTTTTGAAATCATATCCGACTCGGCAAACACAGTGCATCGTCCCGCAATACGGACATGCCTTTTAGAGTTAAGCGCCATATCGCCGAATTTTTCGATAGGTATATCAAGACGTTCTGACTGATGGTCAAGGAATGAGCCTGTCCCCGCTGCGCATACGGTATTCATCGCAAAATCAACGACAAGCTGGTCTTTTATAAGAATAAGTTTTGAGTCCTGCCCGCCTATTTCAATAATAGTCCTCACGTCGGGATAGGAATGGATAGCCGAGTAGGCGTGCGCGGTAATCTCGTTCTTGACCATATCCGCGCCAATCATAATACCGGTAAGTTGCCTTCCGCTTCCTGTTGTCCCGACAGCAAGCACGTCAAGCTCCGGAAGCTCCGAATTGAGGTTTCGCAATGCCTCCCTGACCTTCTCCAAAGGTCGCCCGCTTGTCCTTAGATATTGACGCGATATAACCTCGCATTCCTCATTTAAAGCAACAACATTGGTGCTTACAGAGCCTACATCCACTCCGAGATATGTTTTCATTGTTTTCTCCTTAATTTGCGTCTAAGAGAGAGCCTGTGTCCCTTTCCTTCCCTTAATCAACTCTATAAACGCTTCAATTCTTGTTATATGGTTGGCAATAGCGGTTTGCTCATCAATAGATATGGTATAAATAGGTATATCATAATCCTTTGAAACTTTGGGTATTATACTTTGCGATATAAGTTCAGGCAGACAGGCAAACGGCATAATATGGATAATCCCGTCAAAACCTCGTTTCTTATAGTCGATTATATGCCCGATAGTTTCGTTTTCATGTCCCCCGATACGAACCTCCATATATTCGCGGCTAAGATTAAGGATTTTTTCCTGCATAGACGTGCGTGCAAACATCTTAGGCATAATATTATCGTCTATCCACTCCGAAAGATACAGATTGCGTTCAACCTCGCATCCCAAACCGTTTAAAACCTCTTCTATATTAAGGTTGATGGAAGATTCCATCACGACATAAATCTCGCCGACAATACCGAGACGGATTTTTTCATTTTCGGGCTTTTCCTTGTAAGGTATGGATTCTAAATATTCCTTGCTTTCCTTGTATATCCGGTGAATATCTTTTTTTGTCTTTACTTCTTTGTCGAAACGTTCGTTGACTTTCTGCCACGCCCGGGAAAACGAGCCCTTTTCCGTTTCATAGGCGCGTCTTACCTGCACGATTTTTTCAAGCGCATCAAGGGTATGGGCAAGCTCATAGACCGTAAAAAACACCTGAATAACCTTACGCCAACTATTTTTCCCCTTGAGCTTTTTGACAATTCTCCAGAAGTATTTGAAATTCCGTTTGTAGCTTTCGAGAATCATAATGTCAATATTATGTCCTAATTTGCCAAGCGTCTTTTTATGAACCTCGCCGTAATACCCCGCACGACAGGGTCCGAAACCTCCGGACGTGATAATCGCATCGGCGCCGAGTTCTATCGCCTGAAGATATGAACCCATTATAGCTTTATACGGAAAGCATGCAAACTCCGGGCTATGCTTAACCCCGAGGTCTATTGTTTTACGGGTTGGACGGGGAGGGCAAATCGCCTCATGCCCCAAAAGTTCAAGGAGCTTTTTGTATATAACAACGGTTCCCATATAAGGAAAAGTGATTTTCATTTTCCCACCTCCGCAGAATCCGACGTTTTAAATTTCCGTCGCCTAATCATATCGACAAACGCCTCAATACGGGTAACCAGATGGCTTTCCCCGGTATGCTCATCTATACGCACGGTCATAAACGGCTTTTTAAAATCATCGGAGTCAAGGTCAAGCACCTTGCCGAGAAAGGAATCAGGCCCGCACCCGAACGCCGTCAGATGGATTACGCCGTCTATGGAAGGGTCTTCAAAAAAATGGTACCCCGCAGCGAAAATCTTGTTTGAAAAAGTCCAGAAAATATCTTTCCTGAGTTTTTCGGAAAGCTGTTTTTCGGTATCGCTTAGCGATACCATCTCAAAGGTAACGGCATCCGTTCCCATTTTATTGAGTTTATTGATAATATCCATACTGATATAATTATCATATACATTATAAACATACCCGATAACCCCGATTTTAATATCGTGCGATGACGGTTTCGGAGAAACGCCTCTAAAAACTTTGTTCTCGGCTTCACGGCAATTATACCCGTCAAGACAGAGGTTTCTGAACTCTATCCATTTTTTATTGGCTGATTTTATAGCTTGTCGAATTTTTTGCGTATTCTGAGTTATAATTCTGCCGATAGAAAGATAATTTTGTAAAGTCCCGATATTCTCCTCACGCGAATTAACCTGATGAGTAAGGATTTTGTCCGCATATTCGGGGAATTGATGGCTTAGCATATCGGGGAGACCTAAAAATTTCGGACAGAATGTATCACCTTTACGGATACTTATAAGACGGGGAACATAGACATAATCCACCCCGGACTGCAGGAGATACAAAAAATGCCCGACATAAATCTTAACCGGTACGCAAAGTTCCGGCACCGCACTTTTAACCCCTAAATCGACAATCTCCTTGGATGTCTGCGGGGATTCTATCACCTCCGCGCCTATCTCCTCAAAAAAAGTTTTCCAAAAAGTCCTGTAAAAATAATGATTTAAAGCATACGGTAAGCCTATTTTCATTTAGAAACCCCGCGTTTTATCGTTACTGAGCATTTTAAATTATTCAGGATAGATATTATGATAAAATTTCGGAAAAAAAGCAAGTAAAAAGCAGGTCGTAATCCTATTTATTAAGTGGGAGATTGAATAAATAAATATTTGTATATTTGTATTAGCATTTTATATATGATATAATAAAACATATAGTTAGTGGAGATAAACGATGGAGTTTTATTTTGAAAACTTAGGGCCTATAAGCAAAGCCAATTTAACGGTTAAGCCTTTTACAATAATTGCAGGAAAAAACCAGAGCGGCAAAAGTTTTATAACTAAGTTTGCTTATTCTATTCTTAGTGGAATTTCCGAATATAACAAAAAAGATGAACCGATAAATGGAACCGCTCTACAAAATAAAGTCAGATGGGTATTTCAGCAAGCAAATATAGGCGAATTGGTAAACAAATTTTCGGAAAAAAGGAATTGTTTAGTAAAATGGAACAATAAAATTGAAATTAAAATTAATCCTACCGATAAATGGAAATTCGCCGTAAAAATAATTGAAAAAAACTTGGAATTTAGAAACCATATTTCTTATTTGCCAACCCCGCTTTTATTTGATATTGAAAAGGCTATTCTAAATTACAGGGGTTTTTATAAGGCGAATTACGGGGTTCCCGATATATATTGGGATACTTTGCGCGATATATCAAGTATCGGAATTTCCGAAACCCCATCCGTAGAAATCATTAAGAAAATAGAAGAAATTGTAAACGGCAAATTCAGATACGACAGCGCCAAAGGGGCATATTTCTTAAAAAACAAAAAAGAGTTTCATTTCTCCTCCGTTGCTACCGGCGTAAAAATTTTCGGAATTATCTATCTGTTATTAGAACGCGGATTATTGGATAAAGATTCGATTTTGTTTATTGAAGAGCCTGAAAACCATCTGCACCCCTCGCTTGCCGTTAAACTTGTTGATGTCTTAACCGCGCTTACCGAATTAGGTGTAAAAGTCGTGATAACTACTCACAGTCCGCTAATCTTAAGATACACAGAATTTCTCATAAACTCCGACAGGTTTTCATTGGAAAATTGCTCATTTCTGAACTTGGAGTTGGAAAATGAAACATCTATTGGCGAAAGTAATTCCAATATGGAAACACTTTTAAAAATG
>CAZQBT010000088.1:0-8718 GCA_964591955.1 uncultured Brevinematales bacterium | reverse complement strand
TAAAGTTCTTTTTTTTGTCAAGCCAAATCTTGTTTTTTTGTTAAAAAATAAAAAAGGGCTGTCGCAAGACAGCCCTTGTGGTTTATTCAAGTTTTATTTTTATGACGGATTTACCAAGTTCTGGTTATAGTTCCAAATCCGATAACGTCCCCGAACTCGCTTTTAACCTTGTATTCAACTATTTGTATTCTCCAAAAGGCATTATCTGTGTCTAAAGCCAATCCCGGGTCGGTGGATGTCAGCCTGATGGTTCTTGCATCCATAATAGTTATTTTAGTATCTCTGGTTTGCCAATTTCTATTAAAAATATTACGATTAGCGTCATATTCCAACCAGATATTATTTTTGTTAAGGGTGCTTGTATCCATATCCACGTTGTCGAATTCTAGTTCCACCCAATTTTCGCCTAATGCAGTAGCATTTCCTATTCCTACTGCGGGCAGGGTATTTGTGGATATTACCCTGAATGTAGTAGCTTCTATATCAACTCCATCTACTACTATACCGTCGTTATAACTTGCGCGATGGATATAACCGTGGATAGGGGCTGCTTCTTTTATGAGACGGTTATCCCTGTAAAGCCTGTATGCGCCTAAGGGAAGAGTTCCCGAAACGGTGGTGTAAACTTCCTGCTCGCCTGAATTATAACTTACGGGGAAATTATATGTTTTGCCGTCGGTTAAGTTGATAAGTTTATAAGCTCTTGAAAGAGCAGTTGTATCAATATTACCGCCGTTGGTGCTGTCGGTTAAGTCGTTTGTTATTACATAATTTGTATGTTGTAAATGGGTAGGGTCATCAACCTGATCCTCTAAATTGGGGACACTTATCAATCCGGCTAATGGGGCAGGTAGTTTATCAACAACAACACTACCTGGTGTAGCATCTGTTGTAAAGCGGGTTACCAAGTCGTCTTCGGGTTCTCCGCCTATGCCGTCGCCGTCGCTATCAAGTTTAACGCCGAGGGTGTTGTAAGTCCCCGATGCTTTAATTGTAGCCTGATAAGTGGTGTCATCTTCAAGTTCCTCCGTATATATCCAAAGCTCCGATACATCAGATGAAAGTTCCCATACCTTTGTTTGGGTTATATTAACGCTTCCTACTGTATCTCCGTCATCATTGACCTTTTCAATCTTAATGTTCCATCCGGAAATTATTCCGCCGTTGAATGTGATTATTATGGGAATACCGTTGGTTGTAGAAATATTATTATTTCCTACTATACTAGTCCCGTCTTTTGTTGCAGAAACAAACACGAAAGTATTTCCTATATTTGAAGCTAAATTCTTGTTATTCTGCACTATATCCATCTCTTTAAGGATTTCCTCAAGGTTAATCATTCCGGGAGCACATCCGAAAAGAGCTAAACCCATAAGCGCGACAAATAAAAATTTTATATATCTCATTTTTTACCTCCTTTAATTAAAATCTCAAACCGAGTTCAACGTTCCATCTGGTTAAATTCCAGATATCGCCTTCGGTAGCAAGCATAACGTCGAGAGTTAAATCCTCGGTAATATTAAACCCGACACCTGCAAAATATTCGGTGGAAGTGGTGTATGTTGTATTAACCTCTCTTGATGAATCGGTCGCCCCAGTTGTAGGAGTTCCATAATCGGTATCAACTGTTCCGTCTCCGTAAGTGGTAGTGGTTACATCGGGGGTCTTATCGACAAAGATGGATTGTTCAACCTCGTTACTATAATCCAATCCGAGACGGGTTCCAATTCTTAAAGTGATTGCATCGGTTAGCTTAGCCTGAAGCGCAATAGGAACATACAGGTTAAGGGAAAGCACATTGCTTGAATAGTCAAAAACGTCGTTGAAAGATTTTGCTACTTCCGTGTAATTATTAGGGTCATTAGATATGCCCTCACCGTTGTCATAAGTTGTGGTTGTAACGTTGGTGCCGAGAGACCTGTAAGAAAGGAATGAATAGCTTGTGGTTAAGTCGGCGCCTATACCTACGCTAATTCTGTCGGACAGCTTTCTAAGCAGATAAGGATTGACATTGAGGCTTATAGGCATCCCGAAGTAAGAAGAATAATAACTGTCGTTTTCAACGTTAACCGATGTGGTTTCAACAAAAGCGCCGTTTGGAGTTTTTGTTGTTGTTTCGTTGATAGTTTGTTCATACAATCCGCCAAGTCCTCTCATTTGCATACCGACATCAAGCCCGAGTATTATTGCAAGTTCGGTAACTCCGTCATTAGCAAGGAATAATTTACCCTGCGGATTAAACCCGAAGTTGTGGATTTTGTTATAACGAAAAGATTCAGCTACGGCATAAGACGGGTATTCGATATTAGCGCCGGGGTAATAGGTATAGTTGGTTTGAATAGCATACCTGTCCTGACCGCCGATTTCATAGGAAAGCCCCAGCAAAAGCTGAGCGTTTTCCCCGAACCCGAGACCTGCGATAACCCTGTGCGTGCAATCGGTATTGTCATTAAAGCCGATACCGTAAAGTGCAGCGGTTTCATTAAGAAGATTTCCGCTAAGGTCGTAGTTTTTGGTGGAACTTCCCGTTGATATTGCAAAATTCGTGTTGTAGGTAGCATCTACTCTGTTTGCGTTGTTTGCAAATTGATAAGCAACCCCGAGATTTGGGCTAAGCCCTACAACCGCGGTAATTTCGCGGTTTGCAAGCTTGTCAAACTCATACCTTGATGTGGAAAGAACATTTTTGTTATCCACAAAGCCGTCTCCGAGCAAATCCTCCAGTGTAACTCGTTCGGTAGTCGTGAACTCGGGAGTGCCGAGTAAACTCTCGCGGTAAGTAAAATCTACGCCGAGTTTAACCGGCAGAACGTTTACAAGACCTACGGTGCCTTCCCAAGATGTGTCGGTTCCACGCCAACTTTGATACGCCAAGTTAGCGATATTCCTGTCAACACGCTGGATATCCAAGACATGCATAATATTGTCGAAATCATTGTAGAACAATCCCGCAGTCATATTTCTTTCCAACGATGCGAAAGAGACGGTTACCACACAAAACACAAGGAAAACCCCTAATCCGAATTTCCTCATTTGATACCTCCTATTATAATTTGAAAATTCACTGTTTTAAATATAAGCAATTTTAAAACAAATTAGAATATAGCGCAAATTTTTTTAGTTTTATTTTTTTATATTGGAATGATATGATTAATTTTACCCTTAAGATACCATCAACAAATGTAAAATTCAAGCTGCCGGAAAAATTTGTCTTGAGGTTGCTTTTTTTTATACTTCAGGATAAAATATTCGCAGTTAAATACAAACAAAGGAGCAATAATGAAATTTGCCGGTATTTTTGTTTTGATATGCGTTTTAGGTTTGGTCAGTCCCGTTTTTTCTAATGAGGATAAGTCAAATGCGATAAATCCGGGATTTTCCGTATCGGTGAACACTATGGGTTTGTTTCTCGGAACTTACGGTGGAGCGGTTGAATTTAAGATTATCGACAGGCTTTCAATCAGCGCGGATGGGTTTTACTCATCGCGGCATATAGATAATAACGGGTATAATATCGTATCGCTTTCAGCCGGAGCGAGATTTTATTTTATAGGCAAAGGCGTGGAAGGGATGTGGGCAGGCGTATCGGGCGGCGCGAAGTTTGTAGATATTACCCGTAACGGCAGGTCGTATAACGGCGTTCTTTCTATGCTTCATATCGGGCTCGGTTATAAAATCGCTTTCGATAATTTCTTTATCGAACCTTACGGCGGATATTCATTTGCCGGCGGGGAAATATCCGGCGTTCCCGAATACGGCGGAGGGGCATCGCTTTACGGCGCTAATATGGGTTTTATGTTCTAAACTCTATTCATCATCAGGGCGTCTTATCCTGTTCGTAAGCATAGCGGGTTTCGGGATAGTTGTAAGTTCCTTATCGATTTTTTGGTCTAATTGCCCTTGTATTGCGTTTTCCAAGTCATTGTCGATTAATACGGTTTCTTTTTCGGTATCTCTTTTGTGATGTCGAAACGGGGGGAGACTGAACTCATATAAAATTCTTGCGCCGACTATATATGCATAACGGGTTTCGGTAGTGGTATTCGGGTCGAATAAAAACTCAAATTCCGGCAGCGTTCTCCAAATATGAGGGTAATCAAGACTGCCGCCCGGATTAAGGACTACCTGCAATGACGGTGAAATCTCGAAAATTTTAAGCATCCTTACCCTGAAAAAGAACTCAAGGACTTCTTCCGCTACCGCTGAGCCGAAATGCTTTAGATGGCTGTATGCTATACCGAAGCCGGCTTTTTCGGTCTGGCTTGCCAAACCTACGGCGAGATGCTCCGACAGATGGGTAAACTCGCGCGCCACCCTGAACCTGTCGGGGTCGTCAAGCGACCATTCGGGGGAGCGGAAAGTATTCCACTCGGGGTAAATCTGGCTGTAACGCGCAAAAAACGTGAGATTTGCCAAAACCCCGTCATTTTCCATAAACGGATAAAACGGTTTTATCTCTACGATTGTTCCGAGAGCGGGCGAAACCTTGTGAACCTCCGATGAGTCGGCATCTGCAAGAGATGCGTTTATCGAGATACGCAAAAAGTCGGTGTGAAAGACCAACTCCATCGGGAATGAGTTACGCACGAATATATGTTCCAAAGCAAGTCCGAACGTTACCCCTCCCCTGAACAGGAGGTAGTCGGTTATATTTATCCGCATAAATAAAGACGGTATTGTGGGGTTTGTCATATAGTCCAACCCGTGATTTGCCAACTGGCGCTGAAAATGCGTTGAGAGAAACCCCGTGTTATCATTGCCGACAAACCCGAAATTAAAAAATCCGCCTTTGTCGATTTCAAAATTTTGCGGGTCTATCATTCCAATATACAGATGGATAAATTTATTGTGATACGCTATATAAGAGGTGTCTATTGCTATATTGTAGTTTGTAACCACTACGTTGTTTGCGGGAGTTAGCAGGGGAGTTGAGCCGAAATATTGCCGTCCGTAAAGCGTTGTAAACCGGAAACGAAATTCAAGATTTTCCACAGGCGTTTCAAGAGTATAAAAAAGACGAAGCCTTCCTATCGGAGGAGAAACGGCGGTTACGCCGGGGTAATTTAACTGCATCCCCGTCCATATTTCCCCGTCTATGAATGAGTAAATATTCGATACGACAAAAACCAAACCCGCTAAAATTAATCCCAAACGCAATTTCATACCATCTCCTCAAAAACGTGATGTTAGAAATTATAACATAGATTGGAGTTAAAGGCAATTTGAGCGTGATTAGGTCTTTTCGGCATAAATTTCAAAGGTATCGCCGAGTTTCAATGCTTTCTGCAAATTTCTGAATATTTCCCACCGTGGAAGTCCAATCCTCTGGGGGTGAAGCCCGAAATATTCCATACGGATAATTTCAAAGCCCTTAGATTTTAACAGGCTTCGGATACCTTCGGCGGATGGTTCAAAGAAATGCTCTTTCGGGCGGCGCGATAAATAGAATTTTCTGTTTAACAGCGCAAACGCCCCGCGCGCGTTCGGCAGCCCCAATGCGAGAATCCCGCCGCGTTTTAATTTTTGCCCGGCTTTCGACAGTATCTCCCCCGCGTTTTCAATATGCTCAAGCGAAAACCACATCGTAACGGCATCAAAATTCCCGTCGGTTTTATCTACGGAATTATATAAATCAATACCGAACCGTTCGCGGGCAAATTTCACGGCATACCGGGATATTTCCACGCCCGAAACATCAAAACCGCATTGCCTTGCCGTATCGACAAATACACCCAGTCCCGCGCCTATATCAAGGATTTTTAAGCGGGAATCCGTTTCCAGCAAACTTCCGATTATATCCAAACGCCTCCTTGAATATGCGCGTATGTTTTCTATATCCTCAATATAGGTTTTTTCGTAGGCGTTTCTGTATTTTGCCTCAAAATAATCATCCTCATAGTCAATAAAACCTTTATCTAATATATACAGGTAATTGGATTTGCATCTTTCGCACTCAAACAGGGTAAACTCCTCTATACGTGATATAGCCCGTCTGTTTATTTCTCCGCATAAGGGGCATTTTGCGTTTTTATTCCCTACGGTTTTAACTAAATTATCAAACCATTTTTTATAGTCAAAATCCGGAATATCGTTGAATTCAGACTGCGGGTTTTTGTCTAAAGCATTGACTATTTTTTTTTCAGAAAGTCGCTTTGAAACGCCGAGATTTATTATATACGGGAAACTTCGGGCAATTTTTTCGTGATACCGTGAGGGGTTTACCGTGATGACTTTTTTCCCGGCAATTAACGCCTCAATCATCGTGAGTCCCACTGTCGTAAATACGGTGTGCGCATCCTGCAGGAACGGGTATATATTTTCGGGCGCGGTGATTTTTTTCGTATTCGGGTAATTATCCGTCCACCGGTAATCGGCAAGAGGTCCCTCAATAACTAAGATTTGTTTATCAGGGGCGATTTTATTTATTGCCTTGACGATTTTAAGGGCTATGTTAGACGGGTCGCTTCCCCCGAAACATATAAGTATATGCCCGTTATTATTGCTTTTACGATAGTTTGCGAGATTGCCGTCTGTCGGATGATAGCGGATATTTTCAAAATTTGCCTCTTTTTTCTTAAAGTGGGGAAGGGGTGATACTAAAACCTCGGACAGGCGTTTACCCCATTTATAATCATCAAACACAATAGCAGGGATATGTCTTTTTTGAAAATATTGCAAAAGGTTTTTACCGAAATAACGGCAGTCTATAATCACGGCTTGCGGTGTGATTTTTTCATTTCCGATTTTGTTTAAAGCCTCGCTTTCATTCCTTGCAAAAAGGACATGGGACTTATTTTCCAATAGCGGGCTGAATTTATTATATTCCTTTTGGGTTATAATCAAAAGACGGGTATCCGAATTCAGTATTTTAATGAGATTTAGCGCGCGTTTCAGATGTCCTATTCCGAAATGTGAGCCTGATTTGACTATAAATAATATCACGTTACCCCCTTCGCACTATGCGTTTGCCTTTCTTAACGTAAGGCAGACGTGAAAACGCTTCGAGAGTAAGTTCCGCGACTTTCCCGCTTTGATAATCAACGTATCCCCTGCCTGCAACCATCGCCGCGTTATCGCCGCATAAATCCATACGCGCGTTGTAAACCTCAAGCCCCTGTTCCTTGAGCGCATCAAACCTCTGTCTTAAAAAAGAGTTCGCCGCAACGCCGCCGGATATTACAAGACGGTTAATTCCCGTATTATTTACGGCGTTTATACTTTTCCTGTATAGCATATCAATTGCGGTTTTTTGAAAACTCGCGCATATATTATCAATAATATCAGGAGGCAGGTCTTGCGGGTTATCGGTAATATCTTTTACCCGATAGGCTATTGCCGTTTTAAGCCCGCTGTAACTGAAATTGAATATATCCTGTTGGGTATCAGGCAATCCTCTCGGCAGGGTTAAAAAGTCGGGATTCCCGTTTTGCGCGCGTTTGTCGATAACCGGACCTCCGGGATAACCAAGTCTTAGAAGTTTGGCAACCTTGTCGAAAGCCTCACCCACCGCATCGTCAATAGTAGAACCCAATAGCTCCATATAGTCGAATCCGTCAACACGGTAGAGCAGGGTATGCCCGCCCGATACGACAAGCTCTATATACGGAAACGGTATATCGTTTGTCAGGTGAGGGGCATACATATGAGCAAGAATATGGTTTACCGGTATGAGAGGGATGTTATGAGTGTAGGCTATGGCTTTAGCGGTGGAAAGCCCGACAAGAAGCGCGCCGATTAAGCCGGGTCCCTTGGTAACGGCAATAGCGTCGATTTTTTCAATCAGGAAGCCGTCAAGCGCCGTTTCGATTATATCAAGTATTTTCAGCAGATGGTTACGTGAGGCGATTTCCGGGACTACGCCGTTGTATTCCGAGTGTAGTTCCACTTGAGAAAAAACGGCATTGGATATTATATTTTTCCCGTCCTCTACGATAGATGCCGATGTTTCATCGCAGGATGTTTCTATTCCGAGTATCGTCATATTATACCTTTTTATTTTATGATAAGGCAAAACCCGATATTTTTCAACAAACTAAATGGAATTTACGTTTGATTGTATAGCGGAAAAGGTTTTTTGTGTTGAAGCATTTACAAAGAATAACTTACCTGTTTTGAAAAAGACTTCCCATCCGTCCGTCTAAACAGGCGCTAATCCTGCTCTTTGATAAATTTCTTGAGCTTTTTCCAGCTTTCATCGCTGAGTATATGTTCCATCTTGCAGGCATCCTCCTCCGCCGTCTTTGATGAAACCTGAAGTATATCCCTGAAGAAATGGGTTAAAACGCCGTGTTTTTCGCTAATCTCTTTGCTTCTTGTCATCCCCTTTTCGGTGAGTTCAATATAGCCGTATTTTTCGTGTTCAACCAGCCCCCGCGATTTCAGTTCCTTGATTGCATTGATGACGGATGGTTTTTTGACGTTGAGGTCTTCCGCTATATCCTTGACCCGCGCGACTTTTTTATCGCGGATAATGAAATAAATCGATTCAAGGTAATTTTCGAGACTTTCGGTCATTACTCCTTCCTTTAAGTTAGCCTTATATAACAATGATAGTTTAATCGGGGCTTAATGTCAAGTTTCGGACGGATATGTTTCAAGAAAATAGAAATGTCTCGAAAAATAACCGAATTGATACGGTTATCTATATTTAATAATATATATGCCTGTTGTATTAAATTTAAAATGTCACAGTTTATGCAAATAGAAATGTCACACCAT
>CAZQBT010000087.1:0-8924 GCA_964591955.1 uncultured Brevinematales bacterium | reverse complement strand
TCGCCTAACTATAGCCAGAATATACACTTAGACAATTTAATTTGGGAAACTTGGGATAAGATAGAGGTTTTCCGTTCGGCATAATTTTTGCGAATATTGTGTTGCTTTTTCCATTATTTCTTTTCATTAATATATTACAGATTTTAGCATTTATTATCGGTGAAAATGTTTTCTTGATGGTGGGTGAGCGCGTGCGGGATGTTAAGTGAAGGAATTGTAAAAAAAAGGGGGGATTTGCTTTTTTCAATAAGTCTATTTTTCAGGGAAGTTTTTGCTGTGTTTATTTTGAATGAATTGTAGCTACAAGGAGGACTGCTATGGAAGAAAAACACTACAAAGACATAGTGGAAAATCTAAACTCGGCAATCGCTATAATTGAATCCGACGGCAAATACCGGATGGTTTGTCGAAAGGCTGCCCGTATTTTCGGCGCGGAAAAACATCAGGTCGAGGGCAAATATCTTCACGAAATCCATAATGAGGACGTAGCCTCTACTATTATGGAAAATATTAAAGCCGCTTTGGATGCTAACGGACCCCAACGATTTGAGATTTTTTATAACGGGCGATGGTATTCCGTGGATATTGTCCCTTATTTACAAAATGAAAACGGGATAAACGGCGTGCAAACCCAGTTTTATGACATTACCGAGCATAAGGAATCTCAAACAAATCTTGAGAATGTTATGGTAGAGCTTGTTAATTCCAATAAGGAGCTTAGCCAATTTGCCAATATAATCGCGCATGACCTCAAAGAACCCTTGCGCACTGTTTATAGTTACCTGAATCTTGTTATGAAATATTGTAAAGACACTTTAGATAAAGAAGCTAAAGAGTTTATGGAATTTGCCGTTGACGGGGCAAGACGTATGGAAAAACAAATAGAAAGCCTGCTTGATTATGCCCGTATTGATACCAAGGGCAAACCGTTTGAAATAACGGATATAGAACATACCGTTGATACGGCGATTGTAAATCTTGACGCTTCAATTGAAAACGCCGGCGCGAATATAATTAAGGAAACGCCGTTTCCCTCACTTTATTGCGACGGCGCGCAAATTTTAAGGCTTTTCCAAAACCTGATAGCCAATGCGCTAAAATACCATAGCGAAAAAAAAATCGAAATTCGTATCGGGGCGGAGGAAAAGGAAAATGCGTGGCGCTTTTATGTCGCCGATAACGGTATCGGTATTGACCCTAAATATCAATTACAGATTTTTCAGGTTTTTCGTCGCCTTCACTCAATAAACGAATACAGCGGAACGGGTATGGGTCTTGCTATATGCAAAAAAATTGTGGAACGCCATAAAGGGAATATTTGGGTGGAATCAACTCAGGGTGAAGGCTCGACTTTTTATTTTGAATTACCCAAGAGAAGTATCAACCGGAATTAAGCGGATGGTTTTTCATATACGGAATCTTTAATATACCCGCCACCGAATAAAACGACCCCGCAAATATATGGAATTTGCTTTCGCTTAGTTCTATTTTGCTAATATCCCCGCAATACTCCGTATTCGGGATATTACCGAGGCAGGCAAACAGTTCATATCCCGCGCTCGGACGGGTTTTAATTCCCGTGTCGAAATCAAACGCTATAATACGTATAAATCTGCCGGTATCGGACTTGATAACCCCGCCGATGCTTTTTATATCCTTGTCGGCAAGCGCGGTGATATACAGGCAAATATCATCACGGTTTATATAGCGCGCTACGGTATCGAAAAGGCTTTTTAATCCCGATACGTTATGCGATATGTCAATCATAGTGTTTTTCCATATTTGCGAGCGCGCGGGGTTGTAAAACATTTTCGATACTTTAACTATATCGGATTTTTTGACCTTAGTCCCGCTTACGCAAACGGCAAGTATGGACAGCAAAAAATTTTCAACGAAAATATCCCCGATTTGCGGGATACGGATATTTTCCGCTGTGATTGTTGTATTATCAACGGAGATTTTCATATCAAATACAGCGCCGTTTATATCGCGGGATTTAATCGTGTATCCGACGCAATCGGCAAACTTATAAAGCGGAGCGTTCTTTTGCAGGGCGGTTTCGCATAAAACCCTCATTGCCTCATTGTCCTGAACGGACAATACAACAGGCACGTCCGCTTTGATAATTCCCGCCTTTTCGCGTGCGATTTTTTCCAATGTATCGCCTAAAATATGAGTATGGTCAAATGAAACCGGGGTAATAACCGAAACTATCGGTATGCAGAAATTTGTGGCGTCGAGTCTTCCTCCAAGCCCCGTTTCCAAAACCGCTATATCGCATCCCGTATCGACAAAATACACAATCGCAATCAGGGTAAGTGTCTCAAAATATGTCGCCTTGTTTTGTATAACCGTATTTTTGCATTTTTCGACAATTCCCGCAAAATCGGTATCTTCAATCGGGATATTTCCTGTCTTGATACGCTCATTTACGCGGATTATGTGAGGCGAGGTGTAAAGCGCGGTTTTATATCCGAGCGAGGAGTAAATAAGCGAACATGCAAGGGCAACGCTTCCCTTACCGTTTGTTCCCGCAATATGGATAAATTTCAGTTTTTTGTAATCGACCTTAAGCGTATCAAGCATACGCCCTACTTTCATAGGGTCATAGATACCGCCGTCGTATTTGGACGGTTTCCTCTCAAAGTCGATTAGCGAGGATAAAAAGCGTAATGCATCGTTGTAGGTCATAAATTTTTTTCCTTATGACAGAACGGAATTGAGGCACTGCTAAAATTTCCACCCCATTTTTCGGAAAAATCCGGGTAAATTGTTAATAAAACCGATGCCATAATGTTCACAGACATCCGGTATCTTTGGTCTTGCATTAGGGTTTGAATTAAAATTGCTTGATTTTTCAATTGTTAATACGGTTAAATTTCTATTTTTTGCCAAAGCTATGATGAAAGGGTCGGCATCAGTTTTGGGTTTATTGGCATCAACTAAAGTCGGAAATTTAGACAGTATATCCTTAACGATTAGTTGTTGGCTTTCGTCTAATTCTATAAAAAGCTCTTTCTTAGTTTTTGCCCATTTTGATAAGTCATCATCATACTCAATTAATTCATTATAAACTTCTTTGGTAGAAACAATCATTCCATTTTGGATAGCATTTTCAATATTATCCCATAATTTCCCAAAAATATCTTGCGGATAATTGTTATTAATGGAAATTAATACGCTTGTATCAATGCAATATATAACAGACAAATCAATATCCTTTATCCTTTATTATTTTTTCTATTGTAGGGATACGCTTAGTTTTTGTATTCAAAAAATTACATAATTCTGCATAGCTAATGTTACCGTCAAAGTAATTTTGCATTACTAACTTTGTATAAAAAACACTGTTTTTGTTTATATCTTCTTTAGCATAATTTCTTGGGCCAAACCCGCCCTTTTTTTGTTCTTCAAGATATTCATTTTGCTTTAGCTGATAGAAAGATAAATCGGTCAATTTGGTATCCAACAGCCTGCGTATAATAACAAATTTGCTTACCGAAAATTTTTTGGCAAGATTTTTGATTTCATCGTCATTCCAATACGATTTGGCGTTATTATCCACTGCTTTTTTTAATATTGGATCCGGAACTAAAAACTCTCCCGCAAAGCTATTGCAAAATACTTCTATTTTTTGAATATTTTCATCGGGATAATTTTCCTGTTTTATATCGCTTATAGCGCTTTGGTTTAGCATAAGATGGGCTAATTCATGAAATAAAGAAAATATTTTCCCGTTATAGGAATCTTTATAATTAATGAAAATAACCGGAAATTCTTTTTTTGAAATAGAAAACCCTCTTGTTTCTTCAATTGGGAGGCTACCTTGCGTAACTATGATTTTTTGTTTTTCTAATGTGTCTCGCCATTCATTGAAAGCGATTTTTTCCGTTTTAAATTGAAATTGTCTTTCAATAGGAATACCCAAAATATTACGCACATTGACCGCTAATTCTTTGATATTTGTATTTATATCTGTTTCTATAAACCTACATAGGCAATCAATTCCTGAATTTTTTGCAAGTTCAAGGGCAATTTGGCGGATTCGCCTTGCCTTTCTTACTTCAAGAATAAATTGTTTAGACAAAGGGAAATCAATTAGAGACGGCAAAGTTCTAAAATCGTTCGGCATTGGTTCTTCAATGGGGGGTTTAGGCAAATAAAAAAAAGCCAAAGGTCTTTTATATAAATTTGCCATATATCGAAGTTGCCCTAATTTCGGATATTTTTCTCCTTTTTCCCATGCTTGAATTTCTCGGGTATTTTTTTTTAATTTTTCGGCAACCGTTTCAATATCAAAATTAATACTTTCCCTTCCCCACTTCAATAAATCCGGATTAATTAATGCTTCTACGCTTTTTGACATACACACACCTACACAATTGATTTATAGATAGTATATATTAGAATTTAAGTTATTACAATACTCGATTCTAATTTTCAGCCAACTTTTTAAGTTATCGGTGATATATAAGATTAAATAAACTTACAAATTATGCGGTCTTTTTAGGTCTGACTAACAGCGCAAGTAGTCCCGTAACCGCTATAACCCCAATACTAATCCACGAGGTTATAATAATCACGGTTTCAACGGGTTCTATACTTAAACGCTTAAGTATTATCCCAAGAAGCCCCCAGATAATTACAAGCGCAAATGCTATATCCCGTCTTGTTACAAGAACTAATAATGTGATAACTACGCACGCGCAAATCATTATAACGGTCCATACGACAGGGGAAAGCCCGAAACCGTTCCACCCGATAGAAACCAAATATGCGGTAATATTAGCGACAGTTGCAAGGGTAATCCATCCGAGATATATCCTGAACGGCAACGTTGAAAAAAGTTTTTCGGTTATCTTGCGTTTAACTTTGCCCACTTTGAGGCGAAGATAAATCGTGATAAGCGTTGCAAGAAGGACAAGCATAATCAGCACCGAAACTCCAACCATCTCGTAATGCCATGCAAATATCCACGCCATATTGAATATACAGGAGAGAATAAAAAACCCGCCGATTTTAGATACCGTTTCGGGAGCGGCGGTTTCGCGGAATATACCTATAAACTGATACACGGCGAATATACCCAATAACAGATATATAATTCCCCATATAGAGAACGTAATTCCCGCCGGGACAAAGAGATTGGGGTAAAGTTCCGAAAGTTCCCCGGTAGTTTTGTTATTTAGCGGTAGTAATACGGCAAGATAGTTTACCGTAACGGTTGCAATATAAAAGAGCAAATTGAATACTCTCAAAAGTTTGTGCTTTTTCATAAAATCCTCCTGAAGATTTTTATTTAAAACGGGGCAGAATAAACACTGCCCCATATATAAATTAAGTTTGGAAAATTAAATTACTCCGTTCCTTCGCCTGAAAACGATGCGGGCAGTTTAATCGCGCGTTTTCCGAGCTTTGAGTCCATCATAAACAAGCCGTTAGCGTTATCGCCGATAAGCGTAAGTTTATCCACTATATCCTGGGCGTTAGCCTCCTCCTCGACTTGCTCGGCGATAAACCATTGCAACATATTAAACGTTGCGTGGTCTTTTTCTTTCTGCGCAATATCCGCCAGATTGTTAATCTTGCTTGTAACTAACTTTTCATGCGCAAGGGCATCTTTAAAAACGTCAAGGGCGTTTTTCCATTCGGATTTCGGTTTCTCAATAGCGTCAAGAACAATATCCGCGCCCCTGTCCCTGAGGTAGTTGAAAAATATCATAGCATGCCCCGATTCTTCAACAGCCTGCGACCTCATCCACATAGCGAACCCCCCGAAACCCTTACCCTCAAAATATGCAGCCATCGACAGGTAAAGGTATGAGGAGAAAAACTCCGCGTTAATCTGCTTGTTAATCTCCTTAGCCATATTCTCAGTCATAGTATTCCTCCGTATATTCAAAGTATTCCGAGACTTTTATGCTTTTCCGCTATCTCATCTGCAAGACGGTCAATATCATCAAAGACTTCTTTGCTTGGCGTGCCTTTCGACACAACCGGGGGTAAAACCTCCGGCTTGATATTGGTTATCATCCCCTGAAGTATATCAATCGCCTTTGTAGCCCACGCATACGAACTTAAAAACGACAGATATTTCATTTTAGGTCGTATAGTGTTTACAAGAAACGCTATGTATGCCATTTCGGGGTGGGGTCCCACTATATACGTGGAACTTCCCATCACAACCGTAGCGCAATCGACAAGGTCTATCGACAGTGCGCCTATATCGGTGCGGGTTACGTGATACGGTTTTGCATTAACCCCGCGTTCTATAAGCGCATCGACAAAATATTCCACCATTTTTGCAACGGAGTTGTGCGTTGATGCGTAAGGTATTACTACAAGGTTTTTAACCTCATCGGATATCCATTCCTTGTAAGCGTTCATAATCATTTCGGGTTTGTTATACACCTGACCGTGGCTCGGCGCGATTATCTTTATATCGTAGGGTTTGAGACGCTCAAAATGATTTTGGATATTTTTTCTGAAAGGCATCAAGATATCCGCATAATACAGTTTTGCCTCTTTATATGCGTTACGCTCATCGGTAACAAAGAGTTCGCTTGACGTTATATGCCCGCCCATAAAGTCGCAGGAAAACAGGATTTTATCCTCGTGAAGGTAACTGACCATAGTTTCAGGCCAGTGAACCCATGGTGTCATAATAAACTCAAGGGTTTTATCTCCCAAAGACAATTTTTCCCCGTCCTCTACAACCTGAAATTGGTCATCCGTCAGCGGGAGATGCATTATCAAAAGCTCTTTGCATTTTTTGTTGGTAAGGATTTTTGCCGTTTTGTATTTGGCGAGAACTTCGGGAAGCGAACTTGAATGGTCCTGTTCGGCGTGCTGCGGGATTATATAGTCGATTTTTTTTACGCCGAGTTTGTCCAAGTTCTTAAAAAGCTCATCCGTTTTTGTTTCATCGACAGTATCAATAAGCGCGGTTTTTTCGCTTCCGAAAATTATATAGGCGTTATACGACGTTCCCTCCGGCAGAGGGGTTAAGTCCTCAAAGAGGTCTCTATCCCAGTCGATAGCGCCGACCTCGTAAATATTTTTTTTAAGCAATCTTACAGCCATTTTCCCTCCTTAAAATGAGCGGGCGCTCCGAAAAAAAGAACGCCCGAAATAATCATTATTCGGTTAAGGAGAATTGCTCCTTTCCCGCGCCGCAAACCGGGCATACCCACGTATCGGGTATATCTTCAAACTTGGTTCCGGGCGCTATATCACCATCGGGGTCTCCGATTGCAGGGTCGTAAATCCATCCGCATACATCACATACATACTTTTCCATATTTTATCCTCCTAAAAATGAATACGAAAAAAACGTTATTTGCGGACAAAAGTCGGCGCGGTTTCGGGTTCTTTCCCTTTTTTAACCTTGTGATAATATGCATAGGTCAAAGGCTCATCCGAAGAGATAACCTCACTGTCGATAAGTTTGCCTATAAATATAGTATGCGTATTGGCATCAACCTCATTGATAACCTTGCACTCAAGCGTTGCGATAGTATAATCCAAAGGGAAAGGCACGCCGTTTTTACTTGTTTTATATTTAATACCGTCGAACTTGTCGATATTACGCCCCGATTTAAAACCGAAACGTCCTATATAAACCATCGGCGTCTCGGTATTCAGGACGGAAACGCCGAAATACCCGCTTTCCTTAATAAATTCGTGGGTCAGATTAAGTTTGTTGATTACCACCTCTATTGTAGGCGGTTCGGAATTTATCTGGAAGACCGTATTGGACACCTGTCCGTTGAGTTCCTTTCCTTTAAAAGAAGAGACCACGTAAACCCCGTAGCTCAGGGTGAAAAGCGCCGTTAAATCCATTAGAACCTCCCTCAATTTAGATATGACCTAAACCCTCGCTCATTTAATTTAAAAAGAACGCGGAAATATGTCAAAAAAATCGGTATTCCTACCCGTATAATCTACTTAAAAATTTCGCCTTTGGAACGAATCCATATAACGATATCAAAAGCGTCGAGAGGGATACTTACACTTTCGGCGAATTTGCGGGTTTTGTTTTCAAGTTTGATATACCTGTCGCGAGTAAGGCTTTGCGGGATTTCATCTATTACGCCGAATTCCATCAGATTACGGAAAATATGGCGGTCAAGTATAGCGAGATTTTCCCCCTTCCCGATATTCCTTAGGAAGTGCGAGGCTTCCTTCATACCCATCCCCAGAACGTTATCCGAAAGCCACAACCGCGCTTCAAACGGGTCTTTAAACGAACTGATTTTTGATTTAATATCGAGTTTTCCCTCAAGATTGGTAAACAGGTCGCGAGCGCGCTCAAGGTTTTTAGCCTTAGTGTAATGAAACCGCACGCCTCTAAGCTCGTTTTGTATGTCGGATTTTTTTCCGTTGAGCAAAAGCCCCTTTTCGCAGAGACTCTCCACCGCCGCCCAGCACGAACGCGCGTTTGACTGAGGGGTGAACAGGCAGAACGCCAACTCGCAGAACACGTCCTCATCGCTACCGTTATCGAAAACGAGACGGAATTCATCAAGACGCCTGTCTATGTCCTCGCGATACGTTTTGTAGATTTGTTTAATTTCATCTGTCGGGTTCAATGTATTATCCTTAAAGTTTTTTGCGGTCGCCTTGATACACCAAGCGCAAGCGGTCATCTCGATACTCGCCTGACGGCTATCCTTCGACTACGCTCAGGACGGCGCTCGATGACCGGGAAGTCGCCTCGATACACCAAGCCCTTACTGCGTAAGAGGCTTGGCACTCGGCGACCGGGTGGTTTAAGAAAAGACTTTTAGATAACAATTCGGTTATCGAGTTTTTCGCGAAGCGAAAAGTATCGAGATAACCAACCTGCAGCCGAGTTTTTCGCGAAGCGAGGTGTATCGAGGCAACCGTCCGGTTACGCAAGCGGTCATCTCGATACTCGCCTG
>CAZQBT010000086.1:0-9084 GCA_964591955.1 uncultured Brevinematales bacterium | reverse complement strand
TTGGGAACTCTCTTTTTTGGACTTAGATGTATCCTTTCTTTTTTGGAACGACAGATTATTAATTGCGACCGTGAACTCTCCCTTTTCGGGAAAATCCAAGTCCATCAACTCACGGGGTTTTCCTCTCAAAAACTCCTCGTTGAGCTTTGTCATTTCCCTTCCTATTATAATTTCGGAATTTGGGTAGATATTATTAACAAGAGAAAGGGTTTTTTTAATATTATATTGCGATATAAAAAAAACGATAGTTCCGTCAATATCTTTAACTAAAGAAAGTTCTTTAGTAATTTTCCCCTCTTTTTTCGGCATAAACCCCAGAAAAAAAATCCTGTTAGCGCCGAAACCCGAAACCGACAGAATAGCGGTCAACGCCGACACTCCCGGTATGGGAAAAATCTCTATCCCCGCTTTAACCGCCGTCTCTACAAGAATCCGTCCCGGGTCGGATATGGACGGCGTTCCCGCATCGCTTACAAGCGCAATATCGTTACCCTCATTAATCAGCTTAACAATCCCCGCCGCGCTGTTCTTTTCATTAGCGGGGGAATATTCTATTATACGTTTTTTTATTTCATAACGGTTTAACAGTTTGAGATGGCGCGCACGGTTTTCGCATGCGATAATATCAACGGCTTTAAGGGTTTCAAGCGCGCGTATGGTTATATCCTCAAGGTTGCCTATCGGCGTGGCAACTATATACAGCCTGCCCTTAGCCATCTAAACGCCTGCTTGGAGTTTTGCAAGCTCAAGCGTGTTTTGAAGAAGCATCGCGATAGTCATAGGACCCACACCGCCCGGCACAGGGGTAATCGCCCCCGCCTTCATCGAAACCGTATCAAAGTCCACATCTCCGACAACCCTGTAACCCTTTTCACTTTGAGGGTCGTCTATACGGTTAATACCGACATCTATCACGGATGCCCCCTCTTTGACCATATCCCCGGTAACAAACCCCGCTTTGCCTATGGCGCTGACTATTATATCCGAATTGCGGGCTAACAAAGGGATATCCGCGGTGCGGGAATGCGCGATAGTGATAGTGGCATGCTTTTGCATAAGAAGCATCGCTATGGGCTTGCCTACAATATTACTTCTCCCGATAATAAGCGCGTTCCTGCCCTTGATTTCTATTTTGTAATATTCCAACAGACGCATAATTCCCTTAGGCGTGCATGGTTCTACAATCTGGTTTCCCGCAAAGAGACGCCCGAAGTTTTCGGGATGGAAACAATCCACGTCCTTTAACGGCGAGATTGAGTTTATAACCTCCTCCTCGTTTATATGTTTCGGAAGGGGAAGCTGGACTAATATGCCGTGTATGGATTTATCCCCGTTGAGTTTGCGAATTTGCGCGATAAGTTCCTGCCGGCTTGTATCATCCTGCATACGGATTACCGATGATTTAAAGCCCGCCTTTTCACTTGCGCGCTCTTTGGAACGGACATATATCGCCGATGCCGGGTCATCACCGACAAGTATCACAGCAAGCCCCGGCTTAAATCCAAGTCCTGAAACCTCATCCGCGATTCTCTCGCGCTCTATATTAGCAAGCGATTTCCCGTCTAAAATCATCCCCGTCTCCTTGAAAATCTTTTACGATATTATAAAGCAAAACGGGGTGTTTGTCTAATTGAAACAGGGTGAGGGTATTGTAAAGGTAATAGAATGCCAAAATTCTGAAATTAGACTGTTGTTTGTTAGGATAAAGAGAAATAACGCAAATTGTAGTATTGAACACGCTGTATAATATGTATTGATATAAGTAATTGGTTTTAAATAAAATAACCCACAAACTTTTATTTTGGGAAAAATATTTAATCTTTTTTACTTGACAAACGAAATTTTTTGAGATATATTACTCACGTCAAAATTAGGAATAATTTCTATTTTAATAAGGAGGACAGAATGAAAATCGGTAAAATCCTACTGCGGGGGGGGGGGTATTTAGCTTAACCCTCGCCGTGATGTTGTCGGGGTGCGGTATGCAAACCGAGGAAAAGACGGAGCATCAGGCGGTAAAGACTTACAAGGCTTATTTAACCAAGTCGATTGATGCTATTGAAAAGGTGTACACAATTATGGACAAATACGCCAAGTTTGACAGCAACCCTGAGTTTAAAGAAGAAGTCGCGAAAAACGGCGGCGTGGATATCCTTGACGCTTACAAATTCCTGCCGAACAGTTCATTGGCTTTGATGGGTGTTGACGGGCAGTCTAACCCTTTAGAAAACGAACTTAATCAGTTGGTTGAGGAATTTCAAAGGGAAATTGAGGAAATCGCTCCCGACCCCACGCCTGCTTTGAGCTTACCCGGCGTTGAATTAGGCAACGACGGCGAATTGGTTATAGGCGGGGATATGGTAATTAGCCCTAAGACTTTGGACGGCGCATTGACTATTGAGTTGATGAACGCGCAGGCAAGAGGAGAGGATATTGATGCTATACTTGAGGATTTAGACGCGGCAAACGAGGAGATAGCATCCGAATACGGCGGGGTAATCTACGACAAGGATGATATTAATAACGACGGCACTATTGATACCAAAGGCTTCTATATGAGAACACTTAGGAGATGGCAAAACGGGGTTATCAGGTATTACTGGGGTGATATAAGCGAAGGGCTAAAAGATGCTACTCTTGAAGCTATGAGAGACTGGGAAGAGAAAACAGAAGGGGCTGTAAGTTTTGTGGAAATTACCGACCCTATTGAGCTTGCTTTTGCAAAATATGTTGCAATGTTATTTCTCGCGGGATTATTGGAAATTTCCGAAGACGCGGATTTGGACAGTTTGGGTAACGCTCATGTCGGCGTGAATTTTGGAATAAGTAAAATGAAATTGCGTCCGGATATTTTATATGATGAAGATGTACTAAAACGAGTCCCGCGTCATGAATTAGGACACGTTTTGGGTTTAAAGCATGAGCATCAAAGAGGGGACAGGAATTCATATATAAACGTCAACTGGAGCAAAGTGGAAAAAGCATCTCAATATGAAAAAATAGACTTTTGGATTACCGTTACAATTCAAAAATTAAAATGGAGAATTATTACCATAAGAATCTTTGGAATGACTATATATATAGACGTCCCGTATTTTGCTAAAGAGACGGTAAATATAGCGAGAAAATCCTATGCCCCAACTCCCTATGACTATTTCTCCATTATGCATTATTCGGGAGATGGTAGTCAAAAAATTCTTACATTTAAGAAAAACGCAACCAATATAATAAACGGGGTTACTAATATCTATAAAACCGGAGACAGTATTCCATACAACAAGGAAATAAGCAAATATGATATTGAAACCATACAGATTTTGTATTAGGAAAGCGGGAGGTTGGCTATGAAACAGATAATTTTTTGGATAACCGCAGTGGTTATATTAACGCTTGGAGCATTCGGATGCAGTCCGGTTGAACCGAATAACGGAAATGAGGGAGAACCCTTTTATTTTGGATATAAAATATATGTAACAAACCATTCCGATAATGAAATTTCCGTAATTGAAAAAGGGGCTGCGTTTAAGATGACTTATACAACGCCTTTGGAAATATGGTATTTAAACGAATGGTACGAGGTTAAAGAAGTTACAAACAATATTTTTGAGGCTGGAACAGAACCTAACTTTAAATTAATGTATGGTTCGGGTGTTCCTGAAGGATATGATATCAGCAAACGGGGTTCTATCATAGGAATAATAACCGAAAACAAAACCAATTATCTTGTCGGCTTTGAGGAAACTATCGCAAGAGAATTAATGAGTGAAATCACCAATGATACCCTGATATACGGTTTTGCTTATGTAAAAAGAGACAGGGAACTCCCGTTTAGTTCACAAGATTCATTTAGATGCGATTTATTGCCAGATGATGTGGAAACAAGTTCCGTTGCCGATTATGTAATCACCGTCAGTAACGATACCATAGCGCTTAATGTAATATTCGGGGGACTCAAATACGTTACCAACATAATAACAAATATCCCTTATAGCAATTGACGATACGACGGCGGGGGAGGGTTGTCCCGCCCCCGCCGGTTTTATAAATTTTCCGCTTTATAAATATCTATAAAACCGGAGACAGTATTCCATACAACACGGAAATAAGCAAATATGATATTGAAACCATACAGATTTTGTATTAGGAAATCGGGAGGTTTGCTATGAAACAGATAATTTTTTGGATAAGCGCGGTGGTTATATTAACAATTGGAATGCTGGGATGTAGTCCTGTTGACCCGAATAACGAAAATGGAGATAAGGATGAGCCATATTATTTCGGACATTCATTATTTGTAACAAATCATTCCGATAATGAAATTTCCGTAATCATAAGGTTAAATGGGTTTAAAACAACTTATTCAATCTTTTGGGAAATATGGTACTTAAATGATTGGTTGGCGATAGAAGGAACAAACGGCATATATTCATACGAAACATTACTAATATCGTTGGGTATTCCCGAAGGATATGACATTAGTGAAAGGGGTTCTATTATAGGCATAATAATCGAAAACAAAACCAATTATCTTGTCGGCTTTGAGGAAACTATCGCAAGAGAATTAATGAGTGAAATCACGAATGATACCCTAATATACGGCTTTGCCTATATAAAAAGAGACAGGGAACTCCCTTTTAGTTCACAAAATTTCTTCAGGTGCGATTTACTTCCTGAAGTAGAAAAACTTAGCTCGCGTGTTGAATATTTTATAACCGTAAGTAACGACACAATGACGCTCAATGTGATTTTCGGAGGAAGTATATACGTTACCAACGTAATAACAAATATCCCGTATAGCAATTGACGATACGACGGCGGGGGAGGGTTGTCCCGCCCCCGCCGGTTTAATAAATTTTCCGCTTTATAAATATCTATAAAACCGGAGACAGTATTCCATACAACAAGGAAATAAGCGGATATGATGTTCAAACCATACAGCTTTTGTATTAGGAAATCGGGAGGTTTTATATGAAACAGATAATTTTTTGGATAAGCGCGGTGGTTATATTAACAATTGGGATACTGGGATGCAGTCCGGTTGAACCGAATAACGGAAATGATGAAGAACCTTACTATTTTGTGTTTAACACTTATGTAACAAACCATTCCGACAATGAAATTTTCGTGATTGGAAAATATGTAATGGCGAGAAAGAAATACAATAACAATTGGGAAATAGGAAATTTAAACGAATGGATAGTAAACAAATCCACTAATGATATATTTAAAGATAAAGCTATGTATACCGCCGGAGTTCCCGAAGGTTATGATTTTAGTAAAAGGGGGATTATTATAGGCATAATAATTGAAGATAAAACCAATTATCTTGTCGGATTTGATGAACCTTTCGCAAAGGAATTTATAAGCGAAATAACCAACGATGCTATAACATACGGATTTGCTTATACTAAAATGGACAAGGATATCCCTTTTAGTTCACAAAATTTCTTTAGGTGTGAATGGTTACCCGATGTGGAAGCAGGTTCCAACGCCGATTTTGTATTAACAGTCAGCAATAATGTGATGGTGCTTAATATGGGATTTCGCAGTGTAGTCAGAGGCAACACCAACATAATAACAAATATCCCGTATAGCAATTGACGATACGCCGGCGGGGGCGGGTTGTCCCGCCCCCGCCGGTTTTATTAATTTTTCGCTTCAAATACTAAGCTCCATAATCTCCGCTTTACGGATATTTTCAATTTCACCGTTTGAAATATCTTTATAAATATCAATCAGATTTTCTTTAAGTTCCTCTAAAGTTTTTCCCTGAGTCCTGAAATCCGGGTAGTTTTGGATATATCCAATCCAAAAATCGGCTTCTTTCCAATAAACGACAGAAAACTTTTTCATAATTTTTTCCTCCGTTCAATATTTAATAATAACAGTAAAAAAAGTATTTATCAAGACTTTAAGTCTTTTAAATCCCGCAGTTTTCCCTCTTGTTTGACAAAACGCGCTTATACCGTTAAAATTATCGGAATTATCTATCGGAGAGCGCAATGAAAGTTATCCGTCCGAAGTTGTCGGGGTTTTGTCCGGGTGTCAAGTTTGCGGAAAAAAAGATTCTTGAACGGCGAAACCTGTCAGACACGCCGATTTTCGTTCTGGGGCAGTTAATCCATAACTCAAGATATATCAGGCGCTTGCAGGAAAAAGGTATCGATTCCGTCGATACGACACAAAATCTGCCGTCCAATTCAAAAATAGTAATACGCACACACGGGATTGATAAAAATATCGAGAGTAAAATCAAGAAACAATTTGAAATCATAGACCTGACCTGCACAAAAGTTAAAAATCTCCAGCTCTTTATACAAAAGCACTCCGATTTGGAATATTTTATTATTATCTGCGGAAAGAAAAACCATCCTGAGGTCTTGGGGCTTGTCAGTTACGCCGAAAACTTTGAGGTTATAGAAAAGCGCGAGGATTTAAGCCTGCAAGCCCTGCGCGAAAGGCTCTCCGAAAAGGATTATCGCGGGGTGATGGTTATATCGCAGACTACGGGAGATTACGGGCTTTTTAAATGGGTAAGCGATACGCTTAAAGAGGGGCTTGACAACACCTTGATTGAAACCCATAATTCGATTTGTCCGGTAACCCACAATAAAGAAGAAGACGCGTTGAGGCTTCAGAAACAGGCGGAGATTACTTTCGTTGTCGGCGATAAAAAATCATCCAACGCCAATAAGCTATACCAAATCCTCAAAAAAAACTCACCGGATGTCTATTTTGTAGAGGATTGGGATGAGTTATCGGGGCTTGGTTTAAATCTCGGCGAATATAAAACCGCGCTTGTGGTCGCTTCCGCATCAACCCCGTTTTTCGTTGAACGGGAAATTATCGCCTCTTTAGAACAAATTTAAAACTCGCCGTAAACTTATCCCGTGCGCTTGTTGACTTATTTTTATAAAATAAATAAACTTAAGCGAACAAAAATAAGGAGCTTAAATTGAAATTCGATACCGTTATAGTCGGCGCAGGTTTTGCCGGATGCGTTATTGCCGAGCGTCTCGCCTCAGAAAAAAACGAAAAAGTCCTCATTATAGAAAAAAAGGAGCACATCGGCGGACATTGTTACGATTACTACGATAACAACGGGGTTTTAATCCATAAATACGGACCGCATATTTTTCATACCAACTCCGAAAAGGTATGGAATTATATATCGAAATTTACACGCTTCGATATTTATTACCATCGCGTATTGGGCGTTATCGACGGGCAAAAAGTTCCAATTCCGTTTAACCTTAACACATTGCACGCCCTTTATCCCGAATCGATTGCTTCGCGTATAGAACAAAATTTGATTGACCGTTTCGGTTTCGGCGGGAAAATTCCTATCCTTAAACTCCGTGAGGAAAACGACAATGACTTAAAGAAACTCGCGGATTTTATCTATGAAAAGGTCTTCCTGCATTATACGCAAAAGCAATGGGGCCTAAAACCGGAGGAATTGGGCGAGGAGGTTACCGGGCGCGTTCCGGTATTTATCAGCAGGGATAACCGTTATTTTCAGGACAGGTTTCAGGGGATGCCCTCAGGGGGATATGCCCGTCTTTTTGAAAATATGCTCGACAACCCCAATATCAGGATAATTTTAAACACCGACTATAAAGAAATAATCTCCGACTTGGAATATAACCGTCTTGTCTATACGGGAGCAATCGACTACTTTTTCGATTATAAATTCGGCGAACTCAAATACCGCACTTTGGATTTTGAAACCGAGCATATAGCGGATGGTTTTTTCCAGGAGGTCGCAACCGTGAATTATCCCAATGATTTCGACTTCACGAGAATTACCGATTATAAACGCCTTACTTCGGGAAACAGCAAAGGCACAACCATAATGAAAGAATACCCCCGTGATGCCGTTATCGCCGAAGACCCTCTTTATTACCCGATGTTTACCGATGAATGGAAAGCGTTATATTCTAAATATTATCACGAGGCGGAAAAGCTGAAAAACGTCGTGTTTATAGGACGGCTTGCCGAATACCGTTATTACAATATGGATGCGGTTATATACTCGGCGCTTGAGAAAGTGAAAACATTATAGATTTTCGCTTACATTCCAATTTTGCCGCAGAGACAGGAAGGCACGGACAGGTTGCCTTGATAACGGTCATCTCGATACTCCAACCCCTTCCTTCGGAAGAGGCTCGGAACTCGATGACCGAATGGTTTAAGAGAAGACTTTTAGGCAATAATTCGGTTGCCGAGTGCCGAACCCAGCACCAATTTGCAGGCTACTTTAGGTGCGGCTTTACAAATTGGTGCTGGGCGAGGTGTATCGAGGCAACCAACCGGTCATCGAGTGCGCCGACAGGCGAGTATCGAGATGACCGCTTCCGTAACCGCGCTCACTTCCCCTCCGGCTGCGAGCCTCACCCCTCTCCCGCACCAATTTGCGGACTACTTTAGCTTAGCTAAACAAATTGGTGCGGGACCACCCCACCGCGTAGTAGGGCTTGGGGACTTCATAGCCATTTTCTATTACCATTACGTCAAACGCCCCACCGGACTTGTGCAGTTCTTTAATAGAATGTCCGGAGTCCAACCCTACTTTTACCGGATATATTAAACTTACTAAACTCAAATTTAAAAGTATAACCCCAAATATACTTACTAATCTCTTCATATCTTCCCCCTGATTTATTTTATTCCAATATTATACTTTTGCAAGTGATTTTCTGCCTCTTGCTTTATAAAAGATATGTCTTCATCTCTAAGACTATGTCCAATAAGATTTTTATTTAGCAATATGCTTTTATACCTTTCATAGTATCTAAAATTAATATCTACTAAATCATATTTTCCTCTATCTTCCATTTTAAATACTTCAGGCAAACCCTCTAATTTATCAATTTCAACTCTAATTGGTTTCAACTCAGTATGATAATCTAATTTATTTCTTTGATTTAATAAGAAAGAGATATAAGCATTACTAATATCATCAACTTTCAAATAACAATATGCAAGTATTAAAAACCCAATATTGCCACTTCCAAAATGATTTATGCACCCCTTCCATGCGTCAATCGCCTCCTCCCATCGGGAGAGCGCCATCAGCGAAAC
>CAZQBT010000085.1:0-9268 GCA_964591955.1 uncultured Brevinematales bacterium | reverse complement strand
TTGGGAACTCTCTTTTTTGGACTTAGATGTATCCTTTCTTTTTTGGAACGACACATTTTTTTTCATAAAGTCTCCAGTGCTTATAAAAATCCGAAAATTTTGCCGAAAATCCAAAAAATACCGTTAAAAATCGGCATATATATATATCTGAAAAGTCCCGTAACAAGCAATACCAAAAAACATATCATAAGCGTCGTGCGGTTTTTTTCAAGCCGGAACGCGGTTTTATTAGGCAGAACGCTTACAAGAAAATTATATCCGTCAAGCGGCGGGAACGGCAACAGGTTAAAAACCATAAGCATAATATTTATTCCCGCAATCTGGAAAAACACAATCGGGCTGGGAAAAACGGGGCTGTCTAAAATCCTGCTGCTTTCCTGCATCAGCACCTCGCTAAAATACGGGAATTTAAGCATTATTGACGATATGGAAAACATTATGATTATAAGTATAAAATTAACCGCCACCCCCGCGAGAGACACAACCGCAAAAGCCTTGCGGGGATTTCCCTTAGTAAAGTTATTCGGGTTAACCGGAACAGGTTTTGCCCATCCGAAAAGAGGTAATCCCATTATAAATAACCCGATAGGTAAAATGATAGTGCCGATAATGTCTATGTGAGGAATAGGGTTAAGAGAGAGACGTTTTGCGCGTTTTGCGGTATCATCACCGAAACGATACGCGCTGTAACCGTGTGCTATTTCGTGCAGTATTATAGAGTAGAATACTCCCGCTATCAATAAAACTATATTACCCGCTTGTATCGCAAGTCTTGTGAAATCCAATTCCATTTAAAGCTCCGAAGTTTATATATTATATTTTAACGTGATTATGCGGAAACGTCAAAACAATTCCTTGCTTTTTATAAAATAGAATGATTTTAAACGCATTCCTCAAGCAGGCTCATAATATTTTCCATAGCCTCAATTGCAGCGACACCGTCCTTTATAGAAGAGACAATCGGAGCTTCATTCTTTAAAAAGGCAATACAGTTTTCCACCATCCCTGAGAAATACCCCGTTTTATTAGGCGGATTTATCGACTTATCCCTGATAAGAGAATGGAAACCCTCGTAAAACGGACTTTCGCGGGCATCCCAAACCTCTAAAGTTCCGTTGCCTATACGGATTCGTCCTGCGGTAAAAATCAAGTCTAATTCAAACATAAAATGCAGCGTTTCAAATCCGACATTCATAATAAACCCCGACTTGCCGATTTTACCCGTCGCGCTGATGCCGTGGGTTTTATCCTTGTCTTTACGGCAAAGCGAGACTGCTTCCATAAGGATTTTTTTGCCCGTGATAAAATGCGCTATATCTATTATATGTGTGGCATCATGCAACAGAGCGCCCCTTGCTTTTTTTGTGTCTCCTTTATACCATGCCGCTGAGGAAGTGAGGATATTTGCGGTAACCATCCGTAATTCCCCCATACGCTCATATCTTATTAAATCACCGACAAAAATGTAGTCCCGTGAAAATCGTCGTTCATGGTTCACTGCAACCGGAACTTTGTGTTTACGTGAAAGTTCGTATATTTTACGGGCATCTTTAAGGTTAGGCGCGACAGGTTTTTCAAGGACGATTAGACGAGGGTTTACCGCAACGACCTTTTCAAAAACTTCGAGATGAGCCTTTTCATCGACCGCAATAACGATAATGTCCCATCTTCCGTGGCTTAGCATATCGGAGAGTTTGTCGTAAGCACGGGCATGGGGATAAGCCCTGCTCCAAGCAATGCGCTTTTTCCTGCTGATATCGAAACCGCCGTCTAAAAAAGTTCCTGATTTCCTGAAAAGAGAAGCGTCCCCGTTATGGAAAGCTGCGCTGTGGGATGCCGGCTGTTCGCGTTTTTTGTCGTATTGAAGGCTGAACCCGATTCTGCCCAATCCGATAATTCCGGTGCGGAACTTCGGGCAATAATCTTTATGCATCACATTCTCCAAACGGTTTTATTATCTTTTCGGAAACAAGCGGGGCGTTCTTAAAAGCAAACAGATGGATTACTTTGATGAACCCAAGTTTTTTAGTTAAAGGATTTACAGACAGGCGGATGGATGAAAAATCCCGTAACCGCATACTTGGATGCGGCTGCGGGATGATTGTTATATCAGATTAAAAACAACAAATTTAGGTTATATCACCACGTAATATTTCCGGGCGTGTTGGCGGGGGTAAAATCAATAGTCCCAGTACCCTGCGGGTTACTGTTGACATTAAGACGGTCAACTCCATTGCCTGCATTTCCCCCGATAACGGGATAATCAAAAGTATGGGTATTATTAGGTGCGCCGCTTTGGCTAAAATATACTCCCCCGCCGTTCTTGGCGCTATTATATAAAATATTGCCTTTTATAATGTGGTTAAGACCATTAATCAAATACAAACCGCCACCTGAACCGTTTGCTGAAGAGGCGTTATTATCGGTAATATTTGCGTCTATTGTGTGACTATCACCATTCTCAATACACACTCCGGCACCGCTGTTAGCGGAATTTCCGGTTATTTCATTTTGTATAAGATGATTAATGCCGTCTGAAACGTGTATTCCGCCTCCTATTGAGGAATTTCCGGTTAGTTCGTTATCCCGAACAATAGTATCAATAGTATGCTCCGAGCCTCCATTAATATAAATTCCGCCGCCTTTAGCGGATTGCCCCGAAGATGTGTTGTGTTCAATAATTCCGTTTATTACAATAGAAGTCCCTTCGCTAATTGCAATTCCTGCACCCAAAGAGGCGTTTGCGGTTAGAGTATTATATGAGACGGTTGCGTTTAATGTATGATTTACCCCATTATTTATATAAATTCCGCCGCCGTTATTTCTCGCGGAATTTTGGGATATTATTGTGTTATCGATATTATGCCCGTTTCCTTGGTTAATATAAATTCCGCCGCCTGAATTATGGGGGATACTTGTGTCGTCAGCGTTTCCATTTAAAATTTCAAAGTTTTTGATAGTAATATTATCGAAATCATCAATATATATAATATGCTTTAGATTATTATTCCCGTCGAGTAGCGACATGCCGGAACATCCTGTGAAATCGGTATCCCACCCGCCGGTTATGGTTAGATTTGGAATATTGATATATACGCCGCTGTATTTATAATTTTCGTTTTCGATATTCAGCCCGTTGCCCGGCGTATAAGTTCCTTCCGAGATATAAATTTCGGTAATACCTAAACCCTCGGCTTTATCAAGAGCCGTTTGAATGCTTCTTACGGGATGAGTTCTTGTGCCGTCATCGGCATCATTTCCGACCGTTGAAACGAACAATATTTTTTCATATATATATGTCATAGGTGTCGAATCTGCCTCTACACTCTCATCGTCGGTAGCGCGTGCTGAAATGGAATTATTGCCTTCGGTCAGGGAAATATTTACAGACCAGCTTTCAGTGCCGGAAGCGATAATCCATTCTCCGCCGTTTACCTGAACCTCAACTTTCGTAATAGATTTGGGGGTATCGACGCTTGCCGTTCCGCTGACGGTTATAGACGAGTTATTGAATAAAGAGCCGTTTTCGGGAGATTCTATTGTAACTACGGGATAAGTTAAGTCCAAAGTAACAGCCCAATCCTCCGAATAGGTTATCTTATCGTCATCAGTGATAGCGCGTGCTGAAATGGAATTATTGCCTTCGGTCAGGGAAATATTTACAGACCAACTTTCAGTGCCGGAAGCAGTAATCCATTCTCCGCCGTTTACCTGAACCTCCACCTTGACAATCTCATAAGGAGAGGAAACGCCTGCATTTCCCTCTAAGTTTATGGAGGTGCTGCCGACAGAAGCCCCGTTTGCGGGATACGTTATGTTAATCCAAGGAGTGCTGTTATGTTCTACCGTAACCTGATTTGTGGCTGATGAGTTGCCGGCGTTGTCGACGGCATAAACTCTGTTAATAAATGAGCCGTCTCCGTTCAAACTAACTGAAGCTATCCACATACTTCCGTTAAAACTTGCCTCTGCCCAGTTATTGTCGTTAAGGTCGTAGAAAACCTTGTCCACACCGGAATTTTCATCATCGGCGTCTATTGCAATCTCATAATTTTTACCGACATAGTCCCCGTTATCAGGATTTAAGATAGACAAGGACGGAGGAGTTGTATCCAAATTAATATTCCACTCGGCTGAAAGAGAGGATTTATCGTTATCGTCGGTAGCGCGTGCGACAACAGTATTATTGCCTTCGGTCAGGGAAATATTTACAGACCAGCTTTCAGTGCCGGAAGCGATAATCCATTCTCCGCCGTTTACCTGAACCTCAACTTTCGTAATAGATTTGGGGGTATCGACGCTTGCCGTTCCGCTGACGGTTATAGACGAGTTATTGAATAAAGAGCCGTTTTCGGGAGATTCTATTGTTATTGATGGGACATCGGTTCTTTCAACCCAAACCTTATTGGTTATGATTGAAACGTTACCCGCTTTATCTACAGCATAAACACGATTGGTATAAAAACCAAGCGAGGTTATTCCTGAAATTGTTGCAAACCAGAAAAACCCGGAAACTCCGGCTTCACGCCATTCGCCGTTGTTTATATTGTAGAAAACCTTGTCAACCCCGGATTTGTCATCGGTAACGGTACCGATGAGTTGGTAGCTTGCCCCAACTTGATATCCGTTTGTAGGATTTTTAATAATAACTATGGGAGGAATTGTATCAATTAATTCATCATTATCAAATAATGTTTTTTTATCGTCAGTTATCTCATCCTCAACGATAGGTCCGCACCCGCCAATACCAAGACCTAATACAATCAAAAACCCGCTTATTAAACATCTAAATCTTTTCATATAAGCCCCGCATAAATATATATTAGGGATATAATCATGCGCAAACGATTGTAAACTTTCCCCGTGCATTATATGAGGCAATAAGCGTGCCACTGTAAACAAGTTTAACGAACAACTGATTTTTGATAGAACCGGATAAAACTTAAAAAACCTTTCCTATTATAAAAAAAAAGCAACAAAAAAAACACACACAACAAAAAGCCTTTTTTTTGTGCAACGCATCTTTCGCCTGCACCGTGCAATTTCGGATTTGTTTTGTTATGAAAGATATGACATTATATTTGATTACTTGTTTTAAGGCAATTTTGATAACACATAACCTCAGAATTTTTATGTTTGACTATATTTTGCTTATTATTAAAACGAACTTTCTTAGAAACAAGAACACACAGATATACTATAAATCGTTTTATTGAAACGTTTTTGCTGTAATAGCGTATTATTGCCGTCATTAAATTTATAAGGCTATGGGATATTATCGATGGTTTATAGTTTTGATAACGGGGCCCTCTTTAGCGTAATACTCGGATTTGACAAGAAGCCCCTTTGAGTTGTAATATTCAACCTGCCTGTAAATCCCGCTTTGTTGCGCCTGTTCCTCGGTAAAAAAGAATTCGGTTGAGGAGATGCCGCCTCGATTATTGTAATGGGATATTCCCCTGTAAATTCCGGTTTGACTGCTGTAATCCTCAGTGTAGAAATAGTCAACGCGCCGGGTGTGTCCTTCTTCGTAGTAATACAGGGTGCGTTTGTAGTATCCCTTTTGCTTGCCGTAACCCTCGTAAAACTCGACCTCTTCACTTGCAATACGTCCGTTTTGGTCATAGAGACACACTATTCTTTTAAAGTTACTATCAGGGTAGTAGAAAAAAATCTCCTGCCATTTTTTCCCGCCCTTATCAAAATAGACTACTTTGCGGTAAAACCCGTTGCTTTCTATAAAAGACGGTGTGTAATGATAGTGCCATTCCCTTTCGGTATTGCGGTTGTCTAAAAAACGGACAAGACGCTCTATGCCGAGTTCGCTTTTTTCCATATCGGGCGGGTCATAGAAAGTTTGATAGGTTTTTCCGTTATACCGGTTTTTTGTATCAATCAGAGATGTTTCCGCGCCGAAAGATTTAACCGATACCCCCGTGATTAAGAAGATAATGATTAATATATTTTTCATTTTTTCCCCCGCATATTTTACCATACTAATTATAAAGAAAAACCCCCGGCAGTTCAAATAAACGCGCATTAATTTTTTAGAAAATCGTAGCGTGAGGGTAAAACCGTGGACTGCGCGTATTCATAGGGGATTATAATATGTAAAATCTCCCCGCGCTCGTTAAAATTGAGGTAAGCAGGTCCGTTAAACAAACTGTTCCCGACTGTAACGGGGTCGCTGAAATATTGGTCTATGTCAATATCTTTGCCGCCGATAATTAATTTTGCGTTGTCGGCTATGAAGTAATCGGCAAGCCTGCGGAAATGCTCGCTCCATTTTGCCTCGGCGATAGACTCGCGGATTTTTTCTAACGCAAGATTTTGCGCATACTCCGCTCCCCGCATCGTGGAGATATGAAAGACCCTGTAAACCTCGTTGTTTTCAAAAAAAAGCGGTCTTATGGGGGTAAATACTTTCAGGCGACGGATATTTTTGTCGTAATATCTTATAACGCCGATACGTTCAGGCGTAGAAATTTCCAACTTTCTTTGAATTATGATTATGTTAAGCGAAATGATTTTGTCGAATTTTTCGTCCGTTACAATATGGATTTTTGCCCCGCGATTAAGTTCGGTTAAACGTTCAAATATCCTCCTGTTGATTGGCGTAAAATTGTAGAATAGACGGGTTTTGCCGGTAAGTTTAAATGAAAGAGCTTTGTTTTCAAACCTTTGACGAATATCACCCTCTGGAATATCCCCAATATAAAAATCCATCTCGCTGTGAATTGAGTTTGTGGTTATGTATTCGACTACCGGTTCGCTTGATACGGTAAGCAAATTCCTTGAGGCATCGTGTTCTTTTATAAATCCCGCAAGCGTGTGATAATACAGATACAGGCTTTTAACGTTGCGGTTTTTATCGAGTTCCAATGTTGCGCGGGGAGGGTAAAACGGGGCGGTTGCGTATATCGAATATACCGGCAGGGGGTTGATATAATTCAGCGCCTTCACTGCATCGGCTTCACGCAACGGGGTGTCGTTGATGGAGAATGTTAGCGTCTCTGCAAACGGGTAAAGGCGCGGACCAACCCATCCCTCAAGCGTTACAGACGGGGCTTCTTCTTTATACGACGGCAGGTCATTACTGAATCTTACCACCGTGCCGGTTACGGTCTTTGAACATCCGGCGAATAATACAATAACCGATATGCAAATCAATAAATATTTCATATTATAACCTCACGCGTTTTCTCTGATAAATACATTGTCTCCCTCCCGCCATACCGTATAAACCCTCGAACCTGAAGGCGAGTAGTAATTTACGGTCAATCTGCTTAGACGGTTATTTTGACGGGTAGCCGTTACCGCGAAACTATTTCTGCCTCGGGACGTGCGGGAATATCCTCTCGGAAGCTGAGCGTTGTGAAAGTCAAGCAGATTTTTTATTATTACAAATGCTTCCTGAACGGAGAAATACGGTATTTTAAACGTGGAATAGGCGCTTCGTCCGCTTCCGTGCTGTCTCATTTCAACGCCCATACCGTATAGCTTTACCGTATCGGATGCCCTGCGATGAGGGTCTTGCGGTTCGGGTTCGCGGATTACCCCAAGGACACGGTCGAAATACTCCTCAAGAAGCAACGGGGGTTCGGGTGTTTCTTCGGGGGGCGGCGGAAGTTTCGAGAGATACGCATCAAATACAAAACCATCCCGCCCCATATATTCCACCTTGAGCCAAAGTCCCGTAAGTCCGTCTCCCAAAAGAATTTCGTTTGTTAAAGGAGTGTCTTTAGCCGTTACTTTTGCACCGTATGGAAGAGTTGTGATAATCCTTGAGTTGAGGTCGGGCTCCCTGAACAGCTCCATCCCTGAAAAATGATATTCGTTGGTTGACGGTTGACGCGGGGTGGCGGTTACATATAAGGTATCCCCGTTGCTAAAAATTCTTCTGAGGGTTCCTCTTGTTTGCCAAATTGCTTTTCCGCGCGTGTCTATATATTCAAGGACGAAACCGGCGCCTTCCTGACGTAAAACCTTGGCAAGCCCGTTATTAAAATCCCCTGCCGCGATATAGCGTATCGGTATTGCCAAGCGTCCCGTTTTATCGAGATAACCGTATCTGCCGGAGACTTTAACGCAAGCCCGCCCTTCAATCAAGTCGTAGGCGTATTCAATCCTGTCGTCGATTTTATAATTTCCCGCTCGATTGATATAACCCCATCCCGTTCCTTTAATAACCCGCGCAATATCTCTATCAAATTGCGCGCCCCATGCGAATTGCGGTTCGATAATATATTCTCCTTCGGTATTGATATATCCCCATCTGCGGGTCGTTGAATAGGAATAGGAGTAGGGGCTTGAGCTTGTTGATGTATTAACGCGGGCGATACCGTTTATAAAATCATCGGCGGTATCAAACTTAAACGGGATAACCGTTTCTCCCGATTTGTCGATATACCCCCATTTTGTTGCGCGACGGACTGCCGCGATATTGCCTTGAAAATCCTTTACCTCGTTGAATTGAGGCGGGATTATAACCTTGCCCTTAGCATCGATAAATCCCCAAAGCCCCCGCATATTGGTAACGACCGCCGCCATTGAATCGGAGTAATGACGAATATTATAGAAACGCGGGCTTATATAATACCGTCCCGCCTTTGTGATATATCCCCACAACTCGCGTCCGTCATCGGTTTGCGCTTTGACCGGGGCAAGTCCCTGATGGAAATGAGAGGCTTCCGTAAATTGCGGGGAGATTACAATTTTCCCGTTATTATCTATAAACCCGTATAAGCCGTTTTCCTTTACAAGCGCTCTTTCTTCGCGGAGATTTTCGGCATATTCAAATCGCGGAGATACGGCAAACCGCCCGTTTTTGTCTATAAATCCGTATCTGTCGCCGAGACGGACACGGGCAAGCCCCCCCGTAAAATCATCGGCGTAAACAAATTTAGGGCTGACTACGACTTTTCCCGAAGTATTAACGAAGCCGTATCTTCGGTTTTTATCGGCAATACGCCCCATACCCTCGCTGAATGGGAGCGCGTAATCAAATTGAGGCGGAATCACCGTTTTTCCCTGCGGGTTGATATATCCCCATTTTCCGTTTTCGATTACCGGGAATAGGGATATTGATTGTGCGGGAAGGGTAATATTCAGTAAAAGCAGGAACAGGGCAATAACAGGCAATTTTATATACAAGAGAATAGCTCCCGTGATTTATATAATATTTTATCATTGAAAGAGGGAAAAATCAATTCGGCGAATTGCTTTATAATTAATCTACTTGAAAACGATACGTTGCGTCAAAATAAAA
>CAZQBT010000084.1:0-9441 GCA_964591955.1 uncultured Brevinematales bacterium | reverse complement strand
AATTATGAGGCAACGATTTAATTTTAAGTAGATTTTTTTTTGACGCAACTAGTTCTCAACGTCAAAATTTTAAAATTTCAAAAAAGCCCAAACTTTGACAATAAAATCTCTATGTTTTAAAATAAATTCAGTCAGTAAAATTCGGGGGAAATAATGGCAAAGAAAAAATCCCGCAAAAAAAACAAGGATAAGAAAAAACGAGTTGTCGGTATAAAGGCTCATAATAAAAAAAAGACCGCCAAGATAAAAAAACTCGAAAACCTGTTAAAGCAAAAAGATGATTATATTTCCCATTTAGAACGGGTATCGGATGCTTATTCGCAGTTGGAGGAATTAGCCCGCACGGAACTACTTGAAGCCGATAAAACAATCAAAGCCCAGCAAATCATTCAAGACCTTATGTATAACGAAAGAGTTGACGCGGATAAAACAATCAAAGCCCATGAGCAACTTCAGGAGGTTATGAGAGGAGAAAAGGCGGAGACAGAGGAGCTTATTAAAGCGCACGAAAGCCTTGAAAACCTTGCAAACGAGGAGAAAAAATGCGCCGAGGAGACTATCCGCGCATTTGAAAGTATGGGTCAGCTTAGTATGATAGAAAAACGCGACGCCGAAAAGGTTATCCGCGCAAGGGAGCAACTCACTAATCTTTCCATAGAGGAATTACGTCAGAAAGATACCGCTTTACGCAATATCCTTGAGGTAAACCGCTATATCAGTTCCTTCCTTGAAGAGGACGTCCTTTTAAACAAGATACTCAAAAGCCTTGTATCATCCCTGCACGCACAACGGGGTATTCTCTTTATAGAGGAGAAAGGAGCTATCCTCCCCAAAATTTTCAACAATATCAAAAAAGACGAGTTGAGCAAAAAAGGATTTGAGTTATCCTCACAGATAATAGACGATACAATCGAAAACAAAAAAAGCCGTTTTGTAATTAACGAAAAAATCAACATAGACGGAAAAGATACGCGAATATCGTTAATTTCAGTCCCGTTGATTTATGAATCCAATCTGCTCGGCGTTTTGTATGTGGATATAATATCCGAATCCGATACGTTTAAAAAAATCGACTTGGACTTGGCGGAAATATTCAGCTTGCAGGCGGCAATTTCAATACACAACGCTATACTTTATGAAAAAATCAAAAAACAGAACAAAGAACTTCTGCGACTCAACAACCTCAAAAACCAGTTCATACGGCACGTATCGGACAAACTTGATGAGCCTATGAAGGCAATACAAACCTTAATCAAAAAACTCACCACAGAGGAACTCGACCCGCAAAAACAAAATCAATTACTTAAAAATATCAAAGCCAGTTTGGATAAGATGTCGTTTACCGTTACAAAGGTAATTACCATAATCTCACTTGAAAGAGAGGTTGAGGATTTATTTGTAGATAACGTTGATATAGATGCGCTGATACGGGAGCTTGTAAAAAAGCACTCACAGGAAATCAAAGAGCGCGATATAAGTTTTAAAATCGAACTGCCGTCCCAGTTTAAAAGCTACAACGCTAACCTGACCCTGATGAAAACAATTTTCGATGAGCTTATTTGTAATTCTATTTTTTATAATAAAAAGGGCGGGAGCGTTGAAATCCGGGGCTACCGAAAGGGAAGCCATCTTGCAATAGACTTTATCGACAACGGCCTCGGCATAAAAAAAGAAGATATCCAAAACATTTTCCTGCAATTTTACCGCACGGAGGATTCCCCGCAACTAAACGAGTGGGGAGCGGGTCTCGGTTTGTATATGGTTAAGATTTTTATTGAGCATTACAGTGGAGACGTTACGGTGAAAAGCGAATACGGAAAAGGTTCTACTTTCACCGTAACATTGCTCCTCCAATAATTCTATTTAAGTTTGATAACTAATGTTTCCCATCCGCCAATCTCAAAAGGCACGCCCTCCTTTGAATATTTCTCATTGGAGCGTTTTATGCCGAAAATTAAGCCCTCAAAGTCTTGCTTAAGATTTATATTATTAGCCTTAGCATCCCGCGGTGAAATCAATACTTCCGTATCATTACGCGAAAGGTTTGCAATAACCAAATATTTATCATCGCCGTAAACCCTGAGATAACTCACGCATTTTTTGTTGTCGTTTTCGATAAGAATAAGCTCGCCGTGAGTAAAAGCCTTAGATGAGGCGCGCAAGGCGGCAAGATTTTTGTAATGATTAAAGAGGGTCTCATCGGATTTTTCCCACTCCATCTGCATAGCATCAAATAGGGAACGCCAGTCGGTCCATCTCGTATCGCCGAATTCCTGACCCATATAGAGCATAGGAACGCCGTCAAGTGTCATAAGCACCACCGATGCTGGATAAATACCAACTGTGCCGAACTTTGCAATAGCACGCATCTGGTCATGGTTTTCAAGCCAGTGCATACGAAGACTCCCTTTCGGGAAACTATACCGCATACGGTTATATGCACGATGGAAATTGTATTGAGTGTCGTTTCCGGTAATAATATTATTCAGCGCAAAACCCATAACCCCGGCATAGGTAAGGTCAAAACCTACCGTATGATGGTTCGGTTCGTTTTCGGACTCGGCTAACATCATAATATCGGGTTTGATTTCGCGAAGTTTTGCTATGGAATAAGTCCAGAAATCATCGGGAATAAGCGGCGCAACGTCCATACGATACCCGTCTATATTAAATTCTTTAATCCAGTATTCCAAAGCATTGTGCATATATTCGCGCATCTCAGGGTTATCATAATCAAACTGCGCAACGTCATACCAGTCGGTATTCTTGGGAAATATAATGTTTCCGTCCTCATCCTTTTGATACCAGCTGGGATTACGTTTAGTAAGCGGGTTATCCCACGCGCTATGGTTAGGCACCCAGTCGAGAATAACACGAAAGCCTTTACTATGCGCGGTTTCCACAAGGTTGCGAAAATCCTCTTTATTGCCGAATTCGGGATTAATACCGTAATAATCCTTTACCGAATACGGGCTTCCGAGAGTTCCCTTTCTTTCTACCTCGCCTATCGGGTGAATCGGCATAAGCCACAGGGTATCCACGCCGAGTTCCGACAGATAATCAAGTCTTTCGACAATCCCGTCAAAACCATCCTCGCTGAAAACCCTGACAAAAATTTCGTAGATAACGGCTTCTTTAATCCAATCATCCGACTCGCGGGCGGTATAATTATAGTAATAGAAACTCGGATTTTCGGCGGAAATATCACCGACAGGAAAGCTAACCCCGTCATCCGAAGTAAAGACAATTATGGAATTATTCCATCCGTCATCGGTAGTAACGGGATTGTTGGGGTCGGGAACCCACATAGACCCGTCAATCAGAAATTTATACTCGTGGCGTCCGGGCATAATATCGGCGATTACCCTCCAAACGCCGTCTTCCACATTGGAAAGCATAGTATGGGTTTGATTCCAATCGTTGAAAGTGCCTACAAGCGCAACTGATTGAATATTCCTGCGTCTTGTTGTGTAAGTAAAAACAACTTTCCCGTTTTCCAATCGCGGCGAGTTTTCATTAATCACAGGTTCTGCCGACGGTTTAGCTTCGGGAAAAGTCGAGACAAACCTCGGACCGCATCCCGAAAGTAAAAACATCAAACCTAATACGGGAATGCAAACATTTCTAAAAAACTTCATCGTTTCCTCCGTTGTAAACTTTTACCCATATTTTATTGGATTGACCTGTGATGTCAAGAGTTAATTTATTTGGATATGTAAAGATAAGTAATATGTAATCGCACTTTTTTGCCGATAAGCGGTCATCAAGTGCTATTGAAACGAGCGTATTGAGATGACCCGTTCGGCGGCGCTTTCTACTCTCAGTTACTAAGCTGTTCCTCAAAATCCTCATCAAGACGCTTGCTTTTTTTTGCGGATGTTTGCTCTTTTCCCTTACCGGTTTCGCTTTTCTCCTCCCGTTCAGGAGACTGAGGACGTTTATGAGTTTTAAACCGGAAATCTATATCCCCGTCGGATAATGTAACGATGATTTCGAGGATTTCCTTTTCGGGGTCATTATCCTTTTTACGCTTGATAATCTTTTCCGAAACCGGAACTTCAATCATACGGCTTATCGCCCTGCGGATTGAACGCGCGCCGAATTTCGGTTCAAAACCCTTTTCGATAATACGCTTCTTTACATCCCCGCTTACCTTTACGAGCATACCCTGCACGGCAAGATGGGCGTTAATCTCATCAATCATCTTATCAAAAATTTCGATAAGTATTTTTTCGCTCAATGCATCAAATACAACAATCTCATCAATACGGTTAAGAAATTCCGGGCGCAGATGGTTTTTCAACTCGGAGAGGACATATTCCTTTTTAATACGGGTGTCCTCGCCCTCATCGGCAAAACCGAGATTCCCCTTTTGCGAAAGTCTTTCCGTGCCTATATTGGAAGTAAAAATAATTATTGTGTTTTTAAAATCGACCTTGTTTCCGAGACTGTCGGTAATCCGCCCCTCGTCAAGGATTTGCAGGAACATATTAAACACATCGGGGTTAGCCTTTTCTATCTCATCGAAAAGGACAACGGAATAGGGTTTGCGCCTGACTTTTTCGGTAAGCTCCCCGCCGGATTCATAACCGACATATCCGGGAGGCGAACCTATAAGACGCGATACGTTAAACTTCTCCATATATTCGCTCATATCCACGCGGATAAGCGCATCCTCCGACCCGAACATAAATCTTGCCACAGCCTTTGCAAGCTCGGTTTTCCCGACACCGGTAGGCCCAAGGAAAATAAAGCTGGAGATAGGTTTTTTAATATCGCGAAGCCCAACGGCGCTTTTCTTGATAGCATCCGCCACCAACTTAACGGCGTTATCCTGACCCTTAACGTATTTTTCAAGCTCATTATGCGTAGATGAATACCTTTGGCGGTTTTCCCCGTCATCAAGACGCTGTATAGGAATATTTGTTATGGAAGAAAGCACGCGTTCAATATCGCGCTGGTCGATAAAGGTTTTCTTCTTTTTAATCGATTTAAGCCATTCAAGTCTCGCCTGTTCATACTTTAGCTTAAGCGCATTAATTTTATCGCGCAGAGATGCCGCCTCTTCATAACTTTGATTTTTGACAAGCCCGTTTTTTTTCTGTTCAAGTGTTGCAATCTCGTTTTCAAGACTAACGAGACTTTCGGGCTTATCCGCAATTTGAGTTGATGCGTTGGCGCCCGCCTCGTCTATAACGTCTATCGCTTTGTCGGGAAGTTTTCGCTCGGAGATATACCTGTCGGCAAGACTTGCCGCAGCGCGGATTGCGTTCTCGGTATATTCGACATTATGAAACTCCTCGTATTTGCTTTTAATGCGCCTGAGGATTTCGATCGTTTCCGTAACGCATGGTTCATCAACCACAATCGGCTGGAAACGCCGGACAAGCGCGCGGTCTTTTTCGATACGTTTTTTATACTCATCAAAAGTGGTAGCGCCGACACAGCAGATACTTCCACGTGCAAGAGCAGGCTTCAGCATATTGGATGCGTCAAGCGCGCCCTCCGCGTTACCCGCCCCGAGTATCGTATGTATCTCATCAATAAAGAGAACGACCTCGTCGGATTCCTCCGCCTCTTTGACGACATTCTTCATACGTTCTTCAAATTCGCCGCGATATTTAGTCCCCGCGACCATAAGACCCATATCAAGAAGCAAAATCTTTTTATCGACTAATTTTTCGGGAACGGTCCCCGCGACAATAAGTTGCGCGATACCTTCGACAATCGCGGTTTTCCCGACCCCGGGTTCCCCGATAAGTATCGGGTTGTTTTTCTGCCTTCTCGAAAGAACCTGTATTACGCGATGGATTTCGGCTTGACGCCCGATAACGGGGTCAAGTTTTCCCTCACTCGCAAGCTGGGTGATATTTCGCGAAAATTTATCAAGGAACGGGGTTTTAATCTCTTTCTTTTTCCTGTTCCACTGCTTAACCTCGCCGTAACCTACCGTTTTGATTACAGCCTGACGAATCTGGTGAATATCAATACCCCTGTTTTCGACAATAAAGGGAACAATCGCCTGAGGATTCTCCTCGGAGATTACGCCTAATAAAAGATGTTCCGTTCCGACATAATTATGCCCGATAAGACGCGCCTCATCCCTGCTGATATCAAGGACGGATTTCACGCGCTTTGAAATAGGAATACCGCCCAAAGTCAGGGTATTACTGCTTCGGCTTTTGAGAGTAAACTCCACCTCGCGCTTGAGGTCGTCAATATCAAGACCGAGAGAAAGAAGCGCGCGAACTCCCGCGCCGTCCGTTTCCCGTAATAAACCTAAAAATATATGTTCAGGCGTCAACTCCTCGCTGAAAAGCCTGCGGGCTTCCTGTTGAGAAAGAATCGACACAACTTTTTGCGCTCTTGGTGTAAATCCCGTAAAATCATGCATAAGCCTTCTCCTTCCGTTAACGGCTCGTTTTATATTTCATCTGCACCACGATGGAACGTATTATTTCCATCCTCGCCTGAGAAATTTTGTCCTTATCAACCATCTTCTTATATATAAGATAATCATCTTTTGCCGTAAGGACAAGATTTCGCAACTCCCTCCGATTTTTAAGATTAAGCAAAACCCCCTCCATCGCATCAATAAGCGATATATAATAAAGCAATGCGCTCCATTCAATTTCGTCCTTGTTTATAAGCTCAACAATCTCCTCGTAGGATATTTCGCACTCATCGGGGTCGCTGAAAAACTCTTTGCGGGCTTTCATCTCCATTTCGTATAGACGGTTTAAAAAGGCATCAAACTCGTCAACCATCTGCTCTTCGCTTAATCCCATTGAGTAAATATTATAAACGAAGAAAAGCCCGGAGTCGGAACTCTCGCCGACAAGATTATTAACGGCATAACCCATCTCGCCGGAATTGGTAATAAACTCCTCTATACGTTTGGTAGCGACAAGCCCGTAGAGATTTACAAGCACGGACATCCGCATACCTGTCCCCATATTCAAAACGGAACCCGTCAAATACCCCCATTTTTCATCAAATGCAAAATCTATATCCTTTTCGATTAACCGCACAACCTCAATTAAACGGCAAGCAATATTCTTGATATTATATCCGGTTTCAATCGAAAAAATCCTGAAATGGTCATCCTCGTTAAGAAGGATAACCCAGTCCCCGTTCACCTCATAGGCGAGCTTGCGGCCGCTTTTCACAAACTCCCGGCTGATAATATCGGTTCCCGCGTAAATCATAATACGCTCACGGGGAATATCCTCGATATTTTCTATAACAATTTCAAAGGGTAGCTTGGCAATATTATCCGATAAATTCTCATCAATATCAAATTTGTCCTTGTCGCTGAGAAATGCGGGGAACTTCAGACCTTCTAAATTACGGGTAAACCGGACCCTTGAAGAGAAAACCAAATTGTCAAGTTTGTTTTTTCTACGGGTAACGGACTTGGGAAACTCAACAAATTTCATCCGGTCTCCCGGAATTATGGTTTCCGACAAGCCTCTCAAGTTTCTTTTTGATGACTTCCGCCTTTTCATATTCCTCGTCTCTGACAAAGCGTTTGAGTTTATTACTTAAAAGACGGATTTCATTTTTAAACTTAAACAAACTTTCATACTTTTTAGGGCGAAGGCCGGTATGCACGGTGCCTCGCTCAAGCTCAAAAACAAATTCGCTGATATAATCTGCAAAAGATGCATAACAATACGGGCATCCGAGATACCCCGTATGCTTAAAATTATCGTAAGTATGCCCGCAATTAGCGCATTTAAGCGAACTCTCATCGACACTACCCTTAGCATTCATCATAACGCTTATAGCGCTGATATTTGCCACGATACCGGCAAGCAGGTCTTTCATCTCCTCGATAACGGAAACCAGTTTTTCATCCACAAAATCAAGTTCCTTTACGGCATCCTTATCCTCAAGATATTTTACCGCACAGGTAGCGCAAAGCCCCTTGCTTTCGCTCTTTTCGCCGGAAACTATCTTGACAAATATCACGGCATCCCTTTCATTACAAATACTGCATTTTTGCGGAAAATCATCTCTTAACATTTTCCCTCCCGAAAACCCTGCACCCTTATTATCGCAATTTAGCTTACAAAACTGAATTAAAACACGCCCAAAAAAGAAAAATCCGTTTTCAGGCTTATATATAAAATACAACCATTTTGAGCTTTTGTCAAGGGTAATTATGATATTTGATAAACACAACAAACGGTTATAATCAACTCCCGGAATTAACCTAACGGATGGCGTCGATTTTCCACTTGCCGCCTTCTTTGACAAGATAAAAAACGCGAATTGTAGCGGTATCGCGGATAAGGTCGGCGGAATAATTCCACTTAGTTTCCACGATTGCGGAGTTTTTACCGGAATCGACCAACCCGACAATTTCAAACCCCTCATCGGGAATATCCTGAACTCCCGCAAAAAGCGCGAGTCTTCCGCTAAGCACGTCGATTTGAACGGGAAGGTTTTTTTGTGCGCGACTTGAAAGCATATTATATGCATTTTTAGCCGCCTCTTTATTCCAATTCGGCGGAGCGGACTTAAAAAACTCCTCGCAATAATACGCCACGGCATTTTCAGGACTTTCCATGCTATCCCCGCGACCGTTTTGATTTTCCGTATTACAGGATATAAAAGCAAATAAAACCGCCGTCATAATCAAAATCTTGTGCATAAAACTCCCCTTTAAAATAAAGCCATTATACAATTACTTTCCTTGATTTAAAATATGGTTAGCCACATTGGTAATATGCTCGCGAAGCGCTTTGTTAAACGATGGTCTCTCCGCCATATCAACAAGGAATATATACGAGTTTCGCAAATTATGCTTTTTTATAGCATCAACGATAGCCCTTGCGGCATCCTGGTCGGTTTCCGTCCTCGACAAATTATGCAGGGTGTTAATCGCAATAGCATACTTGAGTTCGCCGAGCGAATTGATAATAACAATACGAGATTCCCTGTCGCGAATATCTTTAAGCGAATCGGCAAGCTCCTGCGCATCAAGTTCATTCCCGATTTGCCCCATAGTCCACGCGGAAATCAGAAAGGAATCCCTGAGCACCGCACTCCTTCTTGCGCCCTCGCCTGAAAGATGGGGTCTTGCTTCGGAGAAAATCTCCCTAACTCGGTCACGGGCATTAGTAATCTTCAATTCGCCCACGCGTCTTACCGCAGAATATATCATCTTGGGATTGGAAAAATACATAGCATTACTCAACTGGATATAATCCGATTCTCCGAGATGCTTAAAAAAAGAGTTGTAAACGCCTTCCTTACCGAAAGCAGGATTTGAAATACACAACCCAGCCAAAACCAAAAAAACAAAACCGAATTTTGCCATAATTCCCCCAATGATTTAATTTCCATATTTTAACTTATACGAAAAGAATTTTCAACATTTCGAATTGCTTTATAATTAATCTACTTGAAAACGATACGTTGCGTCAAAATAAA
>CAZQBT010000083.1:0-9720 GCA_964591955.1 uncultured Brevinematales bacterium | reverse complement strand
AAACCCCGATTTTTAAAACCGAATTATTTGATTATTCTTGGGATATATTGGATAATATACCCAAAAATTTCATAGTTTGCAGTATTTTAAGACTTATCTTATAAAATAAAATCTATTAGGAGGAAATCTATGCCTAAAAAGAAATTCAGATGGACAAGGCTGGTTTTGGCTTTGGTAACGATTGGTCTTGCAGGCGCATTGGTTACTAATGTTGTAGTCAATGCCGGAAATAAGGCTTTTGCCGAAACCGTAGCCGAAGAAACGGTTGAAATGGAGGCGGTTGCGGAAACTGCTGCATCCGTTGCCCACGAGGGCGGTGCGATAAACGATTTGTTCCCCGCTATGTTTACCCTTATTGCTGCGATTCTTGCTTTGCTTTTTGTTATTTTTACCGCAAGGTATGTTTTAAGCAAGGATGGAGGTTCGGATAGAGTAAAGCAAATCGCCGGCGCAATCAAAAAAGGCGCTATCGCTTATCTTAAACAGCAATACAAAATTGTGGGTATTATTTTTGCCGTAATTTTCGTGATACTTTTTGTTATTGCGTTTTTCCTTTCCGGCGAAAACGGGGAGCTTTTGTCGAAATTCGTTCCCTTTGCATTCCTGACGGGTGGTTTTTATTCGGGGCTTGCAGGCTTTATCGGTATGAGAGTTGCCACTTCCGCTAACTCAAGAACCGCTTGGGCTGCAAAACAAGGGCTTAATCCCGCACTCAGAGTTGCTTTCTCCTCCGGTGCGGTTATGGGTATGTGTGTTGTCGGTTTGGGTCTTCTTGATATTTCTATCTGGTATCTTTTTCTCAGATTTGTTTTCCAAACCGATTTGACCGAGATTACCCAAGTGATGGTAACATTCCCGATGGGTGCATCGTTTATGGCGTTGATGGCGCGTGTTGGCGGCGGTATCTATACCAAGTCTGCCGATGTGGGCGCTGATATTGTAGGCAAGGTTGAAGCCGGTATTCCTGAGGATGACCCCAGGAACCCCGCTACTATTGCCGATAACGTAGGCGACAATGTCGGTGATATTGCAGGTATGGGAGCCGACCTCTACGAAAGCTACTACGCATCTATTTTGGCTACTATGGCGCTCGGCGCCGCCGCGTTTTTCTCTAAAGGCGAGGGCGCTGTTTTACAGGCTATCACCGTTCCTATGGCGCTTGCCGCTATCGGTGTTATCGCTTCGCTTATCGGAACTTTCTTTGTGCGAACCAAAGATAATAACGCTTCACAGAAAACTCTATTGAAAGCTCTGCGCAACGGTGTTTATATTTCTTCTTTACTTGTTCTAATCGGCGCGGGTCTTCTTATATATGCGGTTTTGGGCGCTCAAAATTTCGGTATGTTTTGGGCTATTGCCACCGGTCTTGTTGCGGGTAATATTATCGGTTTCTTTACCGAATATTTTACATCCGACCACTATAAACCTACTCGTAATATAGCTGAACAGTCTAAGACCGGTCCTGCTACTTTTATCATAGCAGGTCTTGCATCGGGTATGGCATCAACGTGGGTTCTTGTTGTAACCGTTGTTGCTGCGACAATCGGCGCATTCTTCTTAGCCGGCGGGGGTGAGAATATAACCCAGGGGCTTTACGGTATCGGTCTTGCCGCTGTCGGTATGCTTTCAACTCTCGGGATTACGCTTTCCACCGATGCTTACGGGCCTATCGCCGATAATGCAGGCGGTATTGCCGAGATGGCGGGAGAAAAAGGCGGGCTTGGCGCAGAGGTTCGTAAACGCACCGATGCTTTGGACTCGCTTGGTAACACAACCGCTGCAACCGGTAAAGGTTTTGCTATCGGTTCCGCCGCGCTTACCGCTCTTGCGCTTCTTGCGGCTTTCAGGGATAGAATTATTCTTATTACCGGTGATATGGTTATCGCTGATGTTATCTCTCCGGAAGTTATTGTCGGGCTTTTCCTCGGCGCTATGACTCCTTTCCTTTTCAGCGCCCTTACTATGAGCGCTGTCGGTCGTGCCGCTAATGCTATGGTTGAGGAAGTAAGACGCCAGTTCAAGGAAATCAAAGGTATTCTCACCGGTGAGGCTGAACCCGATTACCAGAAATGTGTCGCTATAAGCACTCTCGGCGCACAACGCGAAATGATAGCTCCTTCTATTCTTGCTATCGTTATGCCTATCATTACGGGAAGTCTTTTCGGCGTAACCAGCCTTATCGGACTTCTTGCGGGCGCGCTTGTTACCGGTTTCCCGATGGCTATTATGATGGCTAATGCGGGTGGCGCATGGGATAACGCTAAGAAATATATCGAATCCGGTAACCTCGGCGGCAAGGGCAGCGATGCTCATAAAGCGGCGGTTGTCGGCGATACGGTCGGCGACCCCTTCAAAGATACTTCAGGTCCTTCGCTTAATATCCTTATTAAGTTGATGAGCACGGTATCGGTTGTTTTCGGCGCTACTATTTATGCGTTAAACCAGATTATCGGAATATTCTAAGTAATTTTATATTAAAGGGACGGGCGGTTTTGCCCGTCCTTTTTTGTTTTATTTGCATATTTTTCCTGTTATGTTTAGAATATAAGTAATTCATTTAGGGTGTGCCAATGATTTCAATAAATGTCTTGCCTATATTGTTTGTTTTTGCCTTTTCTCTATGGTCGCTTTTTATTTTTATTTTGCGTAAAGATTTTTTTGAAATGGTTGCAATCGAAAGGAAATTTCTTTATGTAGGAATTTTTGTTATTTTTCTTTCGCTTGTTTATCTTTTCGGGGTTTTGAGATATTTTAAAGGAATTAATATTCCGTCGGGAATTTATATTAATATCGGTGGAAGCGCCGCGGTTTTATGTATGGTGGGTATTTTCGCATATATCCACAGCCTTATTAATTCACGATTTCACTTTATTGCCGGAATTGTTTATGTAGCTATGTTTATTGTTTTTTCGGTTCTTGGAGTTTCGATGTTTGGACTTACTTTTGAAAAGACCCTCCATTTCTTTATGATATTTTTCCTCTCCGGTGAAATTATTTCGATAATAATGAACATAAAGAAACGATTGAATATTGCTGATGAATTAGTGCTTGCCGTAATCACTTTCCTGATTATGATTTCGATGAATATATTGGATATGATTTTTACGGAAATAACCTTAATTTACGGGATTGGGATAATATCGCTTGCCGTTCCGTTTTATTTTATGATAAAGCACAAGCAGATACGCGAACACACCGAAAACGAAATTATTACTTTAAACGAGATTACAAAAAAGGAACGTTCCAGCTTTTCATCATCGATAAATATGATTGTCAATTTGGTGGAGTCAAAAAACGTGTTTCTCAAAGGGCATTCCGAGATGGTAAGTTTTTTAAGCACGCTTTTGGGAACTCATCTGGGCTTATCTTATAGCGACCTTGAGGAACTTGAAACCGCAGCGCTTCTTCACGATATAGGTTTTGTCGGTATTCCTATGGAGGAATATTCTCATAAACGTATAATCAATTTTGAAGATTTTGAGAAAATAAAAAAACATCCCGTAATCGGGGCTGAAATTTTGCAGAAAAGCACGTTGTTTTCCAAATATACCGAATATGTTTTATTTCACCATGAGTGTTGGGACGGGACGGGGTATCCGTTCGGTATTAAAGGTGAGAAAATACCGTTTTTTTCCCGCATTATACAGATTGCCGATTCTTATGCAGCTTTAACCACCGACCGTTTTTACCGTTCCGCATTAAGCCATGAGGATGCGATGGTTGTTATCAAGACCGGAAAAGGAAAAGAATTTGACCCTCATCTTGTCGATGTATTTTTTAAATGCGTAAATATGGGGGTTAAATGAAAGAATTTGTCGATTTTAATTTTATAATAGTGCCTTTTCTTTGTGCGGTTTTTAATTTTTTAAATTTTACGTTCCTGCTCTCGATTTACTTTGTTGACAGGAAAATCCCCCTATCCAACAGGCAAAACGTTTCGTTTCACAGTAAAAAGGAGATGTTGTATTATTTGATTTTTTCCGTTGCCGTTTTGTTTTACACTATCGGGCAGGCAGGTTTATTGGTTTCGGAGTATCTAATCCTAAATACCGTTTTTCATCGAGTGCAACATATAATGATTTTGATTGCAGGGCTTGCTTATATAGAATTTGCGGATTTTGCCTTCCTGAAATTCGGAGCTATGCCGGTTACTAAACGTATTTTGCGTATAGCTATATTGTTATTTATCCCGCTTTTCATATTCGGGGAACTGTTTTTGAGTTCCCCTTTAGTTTTATACTCAGGTATGTTGCAGATGAGCGAGGGGGTTTTGTATCCGTTGTTTCTTGTTATGGGGAGTATCATAGTCGGCTTTGTTATGTTCAGGATGATTGTAAATCTTAGAGGAAAGGCTAAGTGTGCACAAAAATTATTAGACAACGAAAAGAGATTTATTATTACCAACTCGATTTTTTTTATATCCGTAATTGTAGATATTCTCGGTATAGCGAATATTTTACCGAAAGTGCTTACTCATTACGCGGGAATAACTCCCGGATTTGTCGTTTTAAGTCTCGGTATTTCTATGCAACTTGCTCATGAATTTTCCAAGTCGGTTAAAACATTGAATAAAACGAAACAGGACTCTATTAAAATCAAAGAAAGTATCGAAAAGGAATATGAGGATATTCTTGCCACGATAGTAGATATTATCGAACGGGATGATAAATACACTGCGGGACATTCCCACCGCGTAATGCAGTATTCATATAAAATTGCGCGTGCGATGGGATTTTCAAAGCATCGCATTGAAAAAATCAAAACCGCCGGCATCCTTCACGATATAGGAAAGGTCGGCGTAAGGAAAACCGTAATCAACAAGCCGGGCAAGCTCACCCCGGATGAATACGCCGAGGTTCAAAAGCATCCCGCGCTCGGCTATGATATTGTTTCCACTTTTCTGCCTTTCAAGGAAATCGCCGAATATGTCCGGTTCCATCACGAAAAACTTAACGGGCATGGTTATCCCGACGGATTAACTGCCGACAGTATTCCCGACTTGGTCAAGATTCTTACCGTAGCCGATATTTACGATGCGCTTACCAGTGAACGTCCCTACCGTGAAGCTCTTGAGAGCGATTATTCAATCAAAATTATGCACAAGATGGCTGATGATTCCGATATAGACAAACAAATCCTTAAGATGCTTGAAAAGATAATCTGAAGTATTTTTTTTTTAAACTGCACTCTTAACGTAATCCACCCTTAATGATGCGGTTATAAAAACTATAACCGTCCTTTAACCGAAGTAGATTCTTCACAGGTTAGACTGAAGCGGGTATAATCAGAATGACACGCGAACAAGGACTTGGGGACACCGAGCCTTTTCCAAAGGAGGGGCTTGTGGTATTGATATAACCATATCTCCGTCCTTTAACCGAAGTAGATTCTTCACAGGTTAGAGTCAAGCGGGTATAATCAGAATGACACGCGAACAAGGACTTGGGGTCACCGAGCCTTTTCCAAAGGAGGGGCTTGTGGTATTGATATGACTATATCTCCGTTCTTTCAATAGTATTATTGAGTATTTTCTAAAAATCAATTAAAATATTATATGGAATATGTATTTATGATATTGGGTTTATTGCTTGTTTTGGTCGGCGTTATCGGATGTATAATACCCGCGATACCGGGTCCCCCGTTGAGTTTTATCGGGATTCTTTTGCTTCATTTCGGGACAGGGGGCGGGGAGATTTTTTCCAATGCCTTTCTTATCGGATGGGGTATTGCGACTGCGGTTGTGTTTATTGCCGATTATATTATTCCGCTGCTCGGCGGAAAACTTCACGGTATCAGCCGATGGGGGACTTGGGGTTCGATTATCGGGATGATACTCGGTCTCGTGTTTTTCCCTCCCTTCGGAATAATACTCGGCATATTAATCGGCGCAATCTGCGGGGAGTTAATCGCCGGAAAGGAGCATTCCAAGGCGCTGAAAGCGGGGTTCGCCTCGTTTGCCGGGACTATGGTCGCTATGACCGCAAAACTTGTTGTAAGCGCCGTGCTCGGGTTTTTCTATATTAAAGAAATGATTGTATATATCGCATCTAAAATTGTCGGTTAATCATATTTTTCGGGAGTTTTTTTATGGCACGAAAACCTGTTATTGTCGGTATGGATTTGGAGGGCGTTTTAGTCCCTGAGATTTGGATTGCTTTCTCCAAAAAGACCGGTATCGAAAAACTTAGTCTCACCACGCGGGATATTAACGACTATGATGAGCTTATGACTATGAGACTAAAGATTCTCCGTGAGAATAACCTCAAACTGTCGGATATACAGGCGGTTATAAACACCCTTGAGCCTCTTGACGGGGCGCGCGATTTTGTCGATTGGATACGCTCACGTGTTCCGTTTATTATCCTTTCCGATACTTTCTACGAGTTTGCCGCGCCGCTTATGGCAAAGCTCGGTTACCCGACGCTGTTCTGCAACTCCCTTGAGACCGACAGCGGGAATAACGTAATAAACTACCGTCTGCGTCAGGACGACGGGAAACGCAAGGCGATTATCGGGTTCAAGAATTGCGGGTTTTATACTATCGCCGCGGGGGATTCTTATAACGATACGACTATGCTTAAAGAGGCGAACAGCGGGGTGCTTTTCCATGCGCCGGATAATATCCGCGAGGAGTTTCCGCAGTTTCCCGCTTTTGATAGCTATGACGCGCTAAAATCCCATCTTGAGAAGCTGATGGAAAGCCGGTAGGGCTTCTATAAAAAAAGGGGGTAAAATGAAAGCAAGCGTAATATTAGCCCATCCTTATAATAAAAGTTTTAATTATGCCATATACCACAGGGTTATGGAAACATTAATTAAAAACGATGTTGATGTATATATGCATGATTTATACGGGGAAAATTTTGACCCCGTGTTGACGGTTGCGGAACTTGGTAAGCAAAAATCGGTTGATATATTGGTGAATCGCTATGCCGATGAGTTACTTGAATCCGACCTGCTCGTTTTTATCCATCCGAACTGGTGGGGACAACCTCCGGCGATTTTAAAAGGGTATATCGACAGGGTAATAAGACCACCGTATGCCTATGATTTTCCCGAAAACGACAGCGGGGGAGGTTTACCTGTCGGTAAGCTCAAGGGCAAAACGGGTATCGTGTTTAACACATCCAACACGGAGGCGCAAAGGGAGGCGGAGTATTTTCATGACCCGCTGGAATATATCTGGGGCAGATGTGTATTTGGGTTTTGCGGGATAACCGATTATTACAGGACGATGTTTAGAATAGTTGCCGACAGCACAACTGATGAGCGTGAGGGATGGTTAAACGAGGTTGAAACTGTTACGCAGGAAGCGTGCAAAAAATATCCCCGTTTTGCGTGATATTAAGGTTTTTGATAAAGGCGGAAGTATGATTGATAAACGCTTGACGGAATTATCCAAGGCGCTGAAAAGGCGCGGGTTTGACGTTCACTTATGCGAAAACGGCGCGCAGGCTGTTGAGACGGTATTCGGGATTGTTGAGAAATGCGCGCCTGTGGATTCTATTGGGTTCGGTAATTCTATGACCGTAAGAAGTCTTGGGCTTTACGACACCTTATCGAAATTCGCGAAGGAAATATATATCCATCAGCCTGTCGGGACGGCGGATTTGGACAGGAAGGCGTTGGTATCGGACTTTTATTTCACATCGGCAAACGCCGTTTCGCTTGACGGGCAAATTGTCAATATTGACGGCACGGGAAACCGTGTTGCTGCAACGTGTTTCGGACCAAAGCGCGTTATATATATTATCGGCAGGAATAAAATTGCGGACGATTTAAGCGGGGCGCTTTCCCGCGCTAAAGAAGCGGCGGTTAAGGTTGCCGGGTTTTATAACCGTAAAACCCCCTGCGTTGTAACGGGGAAGTGTGAGGATTGCGTGGCGGCGGAATGCGTTTGCGCGGTTACTACAATTCACAGGAAAAACCAGCGGGGCTTGGATATTACGGTGGTTTTGGTGGATGAGGAACTTGGGATATGATTTAACGGGGGATGGTATGGATATTATAGCTTATGTAGTTGATAAAATCTATAAGGCGAAACAAGGCGCGCCTTTGATTGTCGCTTTTGACGGCGTTGACACATCGGGAAAGACTTTCCTTGCAGACAGGGTAGCGGAAAAATTTGATAAACTCGGTGATTATCAGGCGATTCGCGTTTCTATTGATAAATTTCATAATCCGAAAGAGATTCGCTTGCAACGCGGTGATTTATCTCCCGAAGGCTTTTTTCTTGACAGCTTTAATTACGGTGTGATTATTGAAAATGTAATAATGCCCGCAAAGAACGGCAAAGATTATATTATTCCCGGGGTGTATGACTATAAAATTGAGAGCGATATTAATATTAAGCCCGTGTCTATTGCCTCCGATACGGTTATTTTGTTTGACGGGATATTTATGAACAGGGACGAGCTTTTCCAATATTGGGATATGTCAATATTTCTCGATGTAAGTTTTGATACGGTTAGGAAACGCGCGCTTGAAAGAGATTTGGAATATTTCGGCTCGGTTGAGAATGTTTTAAAAAGATACAATAACAGATATATACCCGGTCAACGTTTATATTTGGATAGATGTAACCCGAAGGAACGGGCGGATATTGTATTTGATAATAATGATTTCAATAATCCCGTTTTGATAAGGGGATAAATATTAGAGAGGGGGGTAAATGGAATATACTTATTACGGGGCTATCGGGGATATATTATTTACGGAAACCTTGAGTTTATTTATGAATAGTTGTTTTAGGGGGTTGTAAGTATGAGCGAAAAAGATATAAGGATGATTTACAAGTCGGGAAATGGAAAATTTAAAATTCCGCCTTTAGATTTGGTTAATTATAACGAGAGCTATTTTATGCAGGAATTGGATTTAGAATCGGATATATTTTATGAATTGCGAAAGGCAAACGGGATAGAACCGTATAGGATTAATGAATCCCCGCAAAATGACTTAAATGAAATCCGGGATTTTTTTAGCCGTTACAAAGACACATTCTTTTTCTATTTTATGGATAATGACTTGGTGGGCAGTATTTTATTTAAGCGTAATTATATCCAAAGTTTGAGTATCGCTAAAAAATATCAGAGGCAGGGATACGGCACGCTGCTATCCAAGTTTGCGATAAATTATATATTGGATAAGGGGTATAGTTGCGTTGAGTTGAATGTTATTCCGGGCAATGCAAGCGCAATTAAGATGTATCAAAAGATTGGGTTTGAAATAATATGATTTTACTATTTTGAGGGATATAAATGACTAAAATTCAAATAAAAATACTAAAAACTCCGGTATTTAAAGATTTACAGGACTATTGCGGAATCGAAATAGAAAAATGCCCTTGCTTTTCCGAAGGCGAGGTTTTTACCACCTCGTATGAAAAACCGGAAGGTTTCTGCGATTGGGCATGGAAAGACCTTGCTCCGTATATTTCGGTATTTTTAACCGGCGGTGATTTTTCCTCAGGGTTTTTTGAGGGCTGGATGAAGGATAAAGACACTATTATAGCCTGTTGCACCGACGGGATACGCCCCGTTATCTTTGAAATTAAAAGGATGCCATAAAAATTAAGCCCGAATCCTTTTTATCTAAGTATGATTGGCGGCCTTAATTCCCACCTATCTACACTAAAACGTTATAAAATATTTAACTTGCATTTCTCTAAAAAAGGCAGTGTAAACTTAATTGTGTCTAAAGAGGCACATAATGATAAGTGGA
>CAZQBT010000082.1:0-10224 GCA_964591955.1 uncultured Brevinematales bacterium | reverse complement strand
TATTTGCATAAACTGTGACATTTTAAATTTAATACAACATATAACCGAGTCTTGGGTATTAACAAGATACAGTCAAGACTTCCATATTTTTTCAGATAATATCCGACAAAATAATTTCATAACTTGCCGTCAATAACCTTATCCGAAATTTTTCGATACACGGGAAAAAATTTGACTTATTATCGGGCTTGCCTTATAATAACGGACATTCTTTTATTCTTAAGGGCCCATAGCTCAGTCGGTTAGAGCAACTGACTCATAATCAGTGGGTCCCAGGTTCAAGTCCTGGTGGGCCCAATCTCTGTTATTCGGAGTGGGATACCCGCTCCCAAACTTTTCAGGAGGTCTAAATGACTGATATAGAAAGAATTGAAAAACTTATTGAACTTCAAAATCTCTTCAACAGAAAAATGGAGATTAACAATCTATACAAGGAAGAGGAGCAGAAACGCGATAAATTAATCGCGGATACCGAAAGTTTGATACAGACTAAAGGCGATATACAAATTAATTACAACGAGATGAATAAAAAAATCAATGAAGAAATCGGGAAGCGGGATGAAATCAATAAACGAATTGAAAGCCTTGAAGAAGGAAAAAATAAAATTAAAATCGCCCGCCAACTGAAATCTTGGGAAAAAGAAATGGAACGCATGCAACAGGAACTCTCTCTAATTCAGGCGCAGATTAATTACGACAGCAGCAAACAGGTCGAGATGAGCAATGAGCTTGACAGGATTCAGGCAAAGATACAGGAAAACGAGGAAAAAACCCGGGGGCTTCAGTCTCATATAGACACAATCAAATCGGAACATCAGGGCGAACTCGAATCAATTGAAGCCCGTCATAATGAACTTTACGAAAAATTTGAGGTGCAGTTTGTCGATTACTTTGAAAGTATGCTTGTAAAAACCAAAGGAATGGCAATCGTTGAGCTTGACGGTGATGCTTGCTCAGGATGTAATATAATACTGCCCACCCAACTTCAAGGCGATATGGGTTATCATTTAAGCGCCGAACTGACCAAGCTCCTGCAATGCCCTCACTGCTTCCGCTACCTTTATGTAAACAAGGAAGTCGAACATAAAGAGGCGGCTCTATAAAGAACCGCCCCGCAAGTTTTTACATATTTCTACCCATATCAAACGCTTTAAGATTTAGTTCAATGTAAGAGGGTTTAACCATCTTTTCAACGGCTTCTTTCCAAACCTTCTCTTTTATATCGGGAATGTATTTTGATAAAGCGCCGACAAGAAAAATATTAACCACTTTGATATTACCGATTTCCTTTGCGCCCTTGACTGCAGGAACCATTTTGCAATTTTTAGTAACAGTCCCTACTTTACCGTCAAAATCGGATGGGTATTTCATAAAGCCGAGCATAACCGGAACAGGCTCAATCTCTATATCGCTAACGATAAGAACCCCGTCTTTTTTAAGATAGGGAAGCACCCTGAGCGCCTCAAGTTTCTCGAAACTCAGGATAAAGTCGGCAGTCCCTTTCCCGATAACCGGCGAGAAAACCTTATCGCCATAGCGGATAAAACTGATAACCGCGCCCCCTCTTTGACTCATCCCGTGTATCTCATTCTTTTTTACATCAAACCCGCTTTTGAAAAGAGCATAACTAATTACCTCCGATGCGAGGATAATGCCCTGTCCTCCCACACCGCTTACAACCAAACTTTTTGTTTGCATAAAATTCTCCGTAACTAAAGTTTTATAACCATAATGGTTCTATCATCCTGCTGTATAGTGCCTTGAGTAAATTCCTCAATTTCGCTTAAAACATTGCTTATAATAACAAATGCGTTTCCGTCCGCTTTACAGGAATTAAGGAAAATATCCTGCAACCGCGAAAGTCCCACTTGAGAACCGTCGGGACCAATCCCCTCCGAAACCCCGTCCGTAAAAAGAAGAAAAATATCGCCTTCAACATAGGAAATGGAATCCGCAACATATTTTGCCTTTTTGAAAGTCCCTACAATCGGATTTTTATTCCGTATCTTGACTACATCCCCCTCACGCATCGAATAAAAAAGCTGGTCTGTATGTCCCGCCGAAATATAGGAAATAGACTTTTCCCTTTGATTAATAATACACGCAAACAACGTCGCATAGGAATAGGTGTTTTCAAGAATCTTGGTTATGCGACGGTTAAGTATAGTAAACGCATCGGCGATATCGGTAAAAACTTTTTCCTCGATAAGTTCCTCAACCTCCACTTTAAGCATAGCCCATATCATCGCGGCATAAACCCCGTGTCCCGAAGCATCTCCGAGCATAATAAGAAACTCGTCATCGCCGAGATTATAAAAATCGTAATAATCGCCCCCTACGCTTTGCATAGGCATATATGACAATTCCATATCAAGGTAATGTTGTAATTCCCTCTGCTTGTCAAGAGGAAGAAGCGAAATTTGTAGAGACTGCGCCGTCCTTATATCATCCATAATCTTTTTATTAAGGTCGGTAAGTTTCTTGTTGCTTTCCGACATACGCGTCAAAACCTCTAAGTATTCAAAGAGGAGATTAAGGCTCAAAGCCACACAAAGTATCGCCGCCCCATACATAAATATTGACCCGACTGAGATTGTAAAGTCTCCTCGCGTTATCAGCATAAGGGCAATCTCAGTTATACCCATCCCAAGCCCTATCACCCCTCCCCATAAAACCGTATGAAATCGAATTTGATTAATTTTAGTAATCTTTCCTTCTTCCTTGCGAAGGATTTTTATAAATTCAATAACCTCAAAGATACCGACCGCCAAAAGATACACAAGAAAAATCAATCCGCTTATGTTGTAAGAGGGACGTTCTGCAGATACTATAAGGTTAGTAAATAAAACAATCCCTGCAAGCGCTATTGATACACCGTAAAACAGGTAAAGATATTTTTTTGTGTTATGCTTGTATTCATCCGTTTCTACAAAGCCCAAGTCTTTAATAAAAATCAGGAAAAACCGCAACAGCTTGACAAAAACAACAACCGTGGCAATAGATGATACCACTTTCAAGCGGAAAAATATAACCTGCAAAGCCATCCTGTAAGATATTGCGCTTATATATCCGAAAAGAGCGCACAAAAAAATTGTTATACCGACAACGCCAATAAAAATCAAATCCTCTTTGATAGTCTTGGTTTCCCTGTTTTTTGAGAGTATCAGATGATATGCCAAATACTGGATACAAAGAAATAAGCCGAAACTACCGCCGATAAAATATGAAACCTGTTGTCCGTTCATAAACCCCTCTGATATTTAAGAATCGGGTAATAATTTTCTTAATCGCGGCTCCGCTATTACGCAAATCTCATCTGCAATAATAACCGATGGTTCACCTTTACGCACCTCTTCCATAATGACCGACTTTAACTCATCCACAGTGCGGGGAGTAACTTTCACCTTGCGAACGCTTTTTACGCCAAGTCCGCGAACTACCTGCTCTATATCGATTCTGTTAATTTGCTTGTATGCGTTATCCAAGCCCGTGTTAGGGCTCGGCTGATGTCCCGTCATTGCGGTTATCCTGTTATCAAGAATAATCAACGTAATGGGGGTATTATTATAAACGGCGTTCAGAAGTCCCGTCATTCCGGAATGAAAAAACGTGGAATCCCCGATAACGCCCACCGAGTTGACCGGAATATCCAACAAGCCGGCAACCTTCTTAAACCCTATTTCATTGCCGACACTTGCGCCCATACACACGGTCGTATCCATCGCGGTATAAGGAGGCAAAACGCCTAAGGTATAACATCCTATATCGCCAAGCACAGTGTATTCTAAATCGTGCAACACCTCAAAAACCTGTATATGCCCGCAGCCCTTACATAGCTGAGGAGGACGCGGCGGAAGTTGAAGCGGCGCACCGTCTCCGCCATTCTCCGCCTTAAACGCCTCTTTGATTATATCAATAGACAGCTCGCCGTATTCGGGAATAATCTCTTTGCCGACAACTTCAATACCGTTTACTTTAAGCTCGGTCTCTATAATCGGGTCAAGCTCCTCCACAACGTAGAGTTTTTCCACTTTTGATGCAAACTCGCGAATTTTTTCAATCGGCGCGGGATACATCGACACCTTAAAAATACTCGCATCGGGTAACGCTTCTTTCACATAGTTATACACGCACCCGTGAGTAACAATCCCGATTTTTTTATCGTTATATTCCGATGTGTTATATTCAAAAGTTTCGGAAAACTCGCGAAGTTTTTTATACCGCTCAAGCGCCATATTATGTCTGGGACGGGCATTGGCGGGAATCATAACGTATTTCGGATAATCTTTTTTATATTTGTAATCCGGTTTCCTGCGGACAGGCTTTGAAAGCTCAACAACCGTCATAGTATGGCACACCCTTGTAACAAGGCGGACAACGGATATGGTATCAAATTTCTCGGAAACATCCAAAGCGATTTTAGCAAATTCTTTTGCCTCCTGACTGTCGGCAGGCTCAAAGAGAGGTATTTTTGCGAAACGGGCATAATTACGGGTATCCTGCTCATTTTGCGAAGAGTGCATAGACGGGTCATCGGCAACCGCGATAACAAGCCCCGCGTTGACACCGGTATAAGCGGCGGTCATAAACGGGTCTGCGGCAACATTAAGCCCAACATGCTTCATAGTGCAGATTGAACGAACTCCCGCAATAGACGCCCCGATTGCAATTTCCAACGCAACTTTTTCATTAACGCTCCACTCGGAATCTATCTCAGGAAAATGCACCCCTATACCTTCGATAATTTCGGAACTCGGCGTTCCCGGATAGCCTGTCGCTACCCATACGTTAGCCTCATACGCCCCGCGTGCTACTGCCATATTTCCTAAAAGCAATTCTCTCATCAAAGTCTCCCGTTTTATGTATTATATTGAAGTATAATTTTTTGAATTTTGAATAATCTTGAATATTTTTCAAAATTGATATATATTATAAAATAAAACTGTAATAATGCCAAATATAGGCACGTAAAAACGGCGAAATGAAACTATTATCGAGTTTTTGGAGTCATTAATTAACGAACGAATAAATATATTAGAGGTATGCAATGAAGAAAATATTTTTTCCGATCATCGGGATTATTATAGCATTAGCGGGATGTTCTTCTCCGCAAGCAGAAAATGGAATATTATGGGATTATCCGTTGTCAAGCGAGATTGTTGCGGGAATAGAGGCATATAACAACAAACTTTTTCTCGGCACTAAAAACGGAAAAATCAAAGCCCTTTGGCAAAGTTCCGGGTTTGCAGATTGGGAAGCAACAATAAATAACGAGGAAATCGCTTTGATTTATGCGGGAGCAGAAGGAGTATTGATTATTTCGACAAACGCCGCGGAGGCAAAGCTCCGCAAATATTCGTTTACTACGGGAACTTTGGAAACAAACGTTTCCATCAGCGTATTCCCCAGCGGTAACTATTTATATGATTCTGGCGCAAGCGGAGGCGACCGCCTGATAATACCCGGAGGCAATCAATTTGCGTCAATCAAACTAAGCGACCTTAGTATCAGCTACCGCCCGACTGAATTACAAAATATTAAAAAGATTGTCCGTATTGAGATGGGGGTAAATAATTTCAATTACTTTGCAATAGACCAAACAGGAAAAATCCAGTATTTCGATAATTTATTGCAACCAATCGGTGTTTCCGACACAATAGAAGGCATAACATTTTACGGCTCTGCTTTAGGCGTGCTGACCACAACAGGAAAATATATATATATCGGGCATTCGGGAGGAGTGGATATTTTTAACGCTAATACCCTCCAGTTTGAACCAAAATTAACGGATAAAAAGGTAAAATATTCCGCGATGGGATGGAATGTGCTTGATAGAAAATTATATATCGGATTTTCGGACAATAATTACCCGGAAGTTGCAAAATACAATCCTGAAAACAACAGCAGGGAGTGGATTTACAAAAATTTCGATACAATTTCCTATTCCCCTATTGTAGTATCCCCTGCATTGAATACCGTGCTTTTTGTGGATGACGGCGGATATTTAAACGTATTAGATAATGAAAAAGGCGCATTACTCCATAGCGATTTTATCGGCTTTATAGAAAAACCGTTTCTTAAAGCGCCTATGAACTTAATGGAAGACAGGGTATTTATTCCCATAACGCCGTTCTCCACGAAGGTAGTATGTTACTCATTAGACCACGCGAGAGAACAGATAAACAAATAAATCAGTCTTTAAGTTGTTCTTTTATTTGACGGGTAGTTTGCATAGGATGCCGGGAATTATAAACCGAACGTCCCATCACGATATAATCCGAGCCAAGTCTTTTAGCGTCGGCGGGAGTCATAACGCGCTTCTGGTCGCCGGTAACCTCACCCGGTAACCGAACACCCGGCGTTACAAGTTTAATATCGGAAAAACGTTTCTTTAAGCCCTCAACCTCATAAGGCGAACATACAAATCCGCGAAGCCCCTCGTCATATCCCATCTGCGCAAGATAACCTACCATATCAATAACGGGAGCGTTGATTTTAAGTTCATTCCGGATTACGGAATCGTTCATACTGGTAAGGATAGTTACGCCGAGAATAAGCGGGGTTTTTTGAAGTCTGTGAATTTGCGATGCTTCCATCACGCCCTCAATAGCGGCAAGCGCCATCTCGCGTCCGCCAAGCAGATGAATAGTAAACATCTCAACGCCGAGCGATGCCGCGGCAAAACTCACTCCTCTAACCTGATTTGGTATATCAAAAAACTTTAAATCGAGAAAAACCTCTCCGCCTTTAGAGTGGATATATTCTATAATCTGCCTTCCCGCAAGAGTGTAAAGAGTGCTTCCGACTTTAAAAAGCCCGACTTCGGGTGAAAGCAAATCGACAAGCTCCTTAGCCTCATCAAAGCTCTTAACATCAAGCGCAACGATAAGTTTTGTTGACATAACTCCTCCTTATGAAAGCCCTCGGCTTCCGGGTTTTATCGCGGGAATTTTTCCCTTTTTACATAGCGGACATTCCTCAGGCTTAAACGCCTTAGCCTGAACCGAATAAAGCCACTCCACGCGATAAGTTATATCCTCAGGCTCTTCCATATTGCGGTCGATAAGACTTGCCACGCCGGCAATATCGCCGTTATGTTTTATCACAAGTTCCATAACCTCGCGTATGGATTTTCCCGTAGTTATGACATCCTCCGCAATAAGCACGCGTTCTTCAGGTAAAATCTCAAAACCGCGACGAAGGTTAAAAACGCCGTCAACCCTTTCGGCAAAAATCGCGCGAACGCCCAAAACCTGCGCTATTGCATACGCTATAACTATGCCGCCGAAAGCCCCCCCGATTACCACGTCAATTTCATCAAGCGAATACAGTTTGGCAAGTTTTTCCCCCGCGATACGGGAATATTCGGGATACTGGAAAAACTTAGCGCACTGGACATATTTGTCACTGTGGAGTCCCGATGATAATATAAAATGCCCGTCAAGCAAAGCATCCGATTTTACAAGCAGTCTTTCAATTTCCTTATCATAACGTAACTCTATCATAGTCCCTCCAAAAAATCAAACGACCATCTCCACGTATTCCTTTAGCTTTTCCTTGATAATGGAGTAATTGCCCGGTATCTCAATATCAAGGAAAAATCCCTCACAGACAAACCCGTATAATTTACCGAGTTTTGCAAGCAACGGGAAAATATCCTCTTCAAGAGAAATATTCTCATCGGGCTGGATAAATTTAAGCGTCTGTTTATTGAAAACATAAATACCCGTATTAACAAGATTGGAAATACCGTTGGTTCCCCGAGGTAAAAAGCGCGAAATCTGATTATCTTCAAGAAGCTCAACAGTGCCGTAGCGTTCGGAATTTTCGCTTTTCTTTAAAGCCATAGTAACAAATGAGTCGTTGCGCAGGTGAGCTTCTATTAAGTCATAAACGTCAATATCGTGGAAAGTATCGCCGTTTACTACAACGAAAGTATCTTCGGTAATCAAATCTTCGGCAAGTTTAACGCTTCCCGCCGTTCCGCGAAGAAAATCTTCATCCGTGTAGGAAATCTTAATTCCCAAATCCTTGCCGTCTCCGAAATAGCTCTGGATAACGGGACGCATATATCCGCAGGATATAATAACATCCTCAATAGCGTTTTTTTTCAGGAACAGAAGAACAAACTCCAAAAACGGACGAGCGTTAATAATCGCCATAGGCTTAGGCGCATCACCCAAATCGGATTTAATCTGTCTTCCCATCCCCCCCGCCAAAACAATAGCCTGCATCACAGCCGCCTCCTTAATTTATAATAAAACTTCTCTGATTTTTTCAATCAAAAACCCGTTATCCTCATCGGTGCCGACCGTAATCCTGACAAAATTATCGCCGAACCCGAAATCGGAAAGCATCCGAACCGTTATACCGTTACGCTCAAGGTTTTCCCAAATAGCTTGAGTAGAATCCCCGAAATCCGCAAAAACAAAATTGCCATAAGCATCCAAAACCGTTATGCCTGATTTTCTAAGCTCAGTCAAAATAAAATCACGACCCGCGGCGGTTTTCCTAACCGTCATATCAAGAAAATCCTCATCCTCAAGCGCGGCGGATGCTCCCGCCTGCTGGAGAGCGCCGAGATTAAACGGCAATCTGATTTTCTCCAACTGCACGGCGACTTCACTGCTCATAATCCCGTAACCAACTCTCAACCCTGCAAGACCGTAGGCTTTGGAAAAGGTATGGGTAATTATAAGGTTGGGGTATTCTGCGACAAAATCCGCGCAGGAGTTTTCAAGCCCCGCAAAATGGATATACGCCTCGTCCAAAACCACCGCAACGGTTTCGGGAATTTTATCTAAAAAAGTTTTTATCTTATCCCTGTCGGCAAAGGTCGATGTGGGGTTATCGGGGTTGGAAAAAATAACGACTTTTGCATTGCGGTTTGCGGTTTCAATCGCAAGTTTGTCCAAGTCAACGGCAAAATCCCTGCGTTTAACCTCGATAACCTCAGCGCCCTTCGGGATAGATAAAAGACGGTAAAGTATAAAACTGTGTTCGGGTATAACAACCTTGTCGCCGTCATTTAAAAAAGCGGCGAGTATCAAATTCAACACCTCGCCCGACCCGTCACCGAAAATCAGGTTATCAACCGTAATATTAATATCGCGGCGTTTCCAAAACCCGACAACGGCGTTCTTCAGGTTTACCATCCGCGAATCGGGATAAACGGAAAGCCCCTCTTTCAAAGCAAGCGTTACGGCATCGGAAGCCTTAGAAGAAACCCCGAAACGGTTTTCATTGGACGACAGCTTGATTTTACGTCCCGCCGCCGTTTTAGGAGACCTCCCCGCCTTGTAGTTGTCAAGCGAAAGAATATCGTCCCGTATGGAATCAATAATATTCATTTATCCGATTTCCTCTATAATCGACAAAAACAGGTTGCGCCCGTCGGATGAGCCGAGTTCGGTTTCGCTTGCCCGCTCCGGGTGAGGCATCATCCCCAGCACGTTGCGCGCCCTGTTTGTAACCCCGGCAATATTTTCAACCGACCCATTGGGGTTTGCGCGGTCGGTAATATTACCGTCCTTATCGCAATATTTAAAGACTATCAGGTCGTTATCAAGAGTATATTTAAGGTCATCGCCGTCAAGGTAATAATTCCCCTCGGCGTGCGCAATGGGTATGGATATTACGCCGCCTTCAGGGTATTTTTTAGTGTATGGAGTAGAATTATTTACAACCTTGATGTGCTGATGCCTGCAAAGGAAATGAGGGATTTTATTACGCAAAAACGCCCCCTTTATAAGTGCGCACTCGGCAAGAACCTGAAAGCCGTTACAAATGCCCAAAACAAATTTGCCCTTGTTTGCGTGGCTTATAACGGAATTAAGCACCGGGGAAAACCGCGCAATAGCGCCGGCGCGAAGATAGTCGCCATAAGAAAATCCGCCGGGAATTATTATAACGTCAATGTCGGAAATATCGCTTTCGGTGTGCCATACATAACGGGCATTAGCCCCCGCAACATTTGATGCAACCCATAAACTGTCCTTGTCGCAATTTGTTCCGGGAAACACCACTACCCCGAAATTCAGCTTAGACATATTATCTCCTCGGTTATCAATAATGGTTTTACTCAAGGTAAGATTATAGAATAGATTGTTTTAAAAATAAAGAAAAGTCGGGGTTTAAGTTTTATAAAATTGCTTAAGAAATAAGCCTAAATAACTTGAAAAATATCTTAAAAGACAGTAAAATATGCGATAAGGATTTTCAAAA
>CAZQBT010000081.1:0-10261 GCA_964591955.1 uncultured Brevinematales bacterium | reverse complement strand
CAAAATTTATCCAAAATTAACCTTTTTCGCGCTTCGCTGGGAAACTTGGGTTAAACTTTTTCATTTTGCTTCTTCTAAATATCGGTTTCGGTAGATTTGTCTTTTTGTTTTTTCTCGAAAAAGAAAAACAGGATTGCAAGCATTATAGAACCTATAACTATAAAACTATCCGCGACATTGAATATATAGAAACGGTGAACGCCTATACCGATGTCGATAAAATCGACCACCGCCATAACCCCGTCTTTATTAAACAGGAAAAGGCGGTCAAGCAGATTATTGCCGATAGCCCCTCCGGTTATAAACATAATAGCGACACGCGCCCATGATTGAGGACGCCCGTCCCTGATAAATTTTGCGATATTGAAATAGAAAAAGAAAACCACCGCAAGCGCAAGCATAGCCGTAATCGAAAGAATAAAAGGCAAAAAGGATGCGTCTATACGGGAAAACATCCCGAACGTTATCCCCGTATTATAAACAAACGTGAACCTTGCAAAATTCCCGATAACCTCGACGGATTGCATAAGAGGCAAATTCTCCACGACTAAAAATTTTGTATAAATATCCAATCCGACAATAGCTAAAGCGATTAACGGAAGCAAAAGACTTTTGATATTAAATTTTTTCATTTCGCTTCTTCTTAAATATCGGTTTCGGTAGATTTGTCTTTTTGTTTTTTCTCGAAAAACAAAAATATTACTGCGAGAATAATAGCGCCGATAACGACAAAACTGTCGGCGACATTAAAAGTGTACCATCTGTGATTACCGATACCTATATCTATAAAATCAACCACCGCCATAACCCCGTCTTGATTAAAGAAAAAGAGACGGTCTATGATATTTCCCAAAGCCCCGCCCACTATAAACATAAGCGAAACCTTGCCCCATATTTGGGGCTTGCCGTCCCTGATAAATTTCGTAACATTGAAGTAAAAATAGAAAACCACGCCGAGCGCAAGCAAAGCCAACGCGGAAAGAAGTATGGGCATAAAGGATGCGTCTATACCGGAAAACATCCCGAACGTTATCCCCGTATTATAAACAAACGTGAACCTTGCAAAATTCCCGATAACCTCAACCGGATACATAAGCGGAAGATTTTGCAAAACCAAAAATTTAGTAAAAAGGTCAAACGCCGTAATACACAGGGCGATAACCGGAAAAATAAGTTCTTTAGCGCTAAACTTTTTCATAGTAACCCCTATTCGGATAAATCCATATTTTCAACAATAGGCGCGCAACGTTCGCAAAGTTCGGGGAATTTGTCGGACTTTCCGGTTTCCACCGAAAAATTCCAGCATCGCGCACATTTTTCGCCATCCGCTTTCATCGCCGAAACCTCAACCGAGTTGTCCTTGAAAGTCGGATTATCTATATTATCGCAAATCTCAACCTGCGAAACTATAAAGATATATCGCAAATCGTTTTTATGCTTTTCCAAGACCGTTTTTGCCTTGCCGGTAAGAGACTTGATTTTTATCTTACCGCCAAGCGAGTTCCCGATTATACCATCGTTGCGGATAAGCTCAAGCGCTTTCTGCACCGTTTCGCGAATTTCCATAAGAAAATCAAACTCTTCAATAAGAGCGCCGTTATTCCATTCCTTATCGGAGAAAATCCAGTCCTCAAGATGAACCGAATCGTCCTCGCTTTTTGCGAAATAGCTATGGTAAATCTCTTCCATAGTAAACGGTAATATCGGGGCAAGCATAATCATCAGTTGTTTAAGTATATGATAAAGCACGGTTTGAGCGCTTCGTCTTTCTTTGGAATTTTCCGCATAGATATAAAGGCGGTCTTTCAGTATATCCAAATACCGATTACTCATATCAATTACGCAGAAGTTATAAATTTCGCGGAAAGCCCTGTGAAATTCAAACTCATCGTAGAATGCTTCCACGCGATTGGATAATGCAAAAAGTTTTGCAAGAGCATATTTATCTATATCAAGCATATCGTTGTATTTAACGGAATTTTCGGGAGTAAACCCGTCAAGGTTGCCCAAGAGGTAGCGGAAAGTATTACGGAGTTTTCTATAAGAATCGGCACAGGCTTGAATCATATGTTCACCGATACGAAGGTCGCGGGTATAATCCTCGCTTACAACCCAGATTCGCAGCACGTCCGCGCCGAACTTGTTAAATACCTCAGCCGGGGATACGGTGTTGCCGAGACTTTTATGCATCTGCTTGCCCTGCTCATCCAAAACCCATCCGTTTGTAACAATAGTTTTAAACGGAGCGGCGTCCCTGACTGCAACCGATGGCCAGAGCGAGGCTTGAAACCATCCTCGATACTGGTCGCTTCCCTCAAGATAAACGTCGGCCGGTCTTGACAGATTGGGACGTTTATCCAAAACGGCAAGACTGCTCACTCCTGAATCAAACCACACATCGAGAATATCGGTTTCTTTGCTGAAATTAGCTCCGCCGCATTTAGGACATTTGTATCCTTTAGGAAGAAGCTCCGCCGCCTCCCTTTTATACCAGACCTCAACGCCCTCTTTTTTTACAATCGAAATTATATTGTCGATAGTCCCCTTGTTTAAAACAGCCTCATCGCAGTCTTTACAGTAGAAAGCGGGAATAGGCACGCCCCAGTTTCTCTGACGGGATAAACACCAGTCCGGTCGTCCCGCAAGCATATTACGGATACGCTCCTCGCCCCATTTCGGTATCCACTTTATTTTGGATAATTCCGATAGCACCTTTTCGGAGAGAGTTTTGTCCGAAACACGGAAGAACCATTGCGGCTTTGAACGAAAGATAACGGGACCTTTACATCTCCAGCAGTGAGGGTATGAATGACTAAAATCCGAATGATGGTAAAGCAGTCCCTTTTTATCGAGAAACTCTATAATTGAGCCGTTAGCCTCTTTGACTTTTATCCCTTTCCATTCGGGAACGTCGTTGGTAAACCGTCCCTCATCATCGACAGGAGAAAGCATCTCAAGCGCGTTTTCAAGCCCTACGAAATAGTCCTCCATACCGTGTCCGGGCGCTGTGTGGACTATTCCCGTTCCCGTATCCATCGTAACGTGTCCGCCGAAAACGATTTTGGATTCCCTGTCAATCCACGGATGACGAACATTCATCGAAAGAAGGTCATCGCGGGTCAGGGTAATTTCGTTATCGGGTTTGAGATTTTTCAGGGAAAGAACCGAAGAAGCAAGTTTTTTTGCCAAGATGGCGGTTTCATCACCGACATTCAGCGCGACATATTCCTCATCGGGATGAAACGAAAGCCCCGTGTTTGCCGGTAAAGTCCAGGGGGTGGTAGTCCAAATCATAACATAGACTTTATCCTTAACGCCGTTGATTTTATGAGAATTTACGGGAAATTTGACATAGATTGAGGGGGAATTATGGTCTTTATATTCGATTTCCGCCTCTGCAAGCGCGGTTTCGCAACTCGGACACCATAGAATAGGACGAAGCCCGCGGTATATATAATTCAGTTCCACAAGCTCGCCGAACGCCTCGATAATAGACGCTTCGTATTCCTCCGAAAGCGTAAGATACGGATTCTCCCATTCCCCGAAAACGCCGAGACGCTTAAACCCCTCTTTCTGGGCTTTGACGAATTTTAACGCATATTTACGACACTCATCGCGCAATGCCAAAACGGGAATTTGTTTAGCCTTATCGCCGAGTTTTTCCGTAACCTTGAGTTCAATAGGGAGACCGTGGCAATCCCATCCCGGAACGTAAGGAGTGCGATTGCCCTTGAAGTAATGATATTTTATAATAATATCCTTGAGGATTTTGTTTAGTGCATGCCCGATATGAATTTCGCCGTTAGCATACGGGGGACCATCGTGAAGTATATATGCCGGGGCGGACTTGCGTTTTTCGAGTTGTTTTTCATAAAGCCCCATCTTGTCCCATCTTTGGATATAGGCGGGTTCTTTCTGCGCGAGCCCCGCTTTCATACCGAATTTGGTTTTCGGGAGATTTACAGTCTTGCTGTAATCCATTGGTTTCTCCTTATGTAGGTATAAATTAAGTTAGCGTATATTGTATAATAAAAGAGACGATAGGTCAAAAAATAGCGGATTTTCAGATTTATTTGAAGGCAAATAAAAATTTTTCAATACAGGTTTGTAATAAATTTGAATATCCGATTTTATAGTGTATAATATATTAAAATCCGAATTTTGGGAGCGGAATATGAAAATACTTGCCGTGTATGCCCATCCGTGGGAGGGAAGTTATAACCACGCTATACTTGAGGCGGTTAAGCGGGGCGCAAAGCGCGCAGGGCATTCATTAGACGTTATCGACCTTAACAAAGAGGGATATAATCCGGTCTTCAGCGAGAAGGGGCTTTCCCTGTATAACAAGGGAAAGTTTGCCGACCCTAAAGTCGGGGAATACCAAAAACGGATTGAGGATACGGACTATCTTGTGTTTGTTTTCCCAATATGGTGGGGGGATATGCCCGCTATACTGAAAGGTTTTTCCGACAAGGTTTTTCTTCCCGGATGGGCTTATACACCTCATCCGTCGGGATTGCTGTTTGGTAAACTCAGACATATAAAAGGCGCAACCGTTATCAATACGATGGGAGGTCCCGTTGTTTACCAGAGGTTTTTCCTTCGTGCGCCGGTCAAGCGCGCTTTTATCAACAATACGCTTAAAAATTGCGGTATCAAACGGGTTAAGCTTTTTGAGTTCGGACGTGTTGCAAAAGTTGATAATAAAAAGCGGGAAAAGTGGCTTTCGATGGTAGAAAACCGTATCGCCGCTTTAAAATGATTTAGAACGCAAAACCCGTTCTAAGACAAATCCTGATACCGTCGCTTTTCACCCCGCTTTCATAGAAAATGAGAGGGAGAAGTATCGACGGTTCTATATAGATATTTCCGAGAGATTCGATTATATATTTTCCGCCCGTTTCGATTATTAAAGAGGGGGAAAGCTCATTAAGGTCGGTGGTAACGGCAACCCCTCCCCCTGCAAATATCGAGTTAAACCCCTGCCCGACGGGATAAAACCTTGCCCCCGCCTGCAAACCCGCAAAATATTTCCCGTAAAGCTCGAGGCTTTTTTCGGTATGAAAATCGTTTATAAAGGACAGCTTGATACTTAATTTATCTTTAAACGCCCGTTCGTAGCTTATATCTACGCCGGATATAAGGAAATCGGCATTGGGATTGCCGATTATATTTAAGGGGAAATACCCCCCGATACCCACCGCATTTTTAACGGGATATAAAAACGAAGGCAACATAAACAGGCAATATAAAATCATCATAAACAAAACATTGCTTTTCATAGAAATCCCCGCAGAGCTTTTTAGAATTATAACGGAATATTAATCTAAAATCAAAAAATAAAAGGGACACAATAGCGTCCCTTTTTAAAACAAACCCCCTAAAATAGTGCCTTCCTTTCGGCAGGTAAAGGTAATATATCACGCTTTTAGATATTTTCAAGCGGTTTAATAAATAAATTTTCGGGTAACGACAAAGCTGTCTAAGACTGCACCCCGTTTTTATTTGAGAAATAAACGTATTTGCTTTATTATATCTTCTAAATAAAATTACGGAAGAAAGAGATGCTTATATCAAAGGAGTTTAAATTCGATTCCGCGCATAACCTTGTAAATTACAAGGGTAAATGCGAAAACCTGCACGGGCATACATACAGGCTGAGGGTTACATTAAAGGGCGAACCGATAGAAGACGGTATGATAATGGATTTTACCAAGCTAAAACAGGTGGTGGAGGATAGCGTAATAGATAAACTCGACCACAGCTATTTGAATGATATAATAGAACAATCCACTGCGGAAAATATTGCTCAATGGATATGGGATGAGCTTTCCCCGAAATTTAACCTCGCAAATTGCAGTCTCTACGAGATACGCCTGTGGGAGACGGAAAACTCCTTTGTTACAATCAGGGAGGAAGACTAATGGCGAAACTCCGCGACATTCAAAACGAAAAAGATTTGCGCAACGTTCCTATACATAAGGTCGGGGTAAGCGGTGTCAGTTATCCCATATCGCTTATTGACCGCGAGAATAAAATACAGCATACCGTAGCCCGTCTTAATATGTATGTCGATTTGCCGCATCATTATCGCGGAACGCACATGAGCCGTTTTCTTGAGGTCATAAGCCGACATAACGTTGAGTTAAGTCTTCAAAATCTTGAGGAGTTGCTCGACGATATGAAAAACTCATTCGACTGCGAAACCTCTCATATTGAGTTGAAGTTCCCGTATTTTATAGATAAAAAAGCGCCGGTTTCGGGTATTTCAGGACCAATGGAATACAAGTGCCGGATAGAGGCTAAAAAAAGTGAAAAACTTGAACTGATAGTCGGGGTTGATGTGCCTGTTAATAACCTATGCCCTTGCTCTAAGGAAATCAGCGAATACGGGGCGCATAACCAGAGAGGAATAATAAAAATCCGCATAAAGGCTACGAAATTTGTCTGGATAGAGGAATTGGTGGAAATAGCGGAAAACTCGGCATCCGCGCCGCTTTACACCGTTTTGAAGCGGGAGGATGAGAAATTCGTTACGGAACAGGCATATAATAACCCCCGCTTTGTAGAGGATTGCGCCCGCGAGGCGGCGCTTATTCTTGATAGCGATGATAGAATTAAATGGTATGCCGTCGAAGTTGAAAATTACGAGTCCATACATAACCACAACGCTTATGCCTGTATCTACAAAAGCTAAGATTTTTTCGGAGGTTTATCGTCTTCCCTGCTTGAAAAGCCGTCAACGATACCGTCTTTGAGAAAATACGTTTCCCTTGCAAATTTAGCAAATCGCTCATCGTGTGTTGCAACAACAACCGTAAGTCCGAGTTTGTTCAGGTTATAGAAAATATTAAACACCTCGCGCACCGTTTGCTCATCAAGATTGGCGGTAGGCTCATCGGCGACAAGTATTTCGGGATTGTTAATAAGCGCCCGGACTATAGAGGCTTTTTTCTTTTCACCTCCGCTAAGCTGGTCGGGCATCCGTTTTCGCAAATCCGTTATATTGAGTTTCTTTAACAACGTGTTATAATACTCCTTTTTTTCGGGAAGCGATGTAGAATTTATCACTAACGGAAGAAGGATATTTTCCTCAACGGTAAGTTCGGGAACAAAACGGGTATCCTGAAAAACTATACCGAATTTTGTCCTTCTTAAATATGCAATCAGGTTGTCGGGGCTTTTTGAAAGACAGTCTTTTCCCCAGAAAACGTTACCGACACTCGACTGAATTAACCCGATTATTATGTTTAAAAGGGTGCTTTTCCCGCTGCCCGAAGGACCTACAAAGGATATAAAATTCTGGTAGTTAATATCAATATTTATACCTTTAAGCGCGTCAATATATTTTCCTTCCGAAGTCTTATATTTTTTTGAGATATTTATTAAACGTATATCCATATTATAAAGCCTTTTGTGTTTTTTCAACTTTTACTATAGCAATTATTGAAAAAATCATACTTACCGTAATCAGCAACAAAATTTCGCAAAGCGAAATTATAAAATGGGATATTACAACCGCCCTGAAAAAAGCTGCCCCTGCAAAGAGTAACAAAGAAATCAGAAACAAGAGTTTTACCTCGGCAACATTATTTATTATAATGAAAGTTTTGGATGCCCCCATAGAGCGAAGCAATGATATAACAGGTTGTTCCGAGAAAATTTTTACATAGCAAAAAAGTATATTAGAAAGAGAGACTAAAATAAAAATAAAAAAGAATATATGTTGCGGCAAAAAAGAAGCATCGGGAAGCCTCAAAGTGGTTGAAAAAAACAATAGAAAATTAATAAGAATGAAAACCACTTTCCAAAAAATATTTGTCCGCAACTTTTTGATATTAAGCCATAATATATTTGTAAAAAAAGTAACGTTCATGATAACTCCCACGGTTCCTGCATATAGACTTTTTTAATTGTTCCTATAATTTCTCTCTTTTTAGACGGGTCGGCTTTTTTTACAACCATCATCCTTGCATATCTGTCGTAGTGCTTGAGTTTGGCAAGAGCAATCTTGTATTCATCGTTAAGCTCATCACCCACAATAACGAGCCTTGTTTTATTATCGGTATAAACCTGAAGCAAATCTTTCGGGTCGTTTACGGTATATATATCCGTGTTGGGATTAAGGTCGGGAGCAATAGCAATATTCAAGTCCGCCTTATGCTCAACAAGCAGGGAAACCAACTCCGTGTTATTCATAAACTTACGCATATAATCGGGGTCTCCCGCTTTCAAAATCACAAACACTATTATACCGCACTCCTCAAAGCGATAGTCGATAGTAGAGCTCCTTCCGATTTTGGTTTTAACCTCATTCCACCTTGACTGTATCAGCTTTTCTCCATAGCCGAGTATGGTTTCATATAAGCCCTGCGTATTTTTCCTGTAAATTTCCGTGCAGGAAATAGCTTTACGTTTATGCTTGGTCATCCGGTTTGTATCCTCTATATTTTCAATCAGGCGGTCCATCTCTATAAGCCCCAGTCTTCCCCAAGGATACCGGTATTTATCGGGATAATTTGCTATAAGTTTTGCCAAAAGTTTGTCGGTAAAAATAACGTCAATCTCAAAAACATTGGCGGACACAAAAAGGTCGTATTGTGTCTCATCAAACGGCATACCCTGCGAAATCTGCAACACACCCGCTCCCGTATTAAGAAAAACATCAGAGAGAAATATTATAGGAACTTGGTCTTTACCATACTTCTGGTAAATTTTCAAGGCTTCCTCAATTCTAATTTTCATTTAAACCCTCTCCTATATCATACATCAAAATTATAAATCACTTCCTATTTATGTCAAGACTTATTTAATTTGCAAATGTGCTATTTGCCCTTGATGTGCAATGCCGTATATATTGAACATATTTTCAGTAAACGCCGAAAATTATACAGAATTAGAGATGCCTCAGCGCTTTTATGGATTTTCGATTAGTATTGCCGTATTCCCGACTATATATATATTATGGTCAGAATGACACGCCGGGCAGTCATTTTGACTACACTTAACTATATATCACCCACCTTTCGCTTTATGCAAAACTATAAAGTAATCAAAATAGCGTCCTTACCGTAAGTGGTGGCTTTTATTTTTTCAAGCGCCTTTTGAGCCTCGTTACGTGAATCAAACCGCCCTACTCTCACGCGGAAAAACCTTCGTCCGTTGACCGTAGTCTCTACAATATAAGCCTGAAACCCTGCGCTGCGAAGCGAATCCTCAATAGCGCGAGCCCGTTCCATCTGGGTATGCGCGGACACCTGAATAGTAAAATCGCCCTTAACATCACTTGACGGTCTTGCAACGGAAGCCGGGGTAGATGTCGCCGGCGTTGCCGTTGTTTCCGGTTTTGGAGTGGCGCTCGGCGAAGGTGCAGATGTTCTCGGAGTTTCGGATTTCGGCGCTACGGGTTGCGGTGAAGGTTGTTTTATCGGAGGCGCTACTATCGGCGCAACGTCCTTATCCTCAATACTCTTTTCGGGCTGGATAACCGGGGTTTTCGTAACAGGCAATTCGCTTCGGATTTCATCGCCGCTCGCAAGTCGGGTTTCGATTTTTTTCTCATCAAGCTTTTCCTGAAGTTGCGCGATATAACTGTCCTCCTGAGGCTTTATCGAACCGATAGTTGTCTTACCGAGCCAAAACCCGATTAAGAAAACAAAAATCCCGAAAAATACGAAAAGCGCGCCCGCCCATACTATTTTCTCATCGCTTATATTTAATGCCTTTTGCTCGCGTTTCTTTCCGCCGTTGCCGTTGCTCTCGGAAATAACTCCGCTATCGGCAAAATCCCTGCCCTGATTCAAAGCCCCGTTCCCGTTAGCCTTACTTATTCTATGGGATGTGTGTTTGTAGTCATTCAGTCTCCTTCTTTCGGAGGGTGAGGGCGCGGTGGATATGGTATCAAAGTCCAAGTCATCCGAATACTGATGCTCTCTATCATAATGTTCCGCGTTGTTCAGATGCCTGCCCGCGGAATTATTCCCGAAAAGGTCGATAAATTCCATTTCACTCATTTTTTTCTCCTGTTTTCATTGGAAAATTTATTACGGCTCTTTTCAATTTTCGGAATTTTTCGTAAATCTTTGACCTTAGCGAAGTATATTTTTTATACAAAACCGCCTGCTCCATACCTATCTAAAAAATAATTGCTCTTTTAAAAAAAAGAAGCTAAAATTAATATCAAACGGAGACAGCAATGGAAAAGCTAATAAATCATTTCAAACGCGATAAATTCGCCGAACTTTGCGGTATTGAGTTATTA
>CAZQBT010000080.1:0-10577 GCA_964591955.1 uncultured Brevinematales bacterium | reverse complement strand
GGTTTCTTGACTTATAGCGATTTTACAAATAAGATATAAGACGCCAATTTGTTACCGACTACCACACACCCATAAAGAGTTCTGGAGGAAAAAATGAAGCATTTTGCTTTTAAGCGGGGCGGAATTCATCCCCACGACTTTAAAATAAGCGCAGGTAAATCAATAGTAAAATTTAATATACCGCGAACCGTTCGGATATTGATGAGTCAGCATCTCGGCGCGCCCGCTAAGGCTTTGGTCAAAGAGGGTGATACGGTCGAGGAAGGACAGCTTATCGCCGAAACGACCGGGTTTATATCCGCTAATATACACGCGAGCGTTCCCGGCAAGGTTTCCGCTGTCGGTAAGATGGATACCCCTACGGCGCGGGGAGTGGAATATATAGAAATCGAGACCGGCGGTAATGTTAAGAACTGGTATGCAGAAAAAAAAGACTACTCCAAACTCTCCAACGAGGAGCTGATTACTATGGTCAAGGGTGCCGGTATTGTCGGGATGGGTGGCGCTACTTTTCCCGCTCACGTCAAACTTTCTCCTCCCAAAGATAAAAAGATTACAACGTTTATTCTAAACGGCGCGGAGTGCGAGCCGTATCTTACTATCGACCACCAGATGATGCTTGAGAAGACCGATGAGCTTCTTGAGGGTGTTAATATTATAATGAAGATACTCGGCGCTGAAAAAACCTATATCGGTATAGAGGAAAACAAGCCGGATGCAATAGCGGCTTTTGAGGATAAAATCGGCGAAAACGACCCTATTGAGGTTGACCCGTTGCGCACAAGGTATCCGCAGGGCGGTGAAAAACAGCTTATTGAGGCTATTACCGGTTTGCAGGTTCCATCCGGCGGGCTTCCTTCGGATATAGGAGTCGTGGTGTTTAATGTTTCTACCGTTTATGCTATCTACGAGGCGATTGTTTACGGCAAGCCCCTGATTGAACGAGGGCTTACTTACAGCGGGGACGGGGTTGAGAATTGCGGGAACTTTAAGGTAAGAATCGGAACGCCTATAAAAAATATTCTTGATGAATACGGGTTGCCTGATGAATACGCATCAATCATACTCGGCGGGCCTATGATGGGGCACGAAATTTCCGACACGTTGCTTCCCGTTACCAAAGGAACAAGCGGTATCGTTGTTCTTTCCAAGAAGCATAGCTATGAAGTAAAGGATATGCCGTGTATCCGTTGCTCAAGATGCTATATGGTTTGCCCGATGGGACTTGAACCCTCGTTGCTTGCCAAACTTTCCGACAATATGAAGTGGGAAGAGGCGGGAGCGCGCGGGCTTATGGATTGTATGGAATGCGGAAGTTGTGCCTATGTTTGCCCATCCACTATCCCGCTTGTCGGGTTGATGAGATTCGGCAAGGGGCTTTGGAGACGAAAAACCGCTAAAAAATAGATAATTCACATAAAGAATCTTACAGGAGGTTGTGAATGGCAAGGGTTACCTCAGGCAAGGCGGCGACAGCGCCCTTTTCTCCCCATATACACGGACCGAAATCGGTTCATTCTCTTATGTGGGATGTTGTCATTGCGCTTACTCCCGCTATTTTTGCCAGTATATATTTCTTCGGCAATAATTCAATACGCATACTTGCTATAAGTATAATAACCGCGCTTGTAACCGAACTCGTTATGAATATTATAATGAAGCGACGTATAACGATTTTTGACGGGAGCGCGTTTATTACCGCAATCCTGTTCGCTTTTAACCTTCCCCCCTCCGCGCCTTGGTATGTGGTTGTCGGCGGGAGCGCTTTTGCTATCGGGATTGTTAAGATGGCTTTCGGCGGGTTGGGGTATAATATCCTAAACCCCGCTCTCGGCGGAAGAATTTTTGTTATGGCGGCTTGGTCAACGGCTATGGTAAACAGATGGTCGCCGACTATCCGCTCATTAATCAGCAGGGGGGATAGTTTTGCCGATGCGAGCCAGAAGGTTGTCAACGCTTTTCCTCCCGAAGTTATCAGCGAAACCGTTTTTATTACCAATGAGACTACAGGTATTATCAGTGAAAGTATATCTTTTTCAAATAACGTTGTCGATATGGTAAGTTCCGCCTCCCCGCTTAACAGCCTGAAGGATTTATACTCATCGGCGGGTGTTGCGGTTACTAATATAAGCGAGGGCGTTACCAATATTACCGAGGCGATAGGCACGGGCGCTTTTGCCAATATGCGCGAGACTTTTTCCTACTGGGATATGTTTATCGGAAACATACCCGGTTGTATCGGGGAAACCTCGGCGCTTGCTCTTTTAATCGGGTTTGTTTATCTCTGTATCAGGAAGGTTATAGTGCCGATTATACCGCTTGTTTATATAGCGACTGTTGCGCTTTTGGCGTGGGTTTTCGGCGGACTTCCTCTCGGCGGAGGACTTTTCTCCGGCGATGCGTTATATCATATACTTAGCGGAGGGCTTTTGCTCGGCGCTATCTTTATGGCTACCGATTATGTAACCTCGCCTATGTCAATCAAGGGTAGCATTATATTTGCAATGTGTCTGGGTATTCTTACCATCATAATCCGTCTTTGGGGCGGTTATCCCGAGGGGGTAAGTTATTCCATTGTGCTGATGAATATATTTGTGCCGATAATCGACCGGTATATAAAACCCAAAATTTACGGGCGAAGGAATCCTAAGACGGAGGGTGCAAAATGAAATACTACTTAAAGACTATATTCCCTCTTGTAGCGATAGCGGTATTTTTCTCCGCGATGCTCGGAGTAAGTTATTATTTCCTTGAGCCGATTATTACCGAAACCCAAAGACGCGAGGAGCAGGATGCGTTAAGGATGGTTCTTAAAGAAGCATCGGAGTTTAGCGCGGTTACCAACGATGCGGGTTTCTACTATGAGGCTTTGGACAGCGAGGGCGGGATTTTAGGCTATATTTTCAGGGAAGTAACTATCGGGTATGGGGGTGAGGTTGTTACGCTTGTCGGAATTACATTGGAGGGGACGGCTGAGGCAATCTTTGTTTTAAATGCCGATAAAGAAACACCCGGGCTCGGATATAAAATTACCGAACGGGCTTGGCAAAACCAATTTTCGGAGATTTCCCCCGACCGTATCCCGCTTAGCAAAGCGCAGTTTGATAGTTACGGGTTTGAGGCTATAACCGGTGCGACTATATCATCGGTTGCGGTTACCAAAAGTATCGCTCAGGCTTTCGACAGGTTTGACCTGATAGTCTCTGAAGATAATGACGGAGGTAACGATGAGTAATAAACACAGCAATTGGTTTGAATTTGTAAAGGGTATCGCGAAAGAAAACCCTGTGTTTATAGCGGCGTTGGGACTTTGTCCTACTCTTGCGGTTACGACACAGACTATCAACGGGCTTGCTATGGGTGTGGCGGTAATTTTTGTGTTGTTTTTCGCCAATATGTTTGTTTCGTTGCTTCGTAAGTTTATTCCTTCCACGGTCAGGATTCCCGCATATATTATGATTATAGCATCGTTCGTAACCCTTGTGTCTCTGTTTTTACAAGCATTTGCGCCGGATATTAACCGCGCTCTGGGTATATTTATCCCGCTTATTGTTGTAAACTGCGTTATTCTCGGAAGGGCAGAGGCTTTTGCGAGTAAGAATACGGTTTCCAAGTCATTGGTTGATGCGCTTGGAATGGGGATAGGTTTTACGCTTGCGCTTACGCTTATCGGGCTTATCCGTGAACTCAGCGGGAGCGCTACTATTACCTTGCAGTTTGCGGGATTAGGAAAGATATTTAATTTCGGGCAACCTATTTTGGATGACCCGAATATCGTTAATGTAACGACATTAATACAAAATCCTGCGGTGGTGATGATTATGCCTCCGGGAGGGTTTCTTGTGATGGGCATATTGCTTGGGATTTTCCAGAACTCACAAAACCGAAAGGCTGAGCGTGAGAAAAAACGCAAGCAGGAATTGGCTAAGGCGGCTAAAGCCAAAGCTAATACTCAATCTTAAGGAGCGGCGATATGGAATTTAATCAAATTATGATAATAATGATAAGCGCTATATTTGTAAACAACTTTGTTTTATCACGGTTTTTGGGGCTTTGTCCGTATTTCGGGGTTTCCAAAAAAATGGATTCCGCTATCGGGATGGGGTTTGCGGTAACTTTTGTGCTTACTATGGCGGTCTTGGTTATCCATCCGGTTAATCTTTATATCCTTACTCCTCTCGGCTTGGACAAATTTCTCCAGATTATAGTGTTTATTTTTGTGATAGCATCGTTTGTTCAGCTTGTGGAGATTCTTTTAAAGAAATTCAGTAAGGGGTTGTATCACGCGCTTGGAATATATCTTCCATTAATTACTACAAACTGCGCGATACTCGGGGCGGCGTTTATTGTTGTGCAGGAGAATATGAGCTACGTTGAGGGATTGGTTTTTGCTGTTTCGGCGGGTCTCGGTTTTACGCTTGCGCTTATAATGATGGCGGGAGTCAGGGAAAAACTTGAGATGGCGGATATTCCGAAAGCCTTTGTCGATTTGCCTATATCGTTTATAACCGCTGCTTTGATGTCGCTTGCTATGTTCGGATTTCTCGGCATAGTATAGCGGGGTTCTATATTATTATGGAGGAAACGTTATGATAATACTTTGGGCTGTTTTAGTAATGCTTGGGGTGAGCGTATTTTTGGGTGTTATGATTGCCGTATTTGCCAAGGTGTTTGAGGTAAAGGTTGACCCTCGCGTAGCGAAAATCAACGAGGCGCTACCGTCTGTTAATTGCGGGGCGTGCGGTTACCCGGGATGTGCCCAGTATGCCGAGGCGATTGTCGAGCAGGGAGCGGATACCAAGCTGTGTAAACCCGGCGGTCCCGATACTATTACCGCTATCTTGGAGATTCTTAAAGAGAGTAAGGATTAGTTTTTTATATACAGGAGGCTTTCAATGAAATTATTTTGTTTGGCAGGGGTTTTTGTAGCGATGCTCTTTTCCCCGCTTTTTGCCGGCGTGGAGATTTTGGTTAATGTCGAGAGTGATGATGTCGCCGCTATGGAATCTATTGTTGTTCAATGGGAAAAGGGGAATGCAAGGATTTTGATGCCCGAAGAGAGTTCTATGCTTATTCTTGACGGGGAGATTTATTTTATTGATGACGAGAATAAGAAGTATTTCAGCCCAACGGAATTGCTTGCGATGATGGGTTTGTCCGATGAAGATGCGTCAACCGATGATATGTTTAACTTTGTTAAAACCGAATGGGATAGTTTTATAGCATCCGCTCAAATCAAAAAAACCGGGAAGTCGCAGCAGATAGCGGGATTTTCTTCCGATGAGTTTAAAGTAGAGAGCGAATCCGAAGTTTTAACGCTTGCTTATTTCTCCAAAGACCCCCGCCTTATTCGTATTTACGATAACGTCAAGAAAGAGTTTAAAGGTGAGAAATCATCCCTGTTTTTTACCTTCCTGTTTTTTACCGACGAATACGGTATTCTTTTGAAGTCGGTCAACGCAGAGGGAAAAACGGATTTTGAAGTTATGTCCGTTAAAGAAAAGGCTTTTTCCGCTTCTATGTTTTCTCTTGCCGGTTATACCGAGATGTCGCTTGAGGAAATCATGATGATGTTTTCCGGTCCCGGCGCGGATTATTATTACGGCGACTAATTTTTTTGCGGCAATAGTTTTTGGTGAATTTATGACGGGAGTATGTCAAAAAAATCGGAGTTGAGAGGGAAGTCTAATCGGCGGGTTTTGTTCCGGTAATTTTGACGATTTTTATGATAATCAAGGTTATATCATCGTTTTGTTCTTTTGCTCCGGTAAAATTGTATATTTCTTTTAAAATGGTATTTCCTATCTCGTTGGGTGTTTTATCCGTTATTCCCTGATTAGCAAATTCCTTTAGTAAATTCAGGAAACGAATATCGCCCAACTCCTCCCCCTGCGGGTTAAAAACCTCATAGATACCGTCCGTAAATAAAATGATAACGTCCCCATCCTCAATATGTTTAGTGCTGGTTTCATACTTAATATTTTCAAAAATACCGATAGGTTTTCCGCCGGTTTTCAGTTCTATTATTTCTTTGCCGTCTTTTTTGATTAAATATTGGGTGGGGTGTCCCGCACTGGAATAAAATATTTTTTCGGGAAAAAAGTTAAGCAAAAATCCCGTGAAAAAATTCCTGCTCCCGATATTTTCAAGCATCATATTTATATATTCCAAGCGCTCGTGGGGATATTTCAAATCGAAACTTTCCTTGTTTAGTATGTCTATTTGCATAGTGGATAGAGCTGCTTGTATTCCATGCCCTGACGCATCGGCAATAAACAGTGATATTTCGCCGTTATTCATTTTAGCGATGTTGTAATAATCCCCGCTTACTTTTTTATTCATCGGGATATACTGTATATCGATTAAGAGGTTATCAAGATTTTGATAATCTATGATGCCGGTTAATATTGCGGACTGAACAATCTGGGCTACATCCAATTCTTTTTCCGAAGCTATAAGATGGGAGATTATCTCGTAATAATTCCTCATCATAATAACCACCATCGACAGTATCAATATAAATATTCCCCAGTGCGCCATATGACGTGTCCAGGATATGATGCGTAAATCGACTAAAGCATCGTACGCCCCGAAAACGGCAAGTCCCACGATGCCTATTGTGAAAATTTTTGTTTGGATATTTCCGTGTATTGAGGAGATAACCGAGATAATAGCCGTAAGGAGGCAACTGAATATCAACAGGAATTCAAACGCGAGGAGCGTATTTATAATAGGAACAACCCCCGTAATATCCAGTAGGATTGTGCCTATAAAAAATGCCAGATGTAGAAGCATAGAGAAACGTATCAGCTTTTTAAATTTTTTCTCTATAATATCCTCAAAGAATAACTGGGCGCAAAACGGAAGCAAATACAAAGAAAGCAGGTCGGCATACATCCAAAACATAAAATTTTGGATAAAATAAATTTTCAGTCTCGTTTGGGCAAATATACAAACGCCGGAGACTAATAGAAACAGTCCGAAAGCGATAAATGATTTCTGTCGTCTTTTTTTTTTTCCAAGAAAAAGAATATAAACGCGAAAAACGAAACTAAAATAAAAAGAAAAGCGAGAAAAATCTGGTCTATTTCCTCAAGGAGCATAGAGCGAAGATGGTCCCCCTCAGAACCGATATAAGCGCTTCCGTAAATTCCGATTTTTAAAAACTCCGAGTATATTCTCAGGGTTAAAAATTTATTCGCGAAATCATCGGGAAGAAATATCTTATGCGAACCGTAACCGATAAAAGGGTTTATCGGGTCGGAGTTTAAGTCGCCGAAACTGTAAATCAATTTTCCGTCAAGGTATGCTTCAAAAATCTGGTCAACGCTCCTGAAAGCGAGAACGGGATTGTTACATAATATATCGGGGAGTTTTACGCGCTTCCATAGGAAGCGGTTATTATCTCTGCCGGGGCATTCCGCAGGCATAACGACATTTTTCCATTCCTCGCCGTTATCGCCGTCTATGCTCCATAAAAACAAGCCCTTTTCATTGACCGGTGAATCACCCCATCTATATTGCCAGTCTATTAATTCGATAAGGCGACATTCATTGCCCTTGTTATTACCCCAACCGGAATCGGCAAATACAAGCGCCATACAAAAAAAGATTAGTAATAAGCCTTTCATTGGGCTTTTCCTTTTGCTTGAAAAACCATTTTTGCCCCTGACCTCATTTTTAGATACATAATAATAGTTTAAAGTTTGGATTTTGTCCAATAATGCAACGGGTTGGGATAATATTTGCGGGGTATAGAAGCGTTTTCTAAATGTCAGGTATTGTTAGGTTTTGTGTTTATATTGGCTTGAAACTTAAACAAAAATCTTGCGTATTTTCCTTGCATTATACTATAACAGTGTTATAATATGTATATATTGGAGAGTAGAAATACAATAATAGGGGCGCGTATGAAAAGCAGAGGTGCGTTATTAATATCACTTTTTATTTTATTTGCAGGGTGTGTATTCAATTTTTACCCGCCATGGTTTGAACAAGTCGATTTTTCGGAATACCTAAGCGAAACCGATGATGTTGAACCTGAACTTCTAAGCGTTAATATCATATTCCCTACCAACGGGCAGGAGGTAGGGCAGTTTTATGATTTTTACGGGACGGTTGTTGAGGGTGATGATGAAGTAGCACAAGTTTGGTATTCAAAAGACGGTGCTTCATATCAATTAGCTGATTTGGACGGTTTGAACTGGGCGGCCGAAATCGAACTGACTGCCGACGGGATTTATACCAATTACGTTTATGCAATCGACAAGGCTTTTAACCATTCCTTTACCAACAGCGTATGGGTAACGCGTTCAAGCGGTGTGCCGTGGGTGTCTATTACCTCGCATTTAAACGGTGCGACCGTTAATCAAAGCGATATAATATTAAGCGGAAACGTGGGCGTGGATGCCCCTTATCAGATAGCCGACGTTTCCGTTCAGCTAAACGGAGAAGAGTGGCAAGAGGCTTCTTTTGATATTGAAAGCTGGTCAATAAACCTTACGCTTGAGGAAGGCGATAATATTATAATTGTAGAGGTAACTGCCGACAACGGAAAATCCGCCTCATCGGGAGGTTGGATTATAGAATACCGGCCGAGTATTCCTGAGATTGCGATAACCTCGCATGAGAACGGTTATATAACCAGTGAATATGAGATTGAATTAAGCGGGACAGCAAGCATAGCAGAGCCTCATGAAATTACCGACGTCCAGTATAAGCATTCGGAAGAGCCGGGGGGAGGAAATTGGGTAATCGTTGATAATTTTAATGGCGGAACGTGGACTGTTGAGAGTATTTTGCTGTCTTTGGGTACCAACTATATATCAGTCCGCGCTATTGCAGATAACGATACAACCAACACAATAGAAGACCGGGTGATTGTAAGTTATGACCTTCATACAATTGAGGTATGGGAAAATTTATATGATGCTGTTATTTCCGGAAGCGAAACAAATATCGGAGGTGAAATATACGGTTTTTATCCCTTTGAAATTATTGCGCTTGAAATAAGTTTAAATGGAAGCGATTATACACCTATAAGTTTTGATTCGGGTGGTTCCCAAATAGAATGGAACACCAACCTTTCCATTGAGCCGGGAGAAAATAATCTTGAAGTTTTTGCCGTAACCTCCATTTACATAACCAATTCCGTAGATTTAACCCTCTACCGGGTTTCTATCACCGACATAGCCGCCGGAAATCAGCATACCATATCTATAAGGCATGACGGCGCTGTTTGGGCATGGGGATGGAATAGTAGCGGACAAATCGGTGACGGATACTCCGGAGAATTTGTTAACAGAACCTTCCCCGTGCGGGTTTTGGCGGGAGAAGCAGGAGGTGGCACTTATCTTGAGAGTATAATAGCCATAGCCGGCGGTAATGAGCATACGGTATCCGTGATGAATAATAATACGGTTTATGCATGGGGATTGAATGATAGAGGTCAACTCGGTAACAATTCTACTGAAAATAGTGATATCCCCGTGCAGGTTCAGGGCGATCTTTCAGATATAATCGCCATAGCCGCCGGAAATCAGCATACAGTAGCGTTAAGGGAAACGGACGGCACCGTTTGGGCATGGGGATGGAATAGTAGCGGGCAACTTGGTAATGGAATGGGGAATGACAGTAATATCCCCGTGCAGGTTGTAGGCGAGGGCGGAAGCGGTAATCTTGAGGGTATAACAGCGATAGCCGCAGGATGGGCGCATACCGTAGCGTTAAGGGAAACGGACGGCAGGGTTTGGGCATGGGGGAATAATAATAGAGGACAACTGGGCGACGGTAGCACGACACAAAGGCAAACTCCCGTGCAGGTTGTGAATTTAGAAAATATAACAGCCATAGCCGCCGGTTATCAGCATACGGTAGCGTTAAGGGAAGACGGCACCGTTTGGGCATGGGGATGGAATAGTAGCGGACAACTCGGCAATCCGAGTGCGGGCTCACAATCAATAATTCCCGTGCAGGTTGTAGGCGAAGGCGGGAGCGGTAATCTTGAAGGCATAACAGCGATAGCCGCCGGTTATCAGCATACAGTAGCGTTAAGGGAAGACGGCACCGTTTGGGCATGGGGATGGAATAGTAGCGGACAACTCGGCAATCCGGATGCGGTCGGACAATCAACAACTCCCGTGCAGGTTCGGGGTGGAGCTACGGGGGAGACTTATCTTACAAATATAATAGCCATAGCTGCCGGTTATCAGCATACAGTAGCGTTAAGGAATGACGGCACCGTTTGGGCATGGGGATGGAATAGTAGCGGACAACTCGGCGATGGATTGACAGAAAACAGCGATACTCCCGTGCAGGTGATATTTATGCATTATTAGCAAAATTCGGTCATCGAGGCGACCGGGGACCGGACGGTCTTGCTTTTTACTTGACATATTTTGAACACAAACATACAATAATTTAGCTAATATTAAAATTTATACTCCAAAATCTATACGTTACGGAGGTTATTATGAAAAAAAGATTGTTCATGTTTTTATTCGGGGCTTTGGTAGCGACGGGCTTGGTATTCTCCTGCACGTCTTTGAGTGAAGTTTTTGATGCGGAGTTCGGGGATA
>CAZQBT010000079.1:6929-10702 GCA_964591955.1 uncultured Brevinematales bacterium | reverse complement strand
CACTTACCGCCAATATTTGACTATTTCGGCATATAAATTTAAACTAAAAGCCGTATCTATTAAATAATTAAAGAGGGTGTGCGGTGAAATATGTCATAATAACGGGTGCATCACGGGGGTTGGGTTTTAGAATAGCAGAGGTTTTCGCCTCATCAAGCCATCCGCTTTTGCTTGCCGCAAGGAATTATGACAACCTTATTGAAGCAAGAGACCGCCTTAAATCCATCAAAACCGCATCCGATATCCGTATTTTCCCCGCCGACCTTTCCGAACGGGATAATATCAACGCGCTTTTGGGCTATATAGACAAAGAAAATATCGAAATAGACTGTTTAATCAACAACGCCGGAATTTATGCATACAAACCCTTTGATGAAACCTCACAGGATGAGATTATCGCGACAATCAACCTGAACCTGACCGCGGTAATACTTCTAACTCACGGGATAATTCCCCGAATGCTTAATAACGGAGGCGGAAAGATTATCAATATCTCATCGGACGTGGGCAAGTCGGCGATTAAAAATATGTCGCCCTACGTTGCAAGCAAGTTCGGGATTATGGGGTTTTCCCGCGCCATCAAGAAAGAATACCACGGTAAAAACCTATATGTCTCCACCGTTTGCCCCGGTATTATCAACAATAACGAAATAAACGAAAAGGATATCGACAAAGGTATGCTTTCCCCGTCGAAAATAGCGCAGACCGTATATTATATATATAAAAACAGTGAAAATATTAATTTTGATGAGGTTGAACTTCATCCTATAATGCAGGACTATTAAACAAACAAGGAGGAAACGATGGAATGTCAAAAGAAAGAAAATTTGGAGATGTGCGCCTGCACCTCGCTATCCTGTGCGAGACGGGGTATGTGTTGTGAATGTATCCAATATCACCGGCGCTTAAAAGAACTGCCGGGATGTTTTTTTCCCGAACATGCCGAGGCAACTTACAACAGAAAACTCAAGTATTTTCTTGAGGTATGGGCAAATAAACTCGGCTTTGACTTGGTAGAAAGATAGGATTTTAATAAAAAGGGGAGGTTCATTATGAAAAGAAGTTTCTATGCTGGGAAATACGCTATCCTTTCGGGGGTGTTGGCGTTTGTGTTTTTCACAAGCCTGTCGTGCATGCACACAAGCAGACCGTCCACGCTTAAAGGCAATGCGAAATCGCATTACGACAACGGCATAGCTCTTTTTGAGAAAGATGAATACGAAAAGGCAATGACGGAGTTCAGCAAGGTTATAGAATTAGAGCCGTATTACGGTTTGGCTTACCTCAACCGCGGTAATTCATATTTCAACCTGAAACAATGGGACTTGGCTATCAAGGATTTCTCCAAAGTCATTGAATTAGCGCCGAGATACGGCGAAACCTACTTCAACCGCGGGCTTACCTATGCCACCAAAGACGAACATGATTTAGCTATCAAGGACTACAACTCGGCTATAAAATACCGATTCAGGGAAGCTAAAGTCTATGCCTACCGAGGGCGCTCTTATGAGATAAAACAGGAATGGGATAAAGCCGTCAGGGATTTCACATCCGCACTGAAAGAAGACAAAAATCACACCGACGTTTTGTTTTACCGCGGGTTTGTATATGCCAACACAAAGCAGTGGGATAATTGTATCAAGGACCTTTCCGTTTTTATAGAGGCAAGTCCCGGCTATGCGGAGGCTTATCACTATCGCGGGTATGCATATCACAACAAGGGCGAATACGACAAGGCTATCTCCGACTACAACAAAGCTATCGGGCTGAACCCCGATTTAGCCGACGTTTATTACCTCCGTCTCCACGCATACAGGACAATCGGCGAACCCGAAAAAGCGCAGAAAGACCTTGAATCCGCAAAACGTCTCAACCCCGAAAAATACGGCAACATTGAATAAAAGGAGCGCGCTATGAAATATATAACCTTAGTCTCGGCTTGTATGTTTGTTATCACGTCAACGGCGTTCGGGGAAACGGCGGGGGATTACGCATCGGATTTTTCCTCATATTTGCCGGTTGCGCTTGCCGTTTTAGGCGCTATGCTGTTATCTATGGTTTTTCTTTTGATATTCAATTTGAACAGAAAAGCTAAAATTTTAGCCGAATTGAAAAGAATGAAAAACGAAGAAGCAAAGTCCGTAAAAGATTTCGATGAAGACAAGACCGCCGAGGATTATCTGAATGCCGGGCTTTCGTTTGCCTTTAAATCCGACTACGATAAAGCCATAGATTATTTTTCCAAAGCTATTGAGCTGAACCCGGATTTTGCGGAGGCTTATAATAACCGGGGGTATATCTACAACGCAAAGGGGTTGCATGATTCGGCAATACGGGATTTCACTACGGCAATAGAATTGACGCCGAATTACGCCGAGGCTTATAACAATCGCGGAATTGCTTATGCCCAAAAAAGAAACTTCGATTTGGCGATACAAAATTTCAGCGAGGCTATAAAACTCAAGCCCGATTATACAAACGCTTATTATAATCGCGGGATTGCGCTCTGCAACGTGTCCGATTTCAAAAAAGCTATCTCCGACTATAATAAAGCTATTGAATTAACGCCGGCAGATGCCTACTTATACCACAGCCGGGGGTTGACTTACAAGGAAATGGGCGAAACCGCGAAGGCACGGGAAGACCTTGAAACCGCAAAACGTCTCAACCCCGAAAAATACGGCAACATTGAATAAAAGGAGCGCGCTATGAAGTATATAACCTTAGTCTTGGCTTGTATGTTTGTTATTACGTCAACGGCGTTCGGGGAAACGGAGGGGGATAAGCATATCACGACAACCAATCTTGTTATTGTAACCAATTATCGGATGAGTGAAAAAGAGTTGCTTGAACGGACGGAAAAAAATTTAGATTGGACTATTTCTACTATAAATATGGCTATCGCATTAATGATAGCAATCTTCTTCGCTGTTGTCGGCAGTAATCTCTATCTCTCTAAAGTTGATAGAAAAAGTTTGGAAATTTTAAAAAACAAAATTTCAGATTCAGAAAAAACCCATTCCGCACAATTTGAAGAATTAAAAAATAAAACTGAAAAACAAATTATAGATTTAGAAAACAGAACACAAGAGGAAATAACCAAATACACTTCTGTAATCACAAAAAATCAAACCCGATTAGATGAATTAACCAAATCTTTAAGCCCATCAGACTATTCGGATATAAAAAACATATCTCCTGAAAATATTATCAAATTAGAAAAAATCGCAAAGAAGGTCGAGATATTGGATATTCTTGGTTTTAAATTAAGCGCAGAGGATTATTTCTATGCGGGAATTGGGTTTGATTTAAGCAAAAATTACGACAAAGCTATTGAATTTTACAATAAATCAATTTCATTAGAACCTAATCATGCAGAAATTTACATTAATCGAGGAATTGCTTATGCCGGCAAAGGTGAGTTTGATAATGCTATAAAGGACTTTGATAAAGCCATTGAGAAAAAACCTGATTATGCAGAGGCTTATCTTAATCGCGGAATTGTTTATAATGATAAAGACAAATTTGATAAAGCTATTCAAGACTATAAAAAAGCCATTAAGTTAAACCCCTACTATGCAAACGCTTATTTCAATCGCGGAACTGCTTATAAAAACAAAGGCGAGCTTGATAAAGCTATTCAAGATTATAATGAAGCCATTGAGTTAAAACCCGACTTTGCAGAGGCTTATAATAGTCGCGGAAATGCTTATAAAGCCAAAGGCGAGCTTGATAAAGCTATTCAAGATTATAATGAAGCCATTGAGTTAAAA
>CAZQBT010000079.1:0-6829 GCA_964591955.1 uncultured Brevinematales bacterium | reverse complement strand
GCTTGATAAAGCTATTCAAGATTATAATGAAGCCATTGAGTTAAAACCCGACTTTACAGAGGCTTATATTAATCGCGGAATTGCTTTTAGCGATAAAGGCGAATTTGATAAAGCTATCAATGACCTTTCTGAAACCATTAGATTAAAACCTAAATTTGCAATGACTTATTATAATCGCGGAAAAATATTTTTAGAAATGAAAGAATATAAAAAAGCAATAAATGACTATAGCCAAGTTATTCTTTTAGAACCAACCGATTATGTTGCATATAACAACCGCGCCATAGCCTATTCGGAAACTCAACAGTTTGATTTTGCTTTAATCGACTTGAAAAAAGCCATTGAGTTAAAACCCGACTATGCAGATGCTTATAATAATCGCGGAATTGTTTATGTCAAACAAGAAAAGTATGATAAAGCTATTCAAGATTATAATGAAGCAATTAAATTAAACCCTAACTATGCAGCCCCCTACGGTAATCTTGGAGAAGTTTATTATAAAACAGGCAAATTTGATTTAGCAACTCAATATTTGAAAAAAGCCATTGAGTTAAACCCGAAACTTGACGAACCTTACTACTACCTCTGGAAAACATATAAAGGAACCGGAAATGAGGATGAAGCCAAAAAAATCTATGAAAAGGCTAAAAAGCAAGGTATTGACCTTGACGCGATTGAAAAAAAAGCGGGCAAAGATGAAAAAAACACTTGACGGTTTTTAAAAAACGATTATAATGCGTGTAGATAAAAACCATATCACAGGGGGAACGGTATGAAATATATAACCTTAGTCTTGGCTTGTATGTTTGTTATTACGACAACGGCGTTTGGGCTTTCACTGCCGAACGGGGAACGGGATAATTTAACGAATCACATCGTAACAACCAACTATATTGTGGTTACTAATTTTAGCCCCTCTGAGCAAAGATTGCTTGAAATATCACACGCGAATTTAGATAGAAAAATGAATTTGATTGCTGTGTTCACTTCAATAATGTTAGCATTCTTCTTCGCTGGTATCGGTAGTAATCTCTACCTATCTAAAGATGATAGAAAAATATTGAAGCAAGTAAAACAAACGGCACAAGAACACGCTGCGGAAATCACAAACATTAAATCCGGCTTGGGGGAGTTAAAAAAATTAGACTATTCGGATTTTGAAAAGGCAGTGCCTTTACAAAAGGAAAAATTAGATAAATTATTGGAAAAAGTAAGAATATTAGATATTTTAGATATTAAATTAAGCGCTGATGATTATTTCTATGCGGGATTAGCATTTGTTTCAAAAATGCATCGCGATAATGCCGGAAATATTGGATTTAATCTAAATGATTTAAACCAAGCTATTAAATATCTTACCAAAGCTATTGAGTTAAAACCTAACTTGGCAGAAGCTTACTATAATCGCGGAAATGCTTATAGCTATAAACGCAAGTTTAAAGAAGCTATGAATGACTTTACTAATGCCATTAAGTTAAAACCTAAATTTGCAATGGCTTATTTTAATCGCGGAAATGTTTATAATGATCTCGCGAAGATAGAAAAAGATAATAAAGAAGAATACTTGGAAAAAGCACAAGCGGACTTTGCTAAAGCAGAGGAACTTAGAGAATAAAGCGGGCAAAGATGAAAAATCCGGTGGTGGTGATGGTGATAAACCGGACGGGGGCGAAAATCCCTCCGATGAGGGTAAAAAATAAAACAAGGGGCGCGTCCTTGCGCCCCCCCAATAGTCATAAGGGTAAGTAGAGTTATATAGAGGAAGTCTTGATAATCTTCGTTTCGCCGTTTTTCTCATCCATAGCGTTATCGTATTCCGAGTAAATTTTCGACATACAGTCCGGGCAAATCGCATGCGTAACCCGCGTTTTGGTTCTCACACGGATAAAATCATCAAAGCGTTGCCATCTGTGGGACTCGGTCTTGATTTTACTGCAATGGACACATACAGGCAAAAGCCCCTGCGCCTGTGTGTCTTTCTCTATATCATCGGCGAACTCACGGCTCAAGGTATCAAGACGGAAATCCTCGAAAATGAAAGCGAGATGGCTTTCTATGAGTTCCCGCATATTGAGGAACATTTCTTCAAGTATCGGGGAGAACCGTCTTTCGCGCCTGTCCAAGACGCAAATCACGCCGAAAATCTCACGGTTTTGCCATCTTAGAGGCGCGCCGAGATATGAGACAAGCCCCAGTCTCACATCGGAATTTATCGCCAGGTCCCTGTTATGCAATGCGTTATGCACGACAAATTTTTTGCCCGATTGTATCGTCATATCGTCAAACGAGCGAAGCGATGGACGAATAAAGCCCGCGCGAAACGGGTTTTCCTTGTTTTCGCTTGATGATATAACCTCAAAATTCGGGGCGTCTAACCTTAGTATCATAGCGGACGTTACCCCCATAACTCCCGCCAAAGTATTCGCCACACCCTGCCATTTCATCGCGTATCTTTCGGGAACAGCGATATGTCGCATCTTCAAATCGGGTGTCATTCCTCCTCCTTACATACACGCCCGTAAATTTATGTGCTTCCCCCCCTTTAAATGCGGGGAAGGGGGGAAGCTAAAAAAGGGGGTGGGTGTCGTATTAAAAGTCTTTAAAATCCTCAAGCGGAATTTTATCCTCCGGCTTGATAATCTCAACGTCCTCGTCTTTATGGGAAATTCTCAAAGCGCTTGCATCCTGTTTTTTCTCCGATGTGTTATGCGCTATGAGGTGAGCGTCTTTATGTTTCTTTATCTGCCTTCCGCGCTCGGCGTTTCTTTTTGCAATCTCCTGTTGCGCGTCTCCGCCCTTAACGATAGTATTAAGACGGACAACGATTTCACCTAAGGTTTCAGCCTGCGCCATAAGCTCTTCACCCGCCGCGGCGTTCTCCTCCGACGTTGACGAGGTTTGCTGAACTACGGCATTAATCTGGCTGATAGCCTTGGTAACCTGATTAGCGCCTTTAAGTTGCTCTGTCGATGCGCGACTGATTTCATCCATAATGGTATTGATTTTTTCCATAGCCTCGCCTGATTTTATGGAATTTTCCTTCACCGATTCGCTCTTATGTTTACCCTCAACAACGCTGGATAAAGCATCCTCAATAAGGGTAGCGGTTTCCTTGGCGGCTTCCGCGCTTTTCTGCGCAAGGTTCTTAACCTGATCCGCAACAACCGCAAACCCGCGTCCCGCATCACCCGCACGCGCCGCCTCAACCGCAGCATTCAACGCAAGGATATTTGTCTGGAACGCTATATCGTCTATAACCTTTATAACCTTGGCAACCTTTCTGCTGTTTTCATCTATCTCTTCAATAGCATCTCCAAGGTCGTTCATTAATTTAGAACTTTCTTGAGCCTGCTGATACGCAACATCACTCATTCCCTTACCTTCGTTGGTATTCTTGGTATTGGACTCGATAATGGACTGCAACTCCTCTATGGAAGAGGTCATCTCCTCTACCGAAGATGCAAGCTCCGATGCGCCGCTTGACAACTCCTGACTTGATGACGAAACCTGGGAGGATGCCGACTCAAGACTTCCTGCGGAACTGTAAAGCTCCTGCGTTATACCGTTGACCGGTTTGGAAATCGCCCGCGATATAATAACTCCAAGCGCCACAGCCAAACCAAAGCCTATTATTGCAACGACAATTATTATCACATTCATTAAATTTGCCGCCGCTTCTATCCTCTCTATTTCTTCCACACCGTAATAATGAATAACATACTCTACTAATTCATCTAATGCAGTTTGCAAATTATTAAAAGCCTCATATTGCCCCTGATTCTGTTCAATATCGTTTAGTCTTGCAATAATTGCATACATGTCAGCGCCCGGTTGTAATAAACCCTTTGCGGTTTCAATATATAAATTATTAAGATCCCTTAATCCTTCAAGTTGCCCAAGAAAAATCTGATAAAGCCTGTCTTCTTCCGCAACCCGTTCAATGGGGTCATATTCCCCTAAATCTTTAGTATATCTTGCCCTTGCATCTTCAATATACTGAAACTGTAATTCGCGTATCTGTCGCGAAAGTGTCGGGTCTTTCAAAGTTCGTAATGCTGTTTGAATCCTCTGATACTCATATTGGGTATCCTTAAGCAATAAAATACTCGGCAAACTAACCTCTGCAACCTCATAAAGTCCGTTACGGGTTTGAGTTATCCCCCACCATCCTAAAACTCCGACAACTCCCGTTATTACAGCTACCGTAATAAATCCGGCAATAAGTTTAGCCGCTAACCCTGCTTTTTTAAACATAGCTCTACTCCCTATATTTTTTTTCCATTGAATAAAGCGTAATATATCAAAGATACGAATGGAATATTCAATTTAAACCGCTTCGGTTTGGGCGTTACTAACCGAAACCTCGTTCGCGTTATTTCCGTTTTCAACGGATATTTTTTCTTCGTTGGATTTATCTATCGTTTCGCTGTCGATATTTTCGCTGATTTCTTTTATACCGATAACCTCATCGGTGGTAAGAAGTTTCCCGATATTAAGCAACATCATCATCTGCTCCTTAACCTGCGCGATACCATAGAGATAATCCCCGCGCAAACGAAGCCCCATCTTGCCGGTAGTCTCTATCTCATCCTCCGATAAATCCACAACGTCGCTGACCCCGTCAACCGCAATACCTATCGCGTAAGGCATCCCGTTTGTGCCGATAACGTCAAGTATAATAAATATCGTTCTGTCGGTGTAAGGTTTCTCCTTCATACCGAACTTGAGACGCATATCTATAATAGGAACGATTCTTCCGCGAAGGTTTATGACGCCTTTAAGGAAACTTGAATCCTCGTGAATGGGAGTAATACTGATATACCTGTGAACCTCCCTGATATTGGAAAGAGGCACCCCGTAAAGCTCATTATCAATATGAAATCCCAGAAACTTCTTTCTTTCTTCAGACATTTTATCCTCCCGGTTTGGATTGGATTTTTTCTCTTTTTTATAGACATATTGATAGTAAAGTCCTTTTTAAAAAAATCATCACCTAACGGAATGATTTTTTATCACCCTTTAGGGTGAAATTTCGGGTAGAACTAAAAAAATTGGGTTAAGATTTGGCGTTTTTTGCAATATCCAACGCTATCTCGCTGATTTGTGAAAAATCCTCGAAGGGAAAATAGTCGATTTTCGCGGTATCAAACAGCCCCGCCAATTGCTCGCCGAGACGTGCAAAACGGTAATCCGCTTTAAGCCCCGCGTTATAGTCGGGTGCACTGTCCCCCGCAAAAAACACAATGTCGCTTTTTTCCTTTACCCTCTCGACAATCTTTCCCTTGTCTATCCCGTATTCCAAAGACAAAAATTCCATGTTAGGCGACATTATTATATTCCCGTCCTGAAAAAATCCGGGGTTTGAATAAACCTTAACCTTATCGCGAAGAGAATACTTTTCCAAAATTATATCTAAATAATAACTGCACCCCGCACTCACTATATAAAAATCCCACCCCATTTCGGCAACTTTATTGATAAAATCCACGGCGGCGGGGTCAACCGGTATGGATAATATATCCTCGCGTAGAACATCCTCGCTCTGATTAAGATTCCCGAAAACACACCCGAGATAATCAAAAACCGTCATCTTTCTGTTCTGCCATTTGCAATACAGGTTAAACCCGTCCTGACCGAGATATTTCTCGGTAACCAACCAGTAAAAATCCTTGCGCGTAATAGTATTGTCAAAATCCGAAACAAAAGCTATTTTCACTGCTCTCTCCTTAATGGATTTAATCCATATTAGATTATAACTTTTTTTTATGCCGATGTAAACATTCAATAAGATAAATCCTCCGTTCAAGCTATTGATTTTTTCATATTTCAATACTATAATAAAACCGGTGTTTCTACAATTACCGGGAGACTTGCTATGGCAATAGAAATAATTGAAAAACTTCCCGAAAAAATGCAGTATTATGCATTATTTAACACTACCGGATGGAATGATAACTACAAACTCACCGCCGATGAGTTATTTACAACGCTTGAAAAATCCTGGTTGGTAATAGGGGCTTACGAAAACGACAATTTACTCGGCAGTTGTCGTATTATGTCGGACGGGGTTTATGATGCGATAATTCTCGACCTGATTGTCCATCCCTCATACCAAAAAAAGGGAATCGGCGCGCTTTTAATGCACACCGTTTTGGATAAAATCTCACAAACGCCGATACGTGAAATCAACCTTTTTTGCGCACAGGGTAAAGCCGGGTTTTATAAAAAATTCGGGTTTAAAATCCGCGACAACGATGCACCCGGTATGACTTTAAAAAACCCTTTAAGGAAACCCGATGCCTAAGAAACGGAACAGGGACAGATGCGTTTTCTGCGAGATTGCCCGTCACGAAATTCCCGCTTATATAGTCTATGAGGATAATATTTCCGTTGCGTTTTTGGACTATCGCCCGTTGTATGAGGGGCATACTCTGATTGTGCCGAAACTTCATATACCGACTATTATGGATTTCCCCCCCGAATTATTGGGCGATTTTTTCAACCGCGTAAAACTTATTTCCCGCGCGGTTGAAATATCTATGTCGGCGGAGGGAATTTTTAACTGTATAAACAACCGTATAAGCCAAAGCGTCCCCCATCTGCATACCCATATTATCCCGCGACGTCGAAAGGACGGGATGCGGAACTTCCTCTGGCCCCGCGGAAAATATGAAAGCGAGGAAACAGCGGAGACTATACGTCTCTTGATTAATCAAACCGCCGATACGCTTGTCAAAGACGGTTTCCTTGACGAATAATCTATCCGTTCAATCTTTATGTCGTTCCAAAAAAGAAAGGATACATCTAAGTCCAAAAAAGAGAGTTCCCA
>CAZQBT010000078.1:0-10823 GCA_964591955.1 uncultured Brevinematales bacterium | reverse complement strand
AAATTATCAATTGAAAGCGCAAGAGCATCATCATTCAGTTGAACTAATGGAAAGAGGATTAGGGTAGAGGCATTCTGCGAACCCATGCGATTAATTTCTATAATATACTTTGCCATACCACCATCTATAACTATTCGGACAACAGCACAATTTGTGGGTTTATTCCTTCTGTTTAATAATTGCAATATATTTAAAGAAACACTTCCGACCCGTGGAAATTGGCTTAAAATGTCAATCGCATCAAGAAAGGCTTTAAAATAAGGATACTTGTCTTGTTTAATTTTCGGTAAGGGAACAAAATCAATAGGATTGCTATATCCGTTTTGTTCCCATTCCTGTGTAGTGCCGACTAAGGAGAAGGTATATTTTTGATATAGTGTATTTTGTTCGCGGATTTTTCGTTTACTCTGTTTTATCAATTGGCGACTTTTAACTATATTTTTCTTCAATACCGGCTTTTTGGAAAATAAAAATAGCGTTTGCTCCATCTTCGGATAATATGAATTCATCCATCTGTTTGAAGCGGCCCCACTTTCTTCTTGGATAATAACGGAAGCATCTTTTTGAAAACTTACCCCTTTTATCTGATTAGTATGTTCAATAGAAAAAAGATGTGGAGAAGAATAAACTATTTCATCAAAAGGTAGAGATATTCCTGATATATGGGTTATTTCCAGTATTAGGCAGTGTTCTCTAAATGATAGGCTTCTGAAATTCCATTTCCAATCAAATCCGCTTGGTGGTTTTGCTATAAAAGAGCCTCCCCTAAAAACAAGGTTTTTATAAACATTATGCCATTCCTCTATTGCCTTTGGATAAGAAACCAACCAAATAAAATATAACAGGAAATTTTCTTGTTGTATCCAATAGTAAGGAAATTCTTTAAACAGAGATATTTCCAGATTTTTACCATTTACATTTGAGTATTCGATAAGATCATCCCATCCCGGAGGGTGAAGAATACGATTAAGCAAAAATGTGCTTCTCGTCAAAATGCCCCGTATAACTTCGACAGTGGGAATATAAAAGTTCATATTGCCTATTGTAAAATGGCATAAAGCCAAATTCCCATAAAAAGGTGCATCTGCAAAAGGGTATAGTGATTTGGGCATATCAAATCCTTTACAGATGTTGTATTCAATGTTCTTTGGAATATTTATCGATGAGAAATTTCCGCGAGATTGGGTGTTTTGCATAATACCATCAATATACATCCTTCCAATTCTAAGTGCCATTAGTGATGCCCATGGGAAAACCCTCTCTTCCAGCTTTTCATCATTTGTTTCAAAAAGGGCTTTTATTACCCATCTATTATATTCGTTTTTATAGGGATTCCCAATCCAATAAAGATAGACAGGTTGATTTAGGGTAAAATTCCAGGGTCTAAGAGCATATCGCCTCATCTTTTATCTCTTTACTTTTTGTTCTATTAACACACAACTGATTAAACTGATTAACAGTCATTTCCAGAACGTCCTCTACCGGTTTAGATATATCGGGACGTAATCCAGCCATTCTAACAACCTTCCACCTTACAGGCAACACTCCCGAATTATCAAGTTCTTTTGCTGCCCATTTAATTCGCTTGATTTGATAAGAATCTTTTGTATCAACAACAGATGAAAGATAGGACATACATAATTGCATTTTATCAGGATGTTTTTGTATCCAACTTCTTTTGCCACATTTTTGAGCAATAAGACTAATGGTTAAGCGAATTGGTTTGCCTTCAAGCCTTATTAATTTGTTGACTGTGATTTTTAATAAAGACAAGGTTTCCCGGTCTCTGGTTTCCCAATCAATTCTATTTTTAAGTGTCCGGGTTTGTTTTATCGGAGAGTTTTTTATAAGCCATTCTCTGTCATATCTATAGAGTGTAATATAGACATTCTGCGCGATTTGTCTGAGCTTGGTCTTGCTTAAATTGGGATACTGTGCCTGGATTTGTTTCCATTTTTTTCGTGCCTCTTTTTTTCTGTTTTCTAAGTCGTATTGAATTAAATCTGAATTTTGACGGCATTTTATATGTATTGTGGAATTACTGTATTTTTTTACCGTGTTAGTATCTACACCCATAATATGAGCAATCTTTCTCAGACTTAAGTTTTTGTTATGCGATAATTCATTTAGCTTCTTTTGCCATACCTCTCCAAAACTTTCTATACGTCCTATCCGGTATCTATCTTCTTCATTACAATCCGGTCCTCTGCGGGAATAAGCAAACCCACAACTGCATTTGAAATGGCCAACCGGCTTGCGGGTATCCGAGCATATAGAAATTCTAATATCTGAAATTACAGGCTTCCGATAGTGCTTACATACTTTATTTAAACAAGGCCATAAACTTTTCCCAAAAGGCAAAAATTCATAATCAGCTTTAATAAAATCTTCAAGGGTTCTAAAAAGAAATCCAATTGCTAAAATATGTTTCAAGGGATGAAACGACTTTCGATGCTTTCTAAATATACTAAACAACCAATTATGCGCGGAATTAAAATCGACATCAACTTTTATTATTTTTAAAAATTCGATGCCGTAAAAAGACAAAAAGCTATCTCTAATTGAATTTAACCGAAGGCAACCATTTAAAGTGCAAAGCCCTTTTTCCATTAAAGCCGATTGATATATGTCTCTTATATTTGAAAGGTTTTTCATCAAGTCCCTAATTTGAGAGTAAAAATCAAATAAATCAGAAACAATATCTGTAAGCATCGATAATTTTTCATAAATTTGCTCAGAAAATTTTTCCGGTTTTACTTGCAATGGACAATTTTCTCTATCCGCCGTAATTAAATATTGTTTCCCGAGCAAGTCGATTTTTATTTGACTATTTCTCAGGATTGTTTTATGCTTATTGCAAAGTAAAGCTCCTGGTATTTGATGTAATCGATGCCAATAATATTCTCCATATCTTTCAAAATCCTGTTTATTACAATCCGGACAATATCTAAGGTGAGACAGTTTAGGAATAGTTCCGGCAGTTATGCCGGTAACAAGGTGAATATCGCCGCCATAATTTCCTTTATGAGAAAGCAATACTCTTTTAACTCTTTCTTCAGGTAAAAATGCGCAATAAAATGATGAAAGCGTATGATTACGGATCAGAAAATCTTCTGATAAATTATTATATCCATTAGGCAAGTTGTTTATGAGAGCTGATAAATGACAAGGCATATCAATAGTTGGTGTAATATTATTAGTATTGAAAAGCTCTTTGATTGTTGTTTTGTATGATAGATTTCCACTTCGGATATAAAACCGTGCAAAAACACTATACAGCAATTCATCCGGATAAGGATAAGGAAAAAAGCTTAACACTATACCCGACCTTCTTTATCTTACTTTTCAGGACAGAGGTTTTGCCTCTCTGATATTTATACCCACGATTTCATATTCATTTAAACCCATAAACTCACACTTTATCGCCAAGGGTATCTCCTATAACCTGATATTCTTTTAAAGATTCATATGCTGTAAGTCCGCTCTTTCTTCCATTCGCTACTATTTCTCTAAGATCTTCGCCTTCAACAACTTCCGGGTTATATTGTTTAACATTCTCTGCATATATTTCAGAGCTTTTTATATTCTCGTATTTTAGTGATTTTTCCTTATTTTCCTGACCACGGAATTGACTGAACTCAGGATTTCTTCGTAAATCAACCCTTGGAAGGGTATCAGTGCTTTTGTTTTTAAAAAAATCATTTTTTAAAGGGAATAGATCTTCATACATAGCAAGTTTTTCTTTATCTCCGGATTTTATAGCTTCAATAACCTTTTTTGTGCTGCCGAACACCTCCCGTGCAGTTTTTTTCACAATGGCAGGCGTAAATTTTTCCTCGTTAGATTCAATTGCAATTTTTTGTGCCATAGCAAAAAGCTTAACGGTAAAATCAACAAGACCTTGGGTCTCTTCATAAAATAAACTTGAAAATTCCTCGCTAAAATCCGCTGCTTTTCTTGTCCACTGAAAACTCCAAAGAACTTCAATAAATAATTCCCAAGTTTTGTCTTTTTTAAAATTTTCCCAAATTATGTATCCTTCGTCATTTTCAGTCCTTCGCATTTGACGATGTTCCCGCTGCAGAAGCGGAAATACCTTATTTGTCCCTATTAAGATTACCGGTAATCCAATATCATTTATTAAGTTAACAAAGAAATTAAGCATTTTTTCCTGCCCACCGCTGTCGGCAACATTTAAATTCTGTATCTCATCAACTACAAGCACACCGAGACTATGTCGCCTTGCTATCTGAGCCATGCGAGGAATCATACTATCGGCAGTTGTGTTTCTCGCAGCTGCAAACTTACTGTATGTATTATCATTTGTAAGATAATCAAAATGCTCAAAGAAACGCTTACACAACCCTTTGATGCTTCCGTCGAATGGGCAGGTAAGTTTAATCCAGACTATTTGGAGATGATTAAGAATATTTCCATTGTAGTTTTCATGGTAAATAAATTGAGGATAAAGGCCAAGAATTCTTTCCACTGCATAAGTTTTTCCAACTCCGGAGTAACCTACGACTGAAAATCCGGATGTTGCTGTATCTGACAAACATATCTTATCGAATCTGGAATCCCGAATTTTAACCGCTTTATGAAGTTCCTGCAAATCAGATGCTTGATTCGGCGATAACAGGTTTCGTAAAATATAACCTTGGCGAATAACATAGGATATACGATTTTCTATTTCAAAATGTATCGGCATAGGTATAAAAAGTTGCCGGGTTATTCTTTTTAAACAATGCAACAGAAATGGTCGATCTAATTCTTTTTCCTTTTTATTGAAAGGAGGTAAATACAATATATTTTCATATATTTCTTCTCTATTCCAAATAGGCGGCAAAGCCTCAATTAAAGGGTTCCCCCTATATTCCGGTAATATTGGATCAGTATAAATTGCTTTTACTACATTGTCATTATATTTGCTCTCTTTCATTATTTTTTTTCACATCCTTTTTTATCTTTTTCTCTATAAAACCGGCTATTTCATCATATATTTTTTCCTTGTGCTCTATGTCTATGTCGTTACACTCCCCGGTTAACTGCGGATTTTTTCTGTCAATATTAATTATTTCAGCTTGTCTTTTAATTTCATTTTTCCTATTAGCTTTTATGGCTTTAACTCTCGCGGTTTTAGACAAATTGTTATCATAATCCTCTTTACAAATTTTTTCAGCATTTTTTACTATATTTTTTTGTATAGTAATTGTGTCGATTGATGTTTGAAGCTCCTTTTGACGATATTTTTTTCTTTCATATTCCAGGACTTCCGCGTAGTATTCTAATTCATCAAATGTTTTACCTCTGCCGTTCTCACCGGAAATTAAATCACATTTTTCATAACTACCGTTTTTTAGACCCTGCACAAAAATTGAATCCATGCTCCTTGGATCATATGCGATTTTAACTTCCCAACCTCTCTTGCTCCTTGCCCGCGCAAACCATTGCTCTTCAATTGCTTTATTGCATATATATCTCAAATTCTTAAATCTTATTCCATCTTTGCGAACGTAAGCTTTAGCCCGGGGAAGTAAATTCAATTTTATAGTCCTTTCATCCAAGGTGCGTAACCTTCCCGAGCGGTTTTTAATCCCCCACTTCCACAATTCGATAGGAACGGGATTTATTCCATCGGCTATCATTTCGTCACATACTTTATAACCTTCTATCCATTTTTTATTATGTTCTAATATTGTAGTTATCACCATCCTATAAAATTCATCCAAATTTAACTTTGCCTTTTCAGGATAATTTCTGAACTCGGTTTTATCTATATATCCAGGCGTAAATCGCTTTAAAACGGTATTAACAGATCCAAATTTCCTTTCTATTATTGATTTGTAATCAGGTCTGCCCGCCGGTGTAACATCAACTGTAATATTCAAAGTTTCGGGTAAATTATCAGCATATTTACTTATTAACTCCCCGTCAGCAAGGACGACATCCGATAAGTGGTAACAAGGCCATTCGTCTTCTGAAATACTTATACCATAGCGTTCACAAAACGAAACTTTATCTGTAAAAGCATTTAAAAGAGCCATTGATGCACACGCCCAGGATGGATGCTCTAATCCAATATATAATCCAACAATTATTCTTGAAAAATTATCAGCAACAAGATAAACGCAAGGACGTCCTATGATATCGTTTCTATTAAAGCTTGATACTATATTATAATCAGCCGGGGTAGAATCAATCTGAAACTCCATTGCAGGAGCAAATATATTTTCATCTGCCTTACCGGTTATTTCTCTGTTTAATAAATTATATTTATGATTTCCTTCTCTCAGTGATATGTGTTTTTTTATATTAAATTCTTTTTTATACCAGTACCGAAATTGGGGCAGGGTAGGAAGCTTTCCAGCCGGAAAAATCCTATATTTTTCGCTACCGTCTTCAAGAATAATTTTTTCGGAAAAAAATTCCCTGACCATTAGTTCATAAGCTAATTTAAAAGAGTTCTTTTGTCTCGTATGATAATATCTGTTTATTACAACCCTGAAAATATTCTTTATATTATCATCAATGTTAATACCTTCTCCGGACGGACATGGTGTCTTTTTTGGACGACCTCTTTTTCTATCTCCGGATTTTCTTTCTTTTCCTTTTGCACCGGACCTAAAATAATCGGGAAGTAATGCTACTTTTGTTTTCCCCCGCTGCCAATAGCGTTTCAAATATTTATAAATTGAAACCGCCGGAACATTATATTCATTGACTATCTCCTGAACAATTTTTCCTCTTTTTCTTTTCAAATAAATATCCGGTTCAAGCTTTACGGCTTCTTTGATTAGATTCCACGCATTATTTTGTATAGCAACATAAGTATCATTCAACCTTTTTTCATCAAGTGCCATTACATATAATTCAAAATATGGCTCGTCGTCAATTATCTCAATTTCGTTTTCTTCTAATTGTTGATTAATTATTTTAACTGGTCTAATTTTAGGTAATGCTCTTTTGCCAAAAACGTCAATTGTAACAATGTAATCCCTGTCACGCCACAAAACTCTTTCGATAGTTTTTACGCCTTCATTTTCGCTCTGAAGCAAATTATTCACAAAAATATCCATGGTTACTCCGTTAAAATAAATTCCTTTGTTGTAAGGGCTAAATCAATCTTTTTATCCATATCCGCTTTAATTACTTTATTTGCCAGTAAATGTCTTAGCAATTTTAATGCAGTGCCTTCTTTCAATTTTTTCCGACTATCAAATCTATTCAATATATCCTTAATCGGCTCACCCGAATACTTGGCTAATGCATCAATTAAAGCAGCCGGCAAGGCATCAATGTTGCCTTCGTAATCCATGAAAATATCTAAACTTTTATGAGAATGTAACCATCCTATATTTCGGGCTTTTATTTTTGAAACCTCATTCTCCGTGACTATTTTCCAGTTTATGTCTTTTTCTTTCCAATACCTTCTTTCTATTTCAAATTTTTCAATAATTATATCTCTTTCAAGTTCTGCAGCATATTTTAAAGTCCGAGCAAAATCCTTTTTCTTTCCGTTTTCGTCTATTTTTGTAACCATGAAGTCGGTTGTGAAAATCCTCGGCAGGTTGCTGCCTGTATAATATAAATTTTTTATTCCCACATATTTGGAAATTGATAACGATAACTCCATATCGATAAGCGGATATTGTTCCCGAATGTCAATTATACTATCCTCCCATTCCAAAAGCAGAAAATAAAATTTTTCAAGAGATGACAATAAATGATGTATCCGTTGAGTTTTCCATCCAAAAATCCGTGATACTCTTCCTTTGGATGAAAACGAGCGAACATCAAGCCACGGCTTATACTCTAAACCATGCTTATCGGCATATCCTTTTTTGATATAATCGGATATGCGTTTCTCGCTGATAGGTTTTTTTACCCTTTGCATGAATAATTGTAGCATAAAATTTAAAATTTATCAAGTTTATTTTCATTTTTCAGATATTTAGCGACTATTTTTCACTTTCGATGTTTTTTAGCGACTTTATTTTTAACTCACATTAGCGACTTTATTTTTAGCACAAAACTATTCAACGGTTACGCTTTTGGCTAAGTTGCGAGGCTTATCCACGTCAAGATTTTTTGCAATAGCGATATAATAAGCTATAAGTTGGAGCGGAATAACGTTGAGCATAGGAGAAAACTCGTCTATAGTTTGAGGAGTGATAAAGACATCGTCTGCGAATTTCGATATTTCGCCTTTTTCCTCATTGGTAATAATGATAATTTTTCCGCCTCTCGCATGAACTTCGCGGACGTTGTTCAGGATTTTTTCATAGAGAGGGTCATTTGGGGCAATAAAAACGACAGGCATATTTTCATCTATAAGAGCAATAGGTCCGTGTTTCATTTCGGCTGCGGGATAGCCCTCGGCGTGGATATAGGAAATTTCTTTCAATTTGAGAGCCCCTTCAAGGGCGATAGGAAAATTAAAGCCGCGACCTAAGTAAAGGAAGTTGGCGCGGTCGATATATTTTTCGGCAATTTTCTTTAGTTTGTCCGCTTGGGAAAGGATGGTTTCAATTTTTGTCGGTATAGATGCGAGTTCGTTTAGCAATTTTTCGCCTTGGTATAGAGGCATATTTTTCAGGCGGGCTATATATACCGCAAAAAGTATCAGCGTTACAAGCTGATTTACAAACGCTTTTGTGGATGCGACCCCGATTTCGGGTCCCGCATGGAGATAAATACCGCCGTTACTTTCACGAGCGATTGTGCTGCCGACTACGTTGGTCATACCTATAACGCGAGCGCCCTTGCGTTTAGCCTCGTGCATTGCTTCAAGAGTATCTTTAGTTTCCCCGCTTTGGCTTATAACGATAACGAGGTCGTTTTTTGTAATAATTGGATTCCTGTAACGGAATTCCGATGCGTAATCGACCTCTACGGGAATTTCCGCGAATCTTTCTATAATATATTTTCCTATAAGCCCGGCGTGCCAACTTGTTCCGCAGGCAAGGATTGTGATTTTTTTAATATTGCGTGCTTCATTTTCCGTCATATTAAGCCCGCCGAATTTGACTGTTCCCTCTTCGGGAATAGCGCGTCCGCGAAGCGCATTTTTTATTGCTTCGGGTTGTTCAAATATTTCCTTCAGCATATAGGTTTCGTATCCGTTCTTCGTGATAGCCTCAACATCCCAGTCCACTATTGAAACGTCTTTTTCAATTCTTTCATAGTCCAACGTGTAGGTTTTATATTTTTCGGATTTGATAACGGCTACTTCTTTATCATCTATATAAACCACGTTTTTTGTGTATGGCATAATTGCGCTTACGTCGGATGCAAAAAACATTTCCTTCTCGCCGATACCGACTACAAGAGGGCTTCCGTTACGCGCTCCGACTATTTTGTATGGTTCTTCTATACTTATCACGGCGAGCCCGTAAGTTCCCTCAACGAGTTTTAGCGCCTCGACTACCGCAGACTGGAGATTTCGTTCATCCTCTTTATAAAATTCTTCTATCAGATGAACCAACACTTCGGAATCGGTTTGAGAATGGAATTTATGTCCCTTTTCCTCAAGTATTTTTTTTAAGACCGTATAATTTTCTATAATACCGTTATGCACTACCGCAAAACGCTTTTTTGTATCCGTATGGGGATGGGCGTTTTCACGCGTAACCCCTCCGTGAGTTGCCCATCTGGTATGCCCCACCCCGATTTTAAATTGCATATTCGCAAAATTTTTATATACCTCGTTGCGAAGTGTATTTATTCTGCCGACTTCTTTTTGGACAATCATATTATTTTCGCTGTCTATCATCGCTAATCCCGATGAATCATATCCGCGATATTCAAGTCTTTGGAGCGAATCAAGCAATACCTCTTTGGCATCTCTATAACCTATATATCCCACTATTCCACACATACACCTTCTCCATATTTATAATAATAGAAGTATAACATATTTTAGCGAAAATTTAAAGAAACAATTTTTTTAATTGGAATTTACTTATCCGAATTGCATTTCATATCGGGAATTTTTTCAAGCAAAGAAATATCCTCTTTGATTTGAGGAATGGTTTTTGTTTCGGCAATAAGATGCTCTAAAAAGCGATGGTTTTGCAGGGTTTCTTTATCGACCGTATGGATAACGAATTGCCCCTGTTTTTCGTATCGGACAAGACCCGCATCTTTGAGACGCTGGAGATGTCTTGATGCGTTGGACTGGTTGATTTTGATAATGGATTCAATTTCACATACGCAGAGAGGCTTTATATATAGAAGCGTAAAAATTCTTAAACGGGACGGGTCCGACAAGGCTTTAATGATTTTAATTTGTTCTTCCATAGCTCGCTCCTTAGTAGGTTTCCGGAAGGCTGATTCCGGTAAGCGTTTTATATAAAGACATCGCGTAAGAATCGGTCATCCCCGCGATAAAATCAGTAAGATTCATCACGCGGTCATATATTGAACCGTCTTTAAGGTTAAACTGGGTCGGCACCATTTTTAAGAGATTTTCGTTTTTTTTGGTTTCATTCCTCAATAGTATAGGCGCAAATGATTCAAGCAACCCCGTAATAATCTTAAAACCCGCGAGTTCTATTCCCAAAGCCGCGCGAAGGTTATAGACTTTACGAATAGTTACATCAAGTATCTTTTCTACAAATCGGTTTGCATCGGTTAAATCAATAAGCGATTTGTCGAAAGCTCCCCGCATAATTTCTTTCTCTTTATTCATAAAAACACTCGCGCACTGACTAATAAGACTGTCAATCGCCTTTGCGCGAAGATATGCAACTTTTTTATCGTTGCTTTGAAGACTTCGGTATTTTTCCATATCAAAATTTTCTTTTTCGGTATTTTTAGATTTA
>CAZQBT010000077.1:0-11010 GCA_964591955.1 uncultured Brevinematales bacterium | reverse complement strand
GGTTTGACGCTTTATAATTGACTTAATTGATTTTATCCGTTAGAATATATATCCTTAACCGACTCTATAATGAGGTTTAGTCTATATGGGTAACAGCAAGGTTATAATAGTCCAGGCGGACAAAACGATTCTACTGGATACGCATTCCCCACGTTTTGACGAGGTAAGAAAGAAAATCATTGCGTTTTCCGAACTAATTAAAACCCCCGAGCATATACATTTTTACAGGATAACCCCGATTTCCCTGTGGAATGCTGCGGCTAACGGTATGGCGCTTGAAAAAATCTTAAACATACTCGACCAATATAAAAAATACGATATTCCCAAAAACGTTATCGAATATATAAAACGCCATTTTTCTTCTTACGGGAAGGTAGTAATAGAACGGTTGGACAGCGAAAACCTCGTTTTGAAGGTTGAGGACAAAAAAATCCGTGCGCGCGTTGCCCAGTTTGTTGAAAAACATATTACCGGGTCCGATGAAACCGGTTTTGTTATTCCCGCTAAATTCAGGGGGCAGGTTAAGTCGATGCTTATAAAGCATCTTATACCGGTTCACGATATTGCGGGTTTCGACAAAGGAAACGCCATAAATTTCGAGCTTCGCAGGGAGACCCTTGAGAAAAAGGACTTCGCATTGAGATATTACCAGTCGGAGGCGGTTTATAGTTTCGCCAAATGGAGAGAGGGAAGCGGGATTATTGTTCTGCCTTGCGGCGCGGGTAAGACCGTTGTCGGTATCGGTATAATGCAGGATATACAGGAATATACGCTTATTATTGCCACGAGTGTCGATTCGGTAAAGCAATGGAAACGCGAACTTATGGATAAAACCACTTTAAAAGATGAGGACATCGGGGAATACACCGGCGATAAAAAGAGTATTCGTCCCATTACCGTTACAACATACAATATGCTTATCTACCGCAAGAGCGGGGATAAGAATTTTAAGAATATGGATATTTTCACCCGCCAAAACTGGGGGTTAATAATATACGATGAGGTGCATATACTTCCGGCTCCGATTTTCAGGATGACAACCGCGATACAAAGCAAAAGAAGACTGGGGCTTACCGCAACGTTAGTGCGCGAGGATAACCTTGAAAGCGAGGTGTTTACGCTGATAGGTCCTAAAATATTTGAGTATCCGTGGAAAAGCCTTGAGAAAGAGGGATGGATAGCGGAAGCGTTTTGTTTTGAAATCAGGATACCGTTAAACGGGGATTCCTATGAGCTTTACAGGAACTCCAACAACAGGATGAAATTCCGTATAGCATCGGAAAACCCGCGCAAAAGCGTTATTACGGAAAGTCTTGTAAAAAAACATAAAGACAGCCATATACTCGTAATAGGTCATTATTTGACCCAATTGAAAGAAATAGCGGAACATCTTAATGCGCCGCTTATAACGGGGAATACCCCGAATCCCGAACGTTCAAAGATTTTCGATAAATTTCGGGAAGGTAAAATCAGGGTGCTTGTAATATCCAAGGTAGGGAATTTTTCGATAGACCTTCCGTCTGCGGACGTGGCAATCCAGATATCCGGGGTGTTCGGTTCGCGACAGGAGGAAGCACAACGTTTGGGAAGAATTTTGCGTCCCGATTCGGGTCGGGCGTATTTTTATGCTCTTGTATCTAAGGATACGGTCGAAGAAGACTTTTCACGAAAGCGACAGCTTTTCCTTCTTGAACAGGGGTATAAATATACTATATTAAACTGGCTTGAAACCCGCAAACCTCTTGAAGAAAAAGAGTTTGAATTTCTTCCCCGCAAATAATATCTCAGGCTTAGGAGTTTTTTATGTACAAGGGTAACGGGAACGTAGCCGTCGATAACGAGACGGTTTTGACTTGGATGATAGAAAACGAACCGTATTTAATAAAGAAGGTCTTGGCGTATTTTTTAAATGAGGACATTGAAGTATCGTTTGATACCGATGAGAACTCTTCCCGCTTAAGACGGGTTTCCGATTATATCGCGGACAATGTCTCTTCTATTTACCAAAGCCTTGATAAATACGAAAAACTAATCCTTTACGTGATGCATAACGGCTACGGGTGGATAGTCTATGAAAACATAGATTCCACTGTGAATATAATTTCTCATATTTTCAAAGAGGATTATCAAAGTTTGCGCAAAGCGGTGGATAGTCTTTTATCCAAGTTTTTGATTTATAAATTTGAGCGTCTGAAAAGGCATAACCTGCTGTTTTCTCCTCCCGCTATTATTAAAAATCTTGCCCAATTTATAGAAGAAGAGGAATTCGGGTGCAAAATTGAGGATATATGCGAATGCGAGGAGATACGCGAAACCCTTTCCAATTACCAGTATATTACCTTAATTGCAGGGTTTATTTCGTATATTATAACCAATTCGCCTCGAAGTTCCGAGAATAACGAAATTCATAAAATAGATTTCGTAAAGATGGTGGATTTCTTTTCGGATTTTGCCGACGGAGAACGCATAGAAAAGGTAATAAAAAAACTGTCGCGTTTCGGGTTTTTCGAGAAGCTCAACAACCGCATTATTATCAATAAATGCATATTGGACAGGATACTTGAGCTTTCCATTAATGAGCAACTTTTTATCGTCTTCCTTTACGATTTTATGAACAAATTTGATTTCAAGAAAAGCTATTTTATGACCTTAAAAATTCTTGCCAATCAGAAACGATGTATTCCGCTTCGCGAGTTGTTTTTTTACCATCTGAATAACGAGACCTACCTCTTTTTAAAGAATGAAACAAAGAATCTAAAGGCACTGTTGAAGCAGGAGGAGATTAAGTTCGCGTTTTTCGTAAAAACGCTTGAGGCTGAAAGTATCGCGGTAATAAAAAAAGAGCGCGAGGGGCATATTTCTATCGGGACGGACTATATTATTATGAACGAGCCTCACGCATCTTTGCTTAACAATAAGGACTTTAGCGGCGATTTCAAGCAAAGACATTTTATAATAGAAACCAATTTTGAGGTTATAGTTGAGCCTTATCTTAAACCGGAGATATTATTCAAACTTGCGCTTATCGCGGAACCGGTTACCATACAAACCATTTCAATTTTCAAGATTACCCGCGAGTCTATCTACCGTTCTTTTGCCTATGGTATAAAAAAGAACGAAATACTCAAATTCCTGAAAAAGCATTCCAAGCACGAGATACCGGATAACGTCATAAACGGCATTGAAAACTATATCGACAGTCTTGATATAAACCGTCTCGATAACTACAAAATAATCCAGCTTTATTCACAGGATTCCTCTCAGGTAAAGGAGAACTTTAAAAACAAGATTATCGAGATAGAGCCTCACACGTTTTTGGTTTACGGTGAGGAGATACTTAAAGCTGTGGAGGGTTTCTGCAAGGAAAAGAAAATCAGCCTGAAATATATAGAGGATTTTTTAAAAGGAGAGGATTATTCTTATAAAATGCACGAGGCGGCTTTGCTCCAGAATGTCCGTCATCTTCACACAATGAAGGAATTTTTTGATTTTTACGGAAGTTCGGTTTCGGGAACGGGTGTAAAGATAGATAATGAAATTTAGTCCCGCAAAAATCCCGGATAAAAATTTTACCCGAATTAACTAAAACTTTTCCTTTTAAAGGTTTGTATTTTATTTCCTTTTTATTTATAATAATTAGGTGGATTTTGGTTTGATTACGCGATTTGGAGGTAAAAATGAAACTTTCGGATTTATTGAAACCGGAGTATGTAAAGATAGGTTTAAATTCAAAAACAAAAGAAGATATAATGCAGGAAATTGCAGAGTTTATTTCGGTAACGCATAAGTCGATTGATAAAAAGGATGCGTATGCCGCTATAAAAGAACGGGAACGCAAGGGTTCTACCGGTGTCGGGAACGGGCTTGCAATCCCTCACGGAAGAAGTCCGCGTATTGACGGGATTCATCTTGTCGCTATTTACGACCCCGACGGCAAGGATTTTGATGCCTATGACAAGAAACCATCCCACCTGTTTTTCGGCGCGGTTACATCGGATGAATACAGTCCGCACGAACAACTTGAGGTTTTGCGTCTTATCGCAGAGATACACGAAAAAACCGACATAGGCAAAGCCCTGATGAGAATTTCTTCCAACGAGGATTTTTATAAACTTATTTTAAAAAAAGAAGAGGAAATTTCTTAGGCTATGCCTGTTAGTAAACGTCCAAGGTCTTCGCGAAAAAAAAAGAAACGTTCCGGCAAATATACCCCTCTTGTATGGCTTATAAGCGCGGGGCTTATTGCTCTTGCGATTGCATATTCCAATACGCTTTTTCAGCAGAAAGAAGGCGTTAATCTTTTTTCAGGACGCAAGGATAAAGATAACGGCGTTAGCGGGGAAACATCAAAAGACAAATCTTTAAGCGAAATTGCCGCAGAATTTTTAAATATCTCAAAGGATAGAGAAAAGGATGTTTCCGTTAAATCCGGCAGCGAGGATACCTCGCAGGCAACGCAAAATGGGATTATAAAGGTCAGGATTTATGTCGGCGGGAGAGCCGTTAATGCGATTAAATTGCTTCCCGTCGATATGGAAATAAAGCGCAGTCAAACCATTTTAAAGGACACTATCGAAAAATTGGTCGCGTATAGACCTTCGGGGGATTATATAAATATCATACCGCAGGGCGTAAAGATCAGGCGGGTATGGATAGAAAACCGTATCGCTCATATAGATTTCTCAAACGAGTTTAATTTCAACACTTACGGGCTTATCGGATACAGGGTTCAGGTTTATCAGGTTGTTCATACCGCCACCCAGTTTGATACCGTTGACGCGGTGTTTTTCTATATAGAGGGGAAACCCGTTCAATATCTCGGAGGGGAGGGGTTTACTATCGAGAATCCCGTTTATCCGTTCTCAAGCCCGCCTCAGTTTGATATCTAAGTCTCTTTGAAACACTAAGAAAAAATCTTAAAAATTTTTGTGTAAAAAGGAATCGTCTAAATTTTATCCGCGAACACGAATTGTGTCTTTTTGACATACCACAAAACCAAAAAGCCACACACGTATTGCCCGCCCTTTTTCTATCTCTTTACATAACAATAAATTATATTTGCCGTCTTTCGACGCTTTTCACCCGTTTTGGCACGCACCTTGCTGTATATATAGTGAATACAAAAAAATACAGATTAAGGAGGGTCAAAATGGTATTCAATCCTATTTACGAAATGGATACTTTGAGAAGGCTGGTGGATGAGGTGTTTTCTCCGTCTATTTTCGAGGGCAGGTTGGATAATTTTGCAAGAGCCAACGTTTATGAAAGCGACAAGGGTTTTGTGGTTCAGATGTATGCACCCGGGGTTAAAAACGATGACATTGATTTGAATTTCTCCAACGGCATCCTCACTATAAAGACGAAAAGGACTAAGGACACGTCAAAGTTTAAGGATGCCAAAGTTCTTCGCGAGGAGACCGTAGATTTTGATTACTCGCGCAGCTTTACCGTGCCTGCAGACATCGACACTGAAAAGATAACCGCTAAGTTTGAGCATGGGATGCTTATTGTGCATCTGCCTAAAAGCGAAAAGTCTATGCCTAAAAAAATTGAAGTAAAAGTAAAATAGAAAGGAGGTTTAAAATGACCGAAAAAAAATATCTTGTTCCGCCGATTGACATTTATGAAACGGACGACAAATATATTATCTTAGCCGATATGCCCGGCGCAACAAAGGACGGAATAGAAATTAGCGTTGAAAACGATACCCTTGTCATAACCGGTAAAGTCCCCGAACCCGACAAGAACTGGAAGCTCGTTGAATCCGAGTTTACTATGAACGATTACAGAAGGGATATCCGTATAGGCAACAAGGTCAATCGAGAGAAAATCGACGCGAGATACGAAAACGGGGTTCTTACCCTTGAACTTGCAAAAAGCGAGCAGGCTAAACCCCGCAAGATTAAAGTCAACGTGGCATAAAGCCCATACCGACCTTCAAAAAAAACGGCCGCTCTTCCGGGCGGTCGTTTTATTTTATCCTGTCGATAAAAAAATGACAATTTTCCCGTTTTGCTTTATAATATATGGATTAATCTTTATACCCGTAATCGCACCCTTAATGATGCGGTTACAGGTTGGCGTGTGATACGAAGACGCCTTTTCGATTAGGCTTTCGTAAATCCGTTACCGGAAAAATCCGAATTCAGGAATACCTTTCGGTAACGCCGAATAATGCATAATAATCAGGGGTAGATACTAAGCGTTTGATTACAATTTAATATAAAATAAGGAGATGATATGCCTAAACGAACCGACATAAAAAAAATCCTGATTATAGGCGCTGGTCCTATCGTTATCGGACAAGCCTGTGAGTTTGACTATTCCGGCTCTCAAGCCTGTAAGGCTCTCAAAGAAGAAGGTTTTGAGGTTGTGCTTGTAAACTCCAATCCCGCTACCATTATGACCGACCCCGAAATCGCCGACAGAACCTATGTCGAACCGGTTACCCCCGAATATGTTGAAAAAATCATAGAAAAAGAACGTCCCGATGCCCTGCTTCCGACACTCGGAGGGCAAACCGGACTTAATACCGCGGTTAAACTATATGAAGCGGGCGTTTTGGATAAATACGGTGTCGAGATGATAGGCGCTAACTATAATGCCATTATCAAGGGCGAAGACCGCGATGAGTTTAACAAGGCTATGCGTCGTATCGGGCTTAAAGTTCCAGACAGCGTTATTGTTCATTCGGTTAAAGAGGCGGAGGAGGCTATCGACGAAATAGGCTTTCCCGCTATTATCCGTCCCGCTTACACTCTCGGAGGCACCGGCGGCGGTATAGCATACAACAGGGAGGAGTTTGCCGAAATTGTCGCAAAGGGGCTTGATTTAAGTATCAAAAATGAGGTGCAGATTGACCGCTCGCTTCTCGGATGGAAGGAATATGAGCTTGAGGTTATGCGCGATAAAAACGACAACGTTGTTATTGTTTGTTCCATTGAAAACTTTGACCCGATGGGTGTTCATACGGGGGATTCTATTACGGTCGCTCCCGTTCAAACCCTTACCGATGTTGAGTATCAGCGGCTGCGCGATTACTCCATCGCCATTATCAGGGAAATCGGCGTTGATACCGGCGGCTCTAATATACAGTTCGCGGTCAATCCCGAAAACGGCGAGGTTGTCGTTATCGAGATGAATCCCCGCGTATCAAGGAGTTCCGCGCTTGCTTCCAAAGCAACCGGATTTCCTATCGCTAAGTTTGCCGCAAAATTAGCCGTGGGCTATACCCTTGATGAAATCCCCAACGATATTACCAAAGAGACCCCGGCTTCTTTTGAACCCACTATCGACTATATTGTGGTAAAAATCCCCCGCTTTACTTTCGAGAAATTTAAAACCACCAAACCCGTGCTTGGAACCCAGATGAAGTCCGTCGGCGAGACTATGGCTATCGGGAGGACTTTCAAAGAGGCTTTGCAGAAGGGCTTACGTTCCCTTGAACGCGATTATAACGGGCTTAATAACGCTATGTTCGGCAAGCCCGGTATTTCCGATGATGAAATTCGCAAGGTTATACCGGAAAAACTTCGCACTCCGGTGCCTGACCGCATACTTTATATCAAGGATGCGTTTAACGTAGGATTTTCCGTTGATGAAATATTTAAGCTCTCTGCGATTGACCCGTGGTTTCTTCATAATATTAAGCAAATTGTTGATACGGAATCCTCGATTAAAGGACGTGATTTAAAGAGTTTTGATAAATCCGAGATGAAGCGATTAAAGCAGTTCGGTTTTTCGGATGCACAACTTGCCGAGGTTTTAAGCGGAAACGAAACCGAGCTTTCGGTGCGCAAGTATCGGAAGTCTTTGGGCGTAGAACCGACTTATAAACTTGTCGATACATGCGCCGCGGAGTTTGAGGCGAAAACCCCGTATTTCTATTCCACTTATGAGGATGAGGACGAGGCGTTTCCTACCGACAACAAAAAAATTATGATTCTGGGTAGCGGACCTAACCGTATCGGACAGGGTATTGAGTTTGATTATGCCTGTGTGCATTGTTCAATGGCGCTTCGCGAGGCGGGGTATGAGACTATTATGGTTAATTCCAACCCCGAAACCGTGTCAACCGACTATGATATTTCCGACAAACTTTATTTTGAACCTCTGACTTTTGAGGACGTTATGAATATCTACGAGAAAGAGAAACCTGTCGGGGTAGTGCTTCAGTTCGGCGGGCAGACACCGTTAAATCTCGCGCTTTCGCTTAAAGAGGCGGGGGTTAATATACTCGGCACCTCCCCCGATGCCATAGATATAGCCGAAGACCGCGACCGTTTCCGCGAATTAATCGAAAAACTCGGCTTTAAACAGCCTCAGTCCGCCACCGCCCGCAGTATTGATGAGGCTCTTGCAGTCGCCGAAAAAATCGGTTACCCGATTTTAGCACGCCCCTCTTACGTTCTCGGCGGGCGCGCAATGCTGATTGTTTATAACGAGGATGAGCTTCGTTCTTATATCGCCAATGAAACGGATGCTTTACGCAAGGGACCAGTGCTTATTGATAAATTCCTTGAAAATGCGCAGGAAATTGACGTTGACGCGGTGGGCGACGGCGAAGATGTCGTTGTCGCGGGTATTATGCAGCATATTGAAGCAGCAGGTGTCCATTCGGGCGATAGCGCTATGGTTTTACCCCCTATCACTATCGACAAAAAGATTATTGCGGAAATTGAGCGTCAGACTATCGCTATGGGCAAGGAGCTTAACGTTATCGGGCTTATGAATATACAATATGCCGTTAAGGACGGCGAGGTCTATTTTATTGAGGTAAACCCCCGTTCAAGCCGAACCGTGCCTTTTGTCAGCAAAGCAACGGGAATTCCCTGGGCTAAGATTGCATCTAAAACTATGGTCGGGTTAAAACTTCGCAAAGAGGGGCTATGCGAATATACCGAACCCCCGCATATTGCAGTTAAAGAGGTTGTGCTTCCGTTTAATAAATTCCCCGACGTGGATGCTTTGCTTAGTCCCGAGATGAAATCGACGGGCGAGGTTATGGGTATTGACGATAATTTCGGCAAGGCGTTTCTGAAGTCGCAGATTGGCGCGGGGATGGATTTGCCTGAAAGCGGGAATATCCTTGTAAGTATTAATTCCATAGACCGCGCGGGTGTTATTGAACCTATGAAAAAAATTGCCTCGCTTGGTTATAATATTATCGCTACCGAAGGCACAGCGGCGTTTTTACGTGAAAACGGTATCGCTTGCGAAAACATTTTTAAACTCGACGAGGGGCGACCCGATATTATCGACGAGATTAAAAACGGAAAGATTGATATTATATTCAATACACCCATAGGACAACAGGCTCATATAGATGATACATATATCCGAAAGACCGCGACTTTGTTCAGGATTCCGCTTGTTACCACAGTGCAGGCTATTATCGCTACGGCACAGGCGCTTGAGGCTCAAAAGCGGGAGACTATCGGTGTTAAATCTTTACAGGAGTTTAACGACGGTTAAAAAGGGGGTTTTATGAAAATCAAGCGTGTAGAGGAAAAAGACCGCGAAAGAGTTAAGTTTATAGATTATTACTGTTTTTACGATGAGTTCCACGATAAGGATAAGCTAAATCTCTTTTTAGACGGCACGTTGGAATGGGAAACCTGTTTCGGGGCGTATGACGGCGAAACTCTTATGGCGATTTTGGGACTGCTGGATTATAAAGCGGCATTTAACGGACGCGCTATAAAAATGGGCGGTATTACTACTGTCGCAACCCTGCCCGAATTCAGATATAAAGGCACTGTCGGAAAGCTGTTGAGTTTCACTTTAAACAAGATGAAGGAAATGGGAATGGTTGTTTCCTATCTTGATGCTTTTCAATACGCGTTTTACCGCAAATACGGATGGGAAATCGGCTTTGTCCGAAAGCAGGTTGAACTTGTAAGCGAAGACCTCAAAGGTTTCGGCGATAATTCCCATAGCTTTAAGCCGTTGAATAAAGACAATATTCCGGATATGAACGCGGTTTACGAAAAGTATATCGAGAATTACAACTGCGCTGTTTTGCGAAGCAATAAAATGTGGGATACAAAATTCCTGTGGATAAAATTTTTAAAACATAATATATACGGCGTTTTTGATAAAGACGATAATCTTAAGGGTTATATATATTATGAAAAAAAGAAACCCGAAAAACAACCTTTTTCCGATTTTTGTATCTATGAATTGGTATATTCAAATGTCGCAGCGCGGGCGGAGCTTCTGCGGTTTGCGTATTTCCATAACGCCGAATGCCAAAACATCAAATGGTATGGTATTCCCGAAGATGACCCGTTATTATTTGAGCTAAAAAACCCACGCAGGAATTTAAAAATAGACCCCAATATGATGATTAGAATTGTCGATGTCGCGGGCTTCCTGCGGGAAATTCCCGATATATCGGGAAGCGAAGGCGAATTTACTATGCGTATTACCGATAAACACGCCGAATGGAATGACGGGGTTTTCAGGGTTACGGTGAAAAACGGGGGTTTTGAAGTCATAAAGGACAATACCTTGCCTCCCGATTTTGAGTGCGATATTAATCAATTTTCCCTGATTGTAACGGGGGTGTGCGGGTTTGCTTATCTTACGAAGTATGAAAAATTGACGCTTAACGATAAATCCAAACTTGAGTTTCTTGACGCTTTATTTCCGAAAAAAACAACTTATATGAATGAGCATTTTTAAAATGTTGCGGGGGTGAAAATTAAGGGAGGATGGTAAATATTAAGATGATAACGAAGGAAATGTAGTTGAAAATTCAACCTCTCTTATTATATCGCTATGGGTCTTTAGAGACTTGCTGACATTTGGAACCACATCTGAAGAGTGACCGAAAATTATTTGGCACCCATTTATTCGTGCAATTTTCAAAGCAGGAATGATGTCCGTATCATAAGTTAAAATTAAAATTCTATCAACAATTTGGTTGTATGAGAGATGAGCAATATCTAACCCTGTCGTCCAAAGCCAAGAGTTCCTATGTAACTCCAAAAATGAAACTTCCCTTTA
>CAZQBT010000076.1:0-11036 GCA_964591955.1 uncultured Brevinematales bacterium | reverse complement strand
CAAAATTTATCCAAAATTAACCTTTTTCGCGCTTCGCTGGGAAACTTGGGTTAAGATTCCTTACATTATTAACTTTTGATTGAACTATCAAATCTTTTACAAAGTTCCCAAAACTTTCAATTGCATCATCAAGATAAACCGCTTCATTTTCTTTCATACGCTCTATAGTCTTTTTAATCTCATCTTTAATCCAAGCGTCTAACCTCATCGGTAAAAATATAAAACTATCAATCCATTTTTCAATATATTTATGAGGCAAAATATCGCAGTCATTGCCGTAAAGGGTTTTTATGGCGTTCCCGACTGCATCAATATCAATAGCTATAACAAAAACGCAGTTTTCATTGGAAAACAATGTATGAATAGAATCCAACAGAGGGATTAAGCGGGATGAGTTTACCCTGTCTAAATTGTCTATAAAGAAAATTATTTTTGCGTCATACCCGATTTTACATTTGATTTTCAGAACTAATTTATTGAAATCATTAATAAATCTGCTAATGATTTTATTGGCGCTTTTTAAGAAATTCGTTTTAGCGCCTATCTCGGAAAAATCATCTAAATAAGAAATCAGCTTTCTCACCAAGAATCTAAATCTACAACCGACTTTTCGTTTAGATGCCTCTTCCTCAAGTTCTATTAAAAGAGCCAATGATAAATCTGAGAGTTTTTCATATTTAAGTGCATCCACCCGGACGGTCAAAGATTCGTTTTTATATTTTCCATCCAACTCATCTTTCATAAAATTCATAAATACGGTTTTCCCGCTTCCCCATTCGGAAACCACCCCGAAGGTATAAGGCGGTTTGGTTAGCCCCATAATAACTGTAGCGTAGTAGCCTGCCAGTTTCCTTCTTTGGAAGCCATCCTCTTCGGGTTTAAGATGTTCTTTAGAGCGGGAGTATTTATACCTTCCATCATCCTTGAGTTTAAGCGCAGAATGACTGCGAAAATTAACAAATTCCCTGTCTATCCAGTAGAAAAAAATCGAGCATAATAGGACTATATTAATAGATAAAACGACATAAAACAACCAAGAAGCCTTTAATAAATTCAATATCTTTATAAAATTATTAATATCAACTAAATGTCCTAAAGTAAAAGTTACTATTACAGTGAAAGCTAAAGCTAAAATTATCAGAAAAGACCAAAGGATATACCATCTAAATTTAGTTTGCCCCGATTGATATGTATGTTTTTTTTTCTCACCCACGGCGGAACTCCCCTGATACAATAATTCATCGTTAAAATAATAAACCGAAACGATAAATTAGTCAAATCAAAGTGTGGCGGTTGTGAAAAACCTTTAAACAGGCAGGGTGTGGCGTAAAATCTTCTCTCGTTTCAAAAAAGCGACAAAAGCGTCAAACACCTTCGCGTCATACCGTTTGCCGACCGATTTTTTCAGTTCCTTAATCGCCACTTCGGGCAATATTGCTTTACGGTAGGGACGGTCGCTGGTGAGAGCATCGTAGGAGTCCGCAAGCGCGATAATTGTCGCCTCAAACGGATAATCCTCCTTTTGCTTGGAGTAGTAGCCCGTGCCGTCGAAACGCTCGTGATGGAAACGGACAAACTCGCGGGCGGATTTAAGGAAGTCGATGGAGGCAAGGATATCGGCGCCTATTTGAGGGTGGGACTGGATAACCTCCCACTCGTGGTCGCTCAACCTGCCGGGTTTGGTGATAATACTTTCGCTTATGCCGATTTTGCCTATATCGTGAAGGACTGCGGCGTAACGGAGATTACGGAGCGCATCCTTTGAAAGCCCAAGCTCCTCGCCGATACCGATAGCAAAATACATCACGCGCTCCGAATGCCCGCGGGTGTATTTGTCTTTGGCTTCAAGCGCCGATGATAAAGCGCTGACCGTTTCAAAGTAGTTGCGTTCAAGAAGCTCGTAGAGACTTTTGTTGTCGATATAGTCAACTATAAACGAGGCGATTATGCGAAGGAGGTAGAGATGGTCAACGGAGAACTCCTCGTGTTCCTTCTTGTTGGTGATAGTCAAAACCCCGAACTTCCTGCGCGCCGAGACAAACGGGATGGATATAAACGAAAATTTGATAAATTTTTCCCTGTTAATATCATTAAAAAAGACGTGTTCCTTGAGGTTGTTGATAATGGCGGGTTTGCGTTTCTCAAAGACATAGCCGGAAATACTCTCGCCGACCTTGAGGTTATCCGCCGACTTGAGATTGATTAAGGAGCGGGGAATAAGCTCATCGGTTTGCGCATCGTATTCATAGAAAACCCCCTTATCGAAATTGACTATACTTAAAGCAAGCTCCGCGATATGCCGAACGGCATCCTCGTAGTATTCAAACTGCTCAAGTTTCTTGTTTAAATCAACGAGTGAAAGCAATTCGTAGAAACGCTTGTCAATCAAAATCGCCGCGTAGAGATTAACCTTTAGCGATTCCTTTAAGAGTGTTAAAAAGACTTCTTCCTCCGCGCTGAGGTTATGGTTTTTACGATGGAGACTTACGGCGATAAAACCCAAAAGACGGAAACGGTAAACTATCGGGAGAAACACATTGACGGCAAGCTCTTTGGAAAAAAGGAAATCAAGGACATCCTCCTCGGCTTGCTTAAAGAAATCCTCGTTGCTCATATCCTCACGGTTGATAATCTCGTTTTTAATAGCAAGGTAGGTAATAAGGCTGGAATCTTCGGGAATAGCAAATATCCCCTCGCGAACAACCTCGCGATACTCGCGAAACTCCTGCTGAAGGACATAGAAATAGGGACGCGCCCCGCTGATATTCTCCTTTATTTTAGAGAGAGAAATATGGACAAGATGAGCAAGGTCTTTAAAACTGTCCAAATCCTCAAGCGAATATTTCCAGTTGAGGTCGTCGAATTTGAAATTAGGTCCGCCGTTTTTCATAAAAAACTCCGAAAGCATAGTATTTTATGTGTAATAGAAAATCAAAATGCACAATAATGCACAGTCTTGTGCCGTATGAACATCTTGCAATGCACATTACGCACATACGGTTAAATCTTCCTGCACAAACGCTCAATTATTAATTTGAGATGATTTGCCCCGAAAAGTTATTTATTTTTAAGCGATTTTTTATCTTACAATAACGTCGTTGCGCTCGCAGCCGGTAGAAATATATGTTATACGTCTGTTAATTAACAGTTCTAAATTTTCAATATATCTTTGCGCGGCTTTTGGTAATCTATTAAAATCCGAAACCCCGGAGACTCCCCCATCCCATCCGGGATATTCGACATACATCGGTTTAACAAGCGACAACTCCTCCGCGCATGCAGGCGGATAGTCCGTTACTTTACCGTCTATCTCATAACCCGTGCATACCTTAATAGACCCGACACCGTCCAAGACATCAAGCTTGGTAAGGAAAACCTCCCCCACACCGTTGATTCCCAGCGAATATCGTGCCAAAACCGCATCAAACCATCCGCATCGTCTCGGTCTGCCGGTGGTGGCTCCGAATTCCCCGCCCTCTTTTCTCAAAAACTCCCCGCCCTCGCCGAAATCCTCCGTCGGAAAAGGACCCATGCCGACACGTGTCGCGTATGCTTTTAATATCCCGATAACGCGAAGGTTATCCACATACCCTACTCCGCTTCCCGTGAACACCCCTCCCGATATTGTGCTTGATGATGTAACAAAGGGGTATGTCCCGAAATCCACGTCAAGCAAACTCCCCTGCGCTCCTTCAAACAACACGTTTGTTCCTTCTTTAAGCGAATCCGCAATAAGCCTTTCCCCGTCCGTCGCATATTCCGACAATCTGTCTTTAAAACCAAGCAGGTAGTCGGTCATCTCGCTAACACCCGGAATATCGCTAATCCCGTAATAATTTTTAAAAAGGAACTCCTTTAACTCATAGGCTTCTTTTATTTTATCTTCAAGATTATCCGAAAGCAAGTCGCAAATTCGTATCCCGTTACGTTCGATTTTATCGGCATAGGCGGGACCAATCCCCCGCATAGTAGTCCCGATTTTGGCACCGGACTTGCCCTCTTTTGCCTTATCCATTAATTTATGATACGGCATAACAATATGAGCGCGGTTGCTTACAAAAACCCTTCCCCTCACGTCAACATCACGCGCCACCATATCAACCTCGTTAATAAACTCCTCTATATCAATAACGACCCCGTTTCCCACCAAGACTTTAACATCGGGGCGAAGTATTCCCGATGGAACAAGATGGAAAACATATTTTTTGCCGTCAATATAAACCGTATGCCCCGCATTGGCGCCGCCCTGAAACCTTACAACAAGTCCGTAATCCGCCGATAAATAATCCACCACCTTAGCCTTGCCCTCATCCCCCCACTGGCAACCGAGTATTACCGCTGTCATTTTATCCCCTTATCGTTTATTTATATTGATAATAACTAATATCCAAAGCAAACCCGATGGATGGGAAATCCTTGCCGAATGCGCGAAACAACTCATCATACCGTCCGCCGTTCGCCACGGGATACCCCACACCTTCAACATATCCCTCTATCGTTGTCGATGTGTAATACGAAAAATCCTTTACCAAACCCATATCGACTATAATGTTTTTCTTTATATCTTTATCCAAACCATCGACAATTTTTTTCAATCGCTCATAATAAAATTCAAACCCCAATTCCGAAAACTCATCCATAAGTTTAAGCACCTTTTCAATACTTCCCGTCATATACGGCAATTTTAAAAGAAAGCGTTTGTAGTCGGCAATCCCTTCAACGTCCGCCAAAATCTTTTCGAGAGAAACGGTATCCTTGATATTGAAAGCGGCGCTAACCGCCTTGGTCTGCGATTCATTCATTTTCAGTTGAGACACCAAATTTTTAAAAAGACGGATATCGCCGAGAACTAATTTGTAATTATCGGACAAAGCGGCAAGAGAACGCCCTGCAAGATTTATAACCTCAATATCCGCGCAAATATCCCCCTCGCCGATATATTCCACGCCTACCTGACGAAGCTGGCGGGGTTTTCCCGCATGGATAGGTTGCTCCCTGAAAACGTCCCCGCGATAATAAAACTTCAAAGGGAGGTCTTCTTTATCATATTTCATTGAAATCATCCTCGCAATAGGGGTGGTCATATCATACCTTAGCGACAACAATTTCCCGTCCTTATCCTTAAAACTGAAAGCCTTACGCGCTATATTATATCCCGAACCTTTCTCAAAGGTTTCGTAATACTCAAAAATCGGGGGCAAAACCTTACCGTAACCCTCGTTAATAAAAGTTCGTGATATTTTATCGACAACCGAATCGAGAAGGTCGTTTTTTGTATCGCTTAGAAAAGTTACACCGTCGGGCAAACCCACAGGGTCGGCATCGGACTCATAGAGCATTGTCTCTAAGTATCTAAATCTATGCTTCATTTTATTTCTCCGTTTCTTTTAAATAAAGGATGTTTCGCTTTTTTAGTCAATCTATATTTCTGCAATCTGCTATTAGGTTTTTCCGGGATGGTGTATTCTATCACCCCCTCCTTCAGCAAAGACCTAATAACTTCATTCAATCTGCCGGAAATTTGCTTATGCCCCAATCTCGTTGAAATATCACTTTTGGAAAATTCTCCTGTTTTCAAAATAAGCAAAATTTTTTGTTCCAGAGACTCTGGCTGTAACTCTGGCTGTAACTCTGGCTGTAACTCTGGGTTTATATTTTTTGCCGTTACTCCATAGCTTTCGGTAAAAGGAAAAACTATCCTTATAAAGCTGTCGGCAAAATAAAAAACCGACTTATCGTATTTTTCAAGTATTCTGGGAATACCCGAGCCAAGATGCTCCACCAATTCCAAATCCTTAAAAACCCGCATTAACTCCTTGTTACGCGGTACGGAAACCCCCGAAAAAAAATCATCTCTACCCAAACCGAAAGGAAGTCCTCCTGTTGAGGTTATTTCAATTCTATCGGAAAAAAGCTCAAATTTAGGCGGCGCTTCATAAGAATAGTCATTATGCACTATAGCGTTAATTACCGCTTCACGCAAAGCCGTTTCATCAACCTTCCTTTTTTGTAACCGCTCTTTCGGGGTAATTTGAGTGTATGTAGAATTCTCCACATCTAATTTCTCCAGCACATTTTTGGCAGCTTTAACCAAACAACAGTAACCGTATTCATTATTTTCAACTAAGTCAATACGGTTAATACCGTCATACTTAGCCACTTTTATAGAAATTCCGTTCTTATCAGCCAATAGATAAGCTGCATAATTATATTTATCATCCTGAGTCAACAATTCCAAAGAGCGGATAAATTTCTCATTCGGATTAACCCCGTTTTCCTGATAAAATATTTTCAACTGCTCAAAACCAAGTTTTTGTTGCGGGGATTGAAGTATGCCAATAGTGTTTCTAACGCGTTTAGAAAACAAATCTTCTATCATTTCCGAACTCATAGGTTCTGACGCACTTCCCTTCCGAATAAAGCATCCTTTTTCGGACATACCATATTTTTTAATATAATACGGTTTCTCATAACCGGCCGCTACAATTGTTTTTATAACATTCCTGCCTTCCATTTCTTCAAGTGATACATCAAATAAGCCAAGTGCTGAGGGTAAAATGTTATTTCGAATTCTATTACTAATTTGTAACTGGACGGCATCTACACTTTCAATCCCGAAAACAACATCCGTTTTGGTATCTACTCCTATATAAATACATCCCCCTTCTCTACTATTCAAAAATGCAACAACTTCTTTTTCAAAAGTATCATTTAATATTTTTTTATACTCAATTTTATCGGACTCAACAAATCTCCTCATCATCTCCTCAAATTACAATATTACAAAATATAACCCGCTTCTTCTTCATAAATCCCCCTGCTTTGCCTTGTCTTTATGCAGCAAAACCGTATAAGCCATAATCGCAAAACTGATAAAAAAAACTATATAAGGAAACATAAACCCGAACCTGACATATATAGACCGCACGCTGTCATCAATAATCGAAATCTCATCGACAAAAACCCCGCGCTCGTAAAGAGGAACGGGTGAAATCGACATATCGCCGTTAAGGTCAAAAACGCCGGTAACGCCGGTATTAACCGCGCGAGCGATAGGGCGCCTTACCGAAACGGCTACCGGAACAACAGCCGCAACATGTTGCCACAACGGAAGTTGTGTCCCAACCTGCCATCTGTAAGCCCACCCGTCGTTTGTGGTATTAAGGAAATAATTTGCGCCGTTTAAGACAAACCGACGGGCTAACACGCCGAAAACGTCTTCAAAACATATAAGAACGGCAAAACGGGCTCGCCTTGACTGAAATATCTTAAACTCCTCACCCGGAGAATACGCGGCAGCTCCCGCCTGCCTTAAAACCTCGCGAACTACCGGAATTTTCTGGTAATACGGCATCCACTCCCCGAATGGAACAAGATGGATTTTCCCGTAGAACTCATATTCCCCGATTTCAGGGTCAATATAAGTAGCGGAGTTGTATGTTTTCCCGTCGCGCACTTCGGGATGAGTCAACAGAATAGGCACGTCAAACTCAAACGGAAGGTTTAATATCCGCTCATTAAAACGGTTGACTTCCGAATCCGGATGGTATAACTCGCGATAATGCCAGATATAATTACGCACCATCGTTTCCGACCAGACAATCATATCGGGTTGATACGTCATCGCATCGGCATGAAGTTTCCAAATCATTGCATAGTTTTCCCATCGACGCGCCCACCATGGGTCATGCGAACCTATATTCGGCTGCATAAGAGCAAGTTTTTCTTTAGGCGCGTTTTCGCTCATATTTTTGTAATAGTTGTATGTGATTACCCCGTAAACCAGATTAAAGACAAAAACCGATACGCAGATAATAACCGGGGCTTTCTTTTTCTTAATCGCATCAATAATATTACCATCATCAATCCATTTATCGACAACCTCTGCAAGAACCCCGTTGACAAGAAGGATAATAAAACTCACGCCCCACACGCCCCAAATATCGGCGCTTTGAAGCAATACCGGGTTTCGCCATAAAACATTACCCACAAGATTCCACTGAAAACCGAGATACCCCACCGAACGCAATAATTCCACGCTTACCCAGAACAATGGGAATATAATCCATCGGAATTTACCGACCTTTTTGGAGTAATAGGCGATAAAAAAGAAAAAGAAAGCAAAATACAGAGAATACCCGGGACTGAAGAACGGAAGACTCGCCTCGTGGAACGCCACAAGCCAAAATAAAGTCAGCCACCAGAATACCAGCCCGTATAAAAACGCATACCGCACCGTCTTGTGAAACGGCATCCTGTATGCATAAACAAGAACGGGAATAAAGACTATCCAGATAAGAGGCGTAGCATTATAGACAGGAAAACACAAAGAATATCCTACCGCCCATAGTAACCATACTAAATTATCCCAAAGATTAGGGTAACGTTTATATAATGCTTCCATAATATCAAACTCCCGCGCAGGAAATTAGCAAACTCCGTATTATAACTTTAAATCGCGATTTTCTCAATAATAAGAAAGGAATAAGTTTTAAAAAATCATTTCGCAAGCCGAAGCGCGGTCGCCGAGACTCTTCCTGCGTGTCATTCCCATTATACTTTCGTCAGTCTAACCCCGTAAGAATCCGCTTCGGTAGCACAGTCGGGAATAACAGCACGAACACCGCTTCCCGAGTTTTTCACAAAGTGAAAAGTATCAAGGAAAGCCGTTGGCTGTCATCTTGATACTGCCCTCCATTCCGTCAGGGCAACTCGGGGGACACGCAAGATTACTAAATGCCCGCTTTGCTCACTTCGCAATGTGTCATTTCGGCTACGCTCAATGACCAAATAATTTAAAGGAAGCCTCTATTTGAATGTAATCAAAGACTTTTCGTAATCCGCGGGAGCTTCAAACCCAAGCAGATTCATCACGGTTGCGGCGACATTGGCAAGTCCGGGTTTCTCAACTTTCGACATCGCGTATTCCCCGTTATACCCCGAATCCGCTATAATAAACGGAACAGGGTTAAGAGTATGCGCGGTTTTAGGTGAGCGGACACCCTTTTTTTCAGTCCACATCTCATCGGCGTTACCGTGGTCTGCGGTAACAATAGTAATACCGCCGAGTTCGTTTACAACCTCGATAAGACGCCCCACGCATTCATCAACAGCCTCTACCGCGACAATCGCCGCATTCATAACGCCCGAATGACCTACCATATCGCCGTTGGCAAAATTCACGCGCCCGAAACGGTATTCTCCGCTCTTTAAAAGCTCAATCACCTTTTCGGTAATTTCATAGGCTTTCATTTTCGGGGCTTTGTCAAACTGGATTTTATCGGATGGTATCTCCAAGTATTTTTCAAGATTTTTGTTGATATACCCCGATTTGTTACCGTTCCAAAAATAAGTAACGTGTCCGTATTTCTGGGTTTCGGAAATAGCAAATGAGGTAATCCCCTCGTCGCAAAGATATTCGCCCAAAGTCCTGTCAATAACGGGCGGGTTTACAAGGTAAGTCTTGGGTATATGCAAATCGCCGTCATATTCCATCATACCGGCATAGATAACGTCAGGGCGACGTTTTCTGTCGAAATAGTCAAACTCCGCGCTTTCAAAAGTCATAGAAATTTCAATAGCGCGGTCGCCGCGGAAGTTAAAGAAAATAACCGCATCGCCGTCATCAACGGTCCCGACAGGCTTGCCGTTTTCGGTTATCACAAAGGACGGCAAATACTGGTCGGTGATAGCGGGGTCCTCCGCGTAATAGGTTTCGACAGCCTCGCGCGCAGAATTAAACCCGCGCCCCTCGCCCAAAACATGAGCATTCCACCCGTTTTCGACAACGCTCCAGTCGGCAAAATACCTGTCCATAGTGGTAACCATACGTCCGCCGCCCGAAGCGATACGGTAATCGTATCCGTCCGCCGACAATTTTTGCAACTCGTTTTCAAGCATATCAATATATGTCAGCGCGGACTTTTCAGGCACATCCCGCCCGTCAAGAAGCGTATGAATCCTGACTTTTTCTACACCGTCGGATTTCGCGCGATTAAGCATAGCAAAAAGATGGTTTATATGCGAATGGACGTTTCCGTCCGAAAGAAGCCCGATAAAATGCAAGGCGGAATTTTTATTTTTGCATTGCGAAACGATATTTTTCCAAACGTCGGTATCAAAAATAGCGCCTTTTTCGATAGACTTATTGACCAATTTAGCGCCCTGAGCAAAAACCCTTCCCGCACCAAGCGCGTTATGCCCTACCTCGCTGTTCCCCATATCCTCATCGGATGGAAGCCCTACGGCGGTGCCGTGAGCCTGAAGTTGAGTGTAAAGCTCCGACTTAAAAAGTTTATCAAGTATCGGCGTTTTAGCCATATAGACCGCGTTACCCTCATATTCTTTCCCGATACCTACGCCGTCCATAACTATAAGTAACAAGGGACCATTGCGTCCCGAAAATTTCTGTAGTTTCTTTAAATTCAAACTCATTGTTCCTCCTTAAGAATATGAATAAGAAAAGCGAAACGCTTAAATCGCCTCGCTTCCGGTTTCACCCGTGCGAATACGAATAACGTCCTCAAGAGGCAAAACGAAAATTTTACCGTCGCCTATTTTACCCGTTCTTGCAACCTTGACTATGGTATCAATAGTTATATCCAAAAACTCATCATTAACGGCAATTTCGATTTTAACCTTGCGGGTAAAAGTAATATCGTATTCTTTACCCATAAAGGTTTCCGTATGACCTTTCTGACGCCCGAAGCCCATAACATCCGATACGGTCATACGGGTAATTTCCACCTCCCTGAGCGCCTCTTTCACCGCCTCAAGGCGGGATGGTTGGATTATCGCTATAACGTATTTCATAACATCTCCTTGAAAAAGATAGACAATTAATAATAATACAATTTTTTGATAAAATCAAATATTTTTTTGCCGTGAATTATAGACAAAACAATTTCAAGAATAAAGAGAGGCTCGTCGGTCATCAAGTAGCCGAGCAGAGCGAGGCATATCGAGATGACCCCTTTAAGTATCATTCTGATTTTTGCTTCTTTAGCTTTTCCCCTGAAGAATCTACTTTGCTGAAT
>CAZQBT010000075.1:0-11097 GCA_964591955.1 uncultured Brevinematales bacterium | reverse complement strand
AAAATTCAAGCATCAACATTGCAAATTTTCCCCTCCTTATTTATAATATAAATTAATTTTTTGTCAACTGCTATTCCGAATTGCAAGCGGTTTTATTGCAAAAACAAACGGAAAATCTCAGCCCGAAATGTTTAACCCGCATATTTTCCTTTGAAACGGGATTGGTATAAATAAATTTTGCCGAAAGTAATATTATTAAACATACCAAAATTATAAATAACGTTTGCATACTTAAAGGTGCAGGTGCGATACGACAAATGACTTGACTTGTAGGTGGTTTTAATACTATGCATAATTTAGGAGGGTTAATAATATGGAAAACAAAAAAAAGTATATCTTTGTAACGGGCGGCGTTTGTTCCTCACTCGGCAAAGGTATCGCCGCTTCGGCAATCGGAACCCTCCTGAGAGCGGCGGGTTATCACGTCAATATGATGAAAATTGACCCCTATCTTAATCTTGATGCCGGCACTATGCGTCCTTATGAACACGGCGAGGTGTATGTTACCGATGACGGCACCGAAACCGACTTAGACCTCGGTAATTATGAACGCTATGTCCGTGTCAGAACCTCGCGTCTCTCAAGCGTTACCACAGGTCAGGTTTACAAACAGGTAATTGAGGCGGAACGCACCGGCAATTATCTCGGCGAAACCGTTCAGGTTATCCCTCACATAACGGATGAAATTAAGCGACGTATCAGAATCGTAGATGAAAACGACCAGTGTCATATAATTATCGTGGAACTCGGAGGCACTGTCGGCGATATTGAGGGTATCCCGTTTATTGAGGCTATACGCCAGTTTTCGCTTGAAGAGGGAAGAAATAACGTAAAATTTGTCCATCTTACTCTTGTCCCTCATATAGCAGGCTCCGGCGAACTTAAAACCAAACCGACCCAACACTCGGTTAAAACGCTTATGTCTATGGGAATACAGCCCGACTTCCTGTTCTGTCGCGCATCGACTATCCTTCCAAGCGATTTGCGCTCAAAAATTGCGCTTTTCTGCAATATCGAGGAAAAATGTATTTTCTCCGCGGTGGACGTGGAAAAATCTATCTATGAAGTTCCCCTGCTTTTCCACGCGCAGGAAGCCGACAAAACTATACTCGAAAAAATGAATCTTCCCTATAAAAACCCCGACCTTCGCAAATGGAAGGAAATTGTCGCTATCGACTGCGAGCCCAAGAACGAGGTTAAAATCGCGTTTATCGGAAAATATATCCATCTCGGTGATGCCTACAAAAGCGTTGACGAAGCGTTAAAGCATGCGGGGATAGCAAACAACTCCCGCGTTAAGGTGGAAAAAATCGACTCCGAGGATATAGAAAAAGGCTTGAGATTTATCCCTGAGGATGTCGATGCGGTTCTTGTGCCGGGCGGTTTCGGAACTCGCGGTATCAAAGGAAAACTTAAAGCCGTCGGTTATGCCCGAACCAATAATATCCCGTTTTTCGGTATCTGCCTCGGTTTACAATGTCTGATAATCGAATTTTCCCGCAACGTATGTAATTTATCCGATGCCAACTCCACCGAATTTAATCCCGAAACCAAATATCCCGTTATAGAACTTCTTTCCAACCTTAAAGGAATAACCAAACTCGGCGGAACTATGCGCCTCGGAAGCTCAAAAACCATACTTGAAAAAAGCTCAAAGGTCAGAGAAATTTACAAAAAGGGCGAAATCCACGAACGCCACCGCCATCGTTACGAGGTCAACCCGGAATATATCGGAAAATTAACCGAAGCGGGTCTTCTAATAAGCGGAAAAGCCGATAACGGGCTTGTGGAAATAGTCGAGTTGCCGTCGCACCCATGGTTTATCGGCGTGCAGTTCCATCCCGAATTCCTCTCCGCCCCCATAGACCCTCACCCGTTGTTTGCCTCGTTTATAGCCGCCGCATTGGAGCATAAAAAATCCCGTATTAAAAAATAAACAAGGAGGAATACGGCGTGTTTGCAAATCTCGCAGTAGTAGTTCTTGCGGCGTTAATACTTTCCTTCCTGTTTGAAAAGATAAAATTGCCGGGCTTGCTCGGTATGATATTGACAGGCATAATTTTCGGCCCCTATGTCTTGGATTTCATATCTCCCGAAGTGTTGCAGGAATCAGCGGAGCTTCGTTCAATCGCGCTTATAGTAATATTAATTCGCGCGGGTCTCGGTATTAGCCGTAAAACTTTACACAAAGTCGGAAAATCGGCTGTCAAGATGAGTTTTATCCCGTGTATTATCGAGGGCGCTATCGTAACTGTGGCGTCTCATTTTATTTTGGGCTTGCCGTTAGCGGAAGCAGGGATTTTGGGTTTTATTATCGCCGCTGTATCCCCCGCCGTAGTTGTCCCCCAGATGCTCCATCTCAAAGAAATGGGTTTAGGTGAAAACAAAGACGTGCCTACTCTCGTCCTCGCGGGGGCATCGGTTGACGATGTTTTCGCCATAACAATATTCGGGGCATTTATGGCGCTTGCTCTCGGCGAACATACAAACCCTCTGCTACTTATAGGCAAAATTCCTTTAAGCATAGTATTGGGTATCGGTGCGGGTGCGATTCTGGGTTTTGCCCTTGTTTGGTTCTTTAAACGGGTATCAATGAGAGACACGTTGCGCGTCCTGATTTTTATGATAATTGCCGTGCTTTTCCATGAGCTTGAAAATTTCCTGCCGATTGCTACGCTTATCGGGATAATGACTATCGGTTTCGTTATCCTTGAAAAATACAATACCCTTGCAAAACGTTTTGCGGGGAAATTCAACAAAATATGGGTTTTTGCGGAAATCCTGCTCTTTGTGTTGATAGGCGCGGAGGTTAATATCGGGGTGGCGGCTGATTCAGGGCTTTTAGGCTTGGCAATAATAGGTATCGCTATCCTCGCCCGCGCATCGGGAGTGCTTATCGCGCTTATCCGTTCCCATCTCGACCTGAAGGAAAAACTTTTCTGCGTTATAGCATACACCCCGAAAGCTACGGTGCAAGCGGCAATAGGCGCGATTCCTCTTGCGGCGGGAATAGCCTCCGGCGAGGTCATTCTCGCTATCGCCGTTTTGAGTATAATAGTAACCGCACCGCTCGGCGCGCTGGGTATAAGGCTTTCCGCGCACCGTCTTTTATATCACGAAAAGCCCGCGGGATAGCTTGCTATCGCATAGCTTGCTATTACATAAAAAATCCAACTCCAAAATTTGACTTCCCTAAAAAAATACTTAAAATTATTTCAATAAAAATCGGGGAGGATGCTGTGCGTATAAAAAATCTATGGGCGGTTATACTCGTTATCGCCGCGCTTGCAGGGGTTTCCTGCGCTTCGGATAATACCCAATACGGCGATTTGAAATTCGACTATACTACCTTCAAGTCGGAAAAATCCAACTGGCAGGCTTTGGATATAAAAGATTATACCTATGAATATTACAGCGCGGGATTTTTTTATTACCATCTGCTTGTCGAGGTTGAGGACGGCGAATACAAAAATTCCTCTCCGCTTACCAATTCCGAGTTGGATATTTACACAAACACCATCAATGATATTTACACGAAGATTGAAAGCGATTATCTTTCGGAAAAGAACAAACTCCGTCCCGACTATGAGTTATACCTGAAAGAAATAGATATTGAATACGACGTGGATTTCCATTTTCCTCATAAGGTCAGCTATATCTATCATATACCCGAAGGAACGGAGGTTGACGGGAATCCGTGGTTTAGAATAACGAATTTTACCGCTAATTAAAGATACTTGCCGGGTATCCGGTTTTTATGCAGGCTGTTTTGATTGAACTTCAAAAAACAAGCGACAACGCCCTCGCTAAATTTGATTTATCTTTTTTTATGCTTTATAATTAAAGGCTTAAATTTTTTTCGCTAAGGATTTGCTATGTTGAAATTGCAAATCGGTAACGGTAGCTTGGATTTCGATAACGGGGTCGCTATTGCCGATATTTTGAATTACCTCAAGGAAAACCGCGACAAGGCTAAGGAACTCGATGTTTCCAAAGTCCTCAATGATGCTATTGTCGCTGAATTTAACGGGAAATTTGTCGATTTATCATACACGGTAACGGAAAACGGTAACTTGCAGTTCTTTACGCCTCAAAGCGGGGAGGGACTTGAGACACTTCGCCACTCCGCCGCGCATATTATGGCGGAGGCGGTTTTGCGTCTGTTTCCCGGAACCAAGCTCGGTATAGGTCCCACTATTAAAGATGGATTTTACTACGATATGGATATAAACGGCACTCTCAGCGAGGAGGATTTGCCCCGCATTGAGGATGAGATTAACAAAATTGTCGCGGAAAATATCCCGTTCGTGCGTGAGGAATTAAGCCGTGATAATGCTATAAAGCGTTTTAAGAATTTGGGCGATAATTACAAGGTTGAGCTTCTTGAGGAGATGACCGGCGATACTGTCAGTTTGTATCATCAGGGTAAATTTACCGACCTCTGCCGAGGACCTCATATACCATCGACTAAATATCTCAAGGCATTCAAGCTGTTGAGCGTTGCGGGGGCTTACTGGAGAGGCAATGAGAAAAACAAGATGCTTACCCGCGTTTACGGGACTGCTTTTGCAGACAAAAAAGAGCTTAAAGATTATCTGTTTCGCATAGAAGAGGCTAAAAAGCGGGACCATCGCAAGCTCGCCAAGGAACTTAAATTATTCAGCTTCCACGATGAGGGACCCGGGTTACCGTTCTGGCTTCCCAGAGGCGTTGTTCTTAAAAATACCCTGCTTAACTATATGCGCGAAAAATTGGAATTACGCAACTACATTGAAATCGAAACCCCGACTATGCTTCGCGAGGAGCTTTGGCATACATCCGGGCATATTGAAAACTACGGCGAAAACATGTTCTTTACGGAAGCGGTCGAAGGTGAACGGTATGCTATTAAACCGATGAACTGTCCGGGCGGGATGCTTTTCTACAAAGAGGAGCGACACTCATACCGCGAATTTCCTTTAAGGGTCGCGGAATTCGGCAAGGTTCATCGCTTTGAACGTTCGGGTCAACTCCAGGGGCTTTTTCGTGTTCGGGGAATGACACAGGACGATGCTCACCATTTTATGACAAGCGAGCAAATCGAAAGCGAGGTTTTGGATATAATTAAGCTTATTGATGAAGTTTACAATGATTTCGGATTTGCATATAAACTTGAGCTTTCCACTAAACCCGAAAAGGCTATCGGGGCGGAGGAGATGTGGGAAAAGGCAACCGAGGGATTAAAGGGCGCGCTTGATAAGTTCGGCAAGGAATACCGTATTAACGAGGGCGACGGGGCGTTTTACGGGCCTAAAATCGACTACCATCTTGAGGATGCGCTCGGCAGAACCCATCAATGCGGAACTATCCAGCTTGATATGAATCTCCCGGAGCGTTTCGGCTTGAATTATGTCGGCGCAGACGGCAACGACCATCGCGTAGTTATGGTTCATCGCGCTATCTACGGAAGCATTGAGCGGTTTTGCGGTATCCTGATTGAACATTACGGCGGAAAATTCCCGTTGTGGCTTTCGCCCGTTCAGGCAACAGTGTTGCCCGTATCGGATAAGTTTAATGAATACGCGAAAACGGTTTTATCCGAATTGAAAAAGGCTAAGATACGCGCGGAGGCGGATTTATCAAGCGAAAAACTCGGATACAAAATCCGTAAGGCTACGCTTGAGAAAATTCCTTATATGCTTGTGGTCGGTGAAAAAGAAGTCGCCGATAATTCGGTTTCGGTAAGACATCGAGATAAAGGCGATTTGGGTTCATATAAAATTACAGATTTAATACAAACTTTACTTGAAGAAAATTCAAAGAAGTTATAGAATCAATGTAGAAATATTTTTAGGAGGAAAGTGATAGCAGAGCAAAAAGACAAGCAAAGGATTAACGATGAGATTACCGCTAAAGAGGTAAGATTAATCTCATCCGAAGGCGAACAGTTGGGTGTTGTTTCTTTGAAAGAGGCATTGGAAATCTCTATAAAAGACGGTTTGGATTTGGTAGAGGTGTCCCCCGGCGCTAAACCCCCTGTGTGCAGGGTTATGGATTACGGAAAATTCCTATACCATAAGGAAAAAAAAGCTCGCGAAGCCAAAAAGAAACAAAAGGTTGTTGAAATCAAAGAACTGAAGTTCGGTCCTAAAATCGGAGACCACGATTACAGTTACCGTATTAAACGTATGCGGGAATTTCTCGAAAAGGGCGACAAGGTTAAGGTTACTATCCGCTTCAGGGGAAGAGAAATCGCGCATAAAGAACTCGGTTATCAGCTTATGGACAGGATTTACGAGAACATAAAGGACTTGGGTTCGGGAGAGAAAAAGATTAAATTTGAGGGCAGGAATATGCGGATGCTGATAACTCCTGCGTCTAAAAAATAAATTATCGGAATGGAGGATTTAATGCCTAAGATTAAGACAAACCGCTCCGCCGCTAAGAGATTCTATAAAAGCGGAACGGGAAAAATTCTTAGAAGAAAGGCTTTTAAGAGCCATATTCTTGAAAAAAAGAGCGCAAGACGCAAACGTGATCTCGGTAGAGTTGTTGAGGTTGACAAGGGAGACGTTCAAAGAATTAAGCGTCTTATCCCTTACGTGTAGCATATTTTAGATTTTTCGGAGGAATCAAATGAGAGCAAGATACACTGCGGCAAGCAGGGAAAGAAGAAAAAAGGTTTTAAACCGCGCAAAGGGCTTTAACGGTTCAAGGCGTTATAGATTAAAAACCGCAAAAGAGGCATTACTCCACGCTATGAGCTACGAGTATCGCGACAGACGTAACAAGAAACGCGATTTCCGTCGCCTATGGATTAACAGAATCAGCGCATTTGTTAGAACTGAGGGAATCAGCTATTCCCGTTTCATAAGCGGTCTCACCAAGGCCGGGGTTGTTATTAACCGCAAGATTATGGCTAATCTCGCTGTGGAAGACCCGGAAGTTATGAAAAAATATGTCGAGATAGCAAAAAAAGAACTTAAATTAGGATAGTTTGAATTTGACGGGTAACTCTGTATCGGATTTTCCCCGAAAAAGTTGGGCTTTCTTGCTGTTTATGCTTTTTTTCGCGTGCATAAGGTTACCTGCTTATTCCAATCTTAATAATCTGCATCTTTTGGACCCCTATTTCGGTCAAACGGGAAGGGCTCAAATCGGCTTGCAATACGGTAATCTCGGCATAAAAAACGGGTTTCTGCACTATCTTGATTTATCGCTTGATTATGGTGTTAATGATAATCTGTGTGTCGGGGTTAATTTACCGTATTTGTTTATAAGCGGGGCACAAGACGGGGGGGCATTAGGAAATATGAATACATATTTAAAGTTTTCAATCCTGCAAAGAGACACCGCTGTTTTTAGGTGGAGACTTATAGGCGAGCTTTTTTTCCGCTTTGCAACGGGAGTTATGGAAGAAGATTCTATAAGAGTAGTCGGGGCAAACCGTGTAAGCTATTATCCGTTTTCGTCCGCTACCCCGTCTTTTTCACCCGCCGTTATGAATTCTTTTCTTTTCAATAAATGGATTATAAATATCACATTGCGATATGTTTCGGAAAGCGCCCTTGGAGAGGGGATATTCGATTTCAATTTGAATCATGATAGATTTGATGCTCAAATTTCCGTTGACTACTTTTTCCGTTTTGATTTTCAAAATGAAAAAGTTAGATATTTAATAATAAGACCGGTTGCTTATTTGGATTATAAGCTGAATCTGACACCCGTAACGTTTATATCCGATACGCTTACAACTGTATTTGAAGCCAATTTTAAACTTGATGAGGTTATCAGATGGAAATTCTATTTCGCATTGCCTCTTTACACCACGCAAAAAGAATATTCCTATGAAATAGGCGCTCAAATAAGTAAATCAATTTAGAAAATTGCCGTTTTACTCGATAATTATGTTAAGCACAAAGTAAGGAAATTCTATGGGTATAAAAGATTTAAGCGATACCGAACTTATTTCTAAAATGAAAGGGCTTGATTCGGATGATGCGATTTATTCCGATGTATTTTGTCAATATGCAAACGAACTGTATGTGCGGTATTTCTCTCAGGGCTATAATATAGCCCGTTATTACGGATTGCGCAATGATGATGCCAATGATGCCGTGCAAAACGCTTTTATTAAGGTTTTGCACTCTATTAACGGGTTTAATCTTAGAAAAGAGTTTAAACCATGGTTCTTTAAAATTGTCCTTAACTGTGTCCGTGACAGATACAGGGAACTTTCCCGCCATAACCATATAGAAATTGACAAAATAGAAAAAATAAGTAATGATTCTTTCGATAAATTTCATATTAAGGACACTCTAAACGGTATTATATCTAAGCTACCTGTGAAACTTCGCGAGGTCGTTGTATTAAGGGTTTATGCCGATCTAAGTTTTAATGAAATCTCTGAAGCTTTAAATGTAAGCGTTCGACAATTACACAACCGACTTAATAAGGCTTATGAATTAATAAGGGTAAGTTTAGAGGAGGGACAATGATGTATGATAATAATAATATCGAAAAGTTGCTGAAGGAAAACCGTTATGAAGCGGATTCCCCTGATTTCTTTAAGGTGTGGAAAAAATTTAAACGGCATAAAATAGAAAAAACCGAGGAGGTATATATTATGGGAAAGAAAAACAAGGGAGCAAGGGTTTTAGTATGGCTACTTAGTTTTATGGTAATAGTGGGATTGGCTTTTTTCGCAATAACCAAGATTAATGACGCCAAAAGAAGCGAAAAGATTGTATCGGGCGAAGCTATACTGGTAACTTTTGTAGTTGGTAATGTTGAAATCAGCAAAATGGGGTCAAGCGCATACAGGGCTTTATATGTCGATGATACTATCGAAATGGGAGACAGTATCAAAACAGGACGCTCCTCTTTTTGCGAAATCCAGATGGTAGGACGCGGGGTTTTTAGAATCGAGGAAAATTCCGACCTCGAAATTGCCCGTCTTGTTAATATAGACGGTAAAATCGATTCGAGGATGAAACTCGGTCAGGGAGAGATTGCTCTAACCCCGAGAAGAACCGAACGCGGAGACACTTTCGAGGTTGAAACATCGGTCGCTGTCGCTGCCGTGCGCGGAACTCGTTTTAGTGTTACATCCGACGAGGAAGGCAACGTAAGTGTCGCTGTTGCGGAGGGTATAGTAGAGGTTAAACCCAATATTGCTTCTCTGTATCAGGCTAAAGAAGATGGGCTTATAAGCGAAGGCGCTGTCGATATCCTTGATAAGGAAATTGTTATTCCCGTATCGGTCAACAAGGGCGAAGAAGTAAAGCTCGGAAAAAGCGAAGTTGATATTATGGACAGGGCTATCGGTTCCGCTATCAGGGAAGTTGCTCAATCGGAAGGTCCTATTACCGAGGAAACCCTGTCGGTCAGGACTGAGGTTGAAACCGAAGAGGTAAAACCGAGTATTTCCGAAAAAATAACCGTTAAAACCCGCGAAAATGTTAATCGGGAAGTTGAAGTCAAGATAGAGGAAGCCCGTACGGCAGGCAACCAGGAAGAAATTGTACGTCTTAACCGTATAGCCGTTGCCGTAGCGCCTGAAAAATCCCAAAGAATTGAAACATCGTCTTTGGTTACAAAAACCGAACTTTCCGAGGAAAGGGTACGAAAACTCGATAACGTTTCACAGGAAAGGCTTATTACCGATATAGTCGAATTGGTTAGATTCCGTATAGAATCCCAACCTGCCGGCGCCGAGGTCTTTATTGACAACGAAAAGGCGGGAATTACTCCTTTCTCGAAAAATCTTGTCAAAGGCAGTAAAATTGAAGTAAAATTGGTCAAAGACGGGTTTGTTGAATTTTCCCGAATCTACGAAGCAACAACGGCAACTATGGTTGTCCGTGAAAATATGGTGGCAAAAGCCGTTGAACCGGCCGCAGATGTAGTTGTTGAAGACACAACCGATATATCGGAAACCTCAGATGTTGTACTTGTAGATGAAACCGAAATCAAGGAAACAAGGATTATGCCCGGAGACTTGGAATGGAACAAGTCTATCAGATTTACACAGGATATTAAATCCCCTGTCGTTCACAGGAACAGGGTTTATACAACATCAGGCAGCGAACTTTATATCTTGAGTCTTGACGGAACGATAGTAAACAAGGTTAGTGTGGCATCAGGCAGAAATCTTAGCGCGCCCGTGATAGCCGACAATACGGTCTATATGGGCTCCGACAGAGGAGGCATATACGCATACTCGCTTACCGGAGAAAAAATATGGAACAATGACCAGCCCGGTATGGCTCTTTATGATACATCCCCCGGCGCAGGTTCCGGTTTAGTAGCGGCACCATCCAGCGATAAAGGAATTAAGGTTTTCACCAAAGACGGAAATCTGAAGGCAAGTATTGATATTTCCGAACAGATTTTCTCATCACCGGTTATCGCGGCTAACGGCAAGATGCTGATTTATGCTACCGAACGAGGCGAGGTTATCGGTTACAACCTTGAAAGTGGGCGCGAAGCATGGAAAAAAGACGTTTACAGTTCGCGTATCGTTTCCCCGATTATGGGCAATAATAACGTGGTCGCCGTTTTTGAAAGGGGTTCCGGTAAGCTTACGGGACTTAACCCCAATAACGGTGAAATAATGTGGACGCGCGAACTTGCCGGCGCTGCAAGAGCAAGAATTGCTCCAGTTGAAACAGGCAACAGAATACTTGTAATTGATGCAAACGAAACCCGCTTATTTGTGGTTAATCTGAACAACGGTGCGCTTATGTTATCTAAGGCTTATCCTAAGATTTCGAGCTTCCCGTATTTCAGCGCCGCAAACAACACCGTTTATGTAGGAACCGCAAACGGGCAGTTGCACGCATACAACCTCGCTACACAAGCGGAATGGAGCGGTAATGTCGGAGCGGGTGTTGCTGTAGTTTACGGTGATGCCGATTCCGCTTACGCAGTTACTCAAAGCTCTATGGTAAAATTTTTCGGTAAAGAAAAAATAGTTAATCAATAAAGTTATCGCAATAACACCCGGGGCTGTCTTTTAAGGCAGCCCTTTTTTTTGCGAAAAAATTTTATAAAAGCAACGGGGTGTCGTTCCAAAAAAGAAAGGATACATCTAAGTCCAAAAAAGAGAGTTCCCAA
>CAZQBT010000074.1:0-11126 GCA_964591955.1 uncultured Brevinematales bacterium | reverse complement strand
AAAAGATGTTTATTATACAATATTCTGAAAAAGTAACGTTTTATGCGGTTTACGGTGTTTAGATATATAAATCCAATCTAATTTAGAGTAAGGAGTTTGACTTATGTCTATTATTGAAATGAAAGAGGTCAAAAAGGAATATTCTCTCGGCGAAACGAAGGTTCATGCCTTGCGGGGTATTGATTTTTCCGTTGAAGAGGGGGATTTTCTTTCCGTTGTGGGACCATCGGGTAGCGGAAAAACCACGCTTCTAAATATTATCGGCTGTATTGATAACGCCACAGCAGGTAGCGTTAAAATCCATAATGAAGAAACTACCGCTATGAACGATATTCAGCTTACCTATCTTCGGTTATACAAAATCGGGTTTATTTTCCAGACTTTTAACCTTATTCCCGTTTTGGACGTGCGCGAAAACGTGGAGTTTCCCCTGTTGCTTATGAAGAAATTTTCGCGTGATGAGATTAACAAGCGTTCCGACAAAATTATTGACGAAGTCGGTATCAAGGAGTTTATCAAGCATAAGCCTGCGGAACTTTCCGGCGGACAGCGTCAAAGAGTGGCGATAGCGCGTGCGCTTATCACTAATCCCGATATTGTTCTTGCAGATGAGCCTACCGCTAATCTTGACTCTGTTACGGGGGAGAAAATCCTTGAGCTTATGAAAGAACTTAACCGTATCGAAAAAACAACTTTCATTTTCTCCACTCACGACCCCGATGTTATCAAATATGCTAATCATATCGTCAAGCTCAAAGACGGTTCAATCGTTAATTGAGGGGGATAAAAATGAGTCTTGTTTTTAAGATTGCTTTCAGGAATTTATGGCGTCATAAAGGAAAAAGTCTCGTTATTGGGATTATCCTGTTTTTCGGTGCTTTGGTAATGACGATGGGTAATGCCGTTATCAACGGGATGGACAGGGGTATCAGGGAAAACTTAGTCGAGCGTTTTACGGGACATGCCGTGATTATGTCAACCAACAGGCTTGTCGATGATATCTGGAGCGGGATACCTATGCCTAAGGAGATGCCCGTTATCGGCGGTTATCCCGAAGTCAGGGACTTGCTTTTAAGCGATGATGACATTGCGCAGATTTTACCCGCCGCTATGGGGCTTACCCTTATCTTAAACGAAGAATCCGATTTTGCATACAGTTTTCTTGTCGGGGTTGAGTTTGAAAATTATCAGCGGATGTTTTTATCAAACGTTACGGCTATTGAGGGGAAACTGCTTGATAACGGAGAGCGGGGACTTTTGCTGACGGACGGCGCCCGCAATTTTATCTATGAACAGACGGGATGGTGGATTTTACCGACAGGCGGCGATATTATAGAAGAACATCTCAGCGATGAGGCGCTTTCCAATAAAGCGACTTTGGAAACCCCTGATAATTTAGTGCTGATGGGATTTTCCGGCAGCGGCGATGCTTTGGACGTGAGAACGGAGATTAAAGGGATTGTCAGATATAACCGTCTTAACGAGTTATTCAAAGGTGTCAGCTTTATCGATATAGAAACCTTTCGCGAATGCTTCAACTACCTTACCGCATCCGACAGCGTTACCGAGGTGGAGGAGAAAACCAAGGAGCTTCTAACTCTTGAGGGGGATGATTTGGATGCCCTGTTTGAAAGCGGGGATATTTTCTCTATGGTGGATATGTCCGCGCAAATCGGAACCCCAACGGAAATAAAAATCGAAGTTCCCGACAGAGATGCCGAAATTGATATTGACGCGGGGGCTTATAACACGGTCTTTATCAAGTTTAAGGACGGTGCAAACCATCAGGAAGCAATAGAGCGTATTGCATCCGCACTTGAGGAAAACCGGATGGATGCACGGATTGTTAATTGGCAGGACGCATCCGGGATGCTTTCTCAAATGGCCGGTATTGCCCGTGTTTTCTTAACGGGAGTTGTTTTGTTTATTTTCTTCGTGGCGATTATTATTATTATGAATACCCTGAGCATGGCGGCTATGGAACGAACCACCGAAATCGGTATGATGAGAGCTGTCGGCGCTCAGAAAAACTTTATCGCCAAGATGTTCTCCGCCGAGACTTTCGCTTTGTCTTTTATGTTCGGCGGTGCGGGGATTTTAGTCGGGATATTGTTGGTCTTTATTATTCGCGCAATGCAAATCCCGGTAACTAACGACCTTGCCCAGTTTATTTTCGGAGGCGATATTGCAAGCCCGTTTATTGATTTCGGCACCCTTTTGAGTATTGTTATTCAGTTGATTATCGTTACTCTTCTTTCGCTGATTTATCCGGTAGTGCTTGCAAGAAAAATCACCCCGCTTGATGCTGTTTCGAGAAACTAAGGAGGGTAGCGGAATGTCTGAAAAGAATGTGCAAAGCAGAACCAAAAAAAGGAGATTCGGTATGTTGAATTTTCGCATAGCCTTACGAAACCTCTTAAGGCAAAAAAGACGAACTATACTCTTAGGTATAGCTATCGCTTTCGGAACTATGATTCTTGTTTTTTCCGACTCGTTTGTTTCCGGTATGAGCGATATAATTTTTAATAGAATGCTGGTTTATTCATCAGGGCATATACAAATTTCACAGATTGAACGTTTCGGTTTTCGCAGGGAGGTTATCCGCGATAAGGATAGGATGATTAATACCATCAACGAAAACTTGCATAATATAAAGCAAATAAACGAATCCGTTACCGTTATTACCCGTGCAATAGGTAATGGGCGTTCCGATGCGTTGGTTTTTGTCGGGGTTCCTTATGATTATGAAGACGAAGATGAAGACATGTTTGAATATCTCACCGAGAGCTTAGTTGCAGGCAACCCTTATGATTATACCAATAAAAATATCAATAATCCGCTTGTGGTTTATGAGGATATGGCTAAAGGACTCAACGTAGAGGTCGGGGATTTTGTCCGCGCCCGGTTTCAAACTATCTACGGTCAAACTCAGGCTCAAAGATTTACCGTTATAGCTATTATCAAAGCGGCAAGCGCTTTTGAAAGTATGGTAGCCTATACACCATTGGATATGTTGAAAGAGGCGGTAGGTTATCAGCCTCACGAAACTATGGCGTTAAATATCGTTTTTGAAAATCTCAGAAACCCCGCTATTGTTATAGAGCAGGCTAATAAACTCCATCAGGCTTTACAACCCGAACTTGGGGTTATCGGCGGCGAGGTCAATATAAGGGGGCGTAAAGCCGATGCGCTTGTGTTCGGGATTATGACTAATGAAAACGCCGTTACCGCTTTTGAGGAAAATGCCCGTATAACAGGCGGAAGTTTTGCATCCTCCGTCCAACGTAACGGCGCTATGGTCGGACGGGGTTTGGCTAACAGGCTTAATATCCGTGTGGGCGACTCTATCACGGTCGGATATCCTCTGAAATTTCAGGAGAATAAAACCTCATCGTTTTCCCTGAAGGTAGGCGGGATTTTTGAAAGCGAAAACGATATTCTCAATTCCGCCGTGCTTGCTAACTTTTACGATTTTTATATTAACTTTGCCGAGGATATGCCTCAAGACGTTGATTTGGAAAAGTATGAAACGGTAACATCCGATGAGTTTAAACCATTCCTTGCAAGAGAGTGGGAACTTCTTGAACGCAGTCCCACCGCGGAGCATTTGCAAAAAAAGCTTCGCGATTTAAGCGCCGCGCGATGGAGAGGAGTTGCGGTTGATGTCAACACTATGTATGAGGTCGCTAATCAGGTTTTGCAGATGGAAGCAGGGCTGAAGATGATTTCGGTTTGGGTTGTTATGCTGTTGTTTTTTATAATTCTAATCGGGGTTGTCAATACGCTTCGTATGAGTATCCGTGAGCGAACCCGCGAGATTGGAACGATACGCTCAATCGGTATGCAAAGCAAGGATGTCAGGCGGGTGTTTGTGCTTGAATGCACCCTTCTTTCTTTCTTTGCAAGTATCGCGGGAACTATTGCGGCTTTTATACTGATGGGAATTATTTCGCTTATTCCCGTGGCGGAACCGGGATTTTTCGGCATGTTTATGATTGACAACAAGTTCCATTTTGTTCCCACTGTCGGTAGTATTATATCAAATATTATTGTGATAATACTTATTACTATTGCAACCGCATATTTCCCCGCAAAACGCGCATCGAAAATGCGGGTTGCCGATGCTTTGCGTCATTTTGAATAAAGATAAAGGAGTTTTACCTATGTATAAAATTTTCAGGATATTTTTTATTTCGTTTACAATGGTTTTCAGTATCGGCGGGATAGGACAGGCTATTACTATTCAGGATATACTGAAAGAATTAGACAAAATGATGAAGATGGGGACTGATTTTTCAGCCCGTGTCGATATTACCCAGCAGAAAGCCGGTCAGGGTGTTAAAAAATACGAATCGCTTTATTACCGTCGCGATAAGGATGATGCTTTCCTAATCGTAATGACCGCTCCGTCATCGGAAGCAGGCAACGGCTACCTTCGTGTCGGCGATAATTTCTGGATGTATCGTCGCAATACACGCACGTTCCAGCATATTAACCGCGACGAGACAATCAGCGGAACCGATATGAGAAGCGGAGACTTGGAAATGCGAAAGATGAGCGAACTTTACGAGGGCGCTAAAGATGAGAACGGCAAGGAAATTTTAAGCGAGGATGTTCTCGGAGGGATTCCCGTTTACCGATTTGAAATCCGCGCTAAGGTCAGGGATGTTACTTATCCCAAGCAGATTTATTGGGTGCGCAAAGATAATTTCCTCCCGCTTAAATGCGAATCCTATTCCCTTTCGGGGACATTGATGCAGACGGATTATTACCTTAGCTATACAACCGTGCAGGGCAGATACGTGGTTGTTCGCGGGATGTTTGTCGATGAGTTTGAGAAAGGCAATCGAACCATTATGGAAATATCCGGCATATCGCTTCAGAAATTGGACGACAGGATATTTACCAAAGCGTATCTTGAAAACCTTAGCAGGTAGGGGGAGTGTATGAAATTTATCGGATTGGTTTTGGCGATTTTGGTTATTCCCGCGATTATATTTGCGGACTTTGAGTTTGACGAGGATGCGCTTTTTGCCGACAGCGAAACTTTGATTGAGAGCGATACCCTTGTTGATGATACTATACTTCACGCGGAGGATAAAGAAAGCGTAAGTTTTGCCGGGTATATTGTGGGGCGCGGAGGATATTCTATGACCCGCGACTGGGTTTCGGGTGAGGCTACGGGCGACAGTAATTTCGTTGATATCCGCTTTGAGGGCGATATTCTTCTTGATGTTCGGCTAAGGCGGGGTATCCGCGCTTTTGCCGACCTCGGTATTTTGTATTCCCCCACTATGCGCTCGGATTATTCCGCTATCTTGGGAAACCCCGCATTTTTAGCTATGTTCGGCGGCGATAAGGATTTGTTAGAGGAGACAATTAAGCAATATACGGATGATTCCACGCAGATTGTTCTAAAGGAGTTTTTTATTGACGCCAACATAAGCCGTATCGTGTATTTCAGGGGCGGAAAACAGACTCTCAAATGGGGGCGGGGCTATTTTTGGACGCCTACCGACCTTATTAATGTAGAGAAAAAACAGTTCCTTGATATGGACAGGTTACGCGAGGGAACTCCCGGGTTGAAAATCCATATCCCTTATCAGACGGTTTTTAATTTCTACGGGTTTGTTGATGCTACCGATGTTGAAAAACTTAACGATTTTGCGTTGGCGGGAAAACTTGAGTTTGTTATCGGCAGGACAGAGTTTGCTTTTTCGGGATGGGCTAAACAGGATTTCCTTCCCGTTTACGGCTTTGATTTCTCATCTCGTATCGGCAAATTTGATATTCGCGGCGAGGCGAGTTTCTCATACGGTGAAAACCGCAAGCGTCTCGGCGAACCCGAAATCGTTTTCGGTGTAACCAACTATACAGTTACGCAAACCTTTGACGAATGGATACCGAGAGTCAGTATCGGTTTTTCCCGTTCGTTTAACTGGGAAATAGATGACAGGATTACTCTTGCAGGCGAGTTCTTTTATAATCATTCGGGATATACCGAAAACGTTTTTGACGATGAGGCTAAACGTAACGCATTGTTTTTTAACGGTCTCTATGAACCGAATTACCACGCGATGTATTACGCATCGCTCTTTGCTTCAATGAAGCGGTTTTTTATACAAGACCTGACTTTTAATCTTAACGCGCTCGGTAATTTTAATGACTATTCGTTTATCCTGAGCGCGGGGTTAAATTACAATCCCGTTTACAATTTTGATATAGCGTTCAACGTAGTCGGCTTTTTAGGCGAGGAGAATTGCGAGTTTACTTTATCGGGAAATTCCATAGCGCTTGAACTTGTAACTACGATGAGATTTTAATGTCCTTGTTCTATCATATAGAGGGGTTGTTTTGCCGAAGCGCAGGACAACCCCTTTTCTTTGCTTTAACTTTGACTTATCTCTAAATTATGATATAATAAAGAGTAAAATTCAATCTAAGGTATGCCGTGATGGAAATACTTTTCGACTTGCCTTTTTTGGATACAAGTCTTTTCAAATGGGTTGTTCTTCCGCTATTGATATTTTTCTCAAGGATATTGGACGTTTCGCTGGGGACGTTGCGGTTTATATTTATATCAAAGGGATATAAATTTATAGCCCCCGTCTTAGGTTTTTTCGAGGTTTTAATCTGGATACTGGTAATGGGGCAGATTGTGCAGAACTTAACCAACGTTATGTATTATATAGCCTATGCCGGCGGATTTGCTATGGGAAATTTTATCGGGATGCTTATAGACCGAAAACTCTCGCTTGGGATTGTTATAATTCGGGTGATTTTCAAGAAAACCGACAGCGATTTGTTGGAATACCTCCGCTCCAAGAATTACGGCATAACGGTTATAGAGGGTAAGGGCGCGACCGGTAAGGTTCGGATTTTGTTTTCGGTAATACTTCGCAAGGAAATAGACGAGTTTGTATCAATAGTGCGAAAGTTCAAGCCCAATGCGTTTTATTCAATTGAGGACGTGCGTTTTGTAAGCGAGGGGGTCTTTCCCGCTAAAAACTCAAGGCTACGGCTTTTAAAGCGCAAGTAATCAGTCTATAAGACGTTTTTTTAATGCCTGTATGGAAAACCATCCCACAACGGGTATAAATACCGCAATATAGATTATACTCCATATCATATTCTGTTCAAAAATTCCTGTTGCAAGCGCGCGCACAAGTATAACGGAATGGGTCAGCGGGAATATATATGATACGGGCTGAATAAACGAGGGTAAATCCGTTATGGGGAACACGACACCGCAGAAAAAGAACATCGGCGAAAGAACCCCGGTAAAATAGAAATTAAAATGGTTTATGGTTTTCACAAATGCGGTTATTAAAAGCGACATAACGGCAAACATCAAGCCGGTGAAAAACCCTAATATCGGGGCAAGCGCGATTATTCCAATGGGCAGAACCCCCATAACCCACACTACTATAAGCACGCAGAACGAAAAGAAAAATCCTTTAGTTCCCGCCCAGATAATTTCGCCGATAATCAGGTCGTTTACCGTAATCGGGGTGGCAAGCATCCCGTCATAAACCTTTTCATACTCAAGACGGATAAAAGTGCCATAGGAACATTCAAACGCCGAGGTATACATCGCAGATGTAAGCAGGATACCCGTAGCAAGAAATTCTATATACGGCATACCCTGCATTATTCCTATATGATTTCCAAGACCGAGTCCTATCGCCACAAGGAATAATAACGGCTCAATAAACGGGGGAAGCCCGTTGCTTATCAGGTGGCTTGTATAGACACGGTAATGACGAAACCATACGCTGAAAAGACGGTTAAACAGGTTCGGGTAAATTATGCTACTGGCTTTCATTAAGCTTCCTCCCCGTTATTTTCAGGAATAAATCCTCAAGGTTTGACTGCCTGAGGAAAAATTCTCCCGCCGGAAGCAACATTGATATATCTTTTAACGACATCAGGTCGGAGGAATAGACAAGTATAATCTCGTGGGAATCATCAACACGGGCGTTAATTGAGTTGACCTTATCTTTAACCTTTGTAAAATATTGTTTATGATGTATTTCAAGGACGTATTCCTCGATATTTTCCTTCAGGAGTTTTGCGGGATTCCCCTCCATAACCTTACCCCCCTTGTCCATAATAATAATGCGGTCGCAAATCTGGAAAGCCTCTTCCATATAATGGGTGGTGAGAAGAATCGTAACCCCCTCTTTTTTAAGTGAGCGAAGTTTATTCCAAATAACGTGGCGCACCTGAGGGTCAAGCCCCGTAGTCGGCTCATCTAAAATCAGGAGCTGAGGCTTATTAATAAGGGAGCGTGCGATAGTCAAACGCCGTTTCATTCCGCCGGAAAGGTCGGTAATCTTGGCGCTTTTTTTTTCCTTAAGCTCCATAAATTCAAGAAGCTCCCGAATCCTTTCATCAGCCTTGACGCGAGGGACCCCGTTCAGACGCGCAAAAACATTCAGGTTGCGAATGACGTTTAACTCATCGTCAAGGTTGTTTTCCTGCGGAACGACACCGGTTCTTGCCTTGATTGAAAGCTCGTCCCTTTGAGGGTCTAAACCGAAAACGCAGACCTCCGTTTCGGGATTCTTATCACGGGTTGCTTTATTGTATAAGGTTTTCATAAGTGTAGTTTTTCCCGCGCCGTTAGGTCCTAAAAATCCGAAACAGCTTGCCTTCCTGACTTCAAAACTTAGATTATTTACTGCGACAAGTTCCCCGTAAGACTTGTAAAGGTTTTTTACCCTGATTATCGGGTCGTGCATTTTAGTTATCCTTATATTTAATTTGCAATATTATAGGAAAAGATTTTAGCATATTTCCTACAAAATTTCAAGTCAAGTATTAAATTTTAAATTTTCGGGTAATCGTTTTTCGGAGCAATTTGCGCAGACGGTTATCTGATACTTGCATGCCGGCGAACTCAATGACCGCCGTTACAGGATTAGATTATTCACAGGTTAGGCCCCACACCAATTTGTAAACCCTCACCTAAAGTAGCCTTCAAATTGGTGTGGGGAGGGTATAATCGGAATGACACGCGGGCAAGAACTTGGAAAGTCGAATGGAAAGGCGCGGTTACAATTTATTTCAATGGCATAAAACAACGGGGGCTTTTTTGAGAAACGTTGGATTTATTCATCAAGACGGGTTTTTATATCTTTATTGTCGGGGTTTGCCGTAATGCCTTTTTGGTAATATTCCCGTGCTTTTAATGGCTGGTCTAATGCGTCATAAACCCGCCCAAGATGGTAATAAACCTCGTCTAATCCGAAATCAATACCGGAGTTTTCCAACGCAAACTCGATTTTTTGGAATACTTCAAAAGCCTTATTGATTTTCTCCATCTTGAAATAAACCCATCCCAATGTATCCAAGTAAGCGATATTTTCAGGGTCTTTGACAAGCGCGAGATTGACAAGTTTAAGAGCTTCATCAAGATTTGTTTGTTCAAGGGCGTAGAGATAGGCAAGAAGATTGTTTATTTCCGGGGAGTTTGGGTTAAATGTTCGCGCGGATTTCAGATATTCAATAGCCTCGATATTTCTTTTAACGCGGGCAAGCGTGCTTGAAAGAAAATAATAAAGCTCCGGGTTGTTCGGGACTATTTCCACACATTTTTTGAAATTGTCGATAGCCGCGTTAATATTACCGTGTTCAAGGTTTAATAAAGCGGAATAGTAATAAACCTGATATTTTTCAGCATCGGTTTGCGCCAATTTCCGCGCGTTTTCAATTTCGCGAATAGAAAGGCTTTTTTCGCCGATTTTGAAATACATAAACGACAACCGCACATACGCGGATATCTTATATTCAAGCTCGTCGGCGTAGTCAAGATATTTGTTATAGTAGAGGATAGCGTTAGTGTAGTCGGCATTGTCATCATAAAGAGAACCCAACACCCACAAAGCATCAGGGTAGGTGTCTGGGTTTTTCTCAACGATTTTGAAAAATTCAATAGCCTTATTAAATTTCTCAACATCGCGGGCTTTCCGTCCTAATAGAAAAGCCTGTTGTATAAGCAAATCCTGCCTGTCGATTTTTTCGTATAAAAGGAACAAAAGATAATGCTGGAAATAATTTGCCGATTTGGTTTCCCCGATAGATTTCCAAACCTCGCTAAGCGCGTTGGTGTAATTTTTATCATTATAGTATGCGAGAGCTTTGATAAACGTGGACTGGGTAAAATATGAGGTTATGAAGTCGGACAGGTTTTCCGTTTCGGCTATAAACATCGACCCCGCGTAAATATCGACCATTTCCTTTGTATAATAGAATTCCGGGATAATATCGAAATTTTCCACAGCCGATTCAAATTCCAACACCTCGGCGTAAAGAATAGCAAGATGATTTAGAAGTTCAAAATCCGCATCGTAGATTGCCTTAGCCCGTTCGGCGTATTCTATTGCCGTATAATAATCCTTGCGGAAGGTGTTTATGGTTGCCATATATTTATAAGCATTGTAAAGCGCGACAAACTCGGTTTGCTTGGATGGGGCTGAGAATGCGATTACGGTTTCGAGATATGGTATTGCCGCATCATATTCATCGTTTAAAAACAGGAATGCTCCTTTATAATAATTTGCATAGGAGTCCCTGTTATCAACGTAAAGTATTTTATCGAGTGTCGATAAAAACTCATCGAAATCACTTGATAAGCGCGAAACTTCAGTATGGATATATAGTATGGGCATAAATTCGGGATATAAAGCGACAGCCTCTTTGCCGTATTTTTTTGCCTCGTTCAGAATATTTCTTTCGCGTCGCGAGTTTACCCCTGTTCCCTCGACTTGATTTGTATAAAGGGTAAGCAAAGTCAGATATATATATTTGTCGCGGACACGTTTGGAAATCAGGTATTTGAGTTCGTTAACAGCGCGGTCTTCAAACCCGGTATATATATAATCCAAAGCAAGAGAAAACCGTCTTTCCGCCTCCCGACTTGATATAAGCATAGGCTCATCGGAGGGAACTTCCGTTATATCATCGGGGTAGTCCGGCAGTGGGGATGGTCTAACGACTGACGGTCTTTCACCGCACGCAACCGTAAAAAAAGCAAGCAATATAGTTATAACAAAAGCATTTTTTTTCATAAAGTGTCGTCCAAAGCCAAGAGTTCCTATGTAACTCCAAAAATGAAACTTCCC
>CAZQBT010000073.1:0-11138 GCA_964591955.1 uncultured Brevinematales bacterium | reverse complement strand
TAATGTCTCATTTCCAACATCATCTGCAGCTCTAAACTGAAAATAATATTCTCCATCAGGCACAACTTGTCCGGAAAAATCTTTGCCATCCCATATAAAGTCAACATTTTCACCAACTCCAACTGCAGGTAAAGTATCGCTATATAAATTGGTAATATTTTCGTTATTATAATTCATAATTTGAACTGAAAGTTTTTCCACCTCTTCAGTTATAGGCTTAAATCGAATAGTAATCGTATCTTTTATACCAGGACTATCTATGATAGGCGAAAAATATTGATTTTCAGCTTGGAGCAATATATTAATTTCCGGCGATGTTGAGTCTATTGTCAGATTAGCGAAAATTTCAGCACTATCTCCTGTTATATCTTGGGTAGCTATTATGTTGATTTTATACATTCCAGTCGGAAGTGGAAGATTATTGTTATCATCGCCCAAATATGTAAGATTTTGGATCCCCGGTGAAATTTCGTTTAAGTTTATAGTTTTCAGTAGCTCATCACCCTGACTAACTTCTATCCTCGTATGAGCAATTTCCGACAGTTCAAAACTAAAATCAAGAGTATTATAATCTTTGTGCAAAGGATTAATTTTAGTCCTACTCAAGATAAAATTATCTATTTCTAATTCTTCCAAATTTACAGCAACACAATCAGAAGCTATCGCCTCAAGCCCGTAGTTGTCAACAGCTATAAGGATAATTCGGTAAATACCATCGGAGGTTATCTGTTCACCAGAGGCAGTCCCATCCCACGCAAGACTACCCCCACTGGTAGTCACATCCTGTGCAATAGTTTTGACAGTCTCCCACTCCCCACTTTTTTTGCGTTCCACATAGGTAGTAAGCTTTACAGGGGTTCTGTTAAAGGTATAATCAATAACAATCTCTTGGTTTTGATTATCAATAATATTTGGATATATAGGCACAATATCTATTTCCAAAGGCTCAACTACGTTAACTTCTGCAATAGCTTCATCATCGTTATTAGCACCATAAGTGGCTGTAGCACGGATACGAATTTTATACTTTCCGGGCAAGACTGCTTTACCAGAGGTATCTCTTCCATTCCATTCTACATTAAAGGTATCAGTGGTAATAATGTCCTTGTAGCTCTGGTTTTCCAGTGTAGTAATTAGCCTGCCGGCAGTATCCTCTACCGTTATAGTTACACTTGATGGAGTAAATAGGCGATAGCTTACACGAGCAGTATTTTTTGTTTTACTATGCGGCGAGAAATAGCCTGTTTCAGTCTTGACATCAAACACCTTCGCACCAATCCAATATACCATTCCGCCTCCATCACTACCACCTCCCCAGGTAATTGCAAGCATACCCTGAGGCTTAAGGATGTCAATATACCAAGGTGACCAAACTCCATCCTTGGATAGATTGTAACTAAACAGATAGGAAAGTGTACTATCGAGGATATGCAACTTATTATTGGAGTTGTCCACTACGAAAATATGCTTGTATTTATCGATAGCAATCCCGCAAAGTGAAGCGTTTGGAGAAATTGTGCGAAGGTTAAACTCTTTTTCAATATCTAAAAGACTCACCCCTTTGTACAAAAAATTATAACCAAGCATCGTTAATATTCCTGAGGTATAACTGACAATAATCTTATCTTTTGTGTAATCATCTTGGTCATTGACAATAACGGAAACTCCCATAGGACTTTCATTACTCAAGAAAACAAAATTTATTTTTTCGATGTCTTTATAATACTGAATATAATGAGGAGCTGTTTCTAAGAAAGCTTGCAAACGATTATTTCCTGCTTCTACAACATAAACCATATCTCTCTTTTTCCATTCTCTTACTGTAATACCTGTAGGAGAATTAAATTCCCCAACGCGATGCCCTGCTGTCTTACCCACACGAAGCAGCGTTACAATTTTCGAACCTTTTCTTTTTTTAAATATCATACTATGACCATCTTTATCTGTCATATAGATATAATCTTTTGAAGAAGAAGCCAGTCCCCAAGGAGTACTTACCGGAACAGGAAAGGTTATTCTCTGATAATCATTTACTGTATTTCCACCACCCCAAATCAAAATTTTAGGAGTTTGCGCACTATCTACCGCATAAAACTTTAAATTTCCATCCAGCGTCCATATAGATAAACCTTTTGGAGAATCATAAACTTTTTTTCTTGTATATTGTTGAACAAATTTCTGATCGATTTTTGTGTCCAAAACCAAAATGTTATCTTTTAAATTTAACGAATACAACATAATCGGAAAAAAAATAAAAAATAAAATATATTTATACATATAAAACCTCCTTAATACAAAAAAGACTCATCTAAGTTTAAGTAAAAATTTGCATTTAGCAATGTATTAGAATAAGGCTGACAGAAATAAAATCTGATTTTGGGATACTGACCAAGATCACCAACCATATCAAATTCAGAAAAGTATGAATAATACATAATTGTGTGCCATTTTTCCTCTTCTCGTAAAATATCAACATAATATTTATTAGTAGAACCCGGAGGCCAGTAAAAATCTGAAATATTATAATCGTGTGTATGTACAAAGCTAAACCAATGACCTAATTCATGTGCCATAGCACACATACTCTTATATGCTCTCTTAATCTCAGTGTTACCAGTATTCATATCTTCGCAATTCGTTATTGCTGAAGTAAATATAACACCACCCATTACATCCTTTTCAGGTCGTGAAAAAATTTGACTTGAAGTGCTAGATTTTCTTTTTGGTGTAAAAACCACTTCTTCACCTTTTTCTTCTGAATAGGATATGTAAACATGACCATCTGCTTTAACAGCAATACCTAAAGTGTTTTTGTCTGTCTCCACGATATAGCCTACCTTAAATAAAAAATAGTTGGCTGAAAAAAAATAAAAATACGCTGCTTCAGAAGTTGTTTGTCCATTTTTATTATCCCAAATTATTTTTTGTATTTCAGCTATATCCACCACTTCCTTAAAACTAATATAATTACTATTTGTTTCAACAAATAAATTAAATTTATAGAACGAAAATAATTTTGGCAAAGAATCAACAAATTTATTCCCTTCTTTCAACATTAAATTAGTCAAAGCAGTTTTCTTAAAATCATTTGTATACGCATCAATAAAAATAGGAATCGTATTTTCCATTTGCCCAATTTCTAATACTATATTGTTTCTAGGAAAATCAATTTTTTCTACTTCTCCCGATTTAAATGAACAAAAAATTAATAAAAAAATACTAAAGCAATATCCTATGAATAATAACTTACTTTTCATTGTTCTTTCTCCAAATTTTTTCAATGTCAACCTCAAAACGGGGTTCCTTGTACTTATTATAATATATATTCTTTACTTCAGCTGCGCTCTTCCTATTTCCTATTTCAAGATAACGATTAAACAATGCGCCAAATGCTACTTCATTATGGTACCCCGGCGGTATTTCTTCGATAGCATCCTTTAATAATTCAATTGCTCTTGTAGGTTTTGGAGGTCGCCGTCCACCTTCATAAGGTCCGCGTCTTCCTATTGAATACGAAAAAGCAAGAGACAATTTTGCATAACCTAAATATACACTTTTCCTGCCTTTATATTTTTTTATTATCCTTTCAACTTCAGGTTCTTGATCTCCTCCTCCATCCAAATGCAAAAAATTTCCCATCCACCTTTGTTTAAAGTACTTTACTAACTCTTTATCTGTTCTTAAATATGGTTTTTTAATTTTAATCTTGATTTTTTCCGATACAACACGATTATAGTATTTTCCCCATATCTTATATTCTCCTATATCCTCAAAATAAAATCCATCCGTTCCATAGAATATTGAAACTATAGTCTCATAAGTTTCCTGTGGCTTTAAAGTAATTATTTTGGGTATCATGCTTAAATGATATATATCTTTATAAATTTTGGTTGTTTTATCAGGGTACTCTATATAATATTTGCCGTAACCCGAAGCTGCGCGAAGTTCCGCGACAATATCAATCTCTTCTTCGGTTGAATTTGATAAAATTGCCTTGATTCTTATAGGCTCATACTGGATATACTCCTTTTTATCTGCCTGTATTATTAAGTCCAATTTGATGAAATTCTCAACCATTTTTATATATTCTTCAGCAGAATATAGTCTTTTGGTTTCCGGCTCGGAAGCTCCTATAAATGAACTAAACATAAACAAGTTAAGAAATATTATACCTATAACTTTTCCCCTATACATATAAACCTCCTATCTTATTATAGAAATCAAATTTTTAAAGAGTAACTTTTAAAAACAGCTTCTGTCATCTCAACGGAATTAACCCCATATTTTTTACCAAATACACTATCAAAACAAGGCAAGGTGCCTGAATGCAAAAGGTACAAGGCGCAAAAAATTTCCGTTACAACTATTGGTATTACATCCTCTTTAACAATGGATTTTACCATTATTTTTTCTCCCTTTGTGCTTTATTTTAGTCCCAATAGTTTAATAGATACTTTGGCAAACAAATTTCCCCAGTTGTCGCAATTTTTGTGTTCATAGCTGTTAAGTATTGGATGGCGTGTCTCAAGAGTTCTGTGGCGTGTTGGTTGCGCGTAGAGTTAAAAATGATAATTCGCTGAATTGCAGAGGTTTTAAAATGGTAGTAATGGTAGGTGTGAATTTCGTTGTGAATAATTTTTGGGTAAGTAATGCCCTTGTCGGCGATGAAGTCGATTTCCGCTTGTATGCATTCGGGGGTAATAAGATATTCGGAGGAGTAGTTAATAGGGTTGCCAAAGTATAATTTAAGATTGAGGTAGGAGAAAATGCCATATACGAAATAGAACCCGACATACCCCTTAATAGACAAATAAACCCACCCTTGAATACCATGCAGCAAATCAGATTTGACACATTTAGCACAGGAAAAAATGATAAGAAATAACGCGGCGAATCCCAACAATATTATAAACTTCATCGCCACCCCCTGGGGAAATTCTTTTTAACTTTAAATAGTTACCTACCCATCCATCATTCCCCGCTTAGTTAGATAGATAACTCTAAATCAGCTAAAAGATTTCCAATCCAATATAGGATATAACCATTGTGAAAATATGTCAAATTAAAGCAAAAAGGTTAAACAGCTACTCGGCAACCCCGAATTGCTTTTCGAGTTTTTCATAATAGTTTATGACCTTGCGGACATACTCCCGTTTTTGTTTATAGGGATTGTAATAAAACGAACGCTTAAACCCGTAAATAATTATATTTTTCAGTTGCTTAGACGTAATCGGGAAATGCTTTAAAGCGAGACGGATTTCATTACTTACCGACGTATGCGAGACAAGACGGTTATCCGTGCAAAACGTTACGGACAACCTGTTATCAAGCATCTTGCCGAAAGAATGGTTCTCAAGCGTTATGGACGGGTCGGTCTGGATATTGCTTGTAAGACAAACCTCAATCGTGATACGCCTGTCGGCTATGTAATTTACAAGACGTTCCACGTATTGTTTTTTATCGGCAATATTCTCCGAATACACCATTTTATCATCAAACAGATGGAGACCATGTCCGATTCTATCCGCGTGAAGCTCGGTAATTGCCTGAAAGATAGACTCAGGCCCGTAAGCCTCGCCGGCGTGAACTGTCTTTTTAAGGAAGTTGCGATGTATATGGTCGTAGGATTTTTTATGGTCGTCCGCGGGATAGCCGTATTCGCTCCCCGCAAGGTCAAACCCCACAACCTGCACGTCGCTTTCATTACGGATTTTTACGCTCGCCTGCGCCGCCTCCATTGATGCAAGACGGATTACCCGCAAGCCGGGTGAATACCTGTGCGCCTCGAAAAACTGCTTGTAAAACGGGGAGAATTTCTCATTACAAAACCTCATCGCGCATATTATTATGCCATACTCAAACGGAGGCTCTTCCGCTTTCAACGATGAGTTAATCTCCCTCTTGGCTCTGCGGAGCCCCTTATCCGCCGCAATTACCACGTCCTCAAAATTCTGGTTCTTGTTGATTAATAACTGAGGGGCAAACCTGACCTCTATATAACGGACTCCCTCATTAAAATTGTCGATAGCGAGTTCGTAGGCAATCTGCTCAATAGCCTCCGTTGTCTGCATCGCCGCGCAGGTAAGCGCAAATCCCCGCAGATACTCGTCAAGCGAGTCGTAATTTTCTTTGAAAATCAACTCGTTAAGCCCCTCTACGTCATAAGATGGAAGCTCTATCTTGTTGGATTTAGCAATCTCAATCAAAGTTTCGGGGCGCATTGACCCGTCCAAGTGCAAGTGAAGGTCGGTTTTAGGTATGGCATCTATAAATTTTTCAGGTATATTTGACATAATATCCTCCGCATATTTTAAAAATAATAGCATATAATAAAATTCCTGTCAAGCGGGGAAATTCGAGTGTTTACTTGTATATCCAAAATTTATCAGCTATTAACTATTTTCGATAAGTCATCAACCAATACAATTTTCAGTTTTTTGAACGATTTTAATTGCTTATCATTGGTAACAAATATTCGGCTTTCGCTATAAATAGCGGTTGCCAATTGCAACGAATCTATTTGGCGAAATTTCAGATTTGATGCTCTTATTTGTGCGGCTATATCGGAAATTTTGAGGTTAATATCATAAATTTGCACATTTAAGTCAATCAGCATTTCTTTAAAATCTTCTATTGCTTCAATCCTGCCTAATTCATAAGGTTTTATTGAAAATTCCATATAGCTGATAACCGAAGTAACTATTGCAATGTCGTTTTCCCGGCAATAAGATAAAAAGCATTCCATTTTATCGTAGAATAAAGGATGGCTTTCCATTAGATAAATAAAAGGGGCTGTATCAATAAAAACTTTCTTATAGACGCTCATAACTACGCATCTCGTTAATATATTCCTGTGCATCTTTATTCCATATCCCTTTTGAACGCCCGCAATATTTTTTCAAATCAATGGAAACTTCTTTGCTTTCGATAATCCTGTCTTTCATATATTGATATAACTTTTGTTGTTCTTCCGAAGAAAGCTTGTCAATCCCCTTAATAAACTCAGTGTATCTATGTTTTACACCCATAATATCCTCCGCATATTTTAAAAATAATAGCATATAATAAAATTCCTGTCAAGCGGATAATTGAGACCTCATTCCCACCCTGCGGACTTTCCGCCTCAATTTTTAACCCGCTTATTGACAAATCTCTGTTCCCGTTTTAAGATTCTATAAAATACAAGGATAACCTATGCCGGATTTTAAACTTTATTCCAAATACAAACCCGCAGGCGACCAGCCCGAAGCAATTAATCAAATTGTCGAAAACTATCAAAACGGTATGACCGCGCAAACCCTTCTCGGCGTTACGGGAAGCGGTAAAACGTTCACTATGGCGGGCATTATAGACCGTCTCCAAGCCCCGACATTGGTAATGTCGCATAATAAAACCCTCGCAGCGCAACTTTTTCGCGAATTTCGGGATTTCTTCCCCGATAACGCGGTGGAGTATTTCGTATCATACTACGACTATTATCAACCCGAGGCGTATGTTCCGCAACGGGATTTATACGTGGAAAAAGAGGCGCAGATTAACGATGAGATTGAACGTATGAGGGTATCGGCGGTTGCCTCGCTTATAGACAGAAAGGACGTTATAGTCGTGGCATCGGTGTCGTGTATTTACGGACTTGGCGCCCCTACCGATTACAAGGAACTTATGCTGTTCCTGGGAAAAGGTATGGAAACCTCGCGTGATGATATTATCCGCCACCTGATAAAAATCCAGTATGAGCGCAATGATTTTGACCTCTCCCGCGCAGGCTTCAGGGTTAAGGGCGATGTTATAGATATACACACCGCTTATTCGCGCGAGATTGTCCGCGTGGAATTTTTCGGCGATGAGATTGAAGCTATCAAGCGTATCCAGTTTATTACCGGCAAATTAATCGAAAACTTGGACAGGATTGTAATTTACCCCGCCAAACTCTTTTTGACTACCGATGATAAACTCAAGATTGCCGTTGAGCGCATTGAAGAAGAACTCGAAAACAGGGTATCGGAACTGAAAAAGCAGGGCAAGGAAATAGAGGCGTATCGCTTGGAAAAACGCACCCGCTACGATATTGAAATGCTTACCGAAATGGGATACTGTAACGGTGTGGAAAACTATTCGCGACACCTGTCTTTCAGGAAAGAACAGGAACGCCCGTTTGTTCTGCTTGACTATTTCCCCGATAATTTCCTTACCATTATAGATGAGTCCCACGTAACGATACCGCAAACAGGCGGAATGTATAACGGAGACCGTTCAAGAAAACAAACTCTCGTGGACTTCGGCTTCAGATTACCCTCCGCTTTGGATAACCGCCCGTTACGGTTTGATGAATTTGAAGGGCTAATCCGCAAGACGCTTTTTGTATCGGCGACACCGGGCGATTATGAACTTGAACATAACGAGGCGATTGTCGAACAGATAATTCGTCCCACCGGACTTGTTGACCCCGCAATAGAAGTCCGCACTACCGAGGGGCAAATTGACGATATAATCATTGAAACGAAAAAGCGCATCAAAAACAAGGAGAGGGTTCTTATCACTACGCTTACCAAGAAAATGGCGGAAGACCTCACGGACTACCTGACGGAACAGGAACTTAAAGTAAGCTATCTCCATTCGGAAATAGAAACAATCCGCCGCGTGGAAATACTCCGCGACCTTCGGACGGGTAAGTTTGACGTGCTTGTGGGGATAAATCTACTTCGCGAGGGTATAGACCTGCCGGAAGTCTCGCTTGTGGTAATATTGGATGCCGATAAGCAGGGCTTTTTACGTTCCGCGCGTTCGCTTATCCAAATTATCGGGCGAAGCGCGCGCCATATCAACGGCAAGGTTATTATGTATGCCGAAGCCGTATCCCCGTCTATGCAAACCGCTATTGATGAAACTAACCGCCGTCGCGCTATCCAGATTGAATACAACCAAACTCACGGCATAACCCCCACTACTATCCAAAAAGAAATCCACGATATTCTCGAACGCAAAATCCATCAGGAAGAAGAGAAAAAGGACGGCGTTAAGCGTATTGAGGAAATGAAACGAAAGTTTGTAGAAAAGGATAAGCTAATAAAGGAATTGGAAAAGGTTATGTTTGAATACGCGCAGAACCTTGAGTTTGAGGATGCGGCACGTATTCGTGATGAGATACAAAAAATCAAGCAGTAGCCTCACCATTGGTTAAATCGAAATAACCGCCACAAAGGCACCGTTCCCCGACTTTGGTCGTAAAACCAAGTATCAAGGATGCGATTGCCGGTCATTTCGGCTCCGCTCAATGAACGGTGGCTGAGCGCAGTCGAAGCCCCCCGGCAGTTATCCCGGCTCCGCTCAATGACCGCTTTATTATCTAAAATTCTTTTCTTAAACCAGCCGGTCATCGGGTTCCGAGCCTTTGTGAAACAAAGACTTGGGAAGTTAAAAAAAGAACCTTTAAAGATTCGGTTACAAAGATTACCCGTCGCCAATTTGTATATTTCTAAGAATTTGACCAATAAATTTTTATTTTTTCTTTTTAATCCTTCGCTTGATAAACATAAACCCGAACGGAATTAAAATCAAGCCGAATTCCGTTGATGCACCCGCAAGATTCATCACCGAATTTTTTATAGTGCGTTTTGCGTAATGGTAATTGTATTGCTCTTCGCTTGTATATACATTGGTAACGCCGTAATCAACCTCTATGTATTTATAAATACTAAATCTTTGGTTTGACGGAGCGGGGATAAAATAGATGTCCTTCATTTTTTCGGCGCTTACGTTTAGATAGAAACGTGTCAGCCATATAGGGTCTTCGACAAAAGTTAGTTCACGGATAGCATCGTTGTTGTAAAATTGATACAAATTCAGGTCTTTTGCATATTCAACGAAAATTTTGCCGTAACCGGATGTTGCCGAATCATTATCCATAATCTCGTAATAATTCCAGTTTCCACTATTGCCGTGAGAAAAATATGAATCGTATGATTTTTTTGAACCCAAATATTTGATTTTATTAACCGGCATTTCGGTTGTCGTGTAGTTTGTAGTGCAGGCGCGATACTGAGATAAATACATAATTTGAATAGCCTGAACGGGGGCGGAATTGATACTTGATATATACAGAGGAAAAACCGGGGTTTCGGTTTCAAACTCAAACCGGGCAAACAGGGTTGTCTCAACGCCGATTTTTTCAAATACTATCGCGATAAAATACCACCCATTAGCAACATAAAAATCAAGAACTTCCTTATAATCTTCGCTAACGTAATACCCCTCGTTTGTAAGCCAGTCTAATATATCCACTTCCGGGTCATCTGCGCTTAATGCGGTAAGGACATAGTTGGTGTTGGTTATACTATACCATATAGTTACCTGCGACGGTTCGCTTTCAGAGTCCTTATAGTCCCCCGAAGGCGACATCCCGCCGCAAAAACATCCCCATAACGGGAAATAGCCGTATTCATAATCATCATAATAATCGCTATATTCATAAAAAGCTAAATATGGGTTGGATACCCGATGCAGTTCTTCATAAAGCGACATATCATCCATTTCTTTGAAGTTTTCCTCCGCAACCAATGAAGGAGTGGCAATAAGCCAACAGGCATTAGTGGGAGCAGAGTTGGAAACCGCAACCGATAGATAAAGACGTTGCCTTGACGTGTTGGTATTATAGGTAATAACCACCTTTTGTGCTTGTTCCGCCTCTAAATCCGCCACATCACTTCTAAAGAAAAACCCGCCGTCCGCAAATATTGAACCGCATAAAATTAACATAATTACTATAACCACAACCCTTTTCATTGTTTTCTCCTTTTTTTTATACATATAATATAATTTAACTTAAAAAAAAATCAAGATATTAATAGGATTTTTTTGATTTAATGATTGAAAATTTGAAAAATCATATTGAGGCGGCAATATATATACAATTACCGAAAACTATCCCAAATTTGACAGGCAACCGCTTGGCAAAACGGGGAATTAATCCCGTCTTTTTCAAACTCCGGGGCAACGTGATTATCTTTCATTTACTTCTCCAGATACAATAATACGAATTGGATTTAAAACCATAATTCACCCGTGAGGTCAAATTGTTTTGCAATACCCTCCGTGTCCCTGTGCCTCTGCGGCAAAAAATCATCACAATAACCCAAACT
>CAZQBT010000072.1:0-11065 GCA_964591955.1 uncultured Brevinematales bacterium | reverse complement strand
GTGAGGTTTTGTTTTTATATCCCCCGCTTCAAAACGAAGCGGGGGTTTTTTGTTTGAAAGGAAGTTTGCTATGGGGAAGTTTCGCCGAAGATACAGTCCCCCACCAATTCTCTGGCGCAAATTGGTGGGGGATAGGTGTCGTGAGGTTTTGTTTTTATATCCCCCGCTTCAAAACGAAGCGGGGGTTTTTTGTTTCGGATTGTATAATTGGGTGGCGGGCAGGTTTTTTTTATTTATAGGAAAATCGGCGACGGGAAAACTGAATCCTCACAAACACGGGCGCGGGATGGCTTCGCTTGTCTCAATAGAAATGCGACACGGTCGCTTTTACTTAAAGAAATGCGGGGAATCCCCCCACTTATTATATCCGATATTTTCCCCTATCAGGCGGATTCGATTTTCTAAACATCGGATACAATCCTCGGCGTTCTCATCGGTGCATGGCTTGTTATCATAGAGTTTATAGTTTTCGCGGTATTGCACGGGAGTAATATTCGGCATAATAATATTAGCGCCGGCTTTAAGTCCTAATTCCCTGCCGAAAGGGTCTAATCCCTGAAGCGCCGTCGTTGCCGCGATGTTTATATCGGGAAGCTCAAGACGGGTCAGGGCTATCATCTTAAGCGCAAGTTTGAGACGTTTATCATATATTTCCTTGTCCGAACGCGATGATTTTCCAAGCGGGGTGTCAATATGCTCAATATAAGGTCCCATTCCTATCATATCTATTTTCATCTCTTTGAAAAATTCTATATCGTTGACCAAATCCTCCTCGCTTTGATAAGGCAGGCCTATCATAACGCCCGTTCCGACCTGATAGCCTGTATCGCGAAGGGTTTTAAGGCAGTCCATTCGTCTGTCGAAACTGTGGTTTTCGGGATGGAGTTTTTTATAAAGCTCACGGTTTGATGTTTCAATGCGAAGGAGGTAGCGATGCCCTCCTGCGGCAAACCATCTCTTGTAAGTCTCGTAACTTTGTTCGCCTAAGGAGAGAGTTATGCCGAGTTTGTTATCCGTGAGGGTTTTTAGCCGGATAAGTATATTTTCGATAAAATCGGCAAAAAATGAATCCTCACGTTCCCCCGATTGAAGCACAATTGAGCCGTAGCCCGCATCAAAAGCCCATTTGCCTGAGGTAATAATTTCCGTATCACTCATCATATAGCGTTTTGTGTTTTTATTATCTTTACGGATTCCGCAGTAGTAGCAATTTTTGTTGCATATATTACTTAGCTCGACAATTCCCCGAAAATACACGGTGTTTCCGACATTTTCAAGTTTAGTATCGTAAGCGGCTTTAAACAGTTCTTCCTCAATAGATTTGTCCGTTGATTTAAGTATTTCTATCTTTTCGGATTTACTTACCCTTCTAAAATCCATCTAATTACCTTATTTTTGAGTTAGATAACTATACTAATTTTATCGGTTACGGTCAAGTATTTGGATAAAAATTTACAGGATAATACGATTTTTCGTTGACTTTTATTGAGTTATGTATGAAAATATTAAAATAAAAATATGCTTTTCAGGTGTATGGATGAATTTAATTTACCGGATTTTCGGTTATGCGGATATTACTTGTTTTAATATGGGGCTTTTAGCTGTTTTATCGGTTTTCGGGATTTGTAAATTTTCTTTTTACAAAACGCGGTTTCGATATTTTAAATTAGTTGCTCCGCTTGTTTTAATTATAACGCTGATTTTTATTTTATACAGAGTTCGTTTTATTTATGATGTTGAATACCTGAATCCGATTATAGGGATTTTAATAGGCTTATTGGCGCTTGTTGATATGGTTTTATCATACAAATTGAGAGTAATCGGCAAGCCTGTTCTTATCACGGGTTTTGCTTTTGCCTTGTTTCTTGTCATTTCCGCTGTTTTGGGATGGAATACCCTTTTCTTTTTTGTGAGTTTAGTAGTCGGTTTCTTTATCGGTTTATTCTTTTGTTTGGGATTGCGGCAACTGTTTAGATTAAAAAAAATAGACCTGCGAAGCGCTGCTTTAATACTTTCAAATTTATTATTATTATCGGGAATAGTTATAATTGCGTATTCCGTTTTTATAGAGAATATTAAGTCGGAATTTGTTTTTAATATGCTTGCTTACTTTTACTATATATCAATCGCTTTTTTAATTTATTTTTTGGTATCCGACAAAAAAATCTATCCCGCGGATATAGTAAAATTTCTGAAGATTTCACTTGCTTTATTAATTGTCGTGTTTATACTGGCAGCCTTTTCTAAAGTGCTTTTCAGAGAACTAATCGGCAGGATTTTTATAATATATATCGAAAATGATAATATCCCGGCATATTTAAACACCGCCGATATTATAGCAAATATATATTCGTTTTTAACCTCAATTTTTATTTTAACCGTGTTTTTAATTTTCTTTATTAACGCCTTGAAATCAAAATACCGTCTTTCCGAAATCAACGGACATCTCGCCATTAACGACAGAATCTTTGAGTTTAGCGCCAACCCCGCTCTGATTTTTAAAGACGGGATGCTTATTTCCGCAAATCAAAGTGCCTGCGCTTTTTTGGGTTACAAAGAACAAGACCTGCTTTTTAAAAAATTCGATGATTTATTTTCTGCAGAAACCTTAGCGGACAGAAAATCAGTAAACACAATGCTTTTTTCTCCGAGCGCTGAAGTTACTATCAATGCTTTAGACAGTAGCGGAAAAAAAATCCCCTGTGTTGTTGTTTCCTCTGCGTTTAATTATAATGCCCGTTACAATATTTTAAACCTCTACGATATTTCACAGTTCAAAGAGCAAATTAAAACTTCGCGCTTTATTAACAACATTTTTTCCATCCTTATAGAAGACAATCTGTGGCAGGAAAAAATCAAGTTGCTTTTCAACGAAATTCATAATCATTTTAAGCCGAAACTTTTTTATATGTTTATTCAATCTTATGAGGGGTTTTATAATTGCGGGAACGTTACCGACCCCGTTATCAGCAAGAAAATGCGCAATTTTTATTTTAATCTCGACAGCAACTTTAAACTTGAGAAAAAACACCCGGAATATTGGGTTTTTATCAAAATTCGGGGAAAATCATCCAATTACGGCGCTATGGTTTTTATAATCCCGGAGGAATATTTTTATGATGATATTATTTCCGATTTAAAAAGCACTGGCTATATTATTTCCCAGTTTATCGAATCATCGGTTTTGCTTTCAAAACTTAAAAACTCCGAAGAAACTTATCGTATCCTTGTGGAAAGTTCTTTCACGGGTATTTTTATTATTCAGGATAACTTGATTAAATATGCCAACCAAAAACTTTCTACTATTATGGGCTATGATATGGAAGAAATATTAAACGGCGATTGGTTTACGGGCATAGTTGACACCGAATTTAGGGATGAGGTTTTAAAATCAATTGATAATATCATAGAAAGCGGCGAAGGAGAGATAGAGTCTTTTATCGGATATACAAAGCAGGGTAAGAAACGATGGTTCAGGGCATACGGTTCTTGTATTGAATATGCCAAAAAACCCGCCGTTTTAGTTCATATCACCGATATTACCGACGAGGTTGAGGCTGAAAAACAGAGGCAAAAGATGACTAACCTGCTTATTGAGCAAAGGAAAACCAATACTCTCAAGCATCTTGTCACGGGTATTTCCCATGAGTTTAATAATGTATTTGCTATTATCAAGGGCTATACCGAACTTTTAAGCTATGACGGTATTAATAAAAAATTTTCCGAGGATATAAAAATTATTTCCGATGCCATACGTCGCGGGATTAAGATTACCAACCGGATGCATATTTTTGCCCGCCACGAAAAGATGAGTAAAAAACCCTTAAATCTTGTGGAATTTTTAAAATACAATCAGCCCTTTATTCAAAATCTTATCCGAAAAAGAGACGGCGATTTTAGATTAAGTTATGATGTTGAGGATGGTTTGCCGTTGATTGATGCGGATGAATTTAATCTGGAGGAGATTCTGCATAACCTCGCTCTTAACTCTTTAGATGCTTTCGACAAAAGCGGTTCTATTACCATAAAAGCCTTTCGGCTTGATGATGATTATGTCGAATTGGACTTTATTGATGACGGCGAGGGGATACAATCCGAATATCTTGATAATATTTTCGACCCCTTTTTCACAACTAAAGACCCCGACAAAGGAACGGGGCTTGGCCTTTTTATCGTATATCAGCTTATGCAAAGTATGGACGGAAGGGCTGAAATCGAAAGTTACCCCGGTAAAGGGACTACTATAAAACTAATTTTCCCCGTTGCGGTTTAATCCTTTAATTTTTCCCGCTTTTTCCGATAATTATAAAAACGCCTTACGGGGGAAGTTTATGCAAATAGGAAACGAATCCGTCTTTGCTACACGTGAAAACGCCAAAATGGACAAAATCCAAAGTTATGCCAAAATGGATTTAAAAAATGCCGGCGATAAAAAACTTCGCGAGGTTTGCCAAGAGTTTGAGTCTATTTTTATATATGAGATGTTTAAGTCTATGAAGCAAACCTTGGGCGATGACAGATGGCTTCACGGCGGTTTCCAGCAGGACGTTTTCGAGGATATGCTCTATTCCGAATACGCTAAGGAATCCTCCAAACAGGGCGGTATCGGGCTTGCCGACCTTGTGTATGAATTTCTTAAACCCACTTCTAAACAACAATCCTGAATTTTTTAACCCCTTCTTATTGACTTAATTTCACTGTGCTTTAAAATATATCAAAGGGGTTTTTTTATGACTAACTCTATAATCTACGCGGACAATTCATCCACTTCGTTTCCCAAACCCGACTCGGTTTACGAGGCGATGACGGGGTTTTATAAAAATTACGGTGGTAATCCGGGACGGTCTTCCCATAAACTTTCCGCAACGGCTTATTCCAAGATAGGTTCGGTGCGCTCATTGGTCGCTGCGCTTTTTAATTCCAAGTCGGAAAATGTGGTTTTTACTCTCAATGCAACCGATGCGCTTAATATTGCGATTCGCGGCGTTTTAAAACAGGGCGACCACGTTATTACCTCTGTCCTTGAGCATAATTCCGTAAACCGCCCGTTAAACCATCTTGAACGAGCGGGGTTAATCAATATAACGCGCGTTGAACCCTCGGATGAGACTATTACCTTTGCCCAAATAGCGCAACATATTACACCCCGCACTAAACTTGTCGCTATAACTCATTGTTCCAACGTTACGGGATGGGTTATGCCGGTTGAGGAAATAGGGTATAATCTCAAGGCGTATTATCCGAATATTGTTTTTTTGGCTGACTGTGCGCAGACGGCGGGAGCTTTTGATATAGACGTTGAGGCGATGAATATGGATATTCTTGTTTTTACCGCGCATAAGGGACTTATGGGGGCTATGGGTGTCGGCGGACTGGTTGTTTCCCCCGATATTGAGATTGAGCCTCTGCGCGTGGGTGGAAGCGGTGATGATTCCCGAAACCCGTTTCATCCCGAAAATATGCCCGACCGTCTCGAAGCGGGAACACCTAATATCCCGGGTATTGTCGCGCTCGGTGCCGGTATTGAATTTATTATGGACACGGGGATTGATGCTATCCGCGACAAAGAGGAGACTCTTATTGTGAGGCTGAGGGAGAAACTTGCGGGCAGGCGCAATTTACGCATTTTTACATCGGAGAAACACGGGGGGGCTTCCATACTTAGTTTTAATATTGACGGTATTTCGCCAAACGATGTTGCATCGATTTTGGACGGCGAGTTTGGTATCGCGACAAGACCCGGGTTGCACTGCGCCCCGTATTGCCATCGGTTTCTCGGAACTTATCCCGATGGGGCGGTTCGTATCAGTCTCGGATTTTTTAATACTATGGACGAGGTTGATTTTATTGCGGAATCGGTAAATAAAATCGCCGAATCTGTGAAATAATACTTGACAGATTTTTTCCGCAAATTAAATTATATATAAGAGAAAATGTATTTGAACAGGCTCTATAAGCCGTCCGTAACCTTGATGGCAGGGTTACGGGGAGGCTGAAAGTTTTGCAATATTGGCGGGTAGTCAAGGAGGATTTATGACGGAAGATATAAGGAAGCCGGTAGTAGCGAGCGTTTTTTATCCTGAGGATAAACTGAACCTCAAAAGGATGATTAAGACTTTTTTGTCGAATGTTCCGTCGGATATTACCGAATTCCTGATAAAAAGTAATATCGACAATATTTTCGGGCTGATAGTTCCTCACGCGGGTTATGTATATTCGGGGCAGGTTGCCTCATTCGGGTATTCCCTTATTAACGAAAAAAGTTTTGATACCGTTGTGTTGATAGGTCCCAGTCACAGGACTTATTTTGAAGGGTTTTCGTTGTGCCGTTTTAAGGCTTACGGGACCCCGTTCGGCGAGATTCCTATTGATACGAAATTTAGTGAGGCGTTAATCAAAAACGGCGGCGGTATTTTTGATTATCTTGACTCTGCCCATACCTTTGAGCATAGTATAGAGGTTCAACTGCCGTTTTTGTATTCCACTTTGATTAACAACTTTGAGATTGTTCCGATAGTGATGGGGGAGCAGTCTTATGAGAATGCGGTTGCCGGAGCAAGCGTTATTGCCGAAACTCTCAAGGAGACGGATAAGTCGGCGCTTTTTATTATTTCTACCGACCTGTCTCATTACCATAGCGATGAAATGGCGCGCGAGCTGGACGACCGTTTTATGAAAATTCTTTCTTCTATGAACGCTAAAAAACTCATTGAAACCGTTAATCAGGGTGATGTTGAGGCGTGCGGCGCGGGTCCGGTTGCCGTTTTTATTGAGATTGCTAAAAAAATGGGGAAGAATAATATCAAAAATCTTGTTTACAAAAACTCAGGCGAAACTTCCGGTGATTATTCCCGGGTTGTGGGCTATCTTTCCTCGGTTATTTGGTAAATTTTTTAGATTTATCCGATTTTTTTCGATAATAAATATAGCGCTTCTATGATTTTATAGGTTAGAGGCTTTTTAGTAATTTTCAGGAATCTAAAATGATGGAATTTTTAAGTTCGCCTTTTTTTGAGGTTGTCAAAACAATTTTCGATATTATAATTGTTGCTTATCTTATTTATTTTCTATATTCCCTTTTTCAGGATACCAACTCCATTACCATTGTAAAGGGATTTTTGTTTATTATGGCGATAAATATTGTGGCGAATTTTATCGGCTTAAAAACCGTAGCGTGGGTGTTCAGGTATCTTGTGGAAAATTTCGTTATTTTGGTTGTGGTATTGTTTCAGCCGGAGATACGTCGTTTATTATCGAGAGTGGGTAGGAGCGGGCTTTCCGCTATCCGCGAGAAGATTTCGCAGGAGGTTTTGGGCGAAATTGCCCGTGCCGTTTATAATATGAGCGATGATAAAACGGGAGCGCTTATTATTATTGAGCGGAATGTCGGTTTGCGCGACCTTGTTGACGAGTCCGTTTCGCTTGATGCATCGGTCAAGGCGGAACTTTTACATTCGATTTTCTTTAAGAAAAACCTTCTCCACGATGGCGCTGTTTTAATCGAAAGCGATAAAATTGTAGCGGCGAGGGTTATTATTCCCAATATTATCGTAAGCGCTCCGTTAAAAACGAAGCGACGGCTCGGCACCCGCCATCGCGCCGCACTTGCCATCACTCAGGATACCGATGCCGTTTCGGTTATTGTTTCCGAAGAAACGGGCAAGGTTTCTATTGCTCATAACGGCAAACTTGAGTATGACCTTTCTCAGGAAAAATTCCTAAGGAGGCTTAATGAAATTGTGGTTGCTTAATAAACTCAAAGCCTTTTTTATGCACAACTGGAAAGTCAAGCTTGCCTCCGTTATTTTTGCCTCAGCTTTATGGTTTTATGTCAATTCGTTTGATTATGTAACTCAGCCCGTTATTCTCACTGTTGATTATATAAATCTTCCCGCCAATTTAACAATAGTGCAGGTTTCCGATGAAGCAATTGACCTTGATGTCAGGGCGAGGAAAAATATTATAGCCGCAGTTTCCTTTTCTAAGGAAATCAAAGCCGTTGTGGATTTAAGCGAGGCAACTATCGGGAATAACGATTATCCGGTTCAAATCAGGCAGGCAGACCCCAATCTTGATTTAAGGATAACCGCCGCAAAAAAGACCGTTAATGTTACGATAGATGAATTAAGGCGGAAAAATGTCCTTGTTAAGCCCAAAATTGTCGGCACTCCCCGCGAGGGATTTGTTGTGGACAGGATTAATACGCAAGTTCGCGCTGTTCGTGTAGCCGGTCCCAGGGGTATTATTGAACTTATTAATTCCGTTGAAACGGCACAGGTGGATATTACCGATGCCACCAACAGGATTGTCCGCACCGTAGCGTTTCAGCCTCCCGATGCCGTTTCGGTTATCGACAGGGAAAATGTAACCGTAGAAGTCGTTATCAGCGAAAGAAAGATTAATCGTGAGGCAAACTTTCCCGTAATTCTTGAAAATCTTTCGCAGGAATTGGAACCTGTTGTTCCCCCGCAAATTTCAATAAATCTTGAAGTGCCCGGGCGTTTCCTTGATAATTTCCAAAACAAAGTCAGGGTAATAGCAGATTTATCTACTGCACGCACTCCGGGAACTCATATAGTTCCTTTAAGGGTTTTTGCCGATGATGGGATTGAGATAATCAGCGAAACCCCCCGAAATATCAGCATAGAACTTATTCCGCGTCAATAAGATTGTTTCAAATACAAAAATTATTTTAAGGAGGAAGGTTTGGATAAAGACACGGCGCTTAATGTGCTTAAGAAGGTTATTGACCCGGAATTGGGCGATAATATCGTGAATCTTAATATGGTGCGCAATTTGGTAATAGACGGGGGCAAAATAGAGCTTGATTTCTATCTTACCACTCCCGCCTGTCCGTTGCGCAATCAAATGAAAGAAGAAATTATGGGTGCGTTAAAGGAAGCAGGCACTGATGATGTAACCGTGAATTTTAAAAGCGAGATTATTTCTCATAAGAGGGACGGTAAGCCTGATTTTATATCCCGCGAGGCTTTTGAAGGGATAAAAAATATTGTTCCCGTTTACAGCACAAAGGGGGGTGTCGGGAAATCCACTGTTGCGGCAAATATTGCGGTTGCGCTTGCTAAAGAAGGCGCTCGCGTCGCTTTGCTTGATTTGGATATCTATGGACCCAGTATTCCGCGGATGTTCGGTATTTCCGGCAAACCGGACGTTTTCGGTAACAAGGTTGTTCCTATACATAAACACGGGGTTTCCGTTATGTCGCTCGGCTTTTTGTTGGAGGAGGATAAGCCTTTGATTTGGAGAGGACCTCTTGCAAACTCCGCTATTAAACAGCTTTTTGAGGATATTCTATGGGAAGAAATAGATTATATGATTGTTGATATGCCTCCCGGCACCGGTGATATTCAGATTACATTTGCGCAGGAAGTGCCTGTCAGCGGGGCTATTTACGTTACGACCCCCCAGAGATTATCTGTCGATGATACGGTAAAAGGGATTAATATGTTCGGCAAGATGGGGGTTTGTTCATTGGGCGTGGTCAGCAATATGAGCCGTGTTGTTTGCCCTCATTGCGGTAAAACAAGCGCGCTTTATTCTCGTAACGCTATGGATGAGATGATTTCAAAACTGGGGTTAAGGTATCTGGGGGATATACCCTTTGATGTGAAAATTGCGGAAAGCGGGGATAGCGGAACTCCTGCCGTTATAGAATTTCCCGAAAGCGAATTTGCAGAAGCATTTATGAATATTGCCCGCGAAAGCGCCTCTGCCGTCAGTATGCTTAAATAATTATTTTCTAAAAATAACCTAATTTGGGTTGACTAAAATTTACGGGGATTATATAATAGATAAAAATCATTGGAGGTTTCTATGCGCAAGGGGATTATTTTTGGTATGGTTGCTTTGCTATCCGTTACCGTTTTGTTTGGTACCGGATGCGACAGAAAGGAAAAGACAAAAGCCGGGTGGGAAAGTTTAATGAACGATTATTCCGAGATGGCTAATAAACTTATTGACCTTTATTCTACCGAGAGTGAAGCCGAAAAAGAGCAGTTGCAAGCTGAAGTTTCGCAGCTTGAAGAGCGTATGAGCAAAACAGGCAGGGAGCTTGAAGACCAATTCGACAAACTTTCCGCTATGGAAAAGATTCGTTTTGCCAAAGAATTTGCAGAGGTTAACGCCCGCATTTTCCAGGCAAGAGCTTCCGATATTGAAAAAGCCACCGAAAAGGCTATGGGCGAGATGCAAAAAGCTTTGGAAGAAATGGAAGCCGAGACAAAGGACGCTCCGGTTGAAGATGCCGAATAGTCTTTGTCTTTAACTTTTAAAATCAGGGCGTGCTGAAATGCACGCCTTTTTTTGTTTACATATTTTATTATGAGGGTATGGAATGACAAGGAGTTTGGCTAAACGTAAAATTGCCGAATTTTCGAGGCTTTTATATGAAAGTGGGTATGTAACCGCTACGGAAGGAAATATCAGTATCCGTATTGCCGGGAACAGGGTGCTTATTTCGCCGAGCGGGTATATGAAGCGATTTATTTCATACCGCGATATTGTCGAGATAGATATGAACGGGAATCCCGTTAAAGGCAATAAGAATCCTGCATCGGAACGGTTTACCCATCTTGAAATATACGCTCATAATCCCGAAATCAAAGCGGTAGTGCATTCTCACCCGGAATTTACGGTTTTATCATCTGCGCTAAACCGCGACCCGTTTTCCACTCCGTTTTTAAGCGAGGCGGCAATGTTTTTGTCCGGGGTGAAATATGCCCCGTTTGCCTCACCTTCGACAAAGGAGGGGGCTTCCGTAATCCGCGATGTTTGCAAGGATACGCGAATCATTATTATTGAAAAGCACGGGATTTTTACTTACGGCGTATCTATTGAGGAGGCTTTTTCGCTTACGGAGTTAACCGAAAAGGTTGCGCGGATGGATTTTTTTGCCCGTCTTTCGGGAGATAATATTAAATTTTTGTCCAAAGAGGAAATTTTAGCGCTGTCAAAAGTCGATTATAAAATAAGATGAGCGGAGTTTTGTTTCCTCTGTCTTAATAAATTTGAAGCAAAATTTAACTCGATTTTCCGCTCATTTACT
>CAZQBT010000071.1:0-11529 GCA_964591955.1 uncultured Brevinematales bacterium | reverse complement strand
ATGTGACATTTCTATTTAAACGAAACCTGTGACATTTCTATTTTCTTGACACAAAGTTCTTTTCACAAATTGACTTTGTTGTTGCATTTTCTTATACTATACGGTAAGTAATAAGAATTATCCTTAAGGGGAATAGAATGATTGTTAAGATTAAAGACATCAAAGTAGGGCATAGGATTAGAAAAGAATCCGGAGACCTGAGCAACTTGAAAAAGAGTATGAAAAAACATGGGTTGCTTAACCCTATTACAATTACATCCAAGGGAGAACTTATTTCAGGGCATAGAAGGCTTGCTGCTGCCGAAGATTTGGGATGGGAAGAGATAGAGGCAAAAGTCGTATCGCCGAAAAATGACCTTGAAAAACTTGAAATGGAAATGGAAGAAAATATAGTAAGGAAAGAGTTTTCCCAGCAGGAGTTATTGGACGGGCTTAAAAGAAAGAAAAATTTGGTATCGACAAATGTCTTTGTAAGATTTTGGAACTGGCTCAAAAAGATTCTCGGGCTAAATTAATCGTATTCTTGACTACTCAAATAATTAATCGCCTGTGTTCCTTTTTTAGACAAATTACACTAAGGTAAATCCATAAATTCTAAATCTTATGGTATATTATAATGAAATAAAATAACTTTGGAGTATCGATGCGCTTAGTAAAAGTGCTGAGATTTTTAGTTTTACTTCCGATTTTGCTGTTCTTAGCATGTGATGAGTTTTTGCTGAAGAGAACCGTAAGTGTTCAATCGGTGAGGGGGGATATTAGTTATAACCCTGAAACGCCTTCATTAACGGGTAATCTTACCTATAGTATCCAGAATCGCCAGCCTAATGTATTAACGGAAATATATTTGGTATCACATCCCGCCGTTTCGATAAATATGATAACCTATAACCGAAGCGTTATGCGGTTTGATGTAGGTATGGGGTATGGTTACGGGATTTATCGCGTAAGAATTCCCCGTCTTGCAAGCGGCGAACAATCATCTATTACAATAAAGTTTAGTCTTAACGGTAAAATGGAATCGGATAGATTCCTGATTACGGAGGATATGGTATTTTTAGATGCGCGTAAGATTTGGCTTCCTATACCATTCGCAGATATGCCGAATTTTCATTACACGATAAATATTGAAACTCCGGCGGAGTATTATCCTATCTTAGGCGCTAAGATGACTAAGGAGACCGTCAGAGGGAATGTTCGTCTTTCAACTTGGCAAAGTGAAACCGATAATGTCCGTCTCAGCGGAAATCTTTTTATTGCCAAATTTAACCGTTATCAGAAAGACAATATATTTTTCTATTCAAAGTCAACCAATAACATAGAAAAAATATTTGATTATGCCCTGTTTTCAATATCTAATATCAGAAAGTCCGCGGGGGTTTTTCCGTTTACGCAAACACATCTGATTAACACTCTTTTCCAATACAAGGATATGGAGGAGTTTATAGATGCCGAGTATATTGCTAATGCGATACATATATCGCCGGAGATTTTTTCGGCAACGAATTTGAAGCCGGAGCGTGAGGTTATAAACTCGGCGATACCTTTTTTCCCTAATGAAAATGAATTGAATCTTTTGTCTATTTTATCGCATGAGCTTGCACATAGCGTAACCCCGGAATTGGTTGATTTTGAATCCGCTGCGCATATAGTAATGGAGGCGTTTACCGAATACAACAAGTGCAAGATTATGGAAAAAAGGCATCATTCGCTTTATCCTAAACTTATACAGAGAAACCGCATTATCCTGATTAATTCATTATTAAGAAACGAACCCCCGTCAAGATTACGTGAGTATTTCTATGGGGTAAATGTGTTTTCGGCGGCTTTTCATAATACGGATGATTTGTTTTTTGATTTTTTGCAGATTTTAATTGAAAAATATCGCTATACCAAAATCGGGCTTAATGAGATTATTGTTACCGCTAACGAGATGAACAAAATGATAATAAATTCCTATATGACAAACCTTAATGATGAGGATAACGGCGAAAATGATTTGCCCGATTTATACGATAAACTTATTTATTCCGAGGCGTTTCACCTGTGGAATTTACAAAAACTTTTTAATATTTCGCTTTCATCAAGCAACGTGACGGTAACAAATTTTATTGAAAGACCGCGTGGAAATCCGCGAAGGGTTTTGGAGAGAAAAAAATTGATTACTATCGAAAATGAATTTCCCGTTAAAGTGGACGGTTATCTGATATATCACACCCCGGCAAACGTAACTTCCAACAGAATCGAGGTTAGCGAGCAATCAAAGACGAATTTCTTATTAAATAACGATGTCGGTTTCGTTAAATATGAAACGCGGTTCTCGGTATTGGAGAGGAATTTATCCGATAACTATATTGATTTTGATTTTCACAGGAAAGAATACAGAAATCTGAATACCGCAATCAACAGGTATTATACGCGGGACGGTGTAATCCATCCGATGATGGAAATTGAAACCACAAGCGAAAGGGAAACCAATGATTCAAAACCACGGTCTCAATGGATTAAACTTGATTTTCACAGGAAAGAGATTTTTGAAACCCGCAGTTCCAATGTAAGTTTTGTTTTTGACAGGATTGAAACCAATGATAATGAAATTTTTATACAGGCGTTTAAAAAAATAGAGAAAAAACCGGTTTCCTATGTTATATTCAAAGGCGAAAAAAAAGATAACGACAGATACAAAATTAGCGGGGTAATTGACCCGAATATAAATTGGTAAAAGGAAGGGGTAATGGGTAAGATTAAAGTCAGGGTTCAGGCTATAATATTCAATTCAAACGGAGAACTTCTTTTAGCAAAACACCAAAAGAGTCGCAAATCATATTGGGTTCTTCCCGGCGGAGGGGTAAATTTCGGGGAAAAAATGGACGAGGCTCTTAAACGCGAACTTTCGGAGGAACTCGGCATAAAAAAACCTCATATTAAAGAACTAACTTTCATAGATGAATTTATAAACGAAAATAGACATGTAATTCTCGTGTCTTTTCGCGTAGGGATAGAACCCCCCGAAATTCAAACGATAAAAGTAGAGGTTGCCGATGAGGCAATAAAACAGGTTCACTTCTTTTCTCAAAACCGAATAACGGAATCCTTCGACACTTTTTACCCGTCAAAGGATATTATTTTAGAGCTATTCAAACTTATGGAAGTTGATAAATAAAAAGGGAAGAGGTATCCCCTTCCCTTTTTATTATATGTTTTCAAAACTTCCCTTGGTTACTTGATTTAAAACCTATAAAGTTACTTCTTAGTCTTGTCCTGCAGCTCGCATTCTTCTTTCTTCCTGACGTCGAAGTTCAAGCACGTCGCCGATTCTCTTGAGTTCAATCATTTTCCTTTCAAGAGTTTCCGTCGCCAAAATACCCCATGCAGCTTCATCATCAATATCAAGTTCTTCTCGGATAATAGCTCTGTCGTAATTTACAACAACATCCTTGAAGTAAATAACATAGTCGCCGCCGCTATCAATTTCAGGTTTGTAAACGGCATAAGAATCAAACTTGATGAAAGGATAACTTCTGGGATAAAGAGGAACTCTCTGAAGAGACCTGTCGCCCACGGATTCGGCATAATTGGGGTTCATCCATACCAAGCGTCTCCACCCGTCAAAGTGAGTTGAGCCCATAAAATATTCGTGAATTCTCTCATCTCTGTCTCTGATTCTAAGCCCGACCTGATGGGTATAGTTAAGCCCGTAAACCCATGAAGAAATAGACTTAACCTGACCTACGTTAGCCAAAACACCCATAACGAGGCTGTTTTCTCCGCCGTCAGCGGTTTCGTTTACATAAGCGCCGTTGTCGTGGTAAACGAATAGCTCGTAAGGAGGCATAACCAAAGCCCAGGAGAGAAATCTCCACTTGGGGAAATGGATTCTTGCACCCAATACATTACCAAAGCGTTGGCTCGGCACACTTCTACAATAAGAAAGTGTGTTGTTTTTGATAGTATTAGCGGAAGATGCCAACACTATTCTCCAACTATCCAATTTCCAGTCGTCAATGGTGAATTCAACTTTGGGATAGCCGTAGAGCGAGAAATCCATTTCGGGATTTTGCTCAATAACTTCGTTGTGAATTCTCTGGTCCCTTTCGAGAACTGTTGCCATATTCTCGTCAAACTGTGGGAAGTCAATCAACGACCTTTCGATAACTGAATAGGCGAGAGAACAAACAAACAGCAACGCTACCGTTACTAAAACCTTTGCAACTCCTTTAACCATCTGTCCACTCCTTGAAAAAAATTTATTCTTCTTATTTCTGCACCCTATATTTTTACATTTTTTGCCGAAAAGTCAAGAGTTTTTTGATTTATTTTTCAATAAATAACTCTAAAGTTTTTTTCGGATACTCCGAAAATCCATACAGGGGTATTATATTAATCGTCTTTCAGCCGTTATAAGTTTAATTAATTTAAAAAATAAATTTTTTAATCCGTAAAGGTTAGCGGATGGTAAATTTGCCATTTTCCAAGTTCCGCTTTTTTCCTTTTCCCGTTTTCAAGTAAAAATAACCTTCTTACTCCGGTATTTTCTTTGAGGGTTTGTTTTAACCCCTTTATCATCCATTCAAGCCCGTCATTATTATATTTAAGTTCTCGGTCAAATTCCTCATTGAAGTCAATAATAACGGTTTTGTTGCCTTTGCCCTCGGGGTCTTCAACCACCCAAATATTATGAGCAATAAGTTCGGGGCTGATATTAAGTCTAAGGTGGTATTCAAGTGGACCGAGCAGGTATTCTTTAACCAATAGCACTTCGTAAAAATGCTTTTTCGGGTTAAAAGCGAGTTTTCGTCTTTCGGGAGTGAGCGCGCTGTATTCCATATCGGGATAGAAAAATACGCTTGTTTTTCTGCCGTCAAAGAACAGAAAACCGCAGATAATTAAAAGAATACCGACCGCCAAGCAAATCAAATATATTAACGACAGATTTTTATTTCCTCTCATTCTCCAAATCCTTTGGTATTATTATATCTTCTTATATATTCATTAATGCCGTAAAACAGTCCCCGCGCTGTCTTTTCACGATAAGCCCGTGTTTTAAGTCTTGCGGCTTCCCGGCTGTTGGATAAAAACCCCACCTCAACAAGCACCGACGGCACTGTGTTGAATTTTAAGACATAAAACGGGGCTTTTTTTGCCCCCCTGTTTTTTGCCCCCGTTTGCCTTATCATCGCGGAAAGAAGCGTCTTGGAAAGCTCATCCGACTGCACCTGTAACGCGTCTTTCACAAGGTCAAGCAAAATCGAATAAATCGATTCGGTGCGTTCAATATCCTTAGGGGAAAATCCGGCGTTTTCAAGTCTTACCACGTTCATTGCCGTATCATCGCTCGGCTCATCACCGAGACTGAAAACCTCTATACCCTCCGCCCATTCAAACGGGTTTGAATTAGCGTGAATACTGATAAATACCGGGTTGTGCTTTCTTGCCAATTCCGCCGTAACCTCAACCCGTTGCTCTAAGGTTACGAAATAATCCCCGTTTCGCGTAAGGAAAACCTTGTATTTCCCATCCGCCCGGATAAAGTCCGCAAGTTGACGCGCTATATCAAGAACAATGTCCTTTTCTTTAGTTCCATCCGTTCTGATAGCGCCGGGGTCGTGTCCGCCGTGTCCCGCATCAATTATTATTGCGTCAATCGGTTTAAACCCGTCTTTATTATATACTGTTTGCGAAGATTTATCATCTTTTAGATGGGTTAAAATCTCCCGCTGTTTCTCCTCAACGCTTGGGGCTTCAACCTCCCGGGCTTTGGCTATTCTTTCGCCGATTTGGCGAAGTATTCCGTCTAACGCGGAAATATCTTTATCCTCTCGTATTCCAAGCAGACGCTCAAGGGCTGATATATATTCGCGGGGAATATCGACCCCTCCCTTTTCATTAAACCTCACTCCGCTTTGCATAAAATATATATCCTCACCCGAGGTGATATACGGCATTAGTAGATGTATCTTTGCCGATTTATTATCCTTCTCCAAGGATATATACCCCAAAGCGAGATTGGCTTTTGCCGTAACGGAATTTGTCAGGCAAAATTCCGAGAGCGGAACATAATCCCGCGCAAAAGATTGCGAATAGAAAAACAAAGGGAATACAATTATCGAGAGGAAAAAAAATCTAAGCCTTTTTCCCATTATGCAATTTCCATATATAATAAAGTCCCTTTAGCGTAAGATGTTTGTCTATAAGTTCAATAGAGGAGGATACCGATATTATAAGCTCGCTTAACCCCCCCGTGGCGATAACCTTAATGTCTTTAAATCCCGTTTCACCGGCGATTCGCGCAACAATCCCGTCAACCATAGAGGCAGTTCCGTTAATAATCCCCGAACGGATACCGTCGATAGTATTTTTCCCGACAACGGCGGTTTTTGACAGAAGGTCGATATGCGGTAACTTTGCCGCTTTTTCCTCCATAGAACGAAGCGAAGTCATAATGCCGGGGACTATAACGCCCCCCTCATAAGTTCCCTTATCGCTTACAATATCGAAAGTGGTGGCGGTGCCGAAATCCACTATAACGAGATTCCGTTGCGGGAACATACAAATTCCCGCGTAAGCGTTGACAATCCTGTCCGCGCCTATCTCACGGGGGAAGTCGTAATTTATCGTGATAGGGACATTTTCCTTGACTACAAAAATCGGCGACACGTTGAAATATTTTTCAAACATATGCTTAAAGGGGTAATCAAGGGTAGGGACTACGCTTGAAATCACAACCTTGTCGAGAGTTTTGCCCTGCAATCCCCATAACGACACCAAATTTGAGTATTTTATCGCCAAATCGTCTGTGGTAAGCAGGCGGTCGGTGCGAAGGCTTGCATAGTTGATAATCTCATCACTCTTGCGGCTGAAGCACCCGATTGTAATATTCGTATTGCCTATATCAATAGTAACAACCATTGGAAATACCTCCTATTCGCGCTCATCTTTTAAAGGACGCGTCATAAGCGACTTCAAAGTCGCCAACACATCCGCCCCGCTATAAAGCACGTCGTAAACCGCGCAGGAAATCGGGAGTTCAATTTGCATCTCCTCCGAAAGCTTTTTTAGCGTCTTAACGGTTTCCGCGCCCTCGGCGACCGACTTGGTGGATGCCAAAACCTCATCAAGGGTTTTACCGCGCGCGAGTTCCTCGCCGAGTCTCCCGTTACGGCTGTGCCTGCTTATACAGGTAACAATCAAATCTCCGACACCCGCAAGCCCTGAAAACGTAGTTTCTTTAGCGCCGAAAATCAAAGCGAGTCTGCGTATTTCGGCAAGACCGCGGGTTACCAGCGCCGCCATCGTATTGTCCCCGTAACCGAGACCACGCAACATCCCCGCCGACACCGCAATAACGTTTTTAACCGCCCCGCATATTTCAACGCCGACAACGTCATCATTGGTATAAACCCTGAACGTTTCGGTGGAAAAAATATCCTGCACAACCCGTGCGACTTCTATATCCCCGCTTGCTGCAACGAGACTTGAGGGTATTCCGCGGGCGACCTCTTCGGCGTGAGTAGGCCCCGACATTACGCAAACCCCTCGCGCCCCGCTTAGTTCCTCCGACAGGATTTCACTCATACGCTTTTCCGATGGGAACTCAAGCCCTTTTGTCGCGCTTACGAGGATTTTATCCTTATACGGCAATGCGGAGAATTTCCTTGCTATATCGCGGAAAAACTTGGACGGGGGAACAAAAAGCCAGATATCCGCATCAAGAGTCTTTTCAATATCGGCGGTAATTTCGATAGCTTCGGGAATTTTGACATCGGGGAGGTAATAAACGTTTTCGCGCGCCTTGTTGAATAACGAGGCTTCCTCAGTGCTGTAAGACCAAAGCGCCGTTTCGGCTGATTTGGAAGCCTGAATGGCGAGAGCGGTTCCCCATGCCCCTGCGCCGATAATTGCCGTTTTCATATTTATTTTCCTATATTTTTGTTTTAATAAATCTCTCGAAGCTGCCGATTTTTGCAAAATCTATTCTAAAATCGGATTCGCTTAGTTTCGTGATTTTTACGCTATCCATTCCTATTTTTTTAAATTTATCGTAAGTAAGAAGTTCTCCCTCTTTAAGATTAAGAACTTTCCGCAACACCCATTCGGCTAAAGCATTATTCGGATTTGTCATCAAAGCTTTGCTGTTTTCCTGACATAGCTTAGCCGACAGAATTTCCCCCGACGGAATATGAAGATTAAACGGTGTGTCGCGTGATGGAAAGAAATCGGGAAAATTCTTATGAATAAATTGCGGTACCGGAATATATACCTCTCCTATGTCGCGCGGACGTCCGCCGGCGTTCCATTGGTTTAAACCGCTTTTTTCCGCAACGACTTTTTTTCCGTCTTTACTCTTGGCGGTTGAAAATAAAGGCAGAACAACGTAGTTTTCATATTGAGGCTTAAATTCGGCAATCAAAATGTCTTTTTGTTTTATGGCGTTTAGTATTAAGTCATAAGGATTTTCAAGTATATCTACTTTTAGAGATATGTTTTTTTCAGGAATGGTAAACCGCTTAAATAATGTGCTTTTAGAAACGTTAAACGAGTAATAATTTTTTCCGTCTTCAAAATGAATGGACTTGTGGTCATATTTTTTGACGGTAATAGAGTTTATGTCTATCAGGTCGTAGTCGCATTCAAAAATCTTAAGTTTTCCTATAGTCCTTGCTATACAATGATATAATCCGTTATTTATATTAAAATTTCTGTTTGCAAATTCTATTCTTTCATTGCGCAGTTCGGCAAGTTTGAGGGCTAAATCGTCGTCTTTTAATTTTTTTAATTCCGAGCTTAACGCATCAAATTCGGCAATTTTTTCGGATTTAGAATTTCCTTCGCATTTAAAAGTTTTTATCCCAATCCCGGTATTGTCTTTTTTTGCATCGAAAGCCGTATCAGACCTTGATAAATTTTCGACACCGAATACCCTGCAAAAAATATTTTCCGAAGCTCTGTAATATAAAAACGGCGTGGAAGATTCCGAAAACAGACGGGATAAAGAAGCAATAGCAGTTAGATACGAAAGGTATAAATCAACCTTGTCTTTGTTTTGGTTATCCATAAAATACATTGGCTTTATTCCTCTCTTTTTAAAACTATTAAATGTTCCGTTTTCATTCGCTCATCCTCGTTTTTCGATGCAGGATTGATTTTGGATTGAAACATCGCCCTTGAAACAATCTTATCAATAAACGTTATTTCGTGTTTCCATCCGAAATTCTGTAAATGTTCCACTATTATTTCGTCAATAGGTATGGGGGTGGTTCTTATTTTAGCGGGACCTACGAATATAAACATATATTCCTTAACCTTATAAGCGAAGTTTTGGAAAACCCTTAAAATGGAATGGAAATAACTATCATATAGCCTTATCAGATGTTCCTCTTGTATTTTGTTTCTGTAGTAATAGTATTTTTCGGACAGAATTTCTGTCTTTTTAAATTTGCTATACGGTATTTCTTTTCGGCTAAGTTTTTTGATATAGTTCTCATCAAAACCGGCAAAATATAATTCCAATTTTGTTGAGCGGATATATTCCTGTGCCTGTAAATAAGGAGGCGAGGTTATCAACACATCCGGGGCAACGGACAATTCATTTTCAAACAAGTCTCTGCCGACTTTTAACTCATATCGGACATTTTTCGGATTAAGCGATTTATATTCTTGTAGCTTATTTAAGAGTTTTTTTACTTCAAATTTAAGCATAGAGAAAAACCTGCTTTCCCAATCCGAATCAAGCAAAGCCATAACCTTCCTTTTAGAAAACTTTGACTTATATAATTTATGCACTTTCTCATCGCTAAAAGAGAAAAATCTTGTTGTTTTCAGAAGAGGGATTAAAAAATAAGGTTTTAAATCCTCTTTCATAGAATGAAAATATCCCCAGCTTTTTGTTATTACGGATATAAATTCATCAGGTATCCAATACTGCCAGTTTGACCAGTCAGGTATGAATTTAAGTTCGGACTTTTTCATTTCATCGACATATTGGGATATATCAATATCGCGGAAGTCCAAAAGCGCCGTTTTATGAACTATCTCCGTAATAGGGTTTAAATCCCATAATTCGTAATCACATCCGAAAATTCTTGAAACCAAACCGACCGTTCCGTAACCTGCGAAAGGGTCGAAAATCCTTGCATTTGAGGATATATAATTTTTCAGGATATAAATTATTATCTGAGGGATAAATTTTGCGGGATACTTATAAATTCCGAATGCTCCGTAGGTTGTCGATTTCATTTCAGGGACTTCATCGCGGAATAGTATGTCTTGCGTCTTGTATGGCGTGTCCTCTGTTTTAAACTCATAACTCATTATATTATTTCCTCCGCATAATTTATATAACTCCTATTTTCCTACCGAGATAACCCCGTCATCGCCGAGGCGAATCGGGTTGCCGGGGAAATCTTCCTTCATTACTTCCTGCATATATTTAATAGTCCTGCCTTCGGGGTCGTATTTCGGGATACCTTTGTATTGTCCGGTCTCATACTGTATCATCGGGATAACCTGTCCCGTAACGAAACGCCCCTCGCTATCAAGTTCCACGTTTAAAACCTGCGAGTAGTTATTCGGAGGGGTTGAGCGGAACACCACATAGGTAACGAAATTGCCGAGGGAGTATGCTATGAGACGGTCTTTATAAATCTCCATAGAGCGTGGAATATGAGGACCATGCCCGATAATTAAATCCGCGCCCGCGTCAATCATAGCGCGGCTAAACCTCACCAAATTACCGCGACGCGAGTTATAAAACATCTCCATTTCATCACGGACATTGCGCGCGCCCCTGCCCTCGGTGCCTCCGTGAAAAGTTACCACGACTATATCGTGGGTCTGTTTCATCTCGCGGATAAATTTTGCCGATTCTTCTATGCGAAGGATATTATTAAAATAGTCCGTCCATCCGAAACCGACAACCGCGACCTTTCGTCCCTTGATTTCCATAGTAACAACCTCGCCCTTCTCGCCGCAATACTTAATCCCCGCCTCGCGGAGATAGCGGCGGGTGTCGCGATAGCCCTGCATCCCGAAATCGAAAGCGTGGTTATTCGCAGTGGACATCACGTTAAAACCCGCATCCTTGAGCCATCTTGTATAAGAGGGGGGCATCTGGAAAGCAAAAACGCGGGGGCTGTCTATATTTTTGGGGGATTGACTATGGTCGGTGATAGCGCCTTCAAGATTGCCGAAAATTATATCGGGGTTTCCCTTATTAAGATATTCCTTTGAAAAACGGAAAAGCACCGCGCCGTCCTCAGGCGGAAGTGCGGGTTGAGGGAGTCTCGAACCGAGCATTATATCCCCCACCGCGTTGATAACGATATTGGGGTTGCCGTTATTACCCTGCTTTTCAGCGAAAGCCGATGCGCCGAATGCGCTTATTAAAACCGTCGTTAGTAGTGATAGTAAAATTCTCCTAAACATTATTCCTCCAATGTAAATTAATATTGCACCCCTTGATAGCGGTCATCTCGCTGTTCCCCTCGATACATCCCTCACTTGCGTTCGGGACACTCGGGGAACGGAGTC
>CAZQBT010000070.1:0-11955 GCA_964591955.1 uncultured Brevinematales bacterium | reverse complement strand
TTTATTTTGACGCAACGTATCGTTTTCAAGTAGATTAATTATAAAGCAATTCGCTATCTTGATTTAATTCGGGTTTTAAAATAAAATAATGTAATCAAGATTTAAGGAGCGTATCGTGAGAGACAAAGCCCTGCAATACCATTCCAATAACGGAATAGGCAACGGAAAAATCGAGGTTATACCCAAAGTAAAAGTTGATACCCGCGAGGAGTTATCATTGGCATACACGCCGGGTGTGGCTATTCCCTGTATGGAAATACACAATAATCCCGAAAAAATCTATGACTATACCATAAAAGAGAATACCGTAATGGTGGTAAGCGACGGGTCTGCCGTTCTCGGTCTCGGCAATATTGGTCCTGCCGCTTCTATTCCCGTGATGGAGGGTAAAGCCCTGTTGTTTAAAATTTTCGGCGGCGTTGACGCATACCCGTTAATAATAGACTCGCAGGATACGGAAAAAATTATCGAAACGGTAAAATCAACCTCGCTTATAGCCGGCGGGATAAACCTTGAGGACATATCCGCGCCGAGATGTTTTGAGATAGAAAACCGCTTGTCGGAAGAATTGGATATTCCGATTTTCCACGATGACCAGCACGGCACTGCGGTTGTGAGTCTCGCGGGGTTGATTAACGCGCTCAAGATAACAAACAAGAAGATAGACGAAATCAAGATAGTAATAAACGGAGCAGGCGCGGCGGGTGTCGCTATTGCCAAACTGATGCTCACATACGGCGCAAAAAATATAATAGTCGCGGACACCAAAGGAGCGGTTTATTATGGGCGTTCTGATAATATGAATCCCTCCAAAGAGGAGTTGGCACGGATAACCAACCCCGACAGGGAAAGCGGGGAGCTTTCCGATATTATGCGGGGTGCGGATGTATTTCTCGGGGTGTCGGTTAAGGATGCCATTAGCGCTGAGATGATTAAATCTATGAACAGGGACGCTATTGTGTTTGCGATGGCAAACCCGGACCCGGAAATCCTTCCCGATATTGCGGTTGATGCCGGGGCGGCTGTTGTTGCGACCGGACGCAGCGACTTTCCCAATCAGGTTAATAATGTGCTGGGCTTTCCCGGTATATTCAGGGGACTTTTGGATGTTCGCGCTAAGAAAGTTACCGATAATATGAAAATTGCAGCAAGCCTTTCTATTGCCGGTTTTGTCAAAGAAAATGACTTGGACAGAAACAAAATTATTCCTTCGGTTTATGAGTTTGAGGTATTTGCTTATGAAGCTCAAGCCGTAGCATCTCAAGCGGTTAAAGACGGGGTTGCGAGGCTTGAAATCGGCGAGAACGAGGTATTTAACAACACTCTCAGGGTTTTAAACGAAAATCAAAGGAGGTTTTTCAACAAATGATGTATGACAAAACGGTTTTAAACGAGGCTACGGAGAGTTTCCTTAAATTTTACGACAAACCCATAGACTGGGTGATGGTGCTTGGTTCGGGGCTTTCTCAGGTTGGGGAATATTTTGATGTTGTAAAAGAGATTGACACGTCGGAAATTAAGCATATTAAGCGGTCTCGAGTGGCGGGGCATAAGGGACGGTTTCTTGTAGCAAAGTCCGGGAATAAAACAGTCCTGATAATGCAGGGCAGAGTCCATCTGTATGAGGGTTACAGTGCGTTTGAGGTAACGCTTCCCGTAGCAATTTTCGGCGAGGTCGGAATAAAGAATATTATCTTAACCAATGCCGCGGGAGGGTCAAATCCCGATTACGTTCCCGGCGATATTATGGCCATAACCGACCATATCAATATGCAGGGAACAAGCCCGCTGATGGGGATTGAGGATAACACGAAGTTTTTGGATTTAAGCGAGGTTTATGACAAAAAGATACTTGATGAAATGAGCGGGCGGTTTAAAATCCGAAAGGGCGTATATTGCGCAGGTTTGGGTCCTCAATACGAAACTCCGGCGGAGGTAAGATTTTTGCAGAAACTCGGAGCGGATGCCGTGGGGATGTCAACGGTTCTTGAGGCTATTATGGCGAGATATTACGGGATGAGAGTTGCCGGATTTTCTATGATTACTAATTTCGCAGCGGGAATCTCCAAAGAGCCTTTAAGTCATAGCGAGGTCGTTGAAATCGGAAGGAAATGCTCCGAACAGATGCTTGAAATAGTAAAAGCGACTGTCGAGTTATAAAGCGTTGAGGTTAATCTAAGGTAGGAAAAATATGGTCATCGGTGTTTTAAGTATAGAAGTTACGGTGCCTTGCCGTGAAACAATAAAAGAAAGACGCAACAGGATTCGCAGTATCAAGGAGAGTGTCAGAAAAAAGTTCAATGTTGGGGTATCGGAGGTTGAACAGGGGGTTCGTTCTGTTATAGCCGTTGTTGCGGTATCCAACGAAACCAATTATCTGAACAGTGTCTTGTCGAATGTATTTAATCACGTGGAAAAAAGCAACTCGGATATTATAATATCATACAAAACCGATTTTTTTATGCATGAATAAAAAGAGGGGTCTCTTCACGAAGGAAGAGACCCCAGTGCATCAAATATATTTAAGGGGGCTTTTTTTCTTAAAACCTCCTCTTTCGAGGAGGTTTAAAGGCCTTGGAAAAAACCGCGGCCATATTGGGGGGTGTGTAATATATATTGCAAAATCTGTGCCATAAGTGCAAAATCCTTAACCCTATACCTTGTAAATAAATACAAATTAAGGAAAACGATGTATGCACAATCTTGCACAGTTCAAAATGAAACCTGCACAATTCTGCACAAAAATAAAGCATTTTCACTTTCTTGTTTTTTGCTAACTATATATTAATATAACAATAAATTCCATATTAAGCAAGTCTTTTCGCAAATATTTTGCTTATTTTAATTGAAACCCCCTGTATCTTTCCGATAATACAAATAAGGAGGCGAAGCAAAATGAGACTACAATTTTTAACAGCTTTTTTTATTTTTTTTCTGTGGGGAGTATCGTTTTCATTTGACGGGACAACCCTGTATTTGCAAAACGAGATTTATATTTCTACAAACCAAATCCCGCTTTGTTTATTAGTTTCACCCGAACACCCTTTCTTTTCTCATTCCCGCAATACTCAAAAGCATTGTGCAAATCGCCCACACTCAACTCTGATTGATTATACCATAACCGTAGAAAAAAGTAAAATTTTTTCAAATAAAAAAATTTATGAAATTCTTTCTTTGTCGGGGTTTTCAAATTTTACCGTTGTCGGGTCAAGTTGCGAAATAAAAAAGATTTCCAATCCGGTATCTTTTGATAAATTTTATCAAAATTTTGTTGCCCGCTATCCTGAGTTTGATATTTCCCGTTTAAGGTCTTTTTTTCCCGGCAATACCCATATACACGACTACCGTTTAATGCACTCGCAAACCCCCGCTGAACTCGAAATTGATTATATAATTTTCAATAACGGAATAGGCGAAAAGCATTTGCGCACTTTTTTAATCTATCCCGATAAAACGAAAGTTGTGCAGTCCGAACCGAAAGAAACCCCCGCACCTCAATTTTTTGTTGAAAATATACGGGGAAACTTCGCCGACCTTGTATATCAGCATGGCGCTATTTATATCCGCACAAAGGCAAAAATAATCCAAAGGCTTGATGATTCAACGTTTTTGGTCGAAAATATAAACAGCAGGAAAAGAATCAAAGCCAAAGCCCTGCCTTGACGGGAGAAAATTTATGAAGTTATTTATCGCGGTTTTTATTTCGATATTTTTTGTTATCGGCGGGTCATTTTCTCAATCCGTTTCGCTTAGAAATATTATCACCATAGAGGGCGCGGATGAAAACCCATTGCTCGGTTACGGAATTGTCGTAGGGTTAAACGGGAGCGGGGACAGCGCCCGCAATACCCAAACCCGCGAAATCCTTGCGCGCATAGCCAATAATTTCGGCTTCTTTGTCGATACCGAGACAATCCGTCCGCGTAACTCCGCGGTAGTCAGCGTATCCGCGTTAATCCCTCCCTACGCCTCGCAGGGTTCAAGAATAAACCTCCGGGTCTCTTCGCTTTACGATGCCAAATCGCTTGAAGGCGGGGAGCTTATTATTACCCCTCTTCTCGGCGGAGACGGTATTATGTATGCAGTCGGGCAGGGAAATATCAGAATTGAAGATAACGGAAGGGGCGTAACGGGGGTAATTTCGGGAGGCGGAATTATCCAGCGCGAAATTCGACGGGAAGTCTCGCGAAACGGAAGGCTTTCTATCCGCGTAAACGAGCGTCTCGGACTTGCCAATACCATACTTGTAAGGGATGCTGTCGAAAGCGAGTTTCCGAATTCGGTTTTGTCAATCGAGAATAACCGGATTACTCTTAATATTCCCGACGGCAAAGATGTGTATGACTTTATTTTTGAGCTTTACGGGCTTAGCGTAGATATTGATGATGAGCCGAGTGTGCTTATAGATTCGGCAAGCGGTATAATAATAGCCGGGGGCAACGTGGCTATTAGCGAGGCGGCTGTGGCATTTGAGGGAACGCGTCTGAATATAGGCGGGAATACCGCACGACCGTCGGCTTTCGGTGACAGGTTTTCCGGCGAGCGAAAGGATGCTATCCAAAAACTTCCCGCCACTGCTACCGTAAGCGAACTTGTTGAGGCGTTGAATTATATCGGCGCGGATACGAAAACCATTATCAAAATCCTTGAGCTTCTCCATAAAAACGGGAATCTCAAGGCGAGGTTGATAATTAACTAAAAATCCCGCTCACAATTTGACAAATCTCTGAAATGATATTATCCTATATGGCTTAAAATTTATGAACGGTTTGATTTTCATTTATTTAAAAGGAGAATGGTTATGTATGCTATTTTTGAAGCAGGCGGGAAGCAATTTAAAGTCGGCAAAGACGATACTGTTATGTTGGATTTAATTTCCGCAAAAGATGGAGATAAAGTCAGCTTTGATACCGTAACGGTTTACCGTGATGATAAAACTGTTGAGATTGGAGCGCCTTACCTTAAAAATGTAACTGTCGAAGGCAAGGTTGTTAATCCGTTGGTTAAAGGGGACAAGATTACCGTATTCAAATACAAGTCGAAAGTCAATTACAGGGTCAAAACCGGACACCGTCAGAAATACTCTGCGGTTCAAATTACCGGAATAAAGACCAAGACTGCGTCAAAAGCTAAAGCGGAAAATAGCGAAAGCGAATCCGCTGAATAGAATGATTCAGATTGTATTAAAAGAGAGTCCCGGTTTTGTGAATATAAAAGCATCGGGGCATTCTCTTTTTGATGATAAAGGTAAGGATTTGGTTTGTTGTGCCGTTTCCACTCTTATACAAAGTTGGCATATTTCCACTCGCGAGCTTTGTAAGGCGGGTGTTACGGCGGATAAAAAATCAGGTTATTTCGAAGCAAGGGCGGAGAAAAATAAAGACTCCGCGCTTTTGTTTAATTCCCTGAAACTGTCTTTATCCGTAATTGCAAACCGGTATCCCGATAATATAAAACTTATTGTGGAGGACAAGAATGGCACATAAGAAATCCGGCGGTTCTGCCAAAAACGGTCGGGACAGCGCTTCAAAGAGGCTCGGTTTAAAGAAATCGGGCGGACAATCCGTTATTTCCGGCAATATAATAATCCGCCAGCGAGGAACTAAATATCACCCCGGTGACGGCGTTGGTCTTGGTAAAGACTATACTATATTTGCTATGAAAGACGGGTTTGTCAAGTTCAGTAACCGAAAAGGCAAGAAAGTCGTCAATGTCGTTGAAACCAGATAGGCATGACGGTATTTAAGGAGCGGGAATATGACAGATAAAAAAAAGGAACACTTTAAAAAGAAGCTTATCGAGATTCAATCGGATATTCTCGAAAGCATTATCGGTGAAACGATGGATGAGGAAAATCCTTTTGATATAGACGGCGACCTTGCCGACCGTGCGGAGGCTCTTACCGCGGTTGCTATCAGCGAAGGGCTTTCTTCTAAACAGAAAGAAACGCTTGAAAAGATAAATCAGGCTTTGCATAAAATGAAAAACGGCGATTACGGTCTTTGTATTGTTTGCGGAAAGGATATTGAGTTAGACCGTCTTGAGGCTGTCCCTTATGCGGACAAATGCAAGGAACATATGAATAACAGGTAGAAAAATTTCTTTATATCGAAAAAGCCCCGTTAGCGGGGTTTTTTTATGTCTTACATTTGTTTGTTTTGCAATTCTTAATTTGAGGGGATTTTTATGAAAGGTTTGATTTTTATCCCGATAATTGCGGTGATAACCGTTTTGGGCGGATGCGCCAAAGATGCTACGGTAAATAAAGAACCTGTAATTTTTGAAATACGACAGGGCGATTCTATGCATGCGGTTGCCAACCGTTTGTATCAGTCTAAAGCTATAAAAGACCCCGCGCGTTTTAGAATTCTTGCCAAACTTATGCGCAAGGACAGGAGTATCCAATCCGGGGTTTACCGCATTAATGCCAATGAGCTTTACAGGGACGTTATAAACAAATTTGCAGAGGGAAAAACCTATTCGGTGAGGATGACTGTTCCGGAAGGACACAATATTTTCCAGATTGCGGAACTTGTGGAGAATCTCGGCTTTGATACGAAAGAGAATTTTCTTTCGGTAGTCCGCGCCCCCGAACTTCTTGCGCGTTATAATATCCCTCCCGGTTTAAGTCTTGAGGGGTACCTGTTTCCCGATACCTATTTTATTCCGCTCAACCACAAATCACGCCAAATTGTCGAAATGATGCTTTCGCAATTTGACCGCGTTGTTGACCGAAAACTTCGCAACATAATAGAACAGCGGGGAATGACTTTGCATAAAGTTCTTACGCTTGCTTCCATTATAGAAAAGGAATCCAGTGTCGAACACGAGAAACCTGTTATTTCAGGGGTTTTTCATAACCGAATGCGTAAAGGTATGAAGCTTCAGGCTGACCCGACATTAATCTATTCTCTTTTTCTTGCCGGGGAATGGGACGGCAGAATTCGTTTCCGCCATTTTAATATTGAATGTCCGTATAATACTTACAGGTATGTTACAATTCCGCCGGGACCAATATCAAGCGTAGGGCTGACATCTATTCAGGCGGCGATATTTCCCGCAAAAGTGGATTATCTCTATTTTGTTGCGATGTCGCCGGGCGGTGAACATTATTTTTCAAAAACGCTTAAGGAGCATAATGCCGCCGTTGACAAATATATCAGAGGGCGTTAGATGACTACGCGCGGTGAGATAACGCAATATCTTAATTCTCTGCTTTCCCCGGAATTGTTTGATGATGCGACTTTTAACGGGCTTCAGATTGAAGGTAAGGAGAATATTCGTAAAGCGGGGTTTTGTGTAGATATATCCGAGGAGATATTAAAAACCGCCGTAGAACGAAATTGCGATATGCTTGTGGTGCATCATGGCTTAATCTGGGGAGGGGTAAACCGTCTTGACGGCGCAATGAAACGTCGCTTTGAGCTTATCCTGAAAAACGATATTAATTTATATGTTTCGCATCTTCCGTTAGACAAACATCCCGAAATAGGCAATAACGTATCTATAATAAAAGAACTCGGTGCGGTTAGGGAAGAGGAGTTTGACGAGGTTGCGTATATCGCGCGGTTTGAAAAGCCTCTTTCTTACGGCGATTTTCTTGAACTTGTGCGTAAAAGGATTAGTCTGTCGATACGGACTATGGATTTTGGAAGTAAAACCGTTGACAGGTTTGTTGTAAGTTCAGGCGGGTTTAGTCCCCGAAAATTAGACAGGGCAATTTCTGCGGGAGTAGGGACTATACTTACCGGTGAAGGCGGGATGGAAAGCCTGTTTTATTATCAGGCTATGGAAAATTCGATTAACGTTGTTTTTGCAGGGCATTACGCTACTGAAGTTTTCGGGGTTAGAAATCTTGAAACTATGGTGAAAGAAAGATTTGATATTTACACGGAATTTATAGATATGCCGACAGGGTGGTAATTAGCATTACTCCTCGTCCGCGTAATCTTTTTCAAGGCGAAGCACGCTTTGGATAAAATCATCAAGTTTTTGCTTATCGCGCCAGTCAATATTAGCGGAGAATTTGACGCCGATTGTTTTAAACCCGTCTTCGGTGTTGTCATAGGTGTTGATAACCGTTGCCATAGTTTTAATCATACTTTCATCGGGAAAATAAAGCTGAATGTAGATGCGTTTCAAAAGACGGATATATTTAAACATATCGGTTTCGGTAATAAGAAGTTTACCGCCACCGACACTGAGGTCTAATACAATTTGCGGTTCTTTGCTTAAAATTTCAAAGGAGCATTTTTCAAAGAGATTTTCAACTGCGTTCATAGCAAGCGACATCAATCTCCTGATTTGGGCTTTTGCTATTTTTTCTTTAAGAGAAACAACGCGAATCTGTCCGATTGCCTCATCTTCAAATACAAGCGGGATAATAGCCTCGCTTAATATATGATTTTTGATATAAAACTCTTTAACCTTATCAAGTTGCGACATAATATCATCGCGCTTATACCCCTCTTCAATAAGGAACTTGATATAATCCTCATATCCGAGAACAAGCTCGTCCTTAACCTTAAAGTTGTTGCTGTCAAGGACAACAAAGGGTTTTTTTGTCTTTTTGATAAGCCGCGTAACGATATTTTTTTCAGTGCCGTCAAAAAGGGAAACCTTTGCAATATCGTAATTTTCCGAACGGACAAGATGGCTTTCAATAGTGGAAATAATCAGATGGATTTTGCGGGCGAGTTCCTCATCCTGAACCGTGAAGTCAACGACTTTCATAGAAATAGTGGCATACATCTTTGAAATAACGGGATTTCCCGAAACCTTTATTCTGGGATGTTTTCTTTTAGGGTGAGCTTTAATCAAATCGGGCATAGCTATGGAACGGGCGGAAACGGGGATAGCCTGAAATAAATAGATATTTCCGCCGAGCACGGTTTCGGTAGCCAAAGGACGCATATGGTAATCATCAAGCGAAACCGAGTTGTCGGTAGATTCAACGGAAGAAAAATAAACCTGACCGCTTTTTATTTCTTTAAATCGAACCGAGAATATCAAGTCGCGGTCTTTTATTTTAGCTCGTGCCTGATTGCCGCAAAAAAGCGCCATTACTTTAGTTATGTCTTTTTCATCTTCATAGATTTCTTCAACAATCATTTTAGACTCTCAAACATAAATTAAAACATAAGTCTTTAAGATTATCGGAATAAAAAAAAAGAATCTTTAAGAAAAAAGCCCTGCTTTACGCAAGGCTTTTATAAAGAAAAGATAAAATTAGTTATTCAGGATAGACTGTTTTAAATCACGTCCTGCTTTGAAATAAGGAGCGCGACGTTCCGGGACTTCAACCGATTCGCCGGTTTTCGGATTGCGGGCAATACGTGCTTTGCGTGTTTTTACGCCGAAAGTGCCGAAACCGCGTAATTCAATCCTGTCTTCTTTTTCAAGGTTTTCGATAGCGTATCTTAGTTTTTCAACAAATTTGGATACGATAAGGCTAACCTCTTTACGGGAAACCCCATATTCCCGTATGTCTTCGTCTTCAAAAACGATATCCACGATATCCGATTTGGTCAATTTTGCCTTAGCCATCATTTTCCTCCTTTTTTTGAGGTGCAACAAATCTCTGATAAAATATTTGGTCTGCAGCGCTTTTTAAACGGGAAGATTTATTTCTCTTGTAAAGCCCTTTAGTCCAAGCCTTATCCACTTTGGATTTATAAAGTTTCAAAGCCTCCAACGCTTCTTTTTCGCCGACTTCTTCGGAAGTAAGGATTTCAAGCGTTTTTTTCTTGAGATTTTTCATATAAGTCCGTAGCGCCTTGTTTCTGATGCGTCTTTTTTCGGACTGTCTAACTCTTTTCTTTGCTGATTTGATAATCGGCACGGTTTCCTCCTAATTATTCTATAAAAAGTATCATATTTTATTTTATATTAAAGAGTTAGTCAAATTTTAAGCCAATTGAAATTAATTTTTTTCGGAAATATACATTCCGCCCTTAAATATATTAAGCATGGTTCCAAGGAACTCTTTCATTTTATCCGCAATTTCATCAACGGATATATCCGGGTGCATTTCCCTATACATATCCCTGCGAATCCCCGCTATAACCATCATAATCACCGAAATAATGATATAAGCATCGAATTTCAGATTAGTTTCATCAATTCCCTCTACAAATTTATTAAATAATTCCCAAGTCATCGGAAAAATTTTAGCGTCGAATTTATCAACAAATAGTGAATTTCTGTAAAAATCTGAAATGCCCATAAAAAATTTGTATATTTTGGGATTTTCTAATAGTAATTTCATTTTACGATTGAAAAGCTCCCATATATAGTCTATGATGTCCGCAGGCATATCCGAAATGTCTTCCCTGAACAAGTCAACCATTTGCTTTGATATTAATTCCAATATATACAAGAACAGGTCTTCCTTGGAATTAAAATACTTAAACAAACTTCCCTTTGCAATACCGAGTTTTTTAACTATGCGGTTTGTGGATGATTTCTCATAGCCGTATTCGCTGAACTCATCAATGCAAACGTCGATAATAGCCTTCTTTTTTTCCTCGGGGAGACGATTGAATGCTTCGGTCAAGACAATCCTCCTTTATTAAATTCGTCTTTACAATTTGAAATCAAAGTATCCGTGTCGATATTCCAAGCTTTGCCTAAGTTGTCGAAAAGCTCTTCTTCTTCGGGTAAAATAATTCTGTCTGCACAAATCATATCAAGGGCGTATAGCGCCATTTTTTCACACTCTTTTTCGGAAGAGTTTTGGGCAAAGACAGAAACCGCCTTTTTCCATCGCTTCATAAGGCTTTGCTTATCCAATGCGCCGAGCATTCCTATCTCCATAACTAAGGACGGTAAATCCGATTTTTTTCCCTCACCGAAATCAAACCCGAAATTAAGTAAAAATCGCGCAATCTCTTTCGGCTCTTCCTCATCAATAACCCCGTCGATAGTCATAATTGTATAGAGTATTACAACCCCCGCTTCGTAAAGATTCATAATTTTCTCCTTATACGGGATTTTTATAAATTCCGTTTTCTATAACTCTAAGCGCAAGTTTTATATATCCCAATGCGAAATTTTTAAACCGCTTTTTTTCATTTCCTACAAGTGAAAAAACAGAAAGCCCGCTTTTTTTTAACGAGGATAGGCGTTTTAAAAACCCCGAAAATTCTTTAATCCTTGCTTTTTTGAGTGCGGGTATAGCCGTAACCATATCTTTGAACCCCATAGCGACCCATTTTAATACTTTAACCGCATCCTCAAAATCCACCTTGAGGTTATCCGTTCTGACTCCCCTAAAAAGATTTATATATATTCCTCCGACTAATTTGGAATATGTTTCGGAAAGTTTTTCGCTGACAGGCAAATCCCTGCTTTCGAGGGTTGTCATAAAGAGTTTAAATTCATTCGGGTTATCGAGATAAGTATCTATACATATCTCTGTGAGACTGTAAAACCTGTCTGTGATATTAGCCCCGTTTTGTATTTCACAAAGATAGTCAACCTTAGGTTTAACCTCATTATAGATTTTGTTAATAGCATTTTCAAGCACAAAGTAGTAAAGATTTTCTTTGGTATTAAAATAGCTGAAAAGACTCCCCTTAGCGATACCGAGTTTTTGAACGATACGGTTTGTTGATGCGCCGTCAAATCCGTTAGCGGAAAACTCATCCATACAGGCTTTGATAACGGCATCGCGTTTTTTGTCGGGTAGATTTAAAAAGACAGGATTCATACTACTCTCCGCACTGACCGATTGGTCATAATAATATAGCGCAGGTTTTACGGTTTGTCAATATTAGAGAGAAAAGGTTTTTTACAAAGTCAGGATGACTGCGCCCCTATATAGACAGGCTAACGGAACAAAATATTTTAAAATCAATTAATTATAAACCTAATTGCTAACAATGAGCTTAAAATTTGACATTGTCGTTCCAAAAAAGAAAGGATACATCTAAGTCCAAAAAAGAGAGTTCCCAA
>CAZQBT010000069.1:0-12532 GCA_964591955.1 uncultured Brevinematales bacterium | reverse complement strand
AAAAAACGATTTTTTACTTGACTTTTTATTTTTTTTGTGATATTATAATAAAATTTGGGTTTTTCGATTGCAAAATATCGCAATTAAACAAGACTCAAAAAAAGGGATGATAAGAGTTTAAGAGAGTTAAAAGAGAGTTTAATTCACGAGGTGGCATTCACCTTGCTTTTCAGGTGTGCCGGAAGTGTTTTTCGGGCCTGCTGTTTTCGATCGTCATGCGTTTTTGCATGATGCTCATGTCGTTTAAAATAATAACCTTATTTTTTCGGTTTCTAGCTTTGTTATTATGTGTTGCTATTTTTTATTGTGCTTCAAAGTTAGAGCATGTTCAGATTTGTTGTTCAATTTTTAAATTTTTTGGAATAAGAATTCTCAAAGTATTGTTTGTAATTGCACTTTGAAATTCGATTTTAAAAATTAGAAATTGAAAATTAAAATAAAGGAGGCAAATTATGAATAACAAACTTCACTAAAAAAATTGTATCGCGATAGATTGTTTACATCGAAATAAACCCAAAATTACAAAAGGAGTACATAATGTTTAAAATTGATTTATTTAACAGCAGAAAAAATGAAAATTCTGCAAAAAAAAATTTCGTGGTTAATTCGATAAACACAGGTAAATCTATTGCGCAAAAGAAAAAATCAACCAGCTTTCACAAAACGAAAATTCGGATTAGCGATAGCAATGACAGATTCATTGAATATGATTCAAATAATGAAAAGCTTGAAACTTTAAACTTGTCGATGCTTTCTTACAACTGGAAGACCGTGTCTTTTTATAAGACAGATCTTAAAATGTATGAAAAATACCTAGTTGAAAATGATCTTGATTATTTTAGCGTCGATGCTACCGCGGTTAAGAAATTCGTAGATTATATCTCGACAACAAAAAAAGCAGACGGTGGATTTTATGAATCAAACACAATAACTAGGAAGATTCGATCTTTAAATGCGCTGTACAAAAAAATGGAAATACTAGGAATAATAGAAGTAAATCCAGTCTATGTGGCTTCTGTACTTTTCCGGGATTTGATTCCGTATTCCGATTCATTCAATGTCCGTGGTAAGATTTCACTTGATATTATTCGAAATGTTGTTAAAAATGCTGACCCGAAGGCTTCGATTGTTATAAAAATACTAGCAAACTCAGGATTGAGAGTCTCAGAATTAATCGGCATTAAAGTCAAAGATGTAAAATTGACAGAAAAATTTGCAATCTTTAAGACTATTAAAATAAAAAATAAACAAAGGATTGTTTATTTGCCGATTGTTTTGTATGATGAAGCTAGAAAAATCTTTGGACAGAATAAAAATTTTCTAATTGGGAATACGACTTCAAAAGCATATACAAGAAGCATGATTTGGCTTTGGGTAAAAAAAGCATTTAAAGAGAAAGCCGATGTGGATGTAAAACCACATGCTCTTCGTGCTTTCTATACGACTCAGATGATCGAAAACGGTAAAGATTTCAAAGAGGTGGCAATAAAACTCGGACACTCATCTGTTTTAACAACACTAAATGTTTATTACTCAATAGAACCAAATTACGAAAAGGATGAATGTTTATTCCATTGAGCTTTAAAAGTCAAGGGGCTGTCTCAACGGCAGCCCTTTTAATTATAATTTTTTTTTCCTTATTTCCTATATAAAATGACTTTTTCTCTTACTTATGCTAAAATAATGCTTGTTAAAAATATTAGAGGACGGGTGATTTTATGAAAATAGGAGTCGTCGGAACCGGTTATGTTGGAATAGTAACGGGAAGTTGTCTTGCAGATAAGGGTTTTGATGTTTTATGTTTTGATGTTGATGAGGCAAAAATCGCGGCATATTCCAAGGGGAAGTCGGTAATTTATGAACCCGGGCTTGAGGATTTGATTAAGCGTAATTTGCAAGAAGGGCGACTTAATTTTACTACGGATATCCGCTCTTTTATTGAGTATGCGGAAGTTATATTTCTTTGCGTAGGGACCCCTCCTTTGCCGGATGGTTCTGCCGACCTTTCTCAGGTTGAAACCGCTGTTCGCAATATTGCCGAATATGCGCCTCCTAATTCATATAAAATAATCGTTGAAAAAAGCACCGTGCCTGTCGGGACACATAAGCGTCTCCAAACCATAACCCGTCTTTATAACAAGTCGAAAACCGAATTTGATTTTGTGGTTAATTCGGAGTTTTTACGCGAGGGTAGCGCTATCGGGGATTTCCTTAATCCCGACAGGGTTGTGATAGGGCTTGAAACCGAAAAGGCTAAAGAGATTATGCTCAAGATTTACTCGGATTTTGATACCGAGCGTGTAGTGGTTGACCCTGCAAGCGCGGAGATTATAAAATACGCATCCAATTCTTTTTTGGCTATGAAGATTTCGTTTATCAATACGGTTGCAGATTTATGTGAAAAAACCGGCGCTGATATTGGCAAGGTTGCCGACGGTATCGGGTTTGATAAGAGAATCGGCAGGGCTTTTCTCAATGCGGGTATCGGTTACGGCGGAAGCTGTTTTCCTAAGGACGTTAAGGCGTTTATCAATGTGCTTGATTCCCAGTCGGTTGAAAGTTCTATATTAAAGGCGGTTGAAAGTTTTAACCGGTATAGACCTAATAAAATTATTAAAATTCTTGAAGAAGAGCTTTGGATTCTAAAAGATAAGGATATTGCCGTATGGGGTTTGGCATTTAAACCCGAAACCGATGATATACGCGAGGCGCCGTCATTGAACGTTGTATCTTCTTTGATTGAGCGGGGTGTAAATCTTAAGCTATATGACCCCGAAGCTAAAAACAATTTTGAAAAACTTTTCCCTGAGTCCGATAAACTGAAATATGCAACCTCGCCTATGGAGGCAATTGAGGATACCGAGGCATTAATTATTTTAACCGAGTGGGATGAGTTTAAAAAAGTTAAACCTGATGATATATTTAAAGCAATGAAGCTTCCCGTTGTTGTTGACGGACGCAATGTTTTTGCCGAAACGGATATGATAAAAAAAGGTTTTAGATATTTTCCTATCGGCAAGGGAAAGGTTTTTGATATGATGAAAAAAACGGTATAGGAGTTAGTTTTGAAGCGTGTTCTTGTTACCGGGGGCGCAGGTTTTATAGGAAGCCATCTTTGCGCACGTCTCCTTAAAGACGGAAATGATGTTATTTGCGTAGATAATTTTTTTACCGGCAGGAAGAAAAACATTTTGCCGTTAACGGATAATCCGTATTTTGAATTTATCCGTCATGATATAATAAATCCTCTTTACGTTGAAGCCGACAAGATTTATAACCTTGCCTCTCCCGCCTCGCCTATACATTACCAATACAACCCGATAAAGACGATAAAAACTTCGTTTTTGGGATGTATAAATATGCTTGGGCTTGCCAAAAGGATAAAGGCGCGCATTTTACAGGCATCAACCTCTGAGGTTTACGGCGACCCTGCTGTCCATCCCCAGAAAGAAGACTATTGGGGTAACGTGAATCCTATCGGGATTCGCGCATGCTATGATGAGGGTAAACGCGCTGCCGAAACGTTGTTTATGGATTATCACAGGAGTGCGGGTGTTGATATTAGGATTGTTCGTATATTTAACACATTCGGACCTAATATGCTTGCCGATGACGGACGGGTGGTATCGAATTTTATTGTTCAGGCGCTTCTTAATAAAGATATTACTATTTACGGGGACGGTAACCAGACGCGGAGTTTTTGTTATATTGATGATATGATAGACGGTATTGTCCGTATGATGGAGCAGGACGGATTTACGGGCCCCGTTAATCTCGGTAATCCCGAAGAATACAGGATTATAGAGCTTGCTGAAATGATAATAGAATTATCGGGAAGTAAATCCAAGATTGTTTTCAGACCTTTGCCTGCGGATGACCCTCAGAGACGGTGTCCCGATATTTCGCTTGCTAAGGAGAAACTCGGATGGGAACCCGTTGTTCCTTCTAAAGAGGGGTTGAAGCGGACTATAGAGTATTTTGAAAAGGAACTGCAAAACGGTAATGAAAAAGTCATATAGGCTTGAATCTATAGTTTTATCGTGATACTTTATATAATTAGTTTTCGCATTTAAAACCAAAGTTTGGCTTAAATTCGGGGGAATTATGTCTTTGAAATATTTTAACCCAAAATATGTTTTTTCATTTTTTGCTGATTTATTTAAGAGTCGATGGCTTATACTGCAGCTTACAAAAAGGGATTTCAAAAGTAAATATTTAGGTTCTTTTCTGGGTATAGTATGGGCTTTTGTTCAGCCGACGGTAACTATATTAATTCTCTGGTTTGTTTTTAGTATTGGGTTTCGTTCGCAACCTATGGATGATTTCCCGTTTTTTTTATGGTTATCTGCCGGTATGATTCCTTGGTTCTTTTTTTCCGATGGGATTATAAATGCTTCTAATTGCATTGTGGAATTTTCTTATTTAATAAAGAACTTGGTTTTTAGGGCATCTATTCTTCCGATTGTGAAAGTATTATCAGCTTTGATTGTTCATATCTTTTTTGTGTTCCTTTTAGTATTACTGTTTTTAATATATGGCTTCGGGTTTCAGATTTATTATATTCAATTGTTGTATTACCTTTTCGCTTTAATAATTTTTATTTTAGGTGTTTCCTGGATTACATCTGCTCTGGTTGTTTTTATAAAGGATGTGTCTCAGGTTCTTTTAGTAATAGTCCAATTGGGATTTTGGGTAACGCCTATTTTCTGGACAATTGATATGTTACCGGAAAATTGGCGGTTTTTAATAAAACTTAATCCAGTATTTTATATAGTAAACGGGTACAGGGATAGTTTAATTTATCGGACTTGGTTTTGGGAACGTCCCAATCTAACTATATATTTTTGGAGTTTAACGTTAGTTTTATGGGTTGTCGGAACGATAGTTTTTAAAAGACTTCGCCCTCAATTCGCTGATGTGATATAGAGGAGTTTGGGTTTATGCAGAATGAAATTGCCGTTAAGGTTGAAAATTTATCTAAAATATACAAGCTTTACAAAAGCAATGCCGACCGTGTTAAGGAGGCTTTTAACCCGTTTAGAAAGAAATATCATCACGATTTTTATGCTTTGAAAAACTTAAATTTTGAGATTAAAAGCGGTGAGGTTTTGGGTATAATCGGTAAAAACGGTTCCGGTAAATCTACGCTTTTAAAAATTTTATCCGGCGTTTTGACCCCCTCCGAAGGCGGATTTTATGTGAACGGTAAGGTTTCCTCATTACTTGAACTTGGCACGGGGTTTAATCCCGAACTTACAGGTGAGGAAAACGTTTTTTTTGCAGGAACTATTATGGGCTACACAAAAGAGGAGATGAAAACCAAATTAGATGAAGTCATACAATTTGCAGATATAGGCGAATTTATATATCAGCCGGTTAAGACTTATTCCAGCGGTATGTTTGCCCGTCTTGCTTTTTCTGTGGCGGTGAGTGTTGACCCGGATGTTCTTATTATTGATGAAGCGCTTTCCGTCGGCGATATTCGATTCCAGCAGAAGGCTATCCGTAAGATGAAAGAATTAATGGACAGTTCAAAGGCAATAGTTTTTGTTTCTCACGATGTGAACTCCATAATTAATTTGTGTAACCGGGTTATTTGGCTTAGAGATGGAGATGTTTATTTTGATGGGGAACCCGATGATGTGGTTAAGAAATATGTTTCTTATATGTCGTATGATTTGGAAACCGAGGATTTTTTTCCAAGTGTAAGGTTAGAAAATATTGAGAAAAGTTTGCCCGAAAAGTCGGATAATATAATTTTCTCTTTTGATGATATACGTGAAACCAAAGATTTTTATATGATTAACGGATGGGCGTTTTTAAAGGGATTCAACTCCGATTTAAACAATGTATATATTGTATTGAAATCAGGCGTAGAAAAATTTGTTTACAATACACATACCCGGATGCGTCCCGATGTTAATGAAAAATTTTCCGATTTAGGTTTGGATTTATCGAGTTCGGGGTTTGCCGCCCTTATTCCCAAATCCGACTTCAAGCGGGATGCTCAATTCAATATAGGGGTTTATGTTGAAAATCAGCAAACTTCTGTTTTTTCAATCGGCAATGATATTTTTAAGATTTTTTTGGAAAATAAAGCTCCCGTAAAAAATAAAACTATATTTGATGATATTGATTTTTGTGATTTGACTGTTTACGAGGCTTTTGGAGAAGGCGGCGCTTTCGTGGAGGGCGTAGCGATTTATTCCAAATCCCCGTTTAGAAAATTATCTTCTTTTGCAGGTCCGATTGAAGTTATCTTTTTTGTGAAAATAAGGGTAAATCACGATATTTTAAGACCCGGTGTCGGCATTATGCTGAACGATGAATATGGAAACCATATTTTTACAATTAACAATTATCTTTACGGAATTGAATTAGATGCTTTAAAAAAGGACGATTTAATTGTTGTGAGCTATGAATTTCTTTTTCCTAATATAAAAAACGGAAATTATACCTTTACGGTTGCCGTATCGGATGGGGATCAGCATGACCATATTCAACATCATTGGGTGCATGAAGCGCTTATCATACAGGTAAATAAACAGGATTTAAAGAATAAAATCGGCTGCTATTTTATATTGGATGAGGTAAAATCTTCGGTTGATTTTCTTAATCGTTAATTACTTTCGCAGGAGATTGTATGCAAGGTTTTAAAATTTCGGATTCCGACATAATTTTTCTAAAGCCTAATAGAGTTGTTCAACCGTATTCATGGGTAGGACATATTCCTTTCGCTTTTTTTCTAATAGAGCAATTAGAGCCCTCTATTTTTGTAGAGCTTGGCGTTCATACGGGGAATTCCTATAACGCTTTTTGTCAAGCGGTTAGTTTATTGAAAACCCAAACACGTTGTTTCGGGGTAGATACTTGGCGGGGTGATGAGCATGCCGGCTTTTATGAAGAGAATGTTTATAAAAATCTTGCAGGTTACCAAAAATCCAGATACAAAGATTTTTCTAAACTTCTAAAGATGACCTTCGACAAAGCATTGAAAAATTTTGATGATAAAAGTATCGACCTGTTGCATATTGACGGGATGCATACTTATAAAGCGGTAAAGCATGATTTTGATTCTTGGCTTCCGAAAATGAGTAATAAAGGCGTTATTTTACTGCACGATACTCAGGTTTTTGAGAAGGAGTTTGGTGTTTTTAAGCTTTGGGAGGAAATATCTAATGTCTATCCTTCTATAGAGTTTTTTCACGGTTTTGGCCTTGGCGTAGTGGCTGTAGGCGAAAACGTTAGTGATAAGTTTTTGAAATTTATTAGGGAATGCAAGACTAAACCGTTTTTTATCAATTTGTTTGCCGAGTTGGGAAACAATATTATATATGAAAAAGAAAATCAGGATTTGAAGGAATTGAATTCTAATTTATCTGATTTAGTGAATTCCATAGATAATAGAAATTTTTCCCAAATTTATATTGATACCGGGGACGGGTGGAATGAAGAAAATTCGGTAAAGCAGGAAATAGATAAAAATACCGATAGAATAGTTTTTTATATTCCCCAATTTGATAATATTAAAGCGTTTCGTTTGGATATAATCGACGGTTTTGCCCATTTTTTCCTGAAGAAAATTGCTGTTTTTGATGATGAAAATAATGAGTATAACCCTTCTGATTTCAATTTGTGGGCTTGCAGTAATGAGGGTAATGAATATCTATTTGAAACAAAGGATTCCTGGATAAGTTTCAGTTGGGATAAAGATACCGTTCCTCTAAGAATTGAAATTGAAGTAGAGTTTTTATCTGTCGGGGAGGAGGCTGTCGATTTTGTAATTAACAAAAAACGTCAAGATTCCGCCGTATTAAAATCCGAACTTCAAGCCGTTTATAATAGTAAAAGTTGGATTATTACGAAGCCTCTTAGGAAGTTAAAGAAAATTTTTCGAGGATTAAAAAATGAATCCTAAAGGTTATAGAGCAATAAAAAAAATCGGGATATTGAGAAGAATTTTTGGTTTTATGTTTCCTTCCGGTACGATTAGAAGAAAAGCTATTGTTTGGTTAATTAAAAATCCCACTGCTGTTTTTAGACCTCGCTTTTTTTTCATAAATTTCAAAAAGATTTTTTATTCAAAAAAAAGTTATTCAATATGGATAGAAAAGAATGAACCGAATGGAATTGAGCTTGAAAAACAGAAAAAAAAAGTATTTGACAATAATCCTAAAATAAGTATAATAGTTCCTACATTTAATACCGATAGAAAATTTCTCGTTGAAATGTTTGAATCTGTGCTGAATCAAACTTATAGCAATTGGGAGCTTTGTATTGCGGACGGTGATAGTAATAAGGAGACCAAGCAGATTATTGAAACCTATCCGGCAAAGGATACAAGAATCAAAGTTAAGTTTCTTAATGAAAACAAGAATATTGCAGGCAATTCCAATGAGGCTCTTTCGCTTGCAAACGGGGAATTTATCGCTCTTTTAGACCATGATGATACCTTAGCGCCTTTTGCGTTATATGAAATTGTTGAAACCATTAATAAGAATCCTGATGTTGATTTTATTTATTCCGACGAGGATAAACTTACCCGAAACGGGAAAAAAAGACATACCCCTCATTTTAAACCGGATTTCAGTCCGGATACATTGCGAAGCTATAATTATATAACTCATTTGTCGGTATTTAGAAAATCTCTTATAGATGAAATCAAAGGCTTTTCCGAAGGTATGGATGGCGCTCAGGATTATGCCCTTATATTACGAGCAACCGAAAAAGCAAATAAGATTATTCATATCCCAAAAATATTGTATCACTGGCGCGAAAATGAATTATCGACATCAATTAATCCTCAATCTAAGCCCAATGCTACTTTTGCTGCATTAAGTGCTATCCAAAATCATCTTGACAGAGTTTTCGGAAAACAAAAAGCAAAAGTTGATTTTGATAAAAAACTTATGTATTGCTATGACACAAGATTTTATTTAGCTAACCCGGAACCTTTGGTCAGTATAATCATTCCTACTAAGGATAAGATTTCGCTTTTGTCTAATTGTATCGGTAGCATATTAAGCAAATCCGGCTATAAAAACTATGAAATAATAATAATGAATAACAAATCCGTTTTTGATGAAACCTATGAATGGTTTGATACCTTTTGCAAAAATAACCGGAACATAAATATTGTAGATGCGGATTACGAGTTTAACTGGTCTAAAATTAATAACCATGGTATGCGAAAAGCTAAGGGTGATATTTTTATTTTTCTGAATAATGATACTCAAGTTATCTCCAATGATTGGATAGAAAGATTAGCCGAAAACGCATCGAGAGATGAGGTGGGGTGTGTAGGCGGATTACTTTTATTTAAGGATAATACTATTCAGCATGCCGGAATTGTTGTGGGTATGACGGGATGGGCCGGGCATGTTTATTCCGGAGAAAAGATTTATCATTCTTTTTATCCATTTGTTTCTATGCTCGTTAAGCGTAATGTTATAGCCGTAACCGGCGCTTGTTTGTGTGTTTCGAGAAAGACAATTGATAGAATCGGCGGTTTTGATGAGAACTTTATTATTTGCGGTAGCGATGTTGAACTTGGTATAAGGGCATATAAGTATGGTTTGAATAATATTTATGACCCTAAAGTTATGCTTTATCATTTTGAATCTAAAACAAGAGATACCTTTATACCGGAATGCGATTTTCAAAATTCTAAATTGCATTACGAAAAATTTTGGAATGACGGCGACCCTTTTTATAATATTAATTTGAGCTTGGACGATTGTACCCCTATAATAATGCTGTGAAGGAGTTATAGTTGAAAAAGTTATTTCGATTAATTTTGAAATCTTTGAAAGTTCAAAAGTTTAGGCTTAAATCTCTTTTTCTCTATTTGTTTTTAGGCAAAAAACGAGACTCGGGTTTTATCGGAAATATTAATATCCCGGAAATTACTCCCATTGAAATCAGGAAAAGCCGTTACAGCTTTACTCGTATAAACCTATTAATACCTTCTATAAATAAGGAACATATTTTTGGAGGTATTTCCACGGCAATTAAATTCTTTGAAAGCTTAATTTCTTCTTGCAAGGCGGATATTAGATTTAGAATTATTATTACCGATGCCGAACCATCTAAAGATGCGTTGACTTGTTTCGACAAATACAAAAAAGTTAATATGGACGAGGATTCTGAAGAACGCTTCCAAATAATATGTGTATCCGACAGGTATAATAAAGATATTCCGGTTACCGAAAATGACTTTTTTATTGCTTCTGCATGGTGGACTGCATATATAATAAAAAAAATTGTTTATAATCAAAATATTCTTTTTAAGAAAAGCTATTTCTGGATTTATTTTATTCAGGATTTTGAACCCGGGTTTTATCCGTGGGGAACAAAGTTTATTTTAAGTGATAGCACTTACTATTCGGAATTTCCCGTTATCGCCGTGTTTAATTCAAAGTTGCTCAAAGATTATTTCGAAATGAAAGGTCATAAATTTTATAAAGAATTCTTTTTTCAGCCTAAATTAAACTCCGAGTTAAATACATATTTAAAGAACTTGGATTCAAATATCAAAAAAAGGCAGATATTGGTTTACGGCAGACCATCTGTTGATAGAAATGATTTTTACTCAATTGTTCAGGCTTTACGGATTTGGACTTCAAAAGATAAAAGATCATCGGATTGGAGTATATTTTCCGCCGGGGAAATTCATCCCAATATTGAACTTGAAAACGGCAAAAATTTGGTTTCCTTAGGTAAGTTGTCGATTGAAGATTATGCAAAGGTGCTTTGCGAAAGTTCTATTGGGATTTCACTGATGATTTCTCCTCATCCGAGTTATCCTCCTCTTGAAATGGCTCATTTTGGGGTTTTAACTATAACCAATAGTTTTGAGAATAAGAATTTGAGCTCATGGCATAGCAATATAAACAGTATTGAAAATTATACTCCTGACAAGATTGCCGAAACCTTAAAAGATTTAATAGATAAATTTGATGCTGATAGGGATGTCGGAATAAAGGCAAAATCCTTTGTGCAATTTTATACTTCCGATGAGATTCAGTTCGATTTTACTGATGAATTGATTGGTTTCTGTTTAAGTAGAATTTGAATTATGTAAGATTTGGGTTTATACTTAGTAGGTATTAAAATCTTTTTTAAAACCGGAGGTTTTATCAATATGGGAATTATGAAGGCGCTTTTTATGATTTTTGTTATTTTGACTATGAATTTCTTAAATTGTGGTTCTTACGTAAATGGTTTTGAAAAAGACGAATCCAATGTTTTTGGTAATGAATCGAATAGTATTGAAATGACTTTAGATGAAAAAGAAATATTCGGAGAAGAATGGCAGGCTGTGCGTTCAATGGCTATTAATGGTGATAAACTTTATGCTTTGGGGTATCTTAATATGGATGCCCGTAGAGGCGCCGGATATGGGATTAGACTGTGGATAAAAGAATTGCCTGATGGTTCTTGGGATATGATTACTCTATATGAAACGAACGAGATAGAACCATCAATGGTTAAAATTTTTGGTGTTTCCGATATTGATGGTTCGTTTTATTTTACTTATGCGGAACGTTCGGTAGAAGGGGTTTTTCTCGGCAAGGTTAATGATGATTATTCTGCGGAAATAATTTTCTTTAATAATGAAGACGGCACTCGGTTTCTAAACCCAATAGGAAGTTTATCCCACGATGGTAAGCGCATCGATTTATTGGTTCCCGACCGAGCGGAAAACGGAATACGATGGTTTCAACTTGATTCTCAGACTGCGCAGATTCTGACGAATATTTATATAGAAACAGGTGCGGGCGGTTCGCGAATTTATGATTTATATGTCAGGGATGATGGAAATATAGATATTCCTGTTGCTATAGATTCTCCAAGTGAAGCTTATATGTTGAGAATATATCCTGATGATATGTCTTATAGATTAGTTTTGTTTGATACCGGTTTTGAAGATTTTTCTCCTTCTAAATCAGATACTGCGAGAAATTTTGACATACTTCCATACCCTGATAAAGGTATATACATTGTTACTTATCTAAGACCCGCCGAGTTTTCGCATCGATACATGAAAGGGCTTTTAGGTGAATTTGTGGCATATTCTATAGATATGGAAACACATCAAGCCATAAAAAAGACGACTATCGGAGGATTTACTGCAGAAGAGGCATCAACTCATTATATAGACAGTGCAAAAGTTGGAAATGATTATTTTGTAATAGCTTATACAACCGTTAATGATGACCATGTGTTTCATCGTACTGAAGAACACTCTAATTACGTTGAAGGAAGGTTGGAACTTTGGAAAGTCAGTTATGACGGAAGCGTTGAGTTATGTCGGTTTCATTCCAAGCCCCCTTTTTGGGCACCGAAAATGATATGGTCAAATGACGGTTATTTGTATAAGATATTTACCGAGGCTACGGAAGATAATCGTAACGCTATGCATTATGAGCGGTGGAAAATAATTTTGAATTGTGATAAATAAAACATAAAAAATTAGGTGTCGTTCCAAAAAAGAAAGGATACATCTAAGTCCAAAAAAGAGAGTTCCCAA
>CAZQBT010000068.1:0-12532 GCA_964591955.1 uncultured Brevinematales bacterium | reverse complement strand
GAATATAGATAACGCAAAACGTCTTAGCGAAATTACCGGTAAATTTAAAACTTAGGGAGGTTAAAATGGCGAAATTACTGTTTCGTGCGGGAGTTTTTTTGCTTGTAACTTTTGTGGTTATGTCGTGCGGTAATGATGAAGCCCGCTTATTGGAGGAATACGGGATGCCGAAAGAGGATTCGCAAGCCGTATCGCAGGCAGAGGATGCAGGTTTTTTAAGCGCTTATGTTTGGATAGACAAGCCCCGTATGCGAAAAACCGCCGACACCGATAGTAAACCTGTCGCGCTATTGGTTCAGGGAGAGGAGGTGTTTCTCACGGGGGAGGAAACGGCTTTTGTCTCAAAACTGACGTTGCGATGCGTTGAGTTTGAAAAACCGTGGGTGGAAATTATGAGAAAAGACGGGACTCGCGGATGGGTATTCGGGGGCGTGCTTGCAGACCGTTATCAACCTTTGCCGGATAAGTTAAGAGCGGTTATTGCGGTATTTCCCGAAACCGAACCCGATGAGGATGAATTATCAAGGGTGGAAAATGTTTTTTCCGTTTGCGAGGAAAAAAATATATATATCGCTATGGCAGGCAAGGAACATCTTGATTGTGTCCCGATAGGCGATTCGCTTTATCCTATTACCACGGTTAGCCCATCCCGATGGATTAGCGATGAGTATAAACGCGCTAACGGATTTCTATTTGTGGAAAGCGGGAAACAGCCGTTTTTTATATCTTATGCCGAGGCGGGAACGGTTTTACGTCAGGCAGAAGGTTATTTCGGTATTACGCTTGTTGATGTAGAATAGTGAACTGTTTTTGTAAAACGGAGGAATAATGAGCTTTCTTGAGCTTGCCCGAAAAAGACAGAGTTGCAGGAAATATGACCCTGAAAAGAGGGTTAGTCGCGAAAAGATAGAGCGATGTATAGAGGCGGCGCGTCTTGCCCCATCCGCCTGCAACTCTCAGCCCTGGTTTTTTATTATAGTGGATGACCCGGAAATTAAAGACAAGGTGGCACGCGCGACTTTCGGAAAGGTAATCGGGTTTAATCATTTTACTATGCAGGCGCCTGTTCTGGCGGTTATCGTTACCGAAAAAGCGAATCTCACATCGTTTATCGGAACTCAAATCAAGGGTATTCAATACCGCCTGATTGATATTGGAATTGCCGCAGAGCATTTCTGTTTGCAGGCTGCCGGGGAGGGGCTTGGAAGTTGTATGCTCGGATGGTTTGATGAAAAGGCGGTAAAAAAGGTTCTGAATATCCCGTCACGCCGCAGTGTCGATTTAATTATTTCTCTCGGTTATTCCGCCGATGATACCTTGCGCGAAAAAAAACGTAAACCCATAGAGGAGATTCGCAGATATAATTTAGATTAGTGAGTTATAACCCAATAAGGAGAAAACTATGGATTGGAGACTTATGTTAAGCACGTTTGCGCTTGTATTTCTCGCGGAGCTTGGGGATAAAACCCAGCTTACCGCAATGGCGGCATCGGCAGGCGGAAAATCCGTGATTTCGGTTTTTATCGGCGCATCCGCTGCTCTTGTTTTATCGACTCTTATTGCGGTTTTAGTGGGAAGTTTATTGCAGAAATTTATACCGGAAAAGGCGCTGAAAATAGGAGCATCGGCTCTGTTTTTAATTTTCGGCGTTATTCTGATGATTTCCGCGTTTATGCCTAAGGGTAAAGAAATTATCTCCGCTCCCGTTGAGAGACAGGGGGTATTTGTTGATGCAATTTTAGAGAGCGCGCTTTATTTCGAGGAAATTTCCATAGAGGATTACCGTAGTCTTGCCTTATCCGTCTCCGACCCCGAATTGAAGAATCTTTTATCCGAAATTGCGGATGAGGAAAAAAGCCATATAGAAAAGATAAGGGATATAATTCATGGCAGGGATATGAGTAAACACAGCATATCGGTTGATAAAAAGGTTTCGGTGCTTGATATAAAACCGGCATCGCTTGAAACCCGCAATATTATCCTTAAAGCAATAGAGCATGAGCAAAGCAGTGTAAAATTTTACAGGATGCTTGCCAAGTCTATCCGTATTCCATCGGTGAAAAGTGCTTTATTGTCGCTTGCCCGCGAGGAGGAATCGCATCTTGTGCGGCTTCAATCCCGCTTAACATAGGTTTATTGTTATTTATTGTTTTTTACCTTAACTTATGCTTGAAATAAAAATAGAATATAGTTATAATTAAAACATAGTAATATGTGGGGAATTATTGCATAGGAGGTAGAGAGCTATGAAGTTGCCGACCCGATTGAGATATGGGCTGAGGTTTTTAATTAATATTGCTCCTTCTTACGGAAGCGGGGAAATTATTTCTATTTCTCAGGTATCAAAAGAGGAGGATATTTCCAACAAATACCTTGAGCAGATTATTTCTTCTTTTGTAAAAGCGGGGATTATAAAGGGGTCAAGAGGAAAAGGCGGCGGGTATTCCATTATTAAAGACCCTAAAAATCTTACTGTTTACGATATAGCCTGTTCTCTCGGTGAAGATTTTACCTTTATTAATTGCGTAAGAAACAGAAATTCATGTAAAAATCAACCTGATTGCGGGGCTAATGATTTGTGGAGCGAGATGTCCAATGCCGTTACTGAGATTTTTAAGAAACATACTCTTTTCGAGTTAGTTGAAAAACATGGTAAGCCCAAGTAATTTTTTTGTCCGGCGGTTTTATAATTATAAAATGTATATTTTGGTATAAGAGGGATTTTTTGTGTTTTTATCCTGTGCTTACGGTATGTTATCCGAGTTTTTTAAAGGATTTGGGGCTTGTATAGAATCTCGTTTTATGCTATTATTATTTAGGTATAAAAAATATTTTGTCCTATTCCCGTTTTATTCATTTAACGCGAAGAAATTATCGGGGGATCCATTTGAAAAGCAAAATTAAAATTGTGCTTATTTCCGCGGCGATGTTTATAATCGTTTGGTTAGTTTCCGCCGTTTTCGATGCTTTTCTTTTTAATAAAGGAAAATTTTCGGATTATCTTATTCTTGATGTTCCTTTCAATGAAGCGCTTTTTCGTATTGTTATCTCATTTATTGCGGTTTTTCATATTTTTGCTATGTATTTTGTTTCGGGTAGAATTAAAAAAGCGGAAACCAAGAGCTATGCATATAAAAATATCAACCGCGAATTTGAAAACGAACTAATATATCAGGTCGGGTTTGAAAAACTTATTGCCGATTTAGCCGTAAGGTTTATCAATATCCCTTATGAAAAACTTGATGATGAGATTAATAACGCATTGGAAAGTCTCGGCAGGTTTGTCGGAGTTGACAGGAGCTATGTTTTTCTTGTCGATGAGGACAGGCAAACTATGAGCAATACCAATGAATGGTGCGCCGAAGGTATTTCGCAGGAAATAAATAATTTGCAAAAAATTCCGATTGATACCTGCCCATGGTGGATTAAAAACCTTACGGAAGCGGGGGTTGTTTATGTTCCCGATGTGGAATTAATGCCGAAAGAGGCAAAGAATGAAAAAAAAATTTTAGAAGCGCAATCGATAAAATCGGTGATTGTTGTGCCTATGATTTACGACAACGTTCTCAAGGGATTTATGGGGTTTGATTCGGTTAAATCATATAAAATTTGGGTAAATGAACATATCGGGCTTTTAAAAATCGGGGCGACCATTATTATCAACGCGATAGAGCGCAGCAATATCCAAAAAAGTTTGATTTATGAAAGAGACCGTTTCGCTCAATTTATCGACATTGTAGGGGTGATTATTGTTGTCCTTGATACCAATATTGATACCGTTCTTATAAATCGAAAAGGCGCGGAAATATTGGGTTTCAGTGAGGAAGAAATAATCGGTAAAAACTGGGTGGATAATTACCTTCCCATACGATTGAGGAAAAAGGTTAAAACCGATTTATTAAAGATGGTATCCGGGGAGTGGGATTATTCCGTATCTTACGAAAACGAGATTTTAACTAAAGAAGGCACGGAGCGCACAATAATATGGCACGCCTCGCTTTTAAAGGATAGAGACGGAGAAATTATCGGCGTAATCGGTTCGGGTGAGGATATTACCGATTACAGGCTTGCCGAAAGGGAGCGGGAAAAGATGCAAAACCAATTTTTTCAGGTTCAAAAAATGGAATCAATAGGACATCTTGCCGGCGGGATAGCGCATGACTTTAATAATCTGCTTACCGTGATTAACGGTTATACCGAACTGTTACTAAGCGACCCATCCCTTAGTGAGTTTAACCGCGAAAATATCAGCGAAATATGCGAGGCGGCACAAAAGGCGGCTTCGCTAACCTCACAACTGCTTGCTTTCAGCAGAAAACAGCTTCTCCAAATTAAAACGATTGATATTAATGAATTAATCAGGGTGCTTTCCAAGATGCTTTATCGTATGATTGGCGAAGATATACGTCTTACGCTTAATCTTGCCCCGGTCTTGTATAAAATCAAAGCGGATGCGGGACAGATTGAACAGGTTATAATGAATTTAGCGATTAATGCGCGAGATGCTATGCCCGACGGGGGTAAGCTTACTATTTCCACGTCTAATTGCGTTATAGATGAGTTTTACGTGGAGATGAATCCTTATGCATCTACGGGAGATTTTGTGTGTCTTACTATTTCGGATAACGGGGTCGGGATTGAAAGGAACACTATCCAAAATATTTTCGACCCGTTTTTCACTACAAAGGATGTCGGTAAAGGAACCGGACTCGGGCTTTCAGTCGTTTACGGTGTCGTTAAACAGCACAGCGGATGGATTGACGTGGATAGTCAGGTAAATAAAGGAACAATTTTTAAAATCTATTTTCCCGCGATTGACACCCCCGTTTCGACTGAGAAAAAATCCAAGCCGCGGTTCATCTTAAGCGAATTTGTCGGACATGGACAGCGAATTCTTTTAATTGAGGATGAGGAGCGTCTGCTTGCTTTAACCTCACGGGTGCTTTCCGAAAACGGGTATGAGGTTTTTACCGCATTCAACGCAAGCGAGGGTATTAAAATATTTCGGGAAGAAAACGGCAATTTTGATTTGGTTTTCAGTGATGTTGTCTTGCCGGATAAAAGCGGTTATGAGATGGTGATGGAGATGCAGGAATTTAAAGAGGATTTGAATATCCTGTTTTGTAGCGGATATGCGGATAATAAATCCAAGTGGAATTTAATAAGCCAGAAAGGGTACCAGTTTATACAAAAACCCTTTTCTCTAAACGACCTGTTAAGGAAAATCCATTTCCTTTTGGAGTAATTACTTTCGGATATATCAGTAACACGGGCTTACTGCCTGTGATGTGAATAGCGTAATCGGAATGACATTTAGCGGGGAAAGCGGTATCCGCACAATCAGGGATAAACGATATATCCACAGGCCGGAAGCCTGCGCTACCGAAAAACCGGAGGCATAATTTAGTAAGCGCGAACTTACAAAAGCTCCGCTATTTCCACTGTGTTTGAAGCTGCGCCTTTGAGAAGGTTATCCGACACGCACCAGAAATTTAGAGCGTTCTCATTGTGTAAATCCTCACGGATTCGCCCGATAAAGGTTTCAAACTTATCCTCACACTCCAACGGAACGGGATATATATTGTGCTCGGGGTCATCCTGCACGACAAGGTTGGGGAAATTGCCGAAAAGTTCAATAGCCTTTTCGCGGCTGACTTTTTTCTCGGTTTCAATATAAATCGACTCGCTATGCCCTCTCATTACCGGAACGCGAACGCAGGTCGCGGTAACCTTGATATTTTCATCGTGCATTATTTTAGCGGTTTCTTTAACCATCTTGAGTTCTTCTTTGGTAAAATTTTTATCCTGAAAGATGTCTATATGAGGTATAACGTTAAGCGCAATCTGCTTCGGGAACTTGGAATATTTAACGGGTTCGGCGTTCATAATTGCGCGCATCTGATGCCAAAGCTCATTAACTCCTTTCTGTCCTGCGCCTGAAACCGCCTGATAAGTCGATACGATTACACGTGTAATTTTCGAGTAATCGTATATAGCCTTTAACGCTAAAACCATCTGGATTGTAGAGCAATTGGGGTTTGCTATAATCCCTTTGTGAAGTTTAACGTCTTCGGGGTTGACCTCCGGAACGACAAGCGGGACCTCGGGGTCCATTCTCCAAGCGCTTGAGTTGTCAACCACGACAACCCCGGCTTTAGCGGCAAACGGTGCAAAATGCTTGCTTGTATCTCCGCCCGCGGAAAACAAGGCAATATCTATACCCTGCTTATCGAAACAGGTTTCGGTAAGTCTTTCAACTGTATAAGTTTCTCCCTTAAATTGTATATCCTTTCCTTCGGAGCGCTGTGATGCAAAAAAACGGATTGACTTAACCGGAAAATTCTTGCGCTCAAGCGTTCTAATCATTTCTCGTCCCACGGCGCCGGTTGCGCCTACTACTGCAACTACTTTTTCGCTCATATTTTTCTCCTCTAAAACTTTTATCAGTCAAACATTATAATCCAAAAGCAGGGGTATGTCAAAACTTTGAATTATGGATTGTATTTAAAATTGACTTATCGGGGAATAATTTTTATAATTTGCAATCAGACGGGTTTATAATAAATTTATCGGGTATATATGAAAAAACGGACTATGTGGCTCGGAGTGCTGGTTTTTTTCATCGTTTCGAGCATCGTAAACTTCATAATCATCGCTCCTTTGTTTGAGAAACCCCGCGTTAAGCGTGTTGATATACCGGAACTTCCCGTGCTTACCGATATTGATAAGGAAACGCAGTTTGAAACAATTGCGGTCGAAATGTCTTTGCCGATGAAAGAAGCGATAACGCAGGCTATTACCCATTCTTTATACCGTTCAAACCTCAGGATAAAATCCCCTCCTCGCGAGATAACTTATCCCTTTCCCGAAACTTATTCGTATATTCCCGGGATTTTGACTTTCAGGGGAAATAATTTGCGTAACGGCGCATCATTCGGGGTTTCGGAAATCAAACGCGGGCGGTTGAGAAAGATATGGACTGCCGAAACGGATACCGCTATTGATGTATGGGGCGGAAGCGCGGGATGGACGGGGCAACCTGTCGTAATCCGCTGGCCTATGCAGGTGCGCAACATTATGAATATAGATGATAAGTTTAAAACCAACAACGGCTTTACCGAGGTAATACTCGGCAGTCTTGACGGGAGGATTTATTTTTTCGAGCTTGAAAGCGGTAAGCATTCCCGTCCCCCGATTGTGTCGGGCAATCCTATCAAGGGAAGCGTTTCGGTTGACCCGCGGGGCTATCCCCTGCTTTATGTCGGCGAGGGGCTTAACTTTGACGGAAGACAGAAATTTAAGATTTTCAGTCTTATAGACGGGGAACTATTGTTTGAAACACGGTCTTTTGAGCCGATGGCGCCGAGATTTTGGTATGGTTTCGACTCGTCTGCTATTGTAAACCGTAATACCGACACATTGCTTGTCGGGGGCGAAAACGGGCTTTTTTACGCTATTCGCCTTAACACCTTGCTTGATTTATCAAACGGCGATATTTCCATAAATCCCGACGTATATAAATACGCATATTTCCATAGTGCGGATGATTACGAATACGGGATAGAAAACTCGCCGGCGGTTTATAAGAATCTTATGTATTTTGCGGACAACAGCGGGACTCTCCAGTGTATTGACCTCAATATCTGGCAGCCCGTATGGATAAAAGACGTGGATGACGACACCGATGCTACGATAGTCCTTGAGATACAGGACGGCAGACCTTATCTTTATACCGCTTGCGAGGTGGATAAACAGGGTGCGGAGGGCTATTCGCATATTCGCAAGGTTGACGGGCTTAACGGGGAAACGGTATGGAAACGGTCATACCGATGCGTTTCCACTCAATACCGTAGCGGAGGAGCGCTTGCCACTCCCGCATTGGGAAAAGGCAATATGGAATCGCTTGTTATCTTTACGTTGAGTTTTTACGAGAGAACGGGGTATGGGCTGATGGTTGCGATTGATAAGTCAACTGGTGAGGAGGTATGGCGCAGGGGTATGCCGTATTCGTGGTCGTCGCCTGTCGTTTTTACCGACAAAAATCGTAAAGGTTATATAATCCAAGCCGATTCGGCGGGGAATGTCGCGCTTATAGATGGTATCAGCGGAAAGACATTGCATAAACTCAATCTCAAGTCGAACTTTCAAGCCTCACCCGTGTTTTTCGAGGATTATATAATCATAGCGGGGCGCGGCAGGCAAATCTTTGCGCTGAGGGTGGAGTAAAACAAAACAATTCTTGACCGAAAATTTTTCCGAAGTTAAAATTAATTATCAAAATTAGGGGGACGGTATGGAAATTAATCCCGAAATCATAGAAAAAGACGGAAAAAAGTTTGCCGTTATTCCTTTCGATGAATATGTTGAGATTAAATTATTGCTTGATTTTGTGGAATACACCGAAAAGGAATACCCCGAGACGTTCAACGACATAATGCAGGAGATACTCCATCGCGGGTAATTATTTTTCGTTTAATAATCCGGCAATCAGGAAAGCCATCTCAAGTCCCTGGGAGTAATTCATACGGGGGTCGCAGAAGGTTTCGTAGTTTGAACAAAGGTCGGCATCTTTAAGCGCGCCCGCGCCGCCGATACATTCCGTAACGTTATCGCCTGTTAGTTCAAAATGCACCCCGCCGAGATAGCTCCCGTTGTCGCGATGGGCTATAAAGTTTTCGCGAAGTTCGGTGAGTATAGCCTCAAAATCCCGTGTTTTAACCCCGCTTTCGTTTGCGGTAATCGTGTTGCCGTGCATCGGGTCGCAACTCCAAGTTACGTTGATATCCTCGGCTTTCACCGCTTTAATCAGCGAGGGGAGAACTTTTTCCGCCTTACCCGCACCGAATCTCGTAATCAACATAACCTTACCTTCTTCGTTTTCGGGGTTGAGTTTTTCTAAAAGTTTTATCAGGTAATCGGTGGTTGTGGAAGCCCCGATTTTTACACCGACAGGGTTGTCTATCCCGCGAAAATACTCAACGTGCGCCCCGTCAATATCGCGGGTTCTTTCGCCTATCCATAACATATGCGCGCCGAGGTTATAGTATTTATTCGTTATGGGCGATTTTCGAGTTAGCGCCTCTTCATACCCAAGCAACAGTCCTTCGTGCGAGGTGAAAAAGTCCACCCGACGGATACTGTCGGTTTCGATACCGCCGAATGCCTGCATAAACTCAAGCGCATCAAGGATACGTTCAATAACGGTTTGATAATCTTCCCATCGCGGGGAGTTTTCAAACGAGTATAAATCCCACTGGTGGGGATGGTGTAAATCGGCAAAACCACCGTCAATCATAGCGCGTATAAAATTAAGCGAGCTTGCCGAATAGAAATACGCCGACAGGAGACGGTCGGGGTTGGGGGTTCGGGCTTCAGTAGAGTAAGCCTCAAAATTGTTGACCGCATCACCCATATAGCTTGCCATCTCAACCCCGTTGATAACCTCTGTCGGGCTTGAACGTGGTTTGGCATACTGCCCCGCTATTCTTCCTATTCTTACCACGGGTTTTTTAGCTCCATACGCAAGAATTACGCTCATCTGGAGCAGGATTTTAAGTTTATTAACAATCTTTTGTGAGGAGCAATCACGGAAAAGTTCCGCGCAATCCCCGCCCTGAAGTATAAAACGCTCTCCGCGTCCTGCTTGCGCTATTTCGGCTTTGAGGTTTTCCACCTCGCCCGAAAATACAAGAGGGGGCAGGTTTCCTATGATACCAAGCACCTCGTCAAGTTTCGCGTTGTCCGCGTAAATCGGTTGATGTTTTATCGGCAAATCGCGCCATCCGCTTTTATTCCACTTAAGTAAACTCATCACGTCCTCCTTGAATTAAGTAATTATTATAAAGCAGAAGGGTAAAAATTTCCAATAAACGCCCGGCTTGTTCCTGTGTTATCAATATACAATCCGGTGGCGCGGTCATCCTGACTGCGCGGACATATATGCGGGTCATTTCGACTACACTCAATGAGCGGTCGCTGTGCGAAGTCGAAACGGCAACTTTCCGCTTTTTACTTTATATAACCCCTCCATTTGTTCGGCTTGATTCTTTTAATTCTTTGTTGTATAATATTTCTATGGTTTGGAGGTCAGATGGATAAATTCGCAAGTTTTGTTTTTGTATCGCTTGTTTCGTTTATATTGTCTTATATTTTGCTTATGGATTTTGTAGTTCAAACGGAGATTATTGTTGTCGTAGCCTGTATTTCGGGAATTATTTTGAGCAGGTCTTCGGATATTTCAATCCGTTTTTTTAATCCCGTCAGATGGTTTTGGTTCGGCGCTTATCTTGTAATTTGCATTTTCGCGAGTTTAAAATCCTATTGGCGTGAAATAAAGTTCATTTTCGGTGCGCAAGAGATTCCCGCCCCCGTTTCACTCAAAAAAGCGGTTTCCTTTGAATCCTCCGGCGCGCTTGCAATGTTTTTTTCGGCTTACGGGATTTGCTTTAACTCTATTATTACCGGAATTAATGATAACCATATCGAGGTTAAGCATTTTATTGAACCCAATCAATCGGATGAGGATTCTTTGCGGATTGAAGAGCTTATAACGAGGGTATTTGAATGAACCCGGTATATATTGTATTATTCGGATTTATCGGACTTTCGGTTTTAACGGTTTTTATTATCTTTATAATATCGGGAAATATTGCCGTGCGGGTTTATTTGTTTAAAATTTTATCGGTTCTTTTAATTGTATTGATGCTTATCCTTTCCGTTGTTACTCAAATCCGTTATATGCTTGAATTTTCCATTGCATTCGCAATAGTTTCATTCACAGCAATTTTTATCTTTACAAACTCCGTCAAAGGGGGCGAATGATGTTTCTTACCGTTGTCGGGTTTGTATTTGTTTTTACGGGGGTTTTGTTGCTTTTACTTGGCGTAGCGGGGTTTATACGTCTTTCGGATATATATATGAAAATCGGGTTTTGCACAAAGTCCCTGACTCTCGGCGTTATCGCTTTAAACGTTGGGCTTGTATTTTTGAAACCGGATTTTGCCCTGCTTTTAGCCGTTATAACCGTCTTTTTGATTATCGCAATACCGTTCAGTGATTATTCCATCATTCAACTTGTCAAACATATTGAAGCCGAAGATACGGATTTAAAACCCAAAACCCGTTATTCGCGCAGGAGAAACAAATGAAAATCATCATTATATCAATTTCAATTTTTATAATCGCAAGCGCTATCGGGGTTTTATCCGCTAAGACAATAAAAGGAGCTGTTTTGATTTTTTGCGTTCTTAATTTATTTTCCTCGATTTTATTTATAATTATGGGGTTTTATGATATTGCGATTTTGCAGTTTTTGCTGTGCGGGGTTATCGCGGGAATTTTTTATATTCTCGCAGGCAGGATTATCGACAAGGATACCCGAAGGAGAAATGAGCAATGAAACGTCGAAAGCAGGGGCTTATTAGTATCTACGCTTTTTTTATGACTGCCGTTTTGGGAGGGTTTATCGCGCTTGCCGTAACGGATAGCGGCGAGGGACGCACTGTTAATTCCGCGTCCTTACAACAGCGAGACTCATTTTATCTTATCGAATCCGATATTGCCGATAATATTTCATATATTTCGGGTTTTGAGCGTCCTTTTGAGATATTTTCCCTGTTCTTTGCTTTGTTGATTGTTTCGCTTGGTGCGGGTGCTTTTATTTTTAATCGAAACTGTGATTTAAAAAATATACCGCAGGACAGGATAAACCTTTTTTTAATTTCGCTGTTTGATATATTCGTGATATGTGTCGGCGCCGTATTGATTTTTAATTTCGCAGGCAGCACCGGAGGCGGTTTTACCGGCGGTATTCTTATTGCCGCGGCTATTGTTATACTTAATTTGATTTCCAAACCCATACTTGCAAAAACAACTTTGATTACTGCCGACTTTATGTTATTGCTTGCAATCTTGATTTTCGGCGCTGTAGGAATTTTTCTAAACAATGTCTTTCTTGCCCCGATTTTTGATATTCAAAAATGGATTATTGTTTTTAATATTGTTGTCGCTATTAAAATTTGCCTGATTTTAACGGATATTTTTATTTCGTTTTATTCCGGTGTTTTATCAGGGGAGGGGGAATGAGTAACTGGCTTATCCTTATGATTACCGCTTCTGCAGTGATGCTTATAGGTTTATACGGGCTTATTGCGGGGAAAAATCTTATACGCGTTTTACTTTCTTTGAATGTTCTGTTTCTCGGATTAAACTTTCTACTTGCCGTCTTGAGCATTCCCGAAGATGGGATGGTTTCATTTGGCGAGGGCTTACCCGTAATATCCGACCCGTTCCTTCGTTACGTGGCGATTATAGCTACAATATTCGGTTTCTGTATCATTGTCGCAGGTATCGTTATTGCAATCATTTACTACAAAACACATCACACCCTTGAGGTGCATAATTTTGCCAACGCATTTTCAAAACCCGATGATGAGGAGGTTGTGGAATGAGCTTTTTCCCGTTATACCTCATCCTTTCGGCTTTCGGAGGGTCTGTCGCTTTCGGGCTGTCATTTTTAAATAAGCGCTTGGGT
>CAZQBT010000067.1:0-12745 GCA_964591955.1 uncultured Brevinematales bacterium | reverse complement strand
AGGAATTTTTAACCTTTTGGGACTCCTTTTACCCACTTAAAATGGATGAGAACCACAAAATTATTGGTTGTGATTTTATACGTTTTCTTTTTTATCATTCCATTTATGGCACGGTTATTGCACTTATAAAAGTGGCGTTTGTAAATCGGATTTATAAAAAAAGCGCGGGATTTATAACTAAACAAACGATAAGGTATGGATACCGGCTTAGGGGTCTCCATATCCTTTTTCGTTTGGCGGCAAAACGGCGATAGAGATATTCGCGGACTGCATACCTTCTGTAAATTTATCAATATAAGGCAATGTTGTCTTCTTTTTGGAAGGCACTCGCGGGCTATTCGCAAAGCGCTTGCGCTTTGGAGTTATTAAGGCGGGGAAGGGTTTAGTAAGGCGGGCGGGTTTATCAATGTCGCCGTTATTTTTTAAGGGCAGAATCACAGGGCTTTCCTGCACGGGAGCTTTCGGTATCGAAATGGTGAATGCCCTTATTTCGGGGGCTTTTTTGCAGTGATTATCACTGCATGTCTCAGCGAGGGTAACCGGAGCCTGCGTTTTTTCGCAAAGATAACGGCTTTTATTGGGTATCCCGATAATTTATTTGATTAAGTCGGGTTTAGTATTGCGGGCTCTTTATCCTCTCTTTCTTTATTTTGTCAGGGCAAAAAAGCCGCGTTCTTAAGGAACACGGCTTTTGTTTTTATATTTCATATACTTCAACTCTAACAAATCTCAACACCCGGTAACAGTGGGTATAATTTTGACTATTTCTATATGTTGTTCTAAAATTTACCAAAGTCTATTATTGCTTAACCGAAAGTGTTTCGCCGGATCCATTATCGGAACCGGATAATACCGCCTGCAGGTTAAAAAAAAATTCTAAAAAACGGGGTTTATGATTTATAGAAATCAAATTTTAATATTAGTCGTGTTGATATTTTTCACCTCTTGTAACCTCGACTTTCCCTACCACCAAATGACACCGGAGTTTTCCCATAATTCGGGATTTTATACCGAATCCTTTGAATTATCGCTTTTCGTAGATAGCGCGGGATTTGAAAACCGGAAAATTCTTTATACTCTTGACGGGTCTGTGCCGGTAAAGGATGGAAAATCCACAAGGATATACAAATCCCCTGTTCCTGTCTATGACAGAACTCCCGAAGAAAACTTTTTTTCCAAAATACCGACAAATAAAGACAACTGGAAAGGCCCCACTAACGCGATAACCAAGGCAACCGTTGTCCGCGCGCGTGTGACGGATGAACACGGGAACTACGGCGCTACAATAACCAAGACTTACTGGGTCGGCGAAGAGCTTTCCTCGCGGTATAATATCCCGGTCATATCTTTAGCTACCGATTATAATAATCTCTTTGATGATAAACGGGGAATATATGTCCCGGGTTCCGGTGAAAGAAACAATTATGCATATCGCGGGAGAGCATGGGAACGCCCCGCACATATAAAATTTTTTGAAAATGACGGAAGCCTTGCTTTTGCACAGGATATCGGTATCAGGATACATGGGGGATGGTCAAGGAATTTGCCTCAAAAAAGCCTAAGGCTATATGCCCGTCGTGATTACGATATGAAGGACTGGTTTAACCACGAAATTTTCCCCGGATTAAATTATAAAGGAACAGGGCAACCTGCAAACCGCTTTAAAAGATTAGTATTGAGAAATTCGGGCAATGATTGGAATCTTTCTTTTATCAGGGATGGTATGATGCAAGAACTTGTTTCTCATCTTTCAATAAATACGCAATCACACAGACCCGTAATAATATTTATTAACGGCGAATTCTGGGGTTTCCAAAATATACGACAACGATATGATGACAGGTATTTAGAAACACATTACGGTATCGCCCCTGACGATATAGCTGTTTTGGAAAACAGCGGGGCAGTGTCTTACGGTTCTCCCGGCGCAAAATATCATTATTTACGAATGGTATCTTATGCCGTAACCGAGGATTTGTCGATTAGCGCAAGATTTAATGAAATAACAAAACTTATGGATATGAAAAGCTATATAGACCTTTATTCCTCACAAATATATTTCGGAAACCATGATTGGCCACAGAATAATATTTTATACTGGAGGTATCTCGGAAAAACCAACAGTAGTCCTGGTCAGGATGGGCGGTGGCGATGGATGCTTATAGATACGGATTTCGGGTTTAGAAATGTCGAAAGAAATATGATTGACTGGGTTACCCGCGAAAAAGACGGATGGCACGGGTATGAGTGGTCTAACAAGCTTTTCCGCGCTTTAACTAATAATCACGATTTTCGCTCGGATTTAATCAACAATATAGCGGGACTTCTCAACACCGCTTTTCTCCCCGAACGCGTTATCTCGGTTATAGACGATATGGCGGATACTATTGCACCGTATTGGGAGAAGCATCAAAACCGGTGGAACTTACGAACTTATGATGAATGGCTTGACGAAATCGAAAAATTACGGGAGTTTGCACGTAACAGACCCGGCTACGTTTATCAACATGTGCTTGAGCATTTTGACGAAGCTACGGGGCTGTTTACACTCAGGGTTCAAATAAGCGGAGCGGGGCGCGTTAAAATCGGCAATATATTGATTGACACCGAAACCCCCGGCGTGGTTAATCCCAAACTATGGGAAGGTGTGTATTTTTGCGGAGTGCCTGTTCCTATATACATCCTACCCGACAATAAAAACGCCGATTTCGATGCGGAAATTATAGATGGTGGGGATGGTGTCATATTAACCGGAAGACGTTTAAACCGTGTGTTGACCGCTAATTCCTCACAGGAAATAACTTTATATATCGATTTTAGATAATTTACAGTGCTATGAAATATGCAAACAATCGGGTTTGCCCCATTATGTGAAATATGTTTTTTGAGGATTTATGAAAGACAGAAATTGTATTTTTACGTTAATAATATTTCTTTGTCTAAGCGCGTGCGGGATGGATTTTCCGTATTATCAAATGACACCGGAGTTTTCGCATAATTCGGGATTTTATACCGAATCCTTTGAATTATCGCTTTTTGTAGATAGTGCGGGGTTTGAAAACCGGAAAATTCTTTATACTCTTGACGGGTCTGTGCCGGTAAAGGATGGAAAATCCACAAGGATATACAAATCCCCTGTTCCTGTCTATGACAGAACTCCCGAAGAAAACTTTTTTTCCAAAATACCGACAAATAAAGACAACTGGAAAGGCCCCACTAACGCGATAACCAAGGCGACCGTTGTCCGCGCGCGTGTAACGGATGAACACGGGAACTACGGCGCTACAATAACCAGGACTTACTGGGTCGGCGAAGAGCTTTACTCGCGGTATAATATCCCGGTCATATCTTTAGCTACCGATTATAACAATCTCTTTGATGATGAATACGGAATATATGTGCCGGGGTCGAATCAGGAAGAAAATTACTATTACCGGGGCAGGACTTATGAACGTCCCGCACATATAGAATTTTTTGAAAATGACGGAAGCCTTGCTTTTGCACAGGATATCGGGATTCGTATTCACGGATTTGGAGCAAGGTCCTTGCGCCAGAAAAGTCTTAGATTATATGCCCGTCGTGATTACGATATGAAGGACTGGTTTAACCACGAAATTTTCCCCGGATTAAATTATAAAGGAACAGGGCAACCTGCAAACCGCTTTAAAAGATTGTTATTGCGAAATTCAGGACAGGATTGGAATAGAACTTTTATCCGCGACGCTATGATGCAGAAATTGGTTTCTCATCTTAGTTTCGATACTCAATCATATCGCCCATCTATATTATTTATCAACGGGGAATTCTGGGGCATTCATAATATACGTCAAAGATTCGACGAAAGGTTTTTGGAAACGCATTGCGGCGTTGACCCCAATGATGTGGTAATATTGGCAAATCATAGAGGGGATGTTAAGCACGGTTCTCCCGGCGCAAAATATCATTATTTACGAATGGTATCTTTTGCCGTAACCGAGGATTTGTCGAATAGCGCAAGATTTAATGAAATGAAAACGCAAATGGATATGAAAAATTATATAGAATATTACAGTTCGCAGATATATTTCGGCAATACCGACTGGCTATGGAATAACATTGTATATTGGAGATATATCGGCAAGCAAAGCGCTATTCCGTATTTGGACGGCAGATGGAGATGGATGCTTTTTGATACCGATATTGGGTTCAATAGTGCGAATAAAAATATGATTGAATGGATTACCAGAGACAGTATTTTAAACAATCTTTTTAACGGATTGCTTGACAATCACGATTTTCGCTCGGATTTAATCAACAATATAGCGGAACTTCTCAACACCGCTTTTCTCCCCGAACGCGTTATCTCGGTTATAGACGATATGGCGGATACTATTGCACCGTATTGGGAGAAGCATCAAAACCGGTGGAACTTACGAACTTATGATGAATGGCTTGACGAAATCGAAAAATTACGGGAGTTTGCACGTAACAGACCCGGCTACGTTTATCAACATGTGCTTGAGCATTTTGACGAAGCTACGGGGCTGTTTACACTCAGGGTTCAAATAAGCGGAGCGGGGCGCGTTAAAATCGGCAATATATTGATTGATACCGAAACCCCCGGCGTGGTTAATCCCGAACTATGGGAAGGTGTGTATTTTTGCGGGGTTAATTTACCCGTTAGTCTAATACCGAAAAACAAAAATACACCGGTTTCCGTTGAAATTATAGAGAACGGCGGCGGGTATTTTTTGTTCGGTAGCGGATTAAAACGCACACTCTCCGTTGATAATCCTCAGGTTATAACTTTACAAATCAATTTTGAGTAACTTCTTTTCTTGCTTAACTATAAAGTGTTTTTAAAAAATCAAAATTAAACTTGATTTTAGATATACTTCACGATATAATAACTATATAAAAAGAAATTTACGGGGGCAACTTATGAAAAAAATCGTTCTTTTACTTCTCTTTATATCGGGATTTATGTTTTTCTCATCATGCGTATTTAATTTTATGCCCCCGTGGGTTGATAAATTTGCGGAGGATTTCAGGGTTGTTAAAGACGACCGCACAGATGATATAAACGATATTGACGACTGGCAACCTATCGACTCCTATATAAGCCCGGAGTTTATCGGCAATGATATAATCTTTCGCTATATGCACTATGAACCGACCCTTACCGTTCGTATCCGCGGTAATAGATTCAACTATTGGACAAATCATATTAATATGTTCAATGTTGGGGGCAATATGTGGCAGGCATCCCTGAGAAGAAACGAGCCTATTCTGGACGGGGACGAATATAAGTTTTATATCCCCGACCCCGTCAATCCCGGGGAAATCTGGAATATGGGGGAATGGTTTTCGACCCTGCTAATCCCAACCGCGTGTATGATGAAATTGTGGGGTCTTACAATTCCCAAATCGTTTTCCCCCCCGGCGAAAATTCATGGAAAACCTTAGGCGCAAGAAGATTTACTTTCGACGGCGCTTCGGAAATAGATATGGTTATTACTCTCTCAGGCGAGATTTACGTGGCTTTTCATGATACTTCTAATAATATATACGTTTACAAATACGCAAGCGGTATATGGAAGCAGGTGGATATAATTGATATCGGACAGGAAACCACCTTTAAATTAGCTTCCGATTCTACCGGCGCGGCATATCTGGCTTTTCGCGATAGCGGGAATAATCTTAACGTAAAGAGACTATCCGACAAACAACCGGTTTTTTCCGTCAACTCCCCTACCGATATTTCGCAAACGGGACATATTAATTTAATGTTCGACAATAGCAACACACCGCTTATAACTTACATTAATACCGACCAAAAACTTGTAGTAGGATATTATGATAGCGACGGGTGGAACCGTTTAACGGCGGAATATGATAATATCGGAACTCCCATAGCCGCCGACATTAATAATAACACACTCTACACGGCATTTACATATCTTGTAGAAGCATTACGGTATCTTGCAGTTGTCAGCTATACGGCGGGAGGGAATATCACCATTTTTTATACTACAGCGCCAATCACTTTTTCCGGCGGACAGATAAATATAGCATACTATAACAATAAAATCTATTTGGTTTATGTTGAGGGCAAAAGAATCCTTGCAAAAGAGGTTGCTTCGGGTTCCTGGAATGATTTAGGGGGAGGAACGGTTTATGACAGCGGAGAAAATCCGGAGCCTTGGTGGCCCAGCATAGCGACAGATAACGGCGGGAGACCTTACGTGGCGTTTCAAAACAGCAGTGGTAATCTTTCAGTTAGGCGGCTTGAAGAAAATCAATGGGTTGATTTAGGAAGTATCCCTCAAGCCGGCGCAAATGCAATTGACTTACTTTTTAAAAGTGATGCCCCGTTTGTTGCGGTTAATGAAAGCGGGCCTTCCGTTTTGTATTACGGGTATTGGTAACTAAACACCCCATAACGGTCATTGAGCGAAGCCGAAATGACACGTTTATATTATATCGCATATCGGTAATTAAACCCCCGCAGTGTTGCTTAACCGCTTGTTTTCCCGACTTTCTTTCTCGTTTTCGGGAGGGTATGCTCAATATCCATCACCACAAGCGTTAAATCATCCTCAAACTTATTCGGATAGACATACTCTTTTAGGTCTATTATTAAATCACGGGCAAAATTTTCGGTATCTTTTTCTATATTATTGCGGATAAAAGATATAAACCGCTTGTCTTCGTAAGGAATGCCCTGCAAATTCTCCGACTCCGTTATGCCGTCGGTAAAAAACAACACCCTGTCTTCGGGTTTTAACTTTATCAACTCGGAATCGTAATCCACGTTCAATTTCAAACCGAGGGGAGGGTTTTTGGTTTTCGGCTCTATTATCAGATTTTCGCTTCTACGATGTATAAGCATCGGGCAATGCCCTGAATTTGAAAAGCTCAGCGTTTTGGATTTATAATCAAAAAGTGCGTAAATCGCCGTTACAAACATAGACTTCACGCTCAACTCGGATATAGTCTCATCAAGTTTTATCATCATTTGATTGCAGGACTTGTTTTGGTCTGAATAAAAACGGAAACCCATTTTGGTAATACCCGCCATAAACGCGCCGGGGATACCATGCCCCGACACATCGGCAATAAATATACCCAGCTTGTCGTCGCTTATGGAAAAGTCATAATAATCGCCGCCGACTTTATCCATAGGCTCGTAAAACGTGGCAATTTTTAATTTAGGAATTACGGGAATATTTAAGGGAAGAATTTTTGCCTGTATCAGTCTCGCTATATCCAGTTCGGCTTCAATAGCCATATTCCGTTCTCTTAATTCTCTGTTTGTCTTTTCAAGGCTTTTATCTTTTTCGCTGATAACGTTAAGCAGATGTTCAACAGTCCATGCCTTGTGTCTCAATAAAGATACCGCAATAATTACCAAAGCCGGTCCGAGAAAGATAACACTATATTTGCTATACCCTCTAATATTTAGCATAGTAAATAAGTTAACGAATGTAAAAGTGCCTATAAGCGCAAAAAGTGTTGAAAAAAATACGGTTTTAAGTCTTTTGCGATGCTCTATATCTGTGCTTACCCTCATACTCTTAAAAAGCACAAGCAAGCCTGCCAAATGCATAAATAATAAATAAAGGGCATAAATAAAATAATGGATATCCGCTTCTCTGATTAATTTGCCGTCTTCAGCCCGAACAGTTTCCTGTAATATAGCGAATTGTTCGGGAATAGCAAGTCGAAGAATGTTGTATATCGTTATATAGATTGCAGGGATTAACCAGATAAAATCCCGTTTTTTCCATTTGAAGTCCTCGTTCTCCATAGCTTTACAGAAATAATAATACACTACGCCTGCAAATGCGGTAATGCTCATCTGAATGGGATTAAGGATATGCGTTGCTACTTCCATCATTATATAAATAAAACCAAGTATAATCCAACTTGCCAATATGATTAAATAAAGTGCAAAAAGCCTGTTTTGTCTGCTTTTACGATTATGAAAATACAACGCAAGAACCAAACTTATCAACAAAAACGCAAGAAACAGAAAGATAATATAGCCAACCTGAATAGTAACCGACATAATAATTCCTTATCGCTTTATATCCGTTTACATTAAAACATAAAACCATAAATGAACAATATTTCTATATAAAAGCTTTAAACTCGTCCTTTCATATTTTTATTATTTTTTAAACCGTATAGAGAACATATTCTATAATACATCTAAGGAAAGTCAATTACATTTTTGTTTAAGATTTAATTAACAGTAGATTTTACTTTGATAAGCTCCTGAAAATCTCAAGCTAAATACTATGCACCTGAATTTACGATTCTACTTGTAGTTTTCGGAAGGGAATCCGCCGGCGAGTCAATATCCATCACCACAAGCGTTAAATCATCCTCAAACTTATTCGGATAAACAAACTCTTTCAAGTCCATTATCAGGTCGCGGGTAAAATTTTCGGTATCTTTTTCTATATTATTGCGGATAAAAGATATAAACCGCTTGTCTTCGTAAGGAATGCCCTGCAAATTCTCCGACTCCGTTATGCCGTCGGTAAAAAACAACACCCTGTCTTCGGGTTTTAACTTTATCAACTCGGAATCGTAATCCACGTTCAATTTCAAACCGAGGGGAGGGTTTTTGGTTTTCGGCTCTATTATCAGATTTTCGCTTCTACGATGTATAAGCATCGGGCAATGCCCTGAATTTGAAAAGCTCAGCGTTTTGGATTTATAATCAAAAAGTGCGTAAATCGCCGTTACAAACATAGACTTCACGCTCAACTCGGATATAGTCTCATCAAGTTTTATCATCATTTGATTGCAGGACTTGTTTTGGTCTGAATAAAAACGGAAACCCATTTTGGTAATACCCGCCATAAACGCGCCGGGGATACCATGCCCCGACACATCGGCAATAAATATACCCAGCTTGTCGTCGCTTATGGAAAAGTCATAATAATCGCCGCCGACTTTATCCATAGGCTCGTAAAACGTGGCAATTTTTAATTTAGGAATTACGGGAATATTTAAGGGAAGAATTTTTGCCTGTATCAGTCTCGCTATATCCAGTTCGGCTTCAATAGCCATATTCCGTTCTCTTAATTCTCTGTTTGTCTTTTCAAGGCTTTTATCTTTTTCGCTGATAACGTTAAGCAGATGTTCAACAGTCCATGCCTTGTGTCTCAATAAAGATACCGCAATAATTACCAAAGCCGTCCCGATAAAGATAACACTATATTCGCCGTATCCTCTAATATTGAGTATGGTAAACAGATTGATAAATATTAAAGTTCCGATAACCGCAAACAATATTGAAAAAAACACGGTTTTAAGTCTTTTACGATGCTCCATATCCGTGGTTTTCCGCATACTATTAAAAGTCACAAACAAGCCCGCCGAATGCATAACTAATAAATATATGGTATAGATATAATAATGAATATTCGGTTCCCTTATTAATCTGCCGTCTTCAACCCTGATTGTCTCCTGCAATATAGCAAATTGTTCGGGAATAGCAAGCCGAAGAATGTTGTATATCGTTATATAAATTGCAGGGATTAACCAGATAAAATCCCGTTTTTTCCATTTGAAATCCTCGTTCTCCATAGATTTACAGAAATAATAAAACACCACCCCTGCAAATACCGTGTTACTCATCTGAATAGGACTAAAGATATAAGGCGCTATACCCATTGCTATATAGATAAAATCAAGGATAACCCAGTTTGCCAATATGATTAAATAAAGTGCAAAAAGCCGGTTTTGTCTGCTTTTACGGTTATGAAAATACAATGCAAGAACCAAACTTATCATTAAAAACGCAAGGAACAAATAGATAAGAAACCTGACCTGAACCGTAACCGACATAACAATTCCTCTTTGTTATATATCTATATCCGTTTATATTAAATCGGAAAACCATAAATGAACAATGTTTTAAATAAGGGGTTTAAAAGTTCCCCTCCGCATTTTTTTATATTTTATAACCCTATCTTAGAAATAATATTCTACAACAGTTTCATTGAAAGTCAATACATTTTATTTATTTAATAATAAAACCTATTAAAGCCCATCAAATTTATTACCTGAATTTTGGAAGATACTTATAAACTTATTTTATCCCAAGTTCGCGTTTAATCTCATCCCACAGCTCAATATATGCAAGCGAGGCTTTTGAGCGTTTTGAATAGCTGTGCAACGGCGCACACTTAACCCCCATCCTCTCCACGTCGGATGAATAAGGTATGAAATTTTTTAAAAAATTATTCTTTATATGGCGGTATTCCTCTATTGTCTCCCTGTGGATTTTCTTTCTTAAATCGACAAGCGAAAAAAACGGGCGTAACTTCATAATATCTAATTTTGTATCCTCAAAATAGCGGACTATCTGACGATATGTGCGAAGCGACAACGTTGTGGGTATCATAGGGAGCAATACGGTATCCGATGCGTTAAAAATATTCTCCGAAAGAAGCGAAAACGCCGGAGGGGAATCAATAAAAATCAGGTCGTAACTACCCGAAAGTTCTTTAATAAGCATCTTTAAGCGTTTCTTGGATTTTTTCATATCGTCTAAAATTAAATCGAGGTTGCGTTCCGAAAAATCCGCCGGCAACACGTCTATATTCTCATAATTTGCAGACTTAATAAAATCATCAAGCGAATGTTTACCATCAACAAGTTTCTTAGCCCCGCCTTTAATTTTGGGTTTAACATCATAGTAATACGTTGCGGAGGCTTGAGGGTCTAAATCCCACAGCAAAACCCGTTTACCCTCCGTTGATGCCAAATATGAAAAATTTACGGTCGCTGCGGTCTTACCTACCCCTCCCTTAGAATTAAATATAGCAATGGTTTTCATTTTTTCCTCCGAATCTTATATTTCCGCCTCTCTATTCTAACGCAAATACCAAAATAGTCAATTAAAAAAAAGACGGCGGTCAAGCAAAATATAAGAACTTTAATCTTCCCGCCTTTTTTAGTTTGACTTTTTTCTTGTCTTAACTTAATATTAAACAAATATTAAATAACAACGTAAGGAGAGTAAAAATGCCTGCTAAATTCTCTATGGTTACAGTTATTTTGATAATTATATTGGGTGCTGTTAGTCTTGCATTTCCGAAACTTGAAATAGACGGGGAATTCCGTAACCGTTTCGGGTATTTTATAAACAAGGACTTGGACAGCGAAAGGCCTAATGACTTTGGAGCTATTGATTTGCGAGCCAAACTCGGGCTTAAATATTCCTTAGACAAAAGTCCCTTTTACGCATACTACAAGTTCAGGGTAGGGAATATAGTCTGGGGACACCCGTCTTTCGGGGGCGCTCAAGGCACGGATAAAGTCAACGTTCAAACCGAAAACCTTTATATCGGATGGAACAGTAGCAACAACTTTTTCAACGGAATGGTCGGGCTTATCCCGTTATCCACACCTCTTGAAGTCGAACTTGATGATGATGTTGCAGGGGTTTTCCTTCGTTTTAACTATTCGGAATTCAGAGTTGATTTTGCTTACTCCACGCTTTTTAATACCGCCGATGAAAGCGCTACGGATTTCGATTTAAGCGATTTTGAGTTCGACACAAGCAGTATGGCTCATCTTTTATACGCAAGAGCCCGCCACAGGTTTATCAATAATGAGGAAAGCGGGTTACGCGAGCAGGTGAACGTTTGGTATATGTATATGACCGATACGCGATTTATAGATATAACCGATGAAATCGAAATAATCGGTGTTGAAACTAATGTAATAAACAGATATGATAATTACGACTACAGTCTTCATTGGATAGGCATTATGAACCGCTTTGATATATGGAAAATCCGCACCGATATAGGGTTTTCCTATAACTTAGGAACCGTTACGGAAACAAACGGCAACACAATTCCCGTAAACGCATATTATCTATACGGCAGACTTCGATTTGACCCCATAGACCAACTTCGTATTTTCGGAAGGCTTAATCTGAGCAGCGGTAATAACGGCAACACAGATGAACTCAACCGTTTTCAGGTTATCGGCAGGAGAGGAAGTTTGGATACGGGGCTTTCGATACTGTTCGGCGGAGGACCTTTCCATCAGCAGGCTTATTTTTCAAAATGGAACGCGGGGGTAGAAACAAGACGTAACCTTACCGGAGGACGTATTAGATACACCGAACCCGGGATATTTATAGTAGAAGGCGGAGCGCAATTACGTCTGCGCGACAAAATTAATTTTGACAGTGAAATTGTCGTAGGTTACGCATCCACCGCAAACCCCATAAACGGGCAAACCCTTTTGGGTTTGGAGTTTGACCTTCATAACCGTATCCGTATTGCGCGAGGCACGGACTTTTATCTTACTTTCGCATATCTGTTACCCGGACGCGCTTTGCAGGAAATTTATGAGGAGACACACGGGTACCGCCTCGGTGGAGACCATGCTATAAAAATTGAGGGGATGATTGAGTTTAAGTTTTAATCTTTTTCGGCAACGTAGTAATATATATATAATTCAGGCAGGTTTATAAATAATAACGCTACATTGAATAAGACAAAAGTTTTAGTCGGGTTACTCTCATTGCGTATAAAAACACTAAGATATAGAAAACGCGCTTTAAGGTTTTCGACACACGGAAAGCCTGAGGCGCGTTTTGATTTCTAAAATCGGATAACAAAAATAGTAATACCCATCATAAAGGAGAAAAAAATGCCTGTAAAAATCTCAAAATTTGGCAGTGTAAACTTAATTGTGTCTAAAGAGGCACATAATGATAAGTGGAGAA
>CAZQBT010000066.1:0-12981 GCA_964591955.1 uncultured Brevinematales bacterium | reverse complement strand
AACTTTAATCAGTTGAACCCACACTGGTTACCCACTTGATTTGCAGGAGAACCAATTTTGTATTAAACTTGTAAATTTGATAAAACAGTCAGATAAAACAGTATTCTTATTACACAAAAAACAAAATGCAATAAACCGCCTTTATATAAAGATTTGTGCATTTTGTTGCACTGTGCAACAGCATTCCCCACCCCATTATTTACAATTTAACTCTTTCCTTGACTATATCCCGCTTCTTTATTATAATATATGCAAATATGCTCATAGGAGGATATATATGAAAATCCAGATACTCGGCGGGGGATGCTCTAACTGTCAAAAATTAGAGGCTAATGCCCGTGCCGCTCTTGAAAATCTCGGTATCTCGGCGGAAATTGAAAAAATTACCGATTTCGACACAATCGCAGATATGGGGGTTTTAATAACCCCGGCTCTCGCTATCGACAACGATGTTAAAGCCACAGGCAAAGTCCTAAGTCCCGAACAGATTGCAGACATAATCAAATCCCTGTAAGGAAAAAATATGAAGATAATAGTTGTCGGTGCGGTTGCAGGAGGAACTTCCGCCGCAGCAAAGGCAAGACGTAATAATGCCGATATCGAAATTACCGTCTATGAGCGCGGCAATGATATTTCCTATTCGGGATGCGGGCTTCCTTATTATATCGGCAATAAATTTAAGCGGGACGATTTAATCCCCCGTAAGTCTAAGTGGTTTAAGGGGCGTTTCGATATTGATATTAAAACGGGATATGAGGTAACTGCTATTGACCCGCATAAAAAACTCCTTGAGATTAAATGCCTTACAGACGGACAAATTTTTACCGATAACTATGATAAATTAGTCCTTGCAACGGGCGCTTCCCCGTTTATCCCTCCCGTAGATGGGATAAATTCCAATAACGTGTTTGCATTACGCACCCCGCAGTCGGCGGATGAGATTATCCGGTTCATTAAAGAAAAATCTCCCAAGTGCGCGGTAATTGTCGGTGCGGGGTTTATAGGGCTTGAAACCGCAGAAAACCTTTGCGAAATCGGTATCGACGTTACTATACTTGAGGCGGCTCATCAGGTTATGCCTCCCCTTGATAACGATATGGCTGTCTATGTCGAAAAATACCTGAACTCGCAGGGAGTAAAAACCATAACCGGCGAAAGCCTTGTTTCCATACAAAATGACGGCAAGACGGTTGTTACATTAGGCGGTAAAAATATACCCGCCGACTTGATTATACTTGCGACCGGCGTTAAACCCGAAATATCGCTTGCATCTAACGCGGGCATTAAAATCGGTGAAACCGGCGCTATTTCAACAAATAAATATATGCAAACCAATATTCCCGATATTTATGCTGTTGGAGACTGTGCGGAAAGTTTTTCGATTATCACGGGGAAGTCTCTTTATGTTCCTCTCGGCACGACCGCAAATAAAACGGGAAGAATCGCAGGAGATATTATAACGGGTGGAAACCTTGAATTTAAGGGCATCCTTCCCACCTCGATTTTTAAGCTATTCAATCTTGCAATAGCGCAAACCGGTTTGACTGAAAAACAAGCGCTCAAAGAGGGTTTTGAGCCCGTTGTCGCTCATAATATTAAATATAATCAAAGTTCTTATTTTAAAGAAAGTCGCGAGATGATTATAAAAACCGTTACCGACAAAAAAAGCGGAAGAATTATCGGCGCGCAGATAATCGGCGAACGCGGTGTCGATAAACGTATAGATATTTTTGCTACCGCCATAACGTTCAAGGCTAAAGCCTCAGACCTGTTTAATCTTGACCTCGCTTACGCCCCCCCGTTTTCCACCGCAAAAGACCCCGTTATGTATTCGGGGATGATTACGGACAATATCCTGAACAGAAACCATCCCCTGATTAAACCGCAGGACTTGGGTAAGATAGACGGGCTTGTTATAATAGACGTTCGCGACAGGGCTGATTTTAATAAATCGCGGGTAGAAGGCGCAGTGAATATTCCATTAGCGGAGCTTCGTGAAAAATCCAAAACTCTCGATAAAAACAAACCTGTTGCGGTTTATTGCAACAAGGGAGTAACCGCCAATGCCGCCCAAAATTTGTTATTGAATCTCGGATTTAAAAGCGTTTATAATCTCTCCGGCGGGTTAAAACATTACTTCAAGGAGATATTCTAATGGAAGGGTTGAAACTCACTCCTAATAAAAAACTCATAATAATAGGGCTGATTTTTTTGTTTGCATATTTTACCCCGTTTGATATTCCTGTTGTGGAAAACGCCTTAAACGAGGCGTTTTTGATGCTTGCCGAATATGCAAGGGAGCATATATTATTGTGTCTTGTTCCCGCTTTCTTTATAGCGGGGGCTATATTTGTTTTTCTTAAAAAAGATTCAGTGCTTAAATATCTCGGTCCTAACGCCAACCCGTTAGTTGCATATACGGTGGCATCGGTTTCAGGCGCGATACTTGCCGTATGTTCCTGCACCGTTTTACCTTTATTCAAGGGAATTTACAAAAAAGGGGCGGGTTTAGGTCCCGCGGTGGCGTTTTTATATTCAGGTCCCGCGATAAATATTCTTGCTATAATTTTAACGGCGCGCGTTCTCGGATGGGAAATCGGCGTTGCGAGGGCTGTCGGGGCTATTCTTTTTGCCTTTCTTATCGGGCTGTTTATGCATCTGATTTTCAAAAAGGAAGACGAACAGAGGGTAACCAACGAGGCGATGTTTAAAATATCGCAGGAAAACGAACCCCGCACTATGGCGCAAACCTCTTTGTATATTTTCACTATGGTCGCTATATTGATATTCCTGACGTGGTCTCAATCAGAGGGCAATACTCCTGTCTGGGATACGATTTTTAACTACAAATACTTTATCGTCGGCGGTTTCGGTATTCTACTCGTATTTATGCTTATAAAATGGTTCAAAAAAGACGAGGTCAAGGAATGGGTTACGGCTACCCGCGATTTTGCAATACAGATATTGCCTCTGCTTTTTATCGGCGTGTTTATTGCAGGTTTTCTTCTCGGACGACCGGGAAACAACGGGATTATCAACGAGGAGTGGGTGGCGTTGCTTGTAGGGGGGAACTCTATCCGTGCTAATCTTATTGCTTCGGTCGCAGGCGCGTTTATGTATATAGCGACCATAACCGAAGTGCCTATATTGGAAAGTCTTATCGGCGCAGGTATGGGAAAGGGACCCGCTCTTGCGCTTTTATTGGCGGGACCGTCTTTGTCGTTGCCTTCTATGTTGGTAATACTCGGCGAACTTGGAATAAAGAAAACCTCGGTATATGTCGGTCTTGTTGTTGTGATGTCAACTCTTATGGGATGGGTTTTTGGTCTGATTGTCTAAAAAAAGCCTTTGTGAAAAATTAATTTTCCATTAATCGTTCCTTAACTTCTTCCATATAGAATTGGTGGGAATAAGTCTATACGGAGGAAAAGATGAATAAAATTCGCGTTTTGTTTGTTTGTATCCATAATTCCGCGAGAAGCCGGATGGCGGAGGCGTTTTTAAACAAACTCGGTGATGGAAGGTTTGAGGCGGAAAGTGCAGGTATTGAACCGGGTAAACTCAATCCGGTTGTTGTAAAAGCTATGCGGGAAGTCGAATATGATATTTCCAAAAACCCGACAAACAGCGTGTTTGAATTTTTCAAAGAGGGGCGGGTTTACAGCTACGTTATAACGGTGTGTGATGAATCAAGCAGCGAAAGATGTCCTGTATTTTCGGGGGCTTTGCATAAATTACATTGGTCGTTCCCCGACCCGTCATCGTTCAGCGGAAGCGAAGAGGAAAAACTCGTCAAAACCCGAAAGGTGCGCGATGATATTAAGGTTAAAGTGGGAGAGTTTATCAAAAGCGTCGGGGTTTAGTTTTTATCGTCTGAATTTCGTGCATTAATAGAAAAATCCGCATTAGTTTATATTTGGTTTTACTTGTAACTATATTCACTTATTTTAAAAAATCCGAACGAAGAATCTCATTTTTACTTGCTATTTTGCTGATTTGTATTACAATATATTGGTATAAAAGGGAAGTCTTAAATAGACAGGAGGTATAAAATGAAAAAAAGTTTAGCTATATGTATATTTACTTCGTTGATAGTTTTAATTGCATCGTGTGGTCCCGACCCCACGAAAGATATTGAAGCGGCAAAAACCGCACTTGAACGTGCAAGAGAAGTAGAGGCGCCGGTTTATGCAACGGGTGAATTTAAAGAGGCTGAGGATAGTTACTCTACCGCCAACCGTTTTGTAGAGGAGAAAAAACGTAAGGAAGCCGTTGAAAAAGCACAGTTTTCCAAAGAAATGGCAGACAAATCCTATGACCTTGCTATAAAGCGTCGCGCTGATTCCGTTTTCCAGAAAGCATCGGAGCTTTTAGACAAAATCGACAACAACTACGGCTACAAGATTGATTCCGAACGATACCCCGATGCACAAACCGGGGTGGAGGAGCTTGTAACGATTTACAACAATCAGGAGTATATTAAGGTTTACGAAAAAGGCGCTCCTCTTGTTGAAACGCTTATGGATATGGATAAATTCATAATCGAAGAGATACAGAAAACCGAAAATCAGGTAGCAAAGGCTCAGGATAAATATGAATCCGCGCGAAACAACGCCCTTATCATTGAACATGCATCGGAAAAACTTGCCGAGGCAAAAGAGCTTTTGGATAACTCGGTAACTCTGCTTGAGACACGCGACCTTGCCGAGTCCGCTGAGTATGCCCGTCAAGCTATAGAGACTTTGGATATTGCGCTTGAAATTGCTACGGAAGCCGGAAAGGTTACGCCTACGTTTGATCAAGACCGCGAGCGAGCGCGTCAACGTGCCGAAAGCCTTATGCGTGAAGCTAAGGAAAAATTAGACAGGGTTAAAGAACGCGAAAAGAGAAGAGGTCAACCCCGCGGTTCTTTGGATATTAAGGTCAATAAATTTGCTTTGGCAAGCGCAGATTTTATTCTTGTCGCCAAGCCTATTGAGGTTATCGGCGCTTCGGAAACCGAAACCAAGACTGAAATTGATGAAACCCCGACAGTTGAGCTTGTTGAAAAATATTACAGTCTTGCGGACGAGGCTTTTAAAAAAGGCGAGTATCTTGACGCACAGGCTTATGCTATGAAGGCTATCAGGCTTGCAGACCAGTTGCTTATACAGGAAGTAAGCAAGACTTATAAGGTTATCCTGAACCCCAGAGACCGGGACTGTTTATGGAAAATCGCGGGCAGGATGTATGACAAAAAAACTTGGATGTGGCCTATAATCTGGCGCGCAAACAAGTTCCAGATTCAAGATCCCGACTTGATTTACCCCGGTCAGGTTTTGAATATTCCTCCGTCTTTGGACGAGCAATATTGATTTTTAATTTTTAACTAAATAAAAGGCGAGATACCTTATGTGTCTCGCCGTTTTTTATTAATTTCAAATAACGGAAAAGTCTATGGAACTTTGCTCCATTAAAATTGTCAATTTTAGAAATTACAAAAATCTTTTTTTAAATGACTTCGGCAAGACCAACCTTCTGTATGGCGAAAACGGGAGCGGAAAATCCAATTTTTTAGAAGCGATACATCTGCTTTCCCATCTTACCCCGATACGCAAAGTTGCAATAAAAGACCTGATAAACTGGGAAGCGGATACTCTATATATAATGGGCGAATACGACAACTCCGATACAGTCGAGGTGGGAATTGCGCAAAGCAAACGTATGCTTAAAATCAATAATAACCCTGCGCTTCGTAATAAACTTCCGTTACGATTTCCATGCGTGGCTTTTCTTACCGATGATACGCAGATTATTACAGGTTCTCCCGACAGGCGGAGAAATTTTATCGACATATCCATATCGCAGATAAGCGGGGATTATTATTTTGCCCTGTCCCGCTATAACCGTGCGCTTCGTCAGCGTAACGCTCAACTCAAGATTTCGGCCAAACAGGCAACAATATGGAATAAAGAGCTTGTGAAGTGGGGAACCGCGGTAATAGATTTCCGTCAGAAATTTATACGGATGCTTAATCGGAAAATTGCCGTGATATACGGCGAGCTTTACGGTAAAGAACCCAAGATACGCTACCTCAACACGTTTAAGTTGGAAAGTCGTGAACCCCCGGCGATTGAATCCTCGTTTTACGAGGCGCTTTCCAAAACGCGTATTGAGGAAGCCCGTAAGTTGCATACAATCATAGGACCTCACCGCGATAATTTCGATATAAAATTGGACGGGCAGTCGATTCCGATTGAAAATATCGACTCAAGCGTTTTCGCTTCGCAAGGTCAGCTTCGTTCTTTGGCTATTGCGCTCAAGATGGGGGTTTTGCAGAGCGCGGAGAATAAAACCAAAACCCCGCCGATAGTCCTGCTTGATGACGTGCTTCTTGAGCTTGACAGACGACGGCGGGAGAAAGTCCTTTCTATGATACTGCCGTCGTATCAGTCCTTTATTACCGCAACCTCGCGCGATTTTCTAACGGGAAGTATGGAAAATTCGCGTGTGTTCAGGGTTAATCAGGGCCGGGTTATTATGGAAAGGTAGCGTCATTTTTTGATTAAATCGCCGGTTTTAACGGCGGCGTATCTGTGCCTGCCTTTTTTCCTGCTATTGACCGCGAGGGTGGGGCAGAACGAAAAGCATCGCATACAAACCTCGCACTTATCGCCGTATTCGGGATAGTCTTTCATCGTAATATTGCCGACAGGGCAGAGACGCGCACAAAGCCCGCATTTATTGCAAAGCGAATTGTCGATATAAAACCCGTAGAACCGCGCCACATAACGCCATACAAATCTGCTTTTGCCGACAAGCGACATAAGAAACGAGAAAACCGGAATACGTCCCCATCGCGTTTTCCCATCAAGAAGGTTGCGGGCGTAATTTTCTGCACGTTTAAGACCGCGCTCTATTTTGAGGGAATTTTTGTCGCCGTAGTCTTTATACGGAAGGAGGTTGTTCGGCATAATGATTTCCTTTGCGCCTATCGGGGTATAGCCCTTTGACTTTAGGAGCTTTTGCAAAGGGCCTATAATCCCGCCGGAAAATCCCGCCATTGTGTCTATCATAAAGACCTTGTTGCCGTCAGCCTCGGGAAGCGATTTTAGGAACTCCCATACAAAGCGGTAGGTGGATCCTGCGGCAACGGTAAATCCCAGCCCGATAGTTAAGCCCCGGCGTATAATCAAGTCGCGGGGATTGCATTTTTCAATGCGGAGCAGATTAACGTTGTGTCCGTGTTGCCTAAACACCTCCGCCATAGCTTTTACCGCAAGCAGCGTGTTACCCGTGCCGGAGAACCGGTAGAAATCAATTTCTTTGTCAATCATACTAAACCTCTTCAAACAAGAAACGTAATATGGATTTTTTGATACCTTGAATTTCTTTTAGAATATCTATATTAGGATTAAATGCCCAAAGCAGGACAGCGCCTTCAAAAACGGCATTAATTTGAAAAGAAATTGCGTGGCTGTCAATATCGCTTTTGATTTTGCCGTCTTTTTTCGCATCCTCAATGACATTTGCCAAGCTATTTATTATCCTGTCGTAAAATTCCCTGACTTTTTGGTCCACCTCGGGAAAAAGAGAAATCCCGTCAGCTACAAACAAGTAATAACTCTTATAATCTTCAATTTGCGATAAAGTTTCATCGTTTATCAGTAACTCTGCAAAATCCAGATACTTTATAAGTTTTTCTTTTGCGCTGACGGAAGGAGAAAAAATATCTTTTTCTATTTGCTGCGCCTTGGTGAAGAAAAACGTTTCAAGAGTATTAAAGTAAACTTCTTCCTTGCTTTTAAAATAATGATAAAAGCCGCCTTTGGTTATACCGACTTTTGCGACAATATCATTTAAAGAGACACCTTTATACCCTTTGGCGATAAAGAGTTTAAACGCTTCAAGCAGGGTTTTTTCTTTTGTAGTCATAGCGATACCCCCGAAATACCTACCGTTCGGTATGTTGTATTATTTTAGAATAGATTTTAAAAATTATCAAAAAAAGCGGTTGACAAACGCCAACCGCTTTATATAGCAAACTTCTTTTAATACTTATCATATTCCCCGCGCTTGGCAATTGATTTTAAAAAGTTAGAAGCCATTTCCTTATATTAAAGAATAAATTGGTTCGGTAATAAGCGCTGTTGCTGTCAGTTCTATTGCCTGCGGTGAGAGATTGCGATAAACTAAACAATAAAAAAACGTATCGAGAAAATCATTCCAAATTTTAAGAGTTTGCGAATCAGACAGTGCGGTTTCACATTTATTAAAAACCATACCTAAGAATACATTTAATGCAAAAAAAACATTCGGATTTCTAAGAGAACGCTTTTCTAAAACCTCTTCAGGCGTAATATCTTTTATCAATTGCAAAGGGTTTCGTTTTGTTATCCAATAAGCCGTATAGGAAGCCACTTTGATTGGATTGGTATGTTCTATATTGTGAAATTCTTTTAGACGGGCTATATCTGCAAAATAATCAAGAAGCAACTCTTCAATTAAGTAATCGGAACAAACAACATAGCCCGACAAACCAAATGTTTTCATCAGTTCACCTGCAAGTTCCTTGAGAAAAGCAAACCGCTTCTTTAGTTTATCTTTTCCGAAAATTTCTAAAATATATTTATAATTAGAATGAGAATCTTGAGTCATATTGCACTATACCCCTTATTTTGAGTGTCTCCTTTCAAATTCTTTCATTTCTTTTGAGTCCATAAAAGCAACCACACTTTCATAAGCCTTTTCGATAGGGTAATCCTCCGACTGGTTCGGCAAAAAATCACGCACAAACTTACCTTCACGAATTTTTTTTACAAACTCCGCGCCTTCTTTAAAAGTCTTTTCGGGAATTTCTTCCCATTTTTTAGCCATAACTTCCTCCTTTATAGATATTTAATTTTACACAGGCTCAAATCTTAAGTCAAATTATGGCGATGTATATAATGGAATTTTTACAAAAAGCGGTTGACAAACGCCAACCGCTTTATATAGCAAACTTCTTTTAATACTTATCATATTCCCCGCGCTCGATAATGCCCTGAAGGAAATTCGTCTGCGTCATAGCGCCGTATGTTTTGGACAAATCGGGAGTTTGGAATTTCAAGTCGCCGATAACCCTGTGCTGTGAGGGAATATACGCGTTGCGCGCCACGGGGTTGCCGTCAACAACCGCATTTCCATTGGACTCATCAAACACAACCTTTACTGTGTGTCCCGGCTCAAGTTTGAAACTCACCCGGTAGCGGGTCTTGTTCGCAAGCGGAATAAATATAACATCAAGAGGTTTGTCGTAACCCGTGAAAGAGAACTCAAAAGTCTGTGATGAGCCGTTGCGGTCAAACTTGATATTAAACCTTGCCTTGCCGTTCATACCGAAAGCCAAACTTGATACAAATTCGTTCCATTCAGACGGTATCGCGGGAATTACAAGAATCTCATCTTCTAAAAGATTTGGCCTGAAGCCCACAAAGTCCTGATAACCGTTGCGGGTGTATTCCGATACGCTCCACGCCTGAGAGAAAGTTCCGCTGAGTTTTATTTCTTTCTTTTCGTTCCAATGCCCGTCAAGGTTTTCGCTCATCGAACCGCGGCATCCCATATAGAGAATTTGCTCGGCAAGATTTTTTGTAAGTTCATAGGCAAGTTCCGTGTATCCGAAACGCGTCATCGCGGTAACCGTAAACCCGGCGTTCCATCCCCAAATTGTTCCGTTATGATACGCTGCATCCTTGTGGAACAGATGCCAGTGGTCGTCGTGTTTGGGATGGAAAAGCGGATGGTTCTGTGAAAGCGAGGCTATACCGTAGGGGAATAACAGTTCGCTTACCGCATTCTTGACTATATATGCTTCCTGGGAGGTTTCCAAAAATCTGTTTTCAAACGGCACGGAAACCGCCATCAATTGGTTCGGACGAATCATATAGTCGCGTGAATTATCCTTACGGATTCTGTCGGCGACACGGTTATTACGGGTATCCCAGAAAAATCTTGGGAAATTACGTTTAAGACGCTCTGCAACTTCGCCCCACTTGCGGGCGTTTTCATCATCGCCGTTATACTTTGCAAGAAATTCGCCTGTCCTTAGCGCGGTGTACCATAATACCTGTATCTCAATCGCGCGATTTCCGCGAGCAGACCACGGCAGGTTTCCGGCAATTTTAGCATCCATCCACGTATCGGCATCATCATGCGTTAAAAATCCATACTCGTCAACGTAGTTGTCGATAGACCCGTTAAGCGCATAGATAACGGTTTCGTAAATATCTTTTGCAAACTGCATATCGCCGGTGTATCGCATATATTCATACATTTCGCGTAAAAACCATGGTGTCCCGTCGGTGGTATTGTATATCACGTTTTCCATAGAGGTAACGCGGTTCGGGATACGCCCGAAATTTTTATCAAAAATAAGCTCGTATTTTGCCGATATGCCCGGTATTTCCTTAGCCATCCTGTCGATAATTGCCTGAAGCTCATCCTGCTTTTCGACATACTCGCGGGAAACGCTGTGATAAAGAACCCCGTCCTTATATGCAATCTGTTTTCCGAGATTTTCCCTGATAAAGTTCCTTGTTTTAAGACGGGCATCATCGTTTTCAAATTCTACCTGTAACGATAGCTGACCGCGGTTTTGAAGCGTGGCGTAGTTCATAATTACGCCGAGAGCCTCGTCAAACTCCCCGCTTACAAGCAGGGTTCCCGGAAGCGCAATAAAGGTATCGCGTCCCCAAGTGTCCTTAAACCACGGTAACCCCGCCCAGATATTTTCGCCGTATTCCTCGTTATACATCGAATAAGCGGAAAGTTTCGCCCACATAAGCGCGCGGTTGTATTCCAAATCGTCTGTCCATACATAGCTTTTAGTAAGGAAGTCGTAAAACTTCTTTTTCTGTATTTCAACGGAATGAACTTTAACCATTTCGCGCGCTTTTTCAAAAGCCTCCTCGGCGGTAAACCCGAAGGCAATATGGATAGTAAAATTGGTAACGTTATCGCGTGAGGAGAAAACCGGTGTAACCATCGCACGTTGAATCCTTAAGCGCGCAATATCCTCCTCGCGTTCACGGTCTCCCTCGCGGTAATCGAAAGGAAGGTCGGATGAAACCGCCGTATAGACAGGATAATCCGGTTCGCGGGGAAGCTCACGTGAGGGTGAAAACACCACGACATTACCTTTGCGTTCTATAACGGATGTTCGAGCGCGAAGGTTTAGCATCGGCAACAAACTCAATTTTGCAGGTTCGGGGCTTTCAACGACAAGCGACATCGCATACATTTTGTTGTGCATAATAAACTCATCATAAGACCCGTTGACATAGACATTTCTTACGCCGTAAGGATAAAGCCTTGCGAGTTTGGCACGGGTTTTATCGTTAAGGCTGTCGTTTACAAAGGATGCGAAATCCGTAAACACCGCCGAGCGGTTCATAATATAACCCTGACCTCTGCGATAGTTATATGTGTAACCCTCAAGGTATCCGGCAATATTATCGCCGTAAACATACTGCGCCCGTTCACCCTTAGGCACATCTATTGCGAGTTTTTCAAATAATTCATTGGGGCTTAAAATCATATCGCTACCCTCATCTAAAGAAAAGTCGATAGGAGCTCTTATTATAGGCTCCTGACGACACGCAAACAAAAAGATTGCGCTTAACGCCGCAACAATACCGTATTTTATTGTCTTCCTCATATAATCCTCCGCATATTTTTATTAATAGTATAAAGTATATAGATTTATTGTCAAGCTGAAAAATGAAAAACCTTTCTATGTTTCCTCGCCGGTTTCCTCAGTTTGGGAATTGACTGTTGTTTCGGTTTCTTTTTGCATAATTCCGACACGGATTTTTTCTATAAAAGAGAAAAAACCGTTGACTGCACCGTCGGGCAACAGGTTGAAAATCCACAAGGCTAATTTTGCCGCAAAACCGGGAACAATCTCACGTTTTCCGCGAAGCATACCGTTTATTCCTTTTTTTGCGACTTTGTATGACGGGCAAAAGAAAATACGCTGAACCCACACAGGCACGGGGTATTTATCCATCGAGAAAAAACCGGTCATTGTAGCGCCGGGCATCAGGCAACTGACCTTTATTCCGCTCCGCTTTAGCGCATAACGCAACTCGGCGGTGTATTTCTGCAGGAAAGTTTTAATAGCGCCGTAACTTATTAGCGGAGAGACCGGAAAATACGCCGATATGGACGAAACGTTCATTATATAACCGTAACCCCGTTCTTTCATAGGCTTGGAAAACAGAATACACATTTCGGAGGGGGTAATAACCATCAGATTAAGCATAGCGCGGGCTTTATCGGGATACTTGAAATACTCATCGGTAGTCAAAGCAAACCCCGCGTTATTGATAAGAATATCAATAATCAATCCGCGTTTAAGACATTCATCAAAAACAAATTGCGCCGCGCAGTCGGTAGAAAGGTCGTATCCGATAACGCAAGCCCGGATATAATAATCCCTCTCAAGATTTAAGGCAAGTTCTTTCAGCACGGAGATGTTTCTGCTGACAAGGACTAAGTTTGCGCCCTTTTCGGCAAGCATTACGGCTAAATCTCTGCCTATACCGCTTGATGCGCCGGTTATAAGCGCGGTATTTCCCTGTAAATCCATCGCACTACCGCCTTCCGAATTTAATCCGCCTATATATTAAACCCAAAATCGGAAAAAGTAAAAAAGTAAACAGGAAAATTAATTTTTGTTTAAAACGACATTGCAGGTTTTTTTGATACGCAGAAAGTTTTTATAGGATAAGGGGGTGAAAATAGTTTTAATCTTTAAATCATTGGTAAAAACGGTATTATTAATAATTGGTATAGCCGTAATCATTGGTGTAGGTGTAATCATTGGTATAGCCGTAATCATTGGTATAGCCGTAATCATTGGTGTAGGTGTAATCATTGGTGTAGGTGTAATCATTGGTATAGCCGTAATCATTGGTGTAGCTGTAATCATTGGTGTAGCTGTAATCATTGGTGTAGCTG
>CAZQBT010000065.1:0-13038 GCA_964591955.1 uncultured Brevinematales bacterium | reverse complement strand
AAAAACCTCATTTGGAACGCGGATGTCGTATTCAATCTCGGTAAATTCGATAAAGGTAACGGAATTGCGTCTTCGCATATCGCGCACCTCAATTTTAGTGGGAACATAGCGGTTGCCGATACGACGGACATTGCTCTGCTCCATAGTTTTCAAGAGACGACCTCCGCGGGCATAAAGCTCAATCCTTAGAGGGATAAAGCGCGCCTTGTCGATATAAACGGTGCGTCTCTCGTAAGCAACATCATCAACCTTAGCGTTAAGCTCAATATGGTAACAAAGAACGTCATTGACATTAGTCTCGCCGACAAGGACGGATTCATAGGAATCGCGCAACGCCTCGTTTTCAAGCAGGTCTTCATAGGAAATATCACTGCCCATCATACCCTGCCGAAGCATATGCCCTGAAATTTTCATAACGTCATCGGCATCGGGAAAGTAAATCCAAAGCTCATCGGCAATTTTAAGATACTTGACACCCTTGTCTTCGGGATTGGTAAATTCCATAAAAGCGGCTTCCTCGCCTTCCCTGCCGTAACCGAAAAACTCTTTTCTAAGAGTGCGGTTGCCCCGTTCAATAATCATAACCGCCGAAAATTTCTGGGTAGTGTAAACCTGATTATCATCGACTTTTCGGATAATCTCATCTGCGGTAAGGGAGTGCAAAAAGAAAGGAACAGCGATATATGCAGAAATTAAAAGAAGTTTGGAAAGAAATTTTGCCATAGTGTCCTCCTAATAGACCGGAATATATTTGACCGTGTGGTCATTCAAAAAAATTCAAGATGACCGTGTGGTCATTCGGTTGATTTTATCATATTAACCGCCCCGTGTCAAGCATATTTTCGTTTTTTTGAAAAATTAATCAAAACATACCTACCGTTAGGTAGGTTATTGTAAATTCTTTTTCAGTCCGTGTCAAGCAAAAGACAAAAAAATTCGCGCCCTGAATTTCACACCTGATTCTTAACTCATTTATAAAAATTTATTGAGTCTTTCAATCTAAAGACTTGACTTTATTTCTTTTTAAATTACAATATATTATCGAAACAATGCGCTCCCATAATATTTTATCGAGGAAAAAATTGAAAAAATTCCTGCGTTCCGATATCATTGGAATAATTCAATTCTCGCTTCCTGTGGTTATCGTTTTCGTTCTGTTCGTATTTACTATTTTCAGTATTCTTTTGCCATCCATTAAAAACAGTATCATTGGCCAGAAAAAGCAAATGATTAAGCAACTTGTTCTGTCCCAAATTTCTTCAATAGAAATTTACTATGAGAGTTATCAAAACGGCGCTTTGTCGAAAAACGAAGCGCAATATCTCGCAAAAGAGCATCTGCGAAATATACGATACGGGGAAAACAATCAGGAGTATTTCTGGATTAACAACCTTGACCCCGTTGTCGTTATGCATCCATATCGCACGGATATGGAGGGGGATTCACTTGAAACATTTACCGACTTCGACGGCAATCCTCTGCTTTACGAATTTAAAAAAATTGTTGAGGCAAGCAACGCGGGGTTTGTGTCCTATATGTGGCAATGGCATGCCGACAGCAACGTTATTATGCCGAAACTTTCCTATATTCGCGGATTTGAGCCTTGGGGATGGGTTATCGGAACAGGGGTATATATGGATGACGTGGAGAAAAAAATCGCATCAATTACGCGAAAGGCTACTATAATATCCCTTTTTATCCTTGGCGCTGTTTTTATCGTAATGACTTATATTATTATCAGCGGATATCGCGCAACAAAAATGCAAATTATAGCCGCTAACGAATTGGAATCAAGCGAATCACGTTTCCGTGAAATTTTTATGAAGTCCCACGATGCCATCTGCGTTATTGAAAATCAGAAAATCGTTGTATCCAACCCGACTTTTATCAAAATTTTCGGCTATCACGAAAAGGAGATTTGCGCCCGAGATTTTGATATATCAAAATTATTTAATCCCGACAGCAAAGTCTTTTTCACCCAAATAACCAACCTTCACGCAAAAAGAAAAGAATTGCCCTCACTAATCCATCTCGTAGGTATAACCAAGAAAAACAACGCTATCGACTTGGACTTAAGTTTATCATCAATATACTGGGATGCAAAAAGGGCGTTGCTTGTAATTGCCCGCGATGTCAGCGAGCAAAGAAAACTTGAGGCGCAACTTTCTCAATCCCAGAAAATGGAATCTATCGGAAGATTAGCCGGCGGTATTGCGCACGACTTCAACAACCTTCTTACGGCAATTATCGGATACTCCCAATTAGTTAAATCTTCGCTTACCCCGAACAACCCCGTTATAAATGAAATAGACGAGGTAATAAAAACCTCGCAGCGCGCCGCAAATCTCACCCGTCGCCTTCTAACTTTCAGTAAAAGACAGCCCGCCGCTCCTCAAATAATAAATATCAACTCCATAATAAAAGAAATTAAAAAAATGCTGAACCGTCTTATAACCGAAAATATCTCCATAGAAATTTCGCTTGATAACAAACTATGGAATATCAAGATGGACCCGGGGCAAATTGAGCAAATTTTGGTTAATCTTGTGGTCAACTCAAAAGAGGCTCTTCCCGACGGCGGTAAAATCCTAATTGAAACTAAAAACATCGTTTTCGATAATGACTATATCTCCGTTGACAAAAAAATCAGGACGGCAGGCAGATGGGTTTTGGTTGCCGTGAGCGATAACGGTATAGGGATGAGTAAGGAAATTTTATCTCATGTTTTTGAACCGTTTTTTACTACAAAAACGGAAAGCGAAGGCACGGGTTTGGGACTTCCTACCGTTTACGGTATTGTCAAACAAAATGACGGCGATATATGGGTTTACAGCGAGAACGGCAAGGGAACTACTTTTAAGATTTATTTTCCTGCGGTAACAGGCGTTGAAACTTTGCTTCCATCGCAAAAGACCGAAAATAAAAAACTTCAGGGAAACGAGACTATACTTATAGTAGAGGATGATGTTACGGTGCGCAATTTAGCAAAACGCGCCTTGGAATTATACGGTTATAAAATTTTAGAGGCTTCAAGCGGAAAAGACGGTCTTGAAATATATTCACAAAATAAAGACGCTATTGATATTGTATTAAGCGATGTAATTATGCCCGAAATGAGCGGAAAGGAATTGGGGAAGGCTCTTATCACAATCAACCCTGCTATTAAAATAATATTTATGTCGGGATACACCGGCGAAGTTATTGAAAAGCATCAGGATTTTTTAGAAAAACATACAATCATAGAAAAACCGTTCACCCCGCAATATCTTGCCTCAAAAATCCGTGCAGCATTGGATAATTAATGGAAATTAAACGGCAGTCCGTATTGCGCCTCTTCAAACCGCCTGCGATAATCATTGTTAAGCCAGATATTTGCCTGATTATAAATAATCTGCTGATAATCGTCGCTTTGGTCGCGAAGAAGCGAATCCACGAATGGTCCGCAATATGAACTTGCGCGGTTTCTCCATATTGAACTTTTATCCTCGTTCAATAATTCAACGGTTAACCGATGGGTTTCGCCTCTTACGGTATAAATCCCGCCCGTAGATATATACTCCGCCTCATCCCGAAACTCCCTCTCATATTCCCCGGTAAGAAACAGTGTCGCCCCGCCTTCCTGCGCCTGTTCAATACTCTCAAACCGGACGCAATTATGCCCGCGAATTTGCAACCCGTAAACGGTCTCGTTGTGAATATGCCCGATAACGGCGGTAATCTTATGACGTCTCCTTTCGGGCGCAAAGATAGTTACCGCCTCAATCGCCGAATGCTTATACCGTGTGGAGAAATAAGCCTGCCTGAGTTCGTCTGTTGCGCCGATTTTGCCCAAAGCAAAAAACGCGGATTTATGTAGCCTCGCGTTATTTATATATCGCATCAATAGCGGCACGGCGCGCGTATCTCCTTTTCGTCCGGCGGCTTCTATCGCCCCTTCAAGGATTGTATCATCGCTTTGCGAACGTAATGCATTCAAAACAGCCTGATAACCGCTATCACTGCCCGCGTATCCTATAAGCATAGCGGAATTGCGTCTTAATTGCGGAGCGGCGGTTCTGTCGTTGAGTTTTTCCACAAGACGCTCAATCTCCTGAGAAATCAGGGGTTTATACGTTTCGCCGTCTAAAACATCAAGAATATATTTATCAAGCCCGCTTTCATTATCATCAATCAAATGGCGGACAAAAGATTTAAACACCCTGTTTTTATCCACCCCGTCAAGAATATTAAGAGCCTGCCTGCGCATAGGCAACGGCAGGGTTCTGTTTTCAAAAAGAGACAATATAGGCATAAAAATATTATCTTCTCTTATAGCTTTAAGTATTTTTTCGCGCATCATATCGTTACGCCTGTTGAATTCGATTACATACTCAAGCGTATCAAGCAAAGGGGAAACCTGCGAGAGACGGGAATGACGTTGGAGGGCTGAAACCAAATAAGGTATAGCAGTCGCGCCGATTTTAGCAAGCGTCTCTTTCTCATAAATAAGAATATCCTCGCTAAGCCATTCCTCCATTATAAAGGAAATATCCAAATCGGAAAGCTCGTCATATATATATGAAGCGCCCTGTTTGTCATTATATGCCAATTTGCGGGTAATATAAAAGACTAAATTATAACGCTCCGTCTCATTGGTAATAGACCGGGTAAGAGCATAGGTCTGTCTCCATAAATCCTCGGTGGAAAAGTTATCAACCATAGACAAATAATTTACCAAAAATTCCATATCATCCGTTATGGATTTAGCGGAGGATTCATTGCGTATCCGCTTTACGGCATCATTAAAAATTGTTTTAGCCGTATGAATATTTGTAAATGAAAGTAAGGAAGCAACGGGAACGCCGTAGTAAAAATAATCCTGAGTATTACGTTTGATTTTATCCAAAATGCCCAGCGCTTCCGCTTCCATCAAGCCGGCCGGATAAGAGGCAAGCGCATAAGCTACCCCGCCGAAAACAGCGGACGGATTCTCCACGTAATTTGTAAGAGCCAACGCATCCTGCAAATCCGTAAAAGCGAGATTTTTAGCTGTTTCGCCGAAAACCTCTTCGCGGGGAACATCATATAAAATCAGGTTGCCGTTATAAACCGCCCTTTGCGTATCGGTTTTTGCCGATTGTATCGCAAGACGGTGCAAGAAAGCAACCCGCAGATTCTCCTCAAAGGGAAGCTCATCAAAAATCCGCATAGCGCGAAGTTCATCATAAGGCAATACGGCAAGCGCAACCTCCGATAAAGCAAAGTCCCTTTCGGCGCGACGAAGCCCCGATGCCATATCGCGCGCCAAGTCGTAAAGCTCAATAGCGCGGGAGGGGGCGATTTTCGCAACGGTATTTGCAACGCTCAACACCTCAAAATAATACTCGCGATTATATCCGTTAAATATAGCACGCCCCAGTCTTATCGCCTCTGAAATATCAAACTCCGCGATACCCGAAGCAATAGCGCCGACCGCCGCAGGTCTCATTGTATTGGCGCTAATTGAACGCGCAAGGTTTTCCAAATCCGACCAGCGCTTATAAACGCTCTCATTCTCCGTTTCACGTCCAGTCCGTTTAAACCGCGCAAGCTCACCCGCAATATTGGTTACCATATCAAGACGGGCGCTCTGTTCGCGTAACTTTCCACTTTCTTCTATTATATAGCCGAATATTTCAACGGAACGCTCCCTCTCAAAATTAGCGAACCCGCCGCCGATACGGCTAAGATAAACCATCCCATCAATTTCGTTGGTTATATCGTTGGTATATTCCATAGCAGCGTTAAGCAAATCAACCGCTTTTGCGGTATCAACCGTGGAGTAAAGCTCCACAATTTTAAAGAAAACCGGAAGCTCAAAAAGCGGGGTATTAAGGCTATCGACAATCTCAAGCGCGGTTTCTATTCTGTTTAAAATCTTGTTGTTTCGATATTCTTCACTGTCGAGATTGGTAACAACCGCCTCCGCCGAAATTTCGCCGATACTATACAAACCGACGGTTGCCGCTTTAGCTATGACACGGTTGTCGGAATTAAGCGCCTTTATAAGATACGGAATATCGCCGCGACGGAATTTCACCGCTTCGGGATTTTCAAGTATCCGCGTTGCCGTAATAATCGCCTCGCGCCTGTTTTCCGATACAAGCCTTTCCGCCTGCGGAGCACATCCTGCATAAATTACCACGAAACACCATATAACAACCGATACTAAACTTTTTTTTCTTCTCAATAAAAGCCCCTTTTCTACAATACTAATACTGAAACGGATAAATAATAAAGCATTTAACGTTAAAAGTCAATATACGGAACGGGAATTGTCAAGAAAATACAAATGGCACATTAATTTCTATTCATTTTATTTTTAGTTTCCAAATTATCCGACTTTCCGCGAGCGTTTTCCGTTTTTATTTATCTCATAAAAATTGAGTTTAGTGTCCTGTTTAAAAATTCGGATACCCCCGCCAATTTGCATAAACTGTGACATTTTAAAATGAATACACCGGCAAGGTGCTGTTTTTTTGGGAAATTTGAATAATCTTGGTTTTACTTATAATCATAAAGACTTGGGAAACGGGAATTATGAAACCTCATGTTTTGTAATTTTACCGGACTGATATTATTTCTAATTTTTTTAAAATATTCCTCTCATATCTTGATTATTACCCCGATTTCTTTTAAAATCTAAAACTTAATCAAACTTCATATAAAGGAAGGTATTAATGGCTAAAAAGGACGAGGCGAAAAAAACCCCTGCAAAGAAAAAAAGCGCTAATAAAAAATCGGCAAAATCATTGAAAAAGCTTGTTATTGTCGAATCCCCATCCAAAGCTAACACCATAAAGAAATATCTCGGTTCGGGATACGAGGTTAAAGCATCGGTGGGGCATATAATCGATTTGCCTAAATCGCGTCTCGGTGTAAATCTCGACACCTTTGAGCCTGATTATATCGTTATGAGAGACAAGTCAAAGGTTATGAAAGAACTTCGCGATTCCGCTAAAAACGCATCCGAGATTATTTTAGCATCCGACCCCGACCGTGAAGGCGAGGCAATAGCATGGCATATAAAAAACGACTTGGAAAAACGAGTCCTGCCTAAAATCAAAAACCGCGATATTGCCATAAAGCGTATCCGTTTTGATGAGATTACCAAGAACGCTGTCGGCAAAGCTATTGATGAGCCTAAGGATATAGATGATTTACTTGTGCAGGCACAGCAGGGCAGGCGCGTCATAGACCGTCTTTTCGGTTACCAGCTATCTCCCTTGTTATGGAAGAAAGTCAAGTCCAAACTTTCGGCGGGAAGGGTTCAGTCCGTAGCATTACGGTTGATTTGCGAACGCGAGGATGAAATAGATGTTTTTGTCCCTCAGGAATACTGGAATATCACCGCCGATTTTAAAAAGGATAAAGCTAAGTTTAAAGCTAATCTGGTTAAAATCGACGGGAAAAAGATTGAGCTTGGGGATATCCCGAATGAAAAAACCGCTGTCCGTATTGAAAAGGAGCTTTTCGACTATGAATCGATTATCAACGATATTCGCACCAAGGGGGTTAAACGTAATCCCAATGCCCCGTTCATAACAAGCACGTTGCAACAAACGGCAAACAATCTCTTAGGGTATTCTTCTTTGCGGACTATGAAAATCGCCCAAACTCTGTATGAAGGCGTGGATTTAGGCAAAGTCCGCACCGGGCTTATTACCTATATGAGAACCGACTCTACTCGTATTTCACCGGTTGCGCTTGATGAGTTGAGAAGTTATATATCGAAAACCTGCGGCAAGAAATATCTTCCCGACACCCCGAATGTCTATAAAAACAAAAGGTCTGCACAGGATGCACATGAGGCTATCCGTCCCACAAGCGTGGAATACCACCCCGATGAGATTAAGCAGTATCTCTCATCGGAACAGTATAAACTTTATAATCTTATCTGGCGAAGGTTTGTCGCCTCGCAGATGTCTCCCGCTCAGACGGAGCAATACACTATTGAGGTGGCAAACGGGAACAAGGCACTCAGCGCGACAAGTTCCAAAACCCTGTTTGACGGCTACCAAAGCGTTTATAATTTCGGGAAAACCGCCAAAGAAAAGGAACTACCCCATAACCTCAATGTCGGGGATAAACTTGAATTAAAGGAAGTTAATAAAGAACAGAAATTCACCGACCCACCGCCTCGTTATACCGATGCATCTTTGGTTAAAATAATGGAGGAAATGGGTATCGGAAGACCGTCAACCTACGCCCCCACGATTTTTACTTTAACAAAGCGATACTACGTTAAAAAAGAGGGCAAATCCCTTGTGCCGACCGTGCTCGGAAGGGTGGTAAATAATCTTTTGGTTGAAAACTTCCCCGAGCTTATAAACGTCAAGTTTACCGCCGATATGGAGGAGGAATTGGACGAGGTTGAGGAGGGGGCAAAGGAATGGAAGACTGTCGTCAAGGATTTTTACAATCCGTTTTCCAAGGTGCTGAATAAAGCGTATGAAAATATTGATGAAATAAAGGGCGTTTTTGATGAGGAAACCGAATACGTTTGCGAAAAATGCGGAAAGATGATGATGAAAAAGCTCGGGCGCTTCGGGTTTTTTCTTGCCTGTTCAGGCTGGCCTGATTGCAGAAACGCTAAACCGTTACCTCTCGGCAAATGCCCTAAGTGCGAGGATGGTTTGGTTGTCGCAAAAAAGGGCAGGAAGGGGCGCGGGTTTTACGGATGCTCCACTTATCCCGATTGCGATTTTGTAACCCATTTTGCCCCGTCGGATGAGAAATGCCCGAACGACGGAAGTATCCTTTTCAATAAAAAGGAAAAGGGACAAAACAAATTAGTTTGCTTAAAGGAAGGTTGCGGTTATGAAAAGGATATTGATTAGCTTTATTTCCTTGTTTATTGCGGTTACCGCACTTTATCCCCGTATTGCTACTGTAAACGATTTTAATGCTAAACTTACATCGGAGGACAACGGCGGAGATACCGTAGAGGTTTTACAGCTCGGCGCTAAGATTAATATTATACGCGAGGGTAATATCTCTTATCTGGTAAGTTATGAAAGGACAAGGGGATGGATTAAAAAATCGTCGGTTGTTCAATATCCCCAGCGGTTTTCCAATGTTGATAAAATGTCGGGGATTTCCTCCAAAATCTACTTTGAAAACGGGAATTATTACCTGCCTGTTTTTCATAATGAACGTCTTCACAAACTTAACGTTGACACCCTTGAAATAGAGGCTTCACAGCGTATTGATAATATAGTTTCGATTTACCCCTCACCCAATAACGAGGTTTTTCTGATAAACGGCGTTTTTAACGAGGAAGGGATTATACACAATTTCGCGATTTATAATTTTATTAACGGAAGAACAACCTTTCTCGGCAGTTTTGCGGAGGATAAACTCATTCTTGAGAAAGTGTCATTTTCGGCGGATGCGTCTCACGTTGCAATCAGGTTTCGTAAGGGGCAAGCTCCGTATCTTGCGGTTTTTTCCGTTGATAACGGGAAATTGGTCGCCTTTGACAAGCAAAGCGATACTTCGGCTTGGTATAATAACTCTCTTATAATGAATAATAACAGTCATTTTTGGAAATACGATTTTAAAACCCTGTCTGATGCCGTTACCGATATAAGCTATACAAAGGAACGCGAAATTCTACCGGTCAGGCGGGATTGGGTTGTCGGTAATACCGTAGAAAGCGAAATTTTCGGCAGTGAATTATATATTAATGCACAACGGGGGGTTGTAGCGCTTAATCTTGATAATTTGCAGATTTCATCCACACCGTTTCAAAGCCTTAATATAGACGTATCGCGAACACTCAATTTTTATACCACCTCACGCGGCAGTTTCCTTCGCAACGTTCTTGATAACACCAATTTGCGGAATTATAGCGGCGCAAACCCCCGCAACCGTTTCGTTCGTTTTGTCGGTAATAACATACTATATAGAAGAACTATAGATAAAATAGAAACTCTTTTTATGGAGTTTACCGGACAGGATAAGGAAGACTATAAATTCAAGACTATTGAAGAACCATCCGCTTACAGCGAAAACGGCATACTTGCGGAGATTGCTGAAGAAAGAGACAAAAAGATTATCCTGATTGAAAATCCGAATATCGGGAAATTTAATATAATACCATTAGGGGACAGATAAATGTGGGAAATTTATGACCATACGGCGGATTTGGGTTTAAGAGCAAGCGGGCGCACTATACAGGAGGCTTTTTCCGAAATTGCCGTTGCTATGTTTTCTTATATTGCGGATATTGAAAAATTCCCTTGCGAAACGAAGATTGATATTAAGTGCGACGGGGATACGCTTGAAGACTTGCTTGTCGATTTTTTAAACAAGCTTTTAACCGAATCGGCAATAGAAGGAATTGTTTTTTCTCATTTTGATATAACCGAAATTGATGAGCGCGGTAAAAAAGGGGTAACTTTAAAAGCTAAAGCCTGCGGTGCTAAAATCAATTCTCAAAATAAGGTTTTTCTTTTACACGAGGTTAAAGCCGCTACTTATCACGATTTGAAAGTCCAGAAACGGCTTGCTCAAACTATGGTTCAATGCGTTGTTGACGTATAATTATTTTCTTATGGTATAATTGTCGATTCTTCGCCCGTCTATGTTATAAGCATTGATTGTTACGGCATTCGGGGTTACATCAAAAATAACGTAATGATTCTTTTCATTGTAAAGGAATTGACGGTAAGGGTTAAAAGTGCCTGCCCTGTGGAGGTTTCGCGCGCTTCCTCCGCTTGTAATATAAACCTGATTTTCCTTATGCGAACGTTCATAAATATGATTATGCCCGTTGAGTATAAGATGGGCGTTGTGTTGTTCCAGCATAGGCACAAGTGTAGTGTATAGCGGATTGTTTTCGTTATTTCCCCGCGGCGATAATGCCGAAAATGGAGGACGATGGAAGGTTACGATTATCCAATCGTCTTTTTCCGCCCGCTGTAACTCATCCTCAAACCATCGGTATTGCACCGAATCCTTTCCGAAATACATCTCGCTGTTAAGGACAATGAGATACACCCCGGGCAATGCATAGGAATAATAAGGATAACGGCTGTTGGATACGTCAAAGAGTTGCCGCCACAGGGGGGTATAGGTATCGTGGTTGCCTATCACCGGGACAAACGCCGACGTGTGATACAAGCCGCTACCGCTGTTAAAGAGCTTTCCCCATTCCCGCATATCAACGGAATCCCTGACCATATCTCCCGCTATAATTACAAAATTCGGGTTATGTTTTTTCATCCGTTCTGCAAGTTTTTCGTGTATATCAAAACTGTCCATAGTGTCGCCTGTTAAAGCAAAACGGAAATTATTTTTGGACGGCAACCGAACAACGCCTCCCCTGCCGTTTATATTTTTATCATCCGATACTATATGGTAATAGAACTCGTCGATATTTTTAACGCGCAGACGGAAAAAATTTAAGCGGTTTGAACCTCTGTTGCGTATAGTAAAATTGGTGTTTTGGTTTGAAACAAAGATGCTCCCCCGCTCGCTTTTCGGGGTATAGTAGAAAATTCGGACAACGTCGGCTTGCCTAACCGCATAGGTTATAACAGGCCCGAACGACTCGCCGAGACGTGAAAACCCCAAAACGGGGGTTGCAATAACAAACAAACATAATAAAATCAAAGTCTTAATCATAAAAACCTCGTAATCCGAATTTATAGATAAATAACTATTTCTTTTTTTTGTTGAGGAATTTAAGTCCCTTTTTGCCTATATCCCTGCGGTAAAACGCGCCGTTGAAATGTATTTCCCCGGCTTTATCATAAGCGCTGTCGATAGCCTCAACAAGCGTTTTGCCGAGCGCGGAGACACATAAAACCCGTCCCCCGTCCGTAACAAGTCTGCCGTCGGGAAGGATTTTAGTTCCCGCGTGAAAAACGAATTTTCCGCCCTCATCGTTGAGATTACCCCCGATTTCCCATCCCTTTTTATATGCCCCCGGGTAACCTTCCGATGACATAACGACACCGCAACAATACCCGTCGTAATACTTGACGTTTAACTCATCAAGCTTTCCGCTTAATGCCGCCGATGCAATTTCGATAAAATCCGTAGATATAAGCGGCAAGACAACCTGAGCCTCAGGGTCTCCGAGACGGACATTATACTCAACCACCGCAGGCCCGCTTTTTGTCAGCATCAGCCCGATATAAAGTATCCCCGTATATGGATAGCCCTCGCTTCTCATCCCATTGATAGTAGGCTTGATAATGTTATTATCAATAACCCTCTTTAAATCATCGTTAAGAAAAGGAGCGGGCGCATAAGCCCCCATCCCGCCGGTGTTAGGTCCTTCATCGTTATCATAGATACGTTTATGGTCTTGAGCGGAGGCGAGCCATTTATAATTAATCCCGTCGGTAATAATAAATACGCTGACCTCTTCGCCCTCAAGAAAATCTTCGATAATAATACGGTCTCCCGCCTCGCCGAATTCCCGCGATACAAGCATCCGCCTGATAGCGACAACGGTATCCTCGATATTTTTAGCGACAATAGCACCCTTTCCCGCAGCAAGCCCATCGGTTTTAACGACAAACGGGCGGTTTTCTTTATAAACAAACTCAATAGCCTCATCGGGCTTATCGAAAATCTTAAACCTTGCGGTAGGTATGGAATGCCTTGCCATAAATTCTTTCATAAAGGCTTTGCTTCCCTCAAGCCGTGAGGCGTTTTTAGAGGGGCCTAAAACCGGGTAGCCGAACCTTCGGAACGTGTCAACAATACCGTCAACAAGCGGGGCTTCGGGACCTACGATAGTCAAATCAACCTCCGCATCCTCAACAAAATGAATCAGGTCGGTATAAGGATATACCGGGTCAATCAGGATATTCTCCCCGTATCTGAGAGTGCCTCCGTTACCCGGCACGACATACACATTATCGACCCGATGGCTCTTAGCGGCACACCACGCAAGCGCCGACTCGCGCCCTCCGCTTCCCACTATCAAAACGTTCATAGCTAAGTCCTTAGATTTTAATTTGCATAATATTTTACAAGCTAAGCCGTCAAAAGTCAAATCTA
>CAZQBT010000064.1:0-13286 GCA_964591955.1 uncultured Brevinematales bacterium | reverse complement strand
ATTATGAGGCAACGATTTAATTTTAAGTAGATTTTTTTTTGACGCAACTAGGAAATTGCCGTTAAGAATTGTTTTTGTTATTTGGTGCGCGGTTTTGGAATAAGGATGGGATTTTTCACGCACTTTAAAATCGCGGTTATGGATTCTTTTCCCGTTTCTCCTTATTTTAAGATGGTGTCTGTCCTCATAATGCAAAAGTTCGTGGTAAATCACGAAGTCAAGCAATTCGACCGGCAATTCCCGTTCCCTGAAAAGCGGATGGATGCGGATTTCGTTCTTTTTTATATCGTAGCATCCTATTGTAAGTTTGCGGTATTGTTTTTGTATCCTTCCCCTGCTCCATCTGATAGACGGCAATTTTTCAAAACTGAAATATTCGTTATTAACCCTGTGCATAGCGGTAACCAATTTTTCAGGCTGGGGAGATTGTTTGCGGGGTTTTGCGGATTTTTTTACCGTTTTTTTAAAACGAAAAAAGCTATCGAACATAACGCTCTCTCCAGCAGAACCCGTCAAGCGATGGGTCGTTATCGAAATTGCGTTTAGTCAAGTCCAAATTATCCGAGCCGTAACGCGCCATAATTGCATCGGCAATATCAAACGCGACGATATTTTCAATAACGACACCTGCGGCTGCGACTGCCGTAATATCGGAGCGCTCCTTTACGGCGGTTTGTGCCGTCTTGGTTTGTATATTGACCGTATTTAACGGACTCATCAGGGTAGGTATAGGTTTCATAACCGCGCGAAAGACTATTGCATTCCCGTTCGACATCCCGCCTTCAATTCCCCCGGCGTGATTGGTTTTACGGTAATACCCGTCATCAAAATAAATTTCATCATGAGCATCTTTGCCCAATGTTTCGGCGTATTTAAACCCAAGTCCGAATTCTATGCCTTTTATTGCCTGAACCGACAGGACACGTGAGGCGATTTTGGAGTCCAATTTTTGACCTGCGGTTTGGTAGCTTCCGAGAAACGGGGGAGCAGGGTAAATAACCGTTTCGATTATTCCGCCTATGGTGTTGCCCTCTGCCTTGCACTCATCTATTTTTTTCTTGATTTGCTTTTCGGTGTCCTCGGAGCAGGCGGAACGAATATCGGATATTTCCGCCATTTCGCGGATTTCATCAAGGGTTAAAGAAGATGTGTCGATTTCTATGCCTCCCCAGTTGACTACATGGGAAAAAATCGAGATACCGAATTCATTAAGGAAAAGCCCGACCAAAGCCCCCGCGGCGACAACGCCTGCGGTTTCTCTTGCGCTTGAGCGTTCAAGCACATCGCGGATATCTTCGGTAAGACCGTATTTATAAGCTCCCGTAAGGTCGGCGTGTCCGGGACGCGGTTTCAAGACGGGTTCGTTTTTTTTATCTTTCCAGTTTTCCCAGTCCTTGTTCCAAATTATCATAGTAACGGGAGAGCCGATTGTTTTGCCGTTGCGCACTCCCGATATTACTTCGATTTTGTCTTTTTCAATAGCCATACGCCCGCCGCGCCCGTAACCCGACTGACGTTTTGCGAGTTCGACGTTTATGGCATCCTCGTTAAATACGATGCCCGATGGGATTCCCGTTACGGTAACGGCGATACCTTTGCCGTGAGATTCTCCCGATGTGATATATTCAAGCATGCTAATCTCCTTAATACCGCTATATTTTTAAAAATGACGGTAACTTTTAAAAATTTCATTTAATTCTATTTTTTTATCATACAGGCGAATATCAAACCCATCTTTTTCGCAATACCCGACGGGCGTAATAACCGAACCGGTTTGTTCATAAATTTTCATAGTGTCGAGGTCTTCGGGTGTGGTGAAAATAAGCTCGTAATCCTCGCCGCCGTTAAGGGCAGTTTCATAGAAATACCTCTCGTCCTTATAAAACGACTTTCCGATTTGGGTTTTGGAAACCGGAAGCTCGTCTATATCTATAAAAAACCCGACATTACTGTCCTCCGCTATATGCATAAGGTCGCCGATAAACCCGTCGGAAATATCTATGCACGCCGAAATATTATGATGTTTTACCAGATATTCAATTAATGACGGATTGGGTTGGGGACGGTAATGGCGTTTCAGGAAATATTCCGTGTCTGCGACAGGATATTTCATATCGCCCGTAATAATCTTTAAACCGATACCGCTGTCTCCGATTCTTCCCGTAACGTAAATAAAATCCTTTGCCTTGGCGGTATTTCGTCTTAACGGCTTATAAAAAGCGGAGCCTATTATGGTGATTGATACAAAAAAAGTATCCGATTTAACCGTGTCGCCGCCGAGAATATCGAAGCCGTAATCGTTACGGCATTCATCAAATCCGTCAATAAGATTTTGGACTTTTAAATCATCAAAGCCTGATGGGATTCCTACGGTAACAAGCGCGTATAAAGGAAACCCGCCCATAGCGCAAATATCGCTGACATTAACCGCCATTGCCTTATAGCCTAAGTCCGTGAAACATATTTTAGAAGATAAAAAATGGACATTATCAACAAGGGCATCGGTGGTAATCAGGATATTGTTGTCTATTATCGCGCAATCATCCCCGATACCGACAACGCCCTTTATACGGGGAAGAAAGCGTTTTTGGAGTTTATGTATAAGTTCAAATTCCGAATCTTTCATTTAACCTCTCTCATAAAATGCTTGTTGAGTTTTTCAATAGCCTCAATATTTCCGATAATGATAAGAATTTCCCCGTCTTTAATCGGTGCGGAAGGGTCCGGCACCTCGTTAATATCAAAATCCATCACGTTGCTGAAATCATCGGAAAGTTTTTCAATTGGGGTTTTTATGGCAATAACGTTGATACCGAATTTTTTTCTAAAATCCAATTCGGCAAGCGATTTTCCGACCATAGCGTTATTAGCCCTGACTTCCACGATAGCGTGGTCTTTCCATATTTTTTCATAAGATACGAGGAAGCCCATCTGTCCGACTAATTGCTTGGCGAGTTTTTGCGCGGACTCAACCTCCGGTTCAATAATCTGGCTAACCCCCATCAGACTTAAAATCTGGGCATGAGCCTGATTATTAGCGCGTGCGATTATTCTGGGAATTTTAAATTTTTTCATAAGCAAAGTGGAAAGAATACTTGCCACCATATCCTTGCCTATACATACCACCGCACAGTCAACGCTGTCTATTCCCGCCTCACGTAAAGCATCCTCGTTGGTCCCGTCAAGTATATAAGGATATGCCTGTTTGTCTTTTATTTGGTCAATAATATTTTTATCCCTGTCCACGACAATTACTTCAGCGCCCTCTCTTACAAGGGAGTTGGCAACGGTCATACCGAATAATCCCAGACCGATAACGGCATATTGTGTCTTTTTATCCACCAAATCGATAGGCATAGCATATCTCCGAAAATGCAAAAGTTTTACTTATTATAATACAGAAGCGCTAAAATTTAAAATATTTATCAAAATGAAATTTCAGTTTAAAAATTTGACAAAACGGCGAAGGCTCTTTAGAATATTATCTCAATGGAAACAGGTATGGACGGGTACCCGAGTGGCCAAAGGGGGCAGACTGTAAATCTGCTGGCATCGCCTACGGTGGTTCAAATCCACCCCCGTCCAAAAAGGGAAAAAATCAGGGACAGTCTCGGCTGTCCCTTTTTTTTATCTCAGGTATGGTTTTAAAACGTCCACGGCTTTGTTATAGTTTGTGTTTTCGTAACCGGCAAGTCCTTTTTCATCCGTGATTTTAAAGCCGACTTTTTTGTAGATATTGATGGCTTTATAGCTCCAAGTTTGGGTATGCAGATACGCGTCTCTGTCTCCTTCGATTTGTATAAGTCTTTTTAGTCCTTCATAGACAATAGATTTGCCCAAACCTAACCCCTGATATTGAGGTTTAACGGCAAACCAGTGTATCCAAGGGTCGCGCCTTAATCCGGTATAACACCACCAGATATTTAATGTGGCAACTTTTTCGCCTTCTCCGTTTTCAATGAAAATACATCTGCGTTCAAGTTCTTTTTTATAAGGTAAATAATCTCTTTGGAAATAGACAAGAGCATCTACGCCTCTGTCGAATTCACCTACGGAGGTTTCGATTTCCGCCCATTCTTTTTCATCACCGTCTTTAAACAAGACAAATCTGAATCCATCCACTAAGGGGAAGTCCGGGGAAGGGGTGTTTTTATCTCTTTTCATTAGAACATCATAATAGGGAAGTGTTTTATCAAGCATTCTGCATTTTCTCCGTATTTTACGTTAATTATAGAATAATCTATTTGCAAAAATAAATCAAATAAAAATTTTCCGATACGCAGACCTTTTACGGAAAATTTTATATCCAATTCGGGATTGTTTTTAAGAAAGATACGCAGCAATAAGATAAAACAGGTTTTTGGTATTTCGTTATAAAAGATGAGGACGCAGGGAAATAATAAAACATTCGGAGAGGGCGGGATTCGAACCCGCGGTACCCGAAGGTACACACGCCTTCCAAGCGTGCTCTTTCGACCACTCAGACACCTCTCCTTATTGCAGGATAGGGGTACTATCCGCTCACAGGATATTATTCTAATATATTTGCTTAAAATTCGCAAGTTTTATAAAATAATGTAAAAAAATTAGAGGTTGCAAATGGGACAGGCTTTACTTTCGGTGATTATGGCTTTTTTGGGAAATTCAATGCTAAATATCGGGCAGGCTACGCAAAAAATCGGGCTTGAGAAATTCAACAGGCGTAAATTTGTCGGCTCGCTGTTGTGGGTTATAGGAACTTTGTCTATGACTGGAGCGACTTTGATTATTATGTATGCCGTTTCTCTCGGCAATGTTTCTATTGTCGGGGCGATGGCAGGGGCGGGGCTCGCCTCTTTGACAATCTTTTCCCGCTTTGTTATGAAAGAAAAGGTCGGCTCTAAAGAGGTTATCGGCGTAGCGATTATTTTTGTTTCCGCCGTTTTAATCGGGGCGTTTGCAGGCGAGGAGGTTGTATCGGAGGTTTTGCTTAAACCTCTCTATATCTTCTTCGGGATTGTTTGTGTGATATATATTACGGGATGGCTCAGCTTTCGTAAGAAACATAAATTTTCGGGTATTATAATCGGGGCGTTTGCAGGAGCTTTGGGCGGGTTTGTTCCGGTTTTCCAAAAGGTGGCAACATCGGAAATAGGGAAATCCCTGTCGTTTGTTGTCTCGGATGAAGCCGTTATTGCCGAAGCATCTACCGGGAGTCAACTTATTGCCGTTTTGACTAATCCGTTTGCCTTATTCTGGATTTTCCTTTCGGTTGTGTCGATGCTTGTATTACAGTTTGCTTATAAAAAGGACGATGCTATCAGGATAATACCGGCGTTTGCCGTAAACTATATTTTAATACCCGTATTATCGGGGCTGATTTGTTTCAATGAGAAACTTCATCCCATTCAGTGGACAGGAATATTTTTTATACTTGTCGGTGTGGCGTTTATTACACTTAAAATAAAATCTAAAGGAGAAAAGAATTGAAAATTTTCGGGATAGCATTTCTTTTCCTTATAATAACTGCTCTTGCCGGATGCGGAGGGATAAGTAACGACCTTCGCGTAGCAATAAACCGTCGCAACGTTATCGGCGTAGAGCAGAGTCTTTATGAGGGGGCGGACGTTAATTATCGCGACAGGGATATGTCAACAATGCTCCATCTTGCAGCGGACAGGGGTTCGCTTGAAATAGTAAATATACTTCTGTCGAACGGCGCGGACCCGGAGTTGCGCGGACGTTACGGAGACCTTCCCCTGCATATTGCCTGTTACAGGGGGAATACGAATATCGTAAAAGCGTTGCTTGATGCTGCCCCCGCTTTGATTAACGCTCAAGACCTTTCGGGGGTTACTCCACTGCATATAGCTGCAGGTAACGGCAACTACGATACGGTTTTACTTTTACTGCACGAGGGGGCTGATATTCGTATAAAGGACAAAACCGAAAGAACCCCGCTTCACTGGGCTGTTATCGATAATCACGTTAAAATAATAAAACTGCTTGTAGAATTCGGCAGTGACGTTTTTGTGAAAGATACCTATTCAATGACCGCACTCCATCTGTCTGCATCCAAAGGCTATATGCAGGCTACCGAAATTCTTATTGACTTCGGGCTTCTTGATGAGAAAGACCGTAACGGAAGAAGCGCACTGCATTGGGCTTGTTACTACGGGCATATTGACGTAGCCCGTCTTTTGATTAATAACGGGGCGGATATTAATATGCGCGACATAAGTAATGTAACCCCGATTCGCAATGCTATACTTCAGGGACATAATGATATAGTGGATTTGCTGAGGGGATACGGGGCGCAATGGTAGGCGCTATTTTCCATAAGCGCGAACAATCGCTTTGAAAGTCTCGCCGCGCTCCTCATAGTTTTTAAACATATCATAGCTTGTGCATCCGGGCGAAAGCAGGATAATATCCCCCTTATCGGAAATTGCCATCGCCTCCTCAAACGCCGATTCAAGGTTTGAAGCAAAACGGGTTTCGGGAAACCGCAATTGGGAATCTATTTTATTTGCCGCCTCGCCTATAAGTATTAGCGTTTTGACCCTTTTTTCGATAAGTTCTTTGAGAAGAGCAAAATTTAATCCCTTGTCCCTTCCGCCTGCGATTAAAATGATATTCCCGTCAAAACTCATAAGCGCCTTTTCGATAGAGTTTACGGTTGTAGCTTTGGAGTCGTTATATACTTTAACGCCGTTTATTTCCTCTACAAATTCAAGCCGATGCGGAAGCCCTTTAAATTCGCGAATGGTTTTGATAATTGATTTGTCGCTTATGCCGATTTTTTTCGCGATAAGCAGTGAAGCCATCACGTTTTCGATATTGTGTATTCCGGTTAGCTTTATATCCTCCCGTTCAATTAGTCGGGTGTTATCATATACTATGCCTTTTGTGTCGTAATATATATCGGCGGTATTATCGGTCAGTGAGAAAGTCCCGATTGACGGAGATAAGTTTTCCTTAAGACGGTTATAGTAGATGGAATCCTTATTAAGGATAATAATATCGTCTCCGGTTTGGTTCATTGCAATTCGCTTTTTAGCATCTATATAGCTGTCCATAGAATCGTATCTGTCCAAATGGTCATCCGCGATATTAAGAATCGCCGAGATTTTGGGATGAAACCCCTCGATTTCCTCAAGCTGAAAACTCGACATCTCAAGGATTATAACGGTTTCGTTGTCGATTTTGCCGAAAAGCTCGAAAACGGGAGTGCCGATATTACCCGCGACAACGCATTTCATTTCGCTTTTAATAATTTCATAGGTTAAAGCCGTAGTAGTGGTTTTACCGTCGGTGCCGGTTATGGCGATATAGGTATTGTCCGGGTTTAGCCTGTAAAACAACTCAATATCGCCGATAATTTCGATATGTCGGTTTCGCGCCTCGTTAAGTAGCGGGATAGACAAAGGCACGCCCGGGCTTGGAAGTATCAAATCGAAATCTGCAGTATTGAGAATATCCGGCGACTGTTTTCCGAGAAGCGATACCGTTTCGCCGATTTGTGAAAGCTCTTTTAAAAGCGCGCGTTTCTCCTCATTATCCTCTATATCTGAGACAAAAATCCTTGCTCCGAGTTTTAAAAGGACTTTCGCCGTAGAAAACGAGGTGCGTCCCGTGAAGCCGACAAGCATTACGTTTTTCATTTTTACTCCGCTAAATTTGTGGAAAGAATATTTTAAAGCATAATGCCGAACAATTCAAGAATTTTGTATGTATTGCCTTTTGAAAGATGAAAGACGATATGGCAATGAGAATATGGAGAAACGCAGGTTTGCATAGGTCATGTTTACTTGTTCAAATACTGCTTATACTTTTTCAATATTAGTTTTTACATGTGGCCTTTGCACGGCAGGTATAATCTAATTGCATAATATACTTAAAATTAAGCCAAATTTAAGGTAAAATGAATAGAAATTAATGTGCCATTTCTATTTTCTTGAACAGACAGCCAAAGATAAAATCTTGAATAATTCCGTTAAAAGTGTTATACTTAGGCTTGATAACAGATAAGGATACGGAGGGGACAATGTCTAAAAATAAATGGCGTTCCACTACGATAATATGTGTCAGGCGCGGCGAGAAAGTGGCGATGGCGGGGGATGGGCAGGTTACTTTCGGAGAAACCGTAATGAAAGATAACGCCCTTAAAATCCGTCGGTTGGCTAAGGGAAGCGTTCTTGCGGGGTTTGCCGGTTCTGCGGCGGATGCGTTTGCATTGCTTGAAAAATTCGAGATAAAGTTAGAGGAGTATTCGGGGGATATAATCCGTGCCGCCACCCAGTTGGCTAAAGACTGGCGCACCGACAAAATCCTTCGCCAACTTGAGGCTTTGCTTGTCGTGGCTAATTCCAAGACTACGCTTATAATATCCGGTAACGGTAACGTTATTGAACCTGAAGATGAGATAGCATCGATTGGTTCGGGGGCGGCGTATGCCCGCGCGGCGGCTATGGCTTTCCTTAAATCCGTCCCATCTATGTTGCCTGCGGATATTGCAAAGGAGTCTCTTCATATTGCATCAAAAATTTGTATTTATACCAATTCAAATATTATACTTGAAGAACTTGCATAGCGGAGGAAAATATGGCTATTTTTAAATCGGATACGGTTATTGATATTAACGAAAGTTTGGATAAATTTAAACCCAAAGAAGTTGTTGAATTGCTTAGTCAATATATAATAGGTCAGGAAAAGGCAAAAAGATTGGTTGCGCTTGCGCTTAGAAACAGAATCAGGCGCAAATTTGTTCCCGCCGAACTTCAGGAGGAGATTGCTCCTAAGAATATACTTATGATTGGTCCTACGGGGGTCGGGAAAACCGAAATTGCACGTCGTATAGCGCAGCTTGTCGATGCCCCGTTTATAAAGGTTGAGGCTACCAAATTCACCGAACGGGGATATGTCGGTCGGGACGTGGAATCTATGATTCGCGCGCTTGTAAATCATTCGGTAAACCTTGTCAAGGCAAGAATGAGAGAGGCGGTTAAGAAAGACGTTGACCCCGAAGTAACTAAAACCCTGCAACGTGCTGTTTGGAAGGAGCTTGTAGATTCGGGGGAACTCAACGATATTGAAATGACACCCGCCGATAAACGAAGGGAAAGGGCGGCTATTGCAAAACGGATTGCTAACGGGGAATATGACGGGCTTATAGTGAGCGTTAAACTGAAAAAACGTCCCACCTCTATTTTTCCTATGGTTGAGATGTTTCCGGGTATGGATGATATGGATACCAATATCCAAAATCTGTTCGGTGATACGGGTATTGAAACCGAAGAGCGTAAACTGCTTCCGATTGCCGAGGCACGTGAGGCGTTGACTCAGCAATATATGGACGAGAGAGTCGATAAGGATAAGGCTATCGAAATCGGTATCAGGTGGGCGCAGGAGATGGGGATTATATTTATCGACGAGATGGATAAAATTTCCGATAAAGCTGGCGGGCATGGTCCCGATGTTTCGCGTGAGGGAGTTCAACGGGATTTGCTTCCTATCGTGGAAGGCACGTCGGTTAATACCAAATACGGAGTAGTCAAAACAGACCATATGCTTTTTATCGCGGCGGGCGCTTTCCATGTGTCCAAGCCATCCGATATGATTCCCGAACTGCAGGGGCGCTTTCCTATCCGTGTGGAGTTGGATTCCCTGTCGATTAATGATTTGAAGCGTATTTTGATTGAGCCGAAAAACTCTCTTGTTAAGCAATACACAGCCCTTTTAAATACGGAGGGCGTGAATTTGAATTTTGATGACGATGCGTTTGCTAAAATTGTCGAGATAGCATACGATATTAACTCAAATGTCGAGGATATTGGCGCAAGACGTCTTCATACAATTATGGAGTATCTTTTAGAGGAAATATCTTTCAATGCGCCTGATATGAAAGATAAAAACGTTAATATTACTTCCGCCTATGTTGAGGACAGGCTTTCTTCAATATCCAAAGACAGAGATATTACGAGGTATATTTTATAAATGGACTTAACGATGATTTATGTTGTTATGGGAGTGGTGGCTTCCATAGCTATATTTCTTTATTGTCTTCCGTTGCTTAGGCGCGATAAAAAGAAAAGAGGAAAACGGGATGCTCATAAGGTTGAAATCTCCGAAAGGGCTGTAAAATCCGATACGAAGTGCCCCGTATGTAAAAAAGGCCTGGGCGAAAGCGATATTATTTATATAGAACGGTTTCCCGCACAACCTAAGGATAAAATTTTTATTAAAGGATGTAATTTTTGTTTTGACCCAAAAACGCGTAAGAGAATAAAAAAATGATGAAACTCCAAACGAATTGTATTGGTTGTTTGCGGGCGCAGATGGAAAAGGTTTTGCGGTTTTCTATCGGGGATTTATCGCTTAGGAAAGAGATTGCCGATGAGGCTTTGGCGATTTTAGAAAACGAGGGGATTTATTCGGTGTCTCCGCCTGAAGCGGCGCGGGATTTATATGCGTATATTGCCGAAAAAACCGGTAACCCCGACCCGTATCGCGATATTAAGAAAAAGTCGAATGATGCAATGTTATCCCTTTTAAGCAGGTTTTACGATTATTTAAACGGAAATAAAAACAGTATCCTCGCGGGTTTAAAACTTGCCGTAACGGGAAACATTATTGATTACGGTATAGCGGGGTTTGATTTTTCGACGGACAGTATAATCGAAGGTATTTCGGATATAAGTTTTTTTATTGACGAAAGCGCAGTATTCCAAAAAGAGCTTAAAGATACGTTTTCAAACGGTAACGGAAGGCTTTTGTATATCCTTGATAATGCCGGCGAGGTGGTATTGGACGGGGTTTTTATTGAATGTCTTAAGAAGGCTTATCCCGAACTTGAAGTTACCGTTTGTGTAAGAGGCGGGGCGGTTATTAACGATTGTTCGCGAGAGGATATTATCGGGACGGGGCTTGATAGTGTAGCCGATGTTATTGACACGGGCAGCGATATTCCCGGTATTCCGGCAAAGGGTAGTGATGAATTTGAGGATGCTTTTTTTAAGAGCGGTATAATTATCGCGAAGGGGCAGGGTAATTTCGAGACAAGCAGACCCGAACGCAAAATTTTCCATCTGTTTAAGGTTAAATGCGACGTTGTATCGAATTTTATAGATGCGCCGATGGGAAGCGCGGTTTTTTGTTATATATAAAAGTGGAATTGAGGGGAAAATGGCTTCTAAGAAACTGAAAAAGCGAAAAGGAAGGAAAACGGTTAAACGCAAAAGACTACGATTATTCCGTGTATTGACTTATGTCGGGGTGTTTTTTGTTGTGTTTTTCGGAGTGTGTCTTATGATTGTGGCGTTTTATCCGGTTGAGTCCGAACTTGAAAATAATCGCTATGTGGCGATTGTTCCCGGGGCAAGCGTTACCCGTGCGGGAAATCCAAGTCCTGCTTTAAGGATGCGTCTTGATAAGGCTTTGAGCCTGTATAATGACGGACGGGTAAGAAAGGTTTTTATCAGCGGAACAAGCTATGAGGTAATCGTTATGCGTAATTATCTTCGCGATAACGGGGTAAATGATTCCGATATTATTGCCGATATTGAAGGCAATAACACATACCGGACTGTTATAAACGCCCGCGGGTATATCGAAGACAATAACGTTAGAAGCGGGGCGGTATTTGTAAGCCAGCGTTATCATATTCCCCGTATCATTCTTCTATCAATACGCAATGATTTGACCAATGCGGAGTTTCTTAAATCTGAGATTAGAAATATCGATTCAAAGGAAAAAAATCAATTTCTTTTGAGGGAATCTCTTGCTTTTATCAAGGCATTGATTTTTAACAGGTAAGATGAAAGAGAAAGCGAATATAAATGAGATTTTTGTCTCGGTTCAGGGCGAGGGTGTTCTTGTCGGGGCGGTTTTTGTTTTTGTGAGGTTTTCCTCCTGCAATCTTTCCTGTGATTATTGCGATACCCGCTATGCCCTTGAAAAAAGCGAATTTGCAAATATTATACTTGATAACAAAACCTTAAAATTAAAGAATCCGCTTGATATTGCGGACTTTTCCAAACTTATTCCCAAGTATCCGTATCGTAACTGGACTTTTACAGGCGGCGAACCTATGCTTCACGCGCGGTTTATTGAAGAGGCTTTACCGATACTTGACGGCAAATATATAATGATGGAAACCAACGCCACATTACATAAAGATATAAGCGCGGGATTGACAGAGAGGGTTGATTGCTGGTCTTGCGACTTGAAACTTCCATCCGTTTCGGGAGGCGATACCTTTAAATCTCATCTTGAGTTTCTTGAAAAACTGTATATGTCGAAATTTGTTGTGTTAAAGGCGGTATTTTCGGATAAAACGAGTCTTTCCGAATTGAGGCGGGCTTTTGATATTGCGAGGGATTTTAATTTAAAAAATCCGCGAAGCGCGCTTGTATTCCAGCCGGTTACGAAAAACGGAAAAATTTCCGTCGCGCAAAATCTTGAGACTGTAATTAGTCTTATGAAAAAAGCGGATTTTGAAACGAGACTTATTCCGCAGGTTCACAAACTTGCCGGCTTCAGGTAAAGCTACTGTGTATCCTCTTCCTGTTTTTCTTCTTTGTCATCGGGTATCTTTTTATTTCGTTTTTCGGGGAAGAAAATCGATTTAAGTAAAATCATAACACCGAACAGGATTAAAATAAGCGCGATTATGACATTAGCTTTGACGTTGGCGGCAAAAAATATTGTTGCTAAAACAAGAAGAATTCCCGCGGGGATAAGCACGCCCCATTCCCTTGTTGTAAAGAAAAGTCCTATAAATGCCAAACCGGGACCGAGCAGGAAATTAGGCCAGGTGGTTGCCGTGTTTTCCCATCCGACAAAATTAAGCCATAGAAAATATCCCGCGTAATAGGTTAACAGAATTACGGGGAAAATCACGCCGGAAGCCTCTTTTTTTTGAATAATCCACGCGTTTACCATAAAGACAACCGGAATAAGCATAAATAGAGGCCAGAGTTTGCCTATGCTGAGTAACGGGACAAAGCTGCCGATAAGGAAAAGAAAACCTGCGATTAGAAGAATAACCGCGAAAGACATTGCCGAAATTTTTGCCTCTTTAGACTTGGATTTTTTCGACATAAACCCCTCCTGATGGAATTTTATACTATGATTATATTGTAATGAAGTCTTAAAAGCAAATAATTAAAAAGATTCGATGTTATTACAAAAATTCGTATTGCCCGTATTGACGATTTATTGTCTCAGTTTGTAGTAAAAACAGTAAAGAAAAGGTTCTCCTGCAAATCAAGTGGGTAACCAGTGTGGGTTCAACTGATTAAAGTTCA
>CAZQBT010000063.1:0-13355 GCA_964591955.1 uncultured Brevinematales bacterium | reverse complement strand
TCTCCACTTATCATTATGTGCCTCTTTAGACACAATTAAGTTTACACTGCCAAAACTTATATATTATAAAGCCCCGTCTCCACACGTTTTTTATAGATAGTAACAAGGTCTCCGAGAGTAACCGAGGAAAGACAGTTAATCAAAGCCTGCCCCAGTTCCTTCCATACTTCAAAGGTAACCCACCATTTAACCCCGCTATGCTCATCCAATACCTTCTCATCAACGGGATTAATAGACCCCTCCAGCACTTCTACAATCTCTTTGACCGAAATTTTATCGGGAGACATTGTAAGAAGGTAGCCTCCGAAAACCCCTCGTTGGGCATCAATCAAACCCGATGCCTTCAGAGGAATTACAATTTGACCCAGATACTTTAAGGGGCGGTTCTAAAAACTCGCCCAAAAGTATAGAAAAAGTATAAAATATGATAAAATCATAGTCAAGTAAAAAGAGGGGAACTGCTATGACGAAGATCAAGAAAAAGGACCGGGGACTGTTTGAGTATCAGGAACGGATGGAGAAATTGAACGGGATAGAGACGCCGATGGATAAGCTAAATAGGTTTATCGAATGGGAAGCCTTTCGGGATTTTCTGACCGAGGTATTGGCACCGAAGGAACAGAAAGGGCCAGGTGGAGCGCCGCATTACGATTACATATTTATGTTCAAGATATTGGTCTATCAACGGTATTACAACCTTTCGGATGAAAGAACCGAGTTTATGATTAACGACAGTCTATCGGCACAGCGTTTTTTAGGGATAACGCTTTCGGACCAGGTGCCGGATCATAACAAGATATGGGATTTTCGGGAACGGTTGATGAAGGCTGGGGCGTTTGAAAAGCTGTTTGATTTGTTCGACCGACACCTTGCGAAAACCGGTGTAGTGGGGAAAGCCGGGTCGATTGTGGACGCGAGTTTTGTGGAAACTCCGAGACAGCGGAATACGCGCGAGGAAAATAAAGCGATTAAGGAAGGGAAAATACCAGAGGGGTGGAAGGAGAACCCGTCGAAACTCTCGCATAAGGACAGGGATGCGCGTTGGGCGATTAAAAACAAAGAACGGTATTACGGCTATAAAGATCATATAAAGGCAGATATAAAATCGAAGTTGATAAGGGGTTACGCGGTCACAAGCGCGAATGTTCACGATTCTCAGGTTATTGAAGATTTGGTTAATGAGGGCGATGGAGGAAAACCGTTATATGGAGACAGCGCGTATACGGGAGCAGCAGTGTCGGAGATTTTATCGAAACTTGGGGTCAAAAATAAAATACACAAAAAGGGTTACCGTAATAAACCATTGACGGAAAAGCAGAAAGAAAAGAACAAGGATAAAAGCAGGGTGAGGGCGCGAGTCGAACACCCGTTCGGCTTTATGGAAAACAGTATGAACGGGATGGGAATCAGGACAATAGGAATAAACAGGGCAAAAGCGCAGATAGGGATGAAGAACCTTGTATATAATTTTGCACGCTACGCATTCTTGATGTCAAGGAGTGTATAAACAGAATAAAGATGGGCTTTGAATGCCGTTCAAAACCCATTTGAATGGTATTAAAACCGGTATTAGAACATTTCTATCTTGTTTTTTAGGTGGTGAAAAAGATTTTTTTACCGAATATTAGGATGTTCGGCAAAATCATGTTTTTAGAACCGCCCTAAGGATAATCCCTCACTATCCGCAACAGCTTTTAACTGAACGGGATTTTGCTTATAACTGAGCGCCAGTTCAAGCATAAGCAGGAGCCCGTATTGAGAGCGAGTTGATAATTTCATATCTCCTCCATAACCTATTTTTTCTATGTTTTTAGTAGTGTTTAATTATATACTAAAAAAATAGGATTGTCAAGTGTTTTAAGAAAAAAATTTTTTCAAACACCGGACAATCCCGTTTTAATCAGAATTAATCGGAATTAACTATGCGACCTCCACCAGTTCCACATCGAAAGTCAAATCCTGTCCTGCAAGCGGATGGTTTGCATCGATAGTAATATTTTCATCGGCAATTTCCGTAATAATCACAATAATCGGTTGTCCTTCGGGGGTTTCAAGTTTCAGTTGCATACCTATTTCCGGACTGATATCCGGCGGGAACTGCCCCCGTTCCACGTTAGCGCGAAGTTCATCGCGGTATTGACCATAGGCTTCATCCGAGGGAATATTAATAGTTTTCTTATCCCCTTTGCCCATCCCGATAATACCGTTTTCAAAGCCCGGGATTATTTTATGCTCACCTATTACGAACTCCAACGGCTCTTTCCCATCTGAACTATCAAATACTTCTCCGTTATTTAACTTACCGGTGTAATGAACCTTAACCTTATCTCCACTCTTTGCTTTTGACATTTTTCCTCCGTTTTTATTATTCCATTTATTTTATACGCTCACCGACATTATGTCAAATACAAGGCAATTTTAATATAAATTTCGGGGAAAATTTAGTTGATTTGAAGCAAAGCAATAAGGTTTCAGTATTTAGAGATATTAGCCGTTTCAGGTTATTGATAAATCAGGAAAGTTTACAAACCGATTATGCTCTCTTAAATTCTCTTATAATCAATTCGATATTCGACAACATAGCCTGTTTTGCGGATTCCGGTTTAAAATCCGATTCTATAACCGAAGCGCTCTCAATATCATAGAGAAACAGACGGTTAATATCAAAGCCAAGTTTTTTAAGTATAAAACCGTAATAATTAAGCTGACGGGCATATCTTTCGCGCCCTTTGTCTCCGACAGAAAGCTTATAATCTATTATAATACCTTCGCCGTCTTTCAAAATATATTTATCCACAGAGCCTTTGATAATAAAAATATACCCTGAAGTTTGTAATGGAAAATTAAACTCAAGCTCCTCGCGCTCAAAACCGTTTTGCTCAAAATATTGCTTGTAAAAATCGCTTTCAAAAAATTTGCGGGCAATACCGATAATCTTATCTTTATCTTTTCGGATTGAGGCATCCTCTTTGTAAATTCCGCATTCGATAAAGTCCATATAATCGGATGGAGAGGCGTATTGAAATACGTTATGCAAAAACGTTCCTTTATCGGCACGGTTATTGTCAGTTAGAATATTATCATCCGTAGCGTCAATAACCTCGTTTAGAGCCTCCTCCAATGGATATGACTTCGTAATATACCTGTTTTTAAAAGCCGCAGGTCGAAATTCCATATCAAGAAGCTGGGTTATGGTAATAACCGACGGGATTTTAGTTTTTTCGATTTTCGCTTCTTTGTCTATAAGATAATCTATACGTTCCTCTACGGTCTCACCGAGATTTTTAATATAATCCGTTTTGTCGATTTCAACGGAGAAACAATCACTGTCCGATATACCCAATTTATCAAAATCAATTTCTCTTCCGCCCGGCACATTGTCAAACATAAAATCTTTCCACATATCCCTGTTATACCCAAACCCCATATAATAAAATCTCTCACGGGCGCGGGTTACGGCAACGTAGGCAAGACGCTTATTTTCCTCGAAATTCTTTTCCTTATCCCTTTCCGACAAATCAATATAATTGCAGTCTTTTCCCATCAGGTTAATACCGAATTTATATCTATCGCCATCCTTCTCGATAATAAAACAATCCCCTCTGTTTCCCGTGCTTGATGAACTCGGAATATAAAAAACCACACGGGATTCAAGCCCTTTTGCGGCAAATACGGTCATCACCCTGATTACATTGCTTTTTTCACCTACGATTTTAGGGCTTTCGATATGGATACCGTAAGTCTGGAGATAATATAAAAAATCCGTTAGATTAAACATCTTGAAATTCTGTATAAACCGCAATTTATCTATAAAGGCAATAACATTGGTTACGGCGTTTTTTCTTTCGGGAATAGTATTAAGATATGCAAAATATCCGGTGGTTTTAATAATCTCCTCAATTAAATCGGGTATATTAACCCTGTTTTTAAGATTATGGAGTTTTATAAAAATCTCAATTTCGCGGGATAATTTATTTTCGGTTTTTAAAACCTCAAACAAAGAAGATTTACCCTCCTCTTTTTTCAACCGTGAAAGCGATAAAATTTCCGAATCGCTCTTTCTGAAAAACGGGGACTTCAACAGGCTGAGAAAGACATAATCATTATAAGGATTATCAAGCGCTTGAAGATAAGCAATAACGTTGCGAACCTCCGCGCTCTGTGCGATATTCTCATCGGCAATATTAACAAACGGAAGCCCCATACCGGCAAGCGCCCTGTTGAGAATATCAATACGTTTTTTTCTAAGCGTCAGAATCATAAAATCGCGGGGTTGATAACCCTGTGAGTTTATCAGATAAGCGATAATTTTGGCTACATACGTTGCCGCCTCGTTTATAATATCGTCGATTTTCTCGAAATCGGTTTTGATAAACCATAACCCCTCGCTATCCGACTGTGATTTTTTGACACTGTTTTGCGCCTGATAATCACCCGTCATTATTTCGGAAAACATCGCGTTTACACCATCAACAACCCCGTCAACGGAACGATAATTATTGGCAAGAGACTTAACCGAATTTTCCCCATATCTTCTAAAAAACTCGTCGCGTGTATTGATAAAAACCTCTACGTTGGAGTTTCTAAAACGGTAAATAGACTGTTTAGGGTCGCCGACAATAAAGGGAATGATGGAATGCTCCTTATCGGGAGTGATAAAAAAGTCGAATATATCCTTTTGAATATCGCTGGTGTCCTGATACTCGTCTATAAGTATATAACCGTATTTTTTTCTTAAAGAACAAACAAAACCGGGGTTTGACCTGAGAGCCGCAACAAGTTTAAGTTCAATATCCGAAAAAGTAATCTCCTTGCGTTCGATTTTAAGTGTCTCAAATTTTTTATAACATAATTCAATCATCTTTAAAAGAGGCGGCATTATCAATTTGTGAATCTTAAACTTGAGACTTTTAGTTGCGCTGTTTATTTCTTCCTTGATCGCATTAACTTCAGGTTTTGTTATCATCTTTACTTCTTCATCCAAATTCAAACTAAAAACGGAATCATATAACCCCTCGGACAACTTATTCCAAAATACATCGATATTGCGGGCTAAATTCCTTGTTTCTGCAATAGACCTCTTATTAATCGTATCATGGTTTTCAATCAAAGCCTTCAGATTATCTATATCGGGAGCTATATGCTTATCAATAAAACCGTGCAAATCAAAACTTCCGGGCGATTTAAGTTCCGCTTCAAATTCCAAATATCCCGAATTTTTTATAATCTCCTTAAAGCCTTCAAAACCCATTTCAGTCGATTTAATAAAAAAACGCTCCGCGATTTCAAGAGTTTTCTCATATCCGAAAATATTAATAATATAGCTTAAATTTTCATCTTCCTTATCAATAAGTAAACGAAAAGTCGAAAATATAGCATCGCGTAAAGTAACCGACAGTTTCTCGACACCCCCCTCATCCGAAGGAGCGGCAAGAGGGTCAACTCTCGCCTCTACCGGATTTTCACGCAATATTGAAAGCGCGAAAGAATGAATAGTCGAAATAGGCGCACTCACCAAAGCGCTTAAAATTTCGTCTCTTACATACAGACAATATTTAATCCTTTTATCAATATCGGCTTGCATACCGGGGGGAATATAAATATTCAGTTTATTAACAACGCTTTTAAGATAAAACCCATCAAAACATTCGCTAACCTTAATACGGATACGTTCCTTCATTTCGCTTGCAGCCTTTTTCGTAAAGGTTATGGCGATAATAGAGCCGACCGCTTCAACGGGGGTCTTACCGAAAAAAACAATACTATAAATTAATATAGCCATCCATCTTTCAACAAGCACAGTTGTTTTACCGCTTCCCGCAGAAGCCTCTAATATCAAAGGAGTATTAATATCATAGACTACGCCGTCATCATCAAAATTAATAATACAATCACCCATTACAAACTCCGAAAAACTTACGAAAAATTATAACCTCAATTCGATATTATTACAAATCAAAACTCAATCTCCAGATTATCATAGGCTAAAAAAACATTTTGAGGAAGGTCATTTTGGACGCGGGAATGCATAATTTGATGCGTCATATGAATAAGATATGCACGTTCGGGATTAATTATCCTGATAACCTCCAAAGCCTCCGCTAAACTGAAATGGGTTGAGTGAGGTTTAAAACGGAGTGCATTTATCACAAGAACCGAGGGTTTCCCACCGGATTGTTCTATAATATCAAAAGAGGAATCAGGTATAAAACTCGCATCGGTGATATAAACCATCCCGCCTATTTTATATCCCAAAACCGGGATTTTACCGTGGAACACCTCAAATGAAATAATATTTTCACCGTTTATCTGAAACGTATCACCGGACTTAACCTCGCAAAGATTTATAGCGGGTTTACCCCCGCCCTCCTGTATGAAATCATTAAAAACATAGGAAAACCTCGACCTTATCTCATCCAAAGCTACGAAATTTCCGTAAATATCCGAAGGTTTACCCATAATAAAATTAATCTGCCGTAATTCGTCTATTCCGCCGATATGGTCCTGATGGGAATGAGTAACAAGAATCCCGTCAATAATCCTGATATTATGTGATAATGCCTGAAGCCTGAAATCCGTCCCTATATCAATAAGAATACGCGAACCGGACGGGGTGATAATATAAGCGCTTGTGCGAAGACGTTTATCGCGCGGGTCGGAAGATTTACATACCTCGCAATCACACCCGATAACGGGAAGTCCGGTCGATGTGCCTGTGCCGAGAAAAATAAGCCTGTAACCGGGCATAAACTTTATCCCTTAATTACGCCGATAGGTTTTAAACGCGCAACACGGATAGATATTCCGCTTTTATTTATGGATTTGATAACCTCTTCAATATCCTTATAAGCGCCGGGGGCTTCCTCAACGGCGCTGAGTTTATCCTTGACCTTAAGATGGACACCTTTTTCCATCAACTCCGCCTGCATCGTATCATAATCAAACTTGGATTTTGCCTTAGTCCGCGACATCTCCCTGCCGGCGCCGTGAATTGTTGAACCGAATGTCTTAGCCATTGACTCCTCACTACCCGACATAATATATGTATAAGTTCCCATAGAACCGCCGACAATAACCGGCAAGCCTGAAACACGGTAAGGCATATTAGCACTAACCATCCGACCGGGAAAATTGCGGGTGCTTCCCTTTCGATGGACAAGGACATTACGACGGGTTGAGCCTATACGGTGTTCCTCCTCTTTAAGGGTGTTATGTCCTATATCATACATAACGTTGGTGTCCACGTCTTTGATTACATCATTAAAAACCTTGTGAACGGCGTAACCTATAGCCTGACGGTTAGCAAACGCAAAATTGGAGGCGGCTTTTACCGCACCGATATACTGTTGCCCCTCCGGTGAACTTATAGGCACGGAAGCGAGTTCGCGTTCGGGGACTTCTATACCGTATTTTTTAGCGGCTTTTGCAAAAATCTTGAGAAAATCCGTTCCTACCTGATGACCGAGACCCCGCGAACCGCTATGAATAGTAACCACCACCTGATTTTTGAATAGCCCGTAAACTCTCGCTCTCTCAATATCGAATATTTCATCAACAATCTGTATCTCAACGTAATGGTTGCCGGAGCCAAGCGTTCCGAGTTGATTTTTTTCCCGCTTTAAAGCCTCGGGACTAAGGGCATCGGGAAGCGCGCCGGAAAGACATCCGTAATCCTCAATAAAATCGAGGTCTTCTTTTTTTCCCATTCCGCGATTTTCTATAAGCCATTTAGCTCCATCGGTCAACAAATCAAACAGGTCTTTTTTGGAAATGGAAACCTTTCCCTTTGAGCCGACCCCCGCGGGGATAGCCTTATAAAACTCTTTAAGAAGCGATTCGACTTTTTTTTCAATATCCTGATATATAAGATTGGTCGTAACGGTTCGAACTCCGCAGTTAATATCAAAACCCACACCGCCCACACATACTACCCCGTTAGACATATCAAAGGCGGCGACCCCGCCTATCGGAAATCCATACCCCGAATGAGCATCGGGAAGCCCTATCGCCCTGTAAACAATTCCCGGTAACGAAGCTACATTAACCAATTGATTATAAACGGTATCGTCCATCTCTTTTATTAATTTCTGGCTCGCGATTATATATCCGTCAACGTTCATCTTTCCGCTTTTAGGAATATCCCACTCATAATCGCTTACCCTGTATAGTTTTTTTAAATCCATTCATATTCCTCCGTAGAAATTTCGCACCGATAGATTTCAGAATACACATATTTTAATACAAAAATATAAAAAGTAAATAGTTTTTTCTATCTGAATCAAAGTTTTTTATATTTTGCCATACCCGCAAGACAAGTAAAACAATACAAAACCCGATTATATAAAAATTTATCTTGAAAAATTCTGAAATTGCTTTATAATCTAATGGCTTTAAACGAAAGAATTCGGGGGAGCTAAATGTTTGATACGGATTTCATCAAAACCGCACTGAAAATTGATGCAATGGAAATAAGCGGTAATACACCGCAAAAATTCAACGGTTTTTCCATTGATACAAGAACAATAAAAGCGGATGATTGCTTTATCGGTATTGAGGGCAATAATTTTGACGGCAACCTGTTCGCCCCCGAAGCTCACAAGAAGGGTGCGCGTATTTTTATTCTCAATAAATCAAAAGTCAATAAGGTTAAAGGTAAAATCCCATCGGGGATTATCTATGCCGTAAAAGACACGGTATCCGCATTGGCAAGTCTTGCATCCAAATATAAATCCAAGATTTTCGCAAGCGTCCTTGCAATAACGGGAAGTTCGGGTAAAACCACCACCCGCAAACTGATTACCGAAATATTATCGCATAAATTCAATATCCACACGGCAAAGAAAAATCTAAACAACGAGATAGGACTTCCATTAACAATACTTGAAGCACCGCTTAATACCCATATTATGGTACTTGAACTCGGGATGAATCACAGCGGCGAAATTTCAAGACTATCGCGAATATGCCGTCCGCTTACCTCAGTCATTACCAATATCGGGTATGCTCATATCGGGATGCTTGGAAGCCTTAATGCTATTGCCGATGCTAAAAGCGAAATATACGACGGGATGGACAATCGCGGTTTTGCCTTTCTCAATCGAAACGACCCTTATTTTAAATATTTATCAAAAAAATCCCCCGTTGAGGTATTGGATTTCGGCATTGAAGATATTGAAGTTATTGAGGATAAGGGGCTTGACGGATACGTGCTGACCTATAACGGAAATATCTTTGACTACCCTCTTGCAGGCGAACATAATCTTGAGAATTTAGCCTGCGCCATGAGGGTTGCAAACTTTTACAGAATAGACAATAAGCATATTCTTAAAGCGGCAAAAAAATTCCCATCCCTTTCGGGCAGGAGCAATGTAATCAAAAAAGAATACACAATAATAGACGATTGCTACAACGCCAACCCGTCATCAATGAAGGTCGCGTTAAAACTTCTATCAAAGGCAAATGGAAGAAAAATAGCGATAGTTTCCGATATGCTTGAACTCGGAAATTTCGCATCCGACCTCCACAAAGAAATCGGGGAGTTTATCTTATCAAACAAATGCGCCGACATTGTTTTGGGATACGGACAATATACAAAAAAACTTATCGAAAAGGCACAGTCTCTCGGCGTAAAATCGGAATGGGTTTCTTCTCTTGATGAACTTATCGACTTGGCTAAAAATACCGCAAAACCCGGCGACAATATCCTCGTGAAAGCATCGCGAGGGATGCAGCTTGATAAGGTCGTTGACGGCTTAAAGTAGCGTTGCACAATATATATCACAAAGTAGATTCTTCAAGGGTAAAGCTAAAGAAGAATAATCGGAATGACACATCACCCCTTCGGTCGCTGAACGTTCAACTCGACACACCTCACCGTGTCAGGTATCCGCTGAACGGACGGACATCCCGAATCCGCTCAATGAGCGGAGATTTGGCGTAACCGATTAGAATTTATCATAATGTATGGTTTCATCTATGTTTCGTCTTGATGTCGGCGATTTCTCCTCAGCGGGATAACCAATCGGTATAGCGCAAACCGACGTGTAACTATCGTGGAGCTTGAGCAACTCATTACATTTATCGTGATTCATCGACCCGACAATAACAGTCCCAAGCCCAAGCGAATGCGCTTTAAGACACAGGTTCTGCACCGCCATGCCGGTATCAAACATAAACCATTCCATAAACTTAGTGCGGGGCTTCCCGTTTTTAAAACCCGAAACCCCTGTCTTAGCGCAAACCACGATTATAGCATCGGCGGTTTTAGAGCAACTCCTTGCGGGATTGGTTTCACTGTAAATATCGGTAACCGCCTCGATAAGAGAGCGGTCTCTCACCACAACAAATTCCCAGACCTGCGTATTCGCCCACGATGGCGCCCATCCCGCACTTTCGATAATCGCCCTTATCTCTTTCTCGCCGACCTTCTTATCACTGAATTTCCTGATACTTCGCCTGCCGAGAATTGCCTTATCTAAATCCATACCTTCTCCTTGATTTTTTTAGTGTAAAATGGAAAGGCGGTCATCCCGATACGCTCGCTTCACTCGCACACAATGACCGAAGTCTTTTCTTAAACCAACCGGATGCCGAGTGCCGAACCCGGCACCAATTTGCAGGCTACTTTAGATGCGACTTTACAAATTGGTGCGGGACATATCAAAATGACCGCGCCTCTGTGGCTTCTTCCATTCAACAAAAGCCATCAAAAAGGTTCTCATAAAGAACAGCCTTTAATCTATCACCATTTCCAGTTGATAATCTCATCCGGGTCGTCGGCATACTTCATTATATAAGTTTGTATCTCCTCAAGTTTATGATGGTAAGCGTTGGCAAGCTCATTGGCTTTCGCCGCTACCTTCAGGTTGGAGCGGGAAACGTATTTCAAAGCCTGTGTTGCAAGATGGTATCTGCTGATTTGGTTTCGTATAAGCATATCAAACGGCGTAGTGGTGGACCCCTCCTCAAGATACCCGTTGACTATAAAGCGATGTATATTCGGTCTGCCGAAAAGAAGCTGTTTTACCGCCGATGGATACCCGTGGAAGTTAAAAATTACGGGTTTGTCGGGTGTGAACAGTGCGTTAAACCAAGACTCGGCAAGCCCGTGGGGATGAGAAGAATGCTCCTCAAGCACCATCAAATCGTTGATATTAACGACTCGCAGGCGAAGTTCGGGGATGTCCTCTTTTAAAATCCGGGCGCAAGCCAAGACCTCTATTGTAGGCACGTCTCCTATTCCCGCTATGGTTATATCGGGGTCAAGCCCGTCATCGGTGCTTGCCCATCTCCATATTGATGCTCCCGCCCTGCAATGCTCTATCGCCTCGTTCATAGAAAGCCACTGAGGTTGAGGGTTTTTATTGGCAACAACTAAATTGACGTAGCCTCTGCTTCTAAGGCAATGGTCAACGGTGCTTATAAGACAGTTCGCATCGGGAGGAAAATATATACGGGCGTTATCCGCCTGCTGGTCGAGAACGCTGTTTATAAAACTCGGGTTCTGATGAGAAAACCCGTTATGCTCCTGACGCCAAAGCGTTGAGGTTTCAAGATAGTTCAATGAGGCAACGGGGCCACGCCATGGGAACTGACGAGAGAATTTGATAAACTTCCCGAATTGGTCCATCATTGTAGTAATAACGCCGAGAAACGCCTCGTAGGATGGGAAAATTCCGTGCCTTCCCGTAAGGATATAACCCTGCAAAAACGCCTGACAGGTATGCTCGCTAAGAATTTCTATAACGCGCCCTCCTTCAGCTCCGATATAGGAGTCATATTCCTTGAGAGGCCATTGAAAATTACGCGCGGTCTCTTTAAATACGCCGTGAAGTTTATTAGACTCAAGCTCATCGGGAGAAAATATGCGGAAAGTCTGAAGATTATTTTTAACCACACCTGCAAGATATTTCCCCAACTCCTCCATAGGACTTGCGAAAACCGTCCCGCGATTGCTATTAAGCTTAAATTCATAATGGTAGATATCGGGAAGGTTCAAAGGTTTCCACATATTATGCCCGAAAGTGTGGGGGTTAAGCCCCATACGCAAAATACCTTTAGGGCAAATTTCAAGTATTTCGGGTTTCGGAGCGCCGTCCTTATCGAAAAGCTCATCGGGATTGTAAGAACGAAGCCAATCCTCAAGAAGTTTCAGGCTCGTTTTGTTGGTTTTAGCATCCTTATTAGGGACTTGATGCGAGCGATGAGTTCCCTCGACAGGCTCGCCGTCCATCTCCTTAATACCCGACATACCTTTAGGAGACTTAAATATAATAACAGGCCAGCGCGGCGCGATAATGCGCTTACCGTTACGTGAGGCATCCTGTATTCGTCTAATCTCGGAATAAGCCCATTCCATAGCGCCGTAAAGGTCTGCATCAAGGTCGCTATCCTGAACTATACGAGGGTTATAACCGTATCCGCCGAATAAATCAACAAGCTCATTGTCGCTCATAGTGCCGAAAATAGTAGGGCTTGAAATCTTATAACCGTTAAGATGAAGAACAGGCAAAACCGCGCCGGATTCTTTGGGGTCGATGAATTTGTAGCTGTGCCATGCGGCAGCGGTAGGCCCTGTCTCCGCCTCACCGTCCCCCACTATACAAGCGACAACCAAATCGGGATTATCCATCACCGCCCCGAAAGATGTTGCAAGAGCATATCCGAGTTCTCCTCCCTCATGTATAGCGCCGGGCGTCCCGGGATACAGGTGCGAGGGGAATCCGTTAGGAGTGGAAAACCGCTTGATAAAATCCGTTAAACCGTCTTTGTCCAATGAAAGTTCGGGGTAAAATTCTTTCAAAGACCCCTCAAGATAAAGATTCGCAAGATTAGCCGGAGCGCCATGCCCGGGACCCGTTACTAAAAACATATTGACGTTATGACGGCATATCAAACCGTTAAGATGGGCATAAACCATATTGATACCCGGACAGGTTCCCCAGTGTCCCAAAAGGCGTTCTTTGACATCATCGAAACCAAGAGGCTTTTTAAGCAAAACGTTATCCCTCAGATAAATCTGGGCTACGGCAAGATAATTGGCAAGTCTTCGGTATCGCTCAATCCTCGAAAGTTCATCCGAATGTTTTGCACGAATAGATTTAGCATCGAATAAAACGTCATTACTATTCATTTTATACTCCTTTAAAATTAATTTTAGAAAATTAAATTATAGTGATAGACAATAGATTAAATCTAAAATAAAACTTTGTCAAAAATGAGATGGGTAATTGACGAAAAGTATTGAAAGAAAAGTATTTTAATTAGATTTTTAAAGTTTGTTTTTACTAAATTCCAAAAACGGTAGTGTCAACTTAATTGTGTCTTTAAATCAAATTTTTTTACGAAATTCAGAA
>CAZQBT010000062.1:0-13925 GCA_964591955.1 uncultured Brevinematales bacterium | reverse complement strand
TTTTTCTGTTTTACCGCACATTTCCCACACAATATAGAGTTAATAGCCAAAATATTAAACACATTTTCTTTCCGTCCGTTAGTTGACCGAAACCGTTTTTTAAAATAAAATATAGTAATAAAATACGGTTGCTTATAGCACATATCGGAAAGAGAGGTAATAATGGAATTTCTGTTGAGCGCAAAAGGTATTATAATAGCAATATTAGTTCTCGGTGTTTTGGTTTTTGTCCACGAACTCGGGCATTTCCTGATGGCAAAACTCGGAGGTATCGGGGTGGACGTGTTTTCTATCGGGTTCGGTAAGGAGCTTTGGGGGTTTACACGAGGAGAAACACGTTACCGTATCGGTATAATCCCATTCGGCGGATACTGCAAAATGCGAGGCGATGAGTCTAAAGACCGCAAAGATAAGGATAAGGAAATAGATGCGGATATACCCGATGATAAACCCGACACGGAAACAAAACCCGATGATGAAGATAAGCCTCAGGAAAAAGACCCTCGCGCGATGTATAACCGTCCCGCATGGGCGCGCGTTATCGCTATTATCGGGGGCCCGGTGTTTAACTATATATTTGCGATACTTGTCCTGTCGATACTCTTTTTAGCGGGATTTAAAGAAACCCCCGTTTCCCCGCGAATAACTATTAGTCCCGTGTCGGAGGAGTTGCCGGTTAATCCCGCAAAAGAGGCGGGTTTACGGAACGGGGATATTATTCTTTCCATGCGATGGCAAAAGGATAATGTCTTTACAAGGGTTTTTAACCGCACCGCTTATCGTAATATAGATGTAACCGCATATTCGGATATTATCAGCGTTATAGCGCTTAACAGAGGAACGGAAATCGAGATTACTTATATTCGGGATAATGCGACCAATTCCGTTTTTGTAGTTCCCGAATGGAACGAGGAACTCGGTATGGGGGATATCGGGATTGGTATGACTTACCTTCCTATTGTGGGGTATGTTGTAACGAATAGCCCCGCTGAAACTGCAGAATTTCAGGAAAACGATGTTATTGCCGCTTTTGACGGAACGCCGATAACCTACTATTATGAGTTTCAGGACTTAATCGCCGGTAAAAACCCCGGAGATACCATACGGCTTACCATAGAGCGCGATGATGATGTTATCGAGAAGCGGGTCAGGCTTACAAACCGCGAGGGGGCGGCGTTTCTGGGGATTGCTCCCGGCGCAGTCGATACGGTGGAAATCCATCGCAAGTCAAAAAACTTTTTCCATTCTTTCGCTATGGGTTTTGTCGAGGCTAATACTATGCTTTCGCGTCAGGTATGGGACGGGATTGTCGCGATGTTTCGGGGAAGTATTAACGTGCAGAAAAATATGAGCGGACCCATACGAATTATCCAGATTACGGGAAAAGTTGCCACTCAAACCAATTTTGTTACTTTAGTCCAGTTTATGGCGTTGATTAGTGTCGCGCTCGGTTTCTTTAATCTTCTCCCGATACCCGGACTTGACGGCGCGCATTTTCTTATCAATACTTTTGAGATGGTTACAACGATTAAACCATCCGAAAAAGTCTTGATAGCGATAGAATATGTCGGGCTGTTTTTCCTTATAACGCTCAGCGTGCTTGTATTTTTTAACGATATAGTCAACATAATTTTGGGAAGGTAGTAATGGACGGGGCTTTCCGTATTGTAGCGCTGGTATCGGGGCGCGGTTCTAATCTTCAGGCTATTGCAACGGAAATTAAAGAGGGCAGGCTTAATGCGGAAATCGCGCTTGTGGTCAGCGATAACCCCGAAGCTAAGGCGCTTGAGTTTTGCAAAGCCAACAATATACCCGCGAAATATATCTATCCGGGCGGGTTTAAAACCAAGCTGGAGGGTGATGCCGAAGCCGAATATATCAGGCAGATACAGGAAATCAACCCCGATTTGATAGTGCTTGCAGGGTTTATGCGTGTCCTCAAGAGCGGGTTTATCAAAGCCTTTGAAAACAAAATAATAAATATCCATCCGTCCCTGCTCCCGAAATATCAGGGGCTTCACACCCACAGGCGCGCACTTGAGGCGGGAGACAAAGAGGCGGGCGCTACGGTGCATTTTGTAAATGAAATAGTCGATGGCGGAAAGCCGATTATACAGGCGAAAGTTCCCGTTCTGCCCGATGACAACGAGGAAACACTCGCCGCGCGGGTTCTCAAGGAGGAGCATCGCATATTACCCGAAGCTATCCGTATTGTGATTTCTAAGTCGGCAGAGTAGTGAGCGTGGGTTTTTAAACAAGCAAGTCAAGTTGAATTTTCCCGCCTTAGATGGTATAATAACCCGAAGTTAAAACCTGTATCGGGAGTAATCTATGAAAATATGCCTCAGGATAATAACAATAACGGCGGTCTGCCTGTTTTGCATATCAAGTCTTTTCGGTAAGGACAACCTGAGAGTTTTGGTGTATCCGTTTGAAAATCACGGCAATGAGCATTACTCATGGATAGCATCGGGAATAGCCGATATTCTGCGAAACAACCTCTCGGAGATTGATAGTATCGGTGTTGTCGGTGAGGATGAGAGATTAAACCTGTTATCGCAGATTGTCCAGCAATTCGGCGACAGAGGGGACTTTCACAATGCAAAAAAAATCGCAGAACTTATCGGGGCTAATCTTATCGTTATGGGCGAATATATTTATATCGGTGGGGATTTACAAATCGAGGCGAAACTTTTGTCCGCAAAGGACGGGAATATTATAAGACAGATTGAGCTTAACGGGAGCGCCGATGATATTTTCGATTTACAAAACGAAATGACTTTTATGCTTTTCGGGGAGATAGAAAGCGATAACGATAATAATATACCGGCTTTTTCTATGAACGATGCGGATAAATCGAAAATTAGTTCCATTGCCCGCCCGAATTTAATAGCCTTTCAATATTATTCTCTCGGCAGGGAAATCCGTGATTCACGTCCCGTTGAGGCGATTGGTTATGCCGAAAAGGCTCTTAAAGAAGACCCGTCTTACAGCGAGGCGTTTGAGAGCGCGGGATGGATGCAGGGGTATATTTTTAACCGCTTTGACGTTGCGCAGGATTATATCAAAACAGCCGTAGAGCTTACGCCGTCATCAAGGAAAAGACGGTTGGCAAGACTATACAAGCTCGCCGGTGATATTTATGACTTTGAGGGGGATATTGATTCGGCTATCGGGAATTTTAACAAGTCTCGCGTGATTATGGAGGAGCTTGGGCTTAACGAAACAATCGACTACGCATCCTTGATGATGAGTATAGGCGTCGGTTACGCGGTGAAAGAGGATGCCGACAATGCGATAAAGTTCTATGAAAAAAGCCGCGCGATTATGGATAGCCGCTCCCTTGAAATGACTTCGGGATACGCGGGACTTCTGATGAATTTCGGGACTGCGTATGTTATCAAAGAGGATTATAAAAACGCGATGCTTTTCTTTGATAAAAGCCGCTCCGTTTTTGAGGCAATAGGACTTGATAAAACGTCCGGTTACAGCCATCTGTTATACAATCTTGCTTTTTCTCACAGGCAGCTTGGGAACAAACAGACTGCGGGGAAATATTACAGAATGGCGCACACTATTTACTCATCCGTCGGTGAGGAGAACTGGGCGCAAACCGCACTGAATCAGGCGAAGCGCCTCGGTTATTAAATCAAAAAGAACTGGTAAACCTGATAATCGAAATCTTCTTCAGATGAGTAATTTATAATCAGATGATACATATTGTCGTCCTTGCTGACAATCATCCTGTCGGAAGCTATTTCTATGTCGAAGCGTTTTAAGAGGTCGGAAAGTTTATGCCCGAGGAAATCCTCGCCTATCATCTTTAAAGCCTCGCGGTTAAGATACAGTATTTTCTTGAAGCAGTTGGTTATCAAAACGGGATGGTCAAGATATTCGATAACGTTATCCGTTTTAAACTTATCCAAGTATCTGTTTAGAGAAAACTGGCTTTCAAATTCGGTGAAAGAAATGATTTTTATTAAATTACCGCCCTTGTCGATAACGGGGATGGTTGCGTTTTTTTGCGGGTTATGATAGAACAATACCTGCAAAATCTCCGACTCGTTTATAATATTTATATTCTCAAACAGATTAAAATTATTTTCAATAATCCCGCGCTCAATATCTTTTTTCAAAACCGCGCCGAGAAACGAGTTATCCTCAAAGACCAGCATAGCATTAACCAACGGGGCTTTAAAAAAATGGGACAAAAGACGTTTGGCGAGTTTCTCATCCATAGCTAATTTTCTTCTCCGTCTGCGGATTGCGTTTCCAAAAACTCATCTACGCTGAAATCGAATTTATCGCCGATATCGGATTTATGAATTTCGACGATACCGGGTATAAGCGGGGAGTAGGCGTAATGATGTTCCGCGTTGGTTTTTTCGCTTATATACAAATCAATAGCCTGCCCGTCTTCCGATGTGAGTTTAGCGTAATACTTCGGGTTATCAAGCCCGTAATGACGCAATAATTGAGGGTCGCGGTCATAATGGGTGAAATGAGAAAATCCAAGCGGGTATAACTGCATAATTTTTCTTCTAACTTCAAAGCTGCCCACTTTTTTAGTTAAGGGAGCGCGCATAACCCATTCCTGTTCGCCGTCAACTTTCATCCTGTTAAAGCGGTAAACCACGCCCTCCGATGATTTAACCTCTATGCTGTTGATAGCCGGGATAGGGAGTTTCTGGAAAATTTCCTTATATGCCAACTCATCGGGGGTTCGTTCCGAATGGGTAAAGCGGTAGGCATAGATAACGTAAATATCGTTAGAGTCGTGATTAACCATAGTATAGTAATAGTTTTCGACAGTGGCAAGTCTGCCGTTTAAAATTTCAAACTGAGTTCCGCTTTCAAGACCGAGTTTAACCATACTAAGCGGCTCATCAAACCCAAACTCGGCGATTTTATCCTCCGTAACGTTTGTGATAACCTCTTCGCTTCTAAGCTCCCACAAATCGGAGAGCATTTTTTCAATCCGGGACGGGTCTGCCTTATACTGAATAGGGAAAACAATATGCCATTCGTTATCTATTTTATTTAAGACGGAATGATAAATCCCGTTATCATCGCTAAATGCGACCTCAATTCCGACTACATCTTCCTTGTCAATGCCTTCAATTATTTGGACGGCCCCGCTTTCCTTTTCGGCTCTAATTCCGGGCAATATCTTCATAAGATAATACCCGCCTATCGCCAAAAGAAGCAAGGCTAATATCCCGATTTGAATAAGCAGGCTCTTTTGAGATTTTTTCATAACTCCTCCGGTTTTATTATTCCCCCTGCCTTACAGTGATATATTTTAATACATTATCGCCGATTCCGCAAGTCCGTTGTATTCCGACTGACTATTTACCCGCAATGACGGTAAAAAAGTTTTTCGGGAAATACTTCCGCATAGCCTTGATAACCGTATCGCGGTCTATACTGTCTAAAATACCGATAAACTCAAGGTCGTAAAGAGGGTTTCCTCTCATCATTTGATAGCGCAGGAAACTGTTGGCTATTGAGTTTGCGTTATCGTAGTTAAAAATCAACGAGTTTATAAAGCGGTTTTTAAAATGGAAAATCTCATATTCGGTAGGACCATCGCTTAAAAAGCGGTCAACCTCACTGTAAAAAATATCGAGAGCGCGTCCGATGTCATCGGGGGAATTTTGCATATAAAGAAATATTGCCGCTTGTTCCCTGTATGTGCGGGGGAAAGTGTAAACCCCGTAAGTCAACCCCTCACGGTCGCGGATAATACGCATAAGCCGCGCGGAGAAAGCGCCGCCGAGTATCAGGTTTCCGAGACTGAAAGCGGCGTAATTGGTTTTGTCTATATAATCGACAGTGGGGCTTGCCTTCATTACAACGGATTGCATAGTGTCAAGCGTAACGCGTTTGGTTATATCGCGTCGGGGTGTTTCAAGTGATGACGGGTTGGTATTCATACGGGGAGGTTTTTGTTCCCATACTCCGAGTTCCGAACTTACCGTTTTTAACACAATGTCAAAATCCACATTTCCGACAACCGTAATGACGGTGTTTTCGGGACGGTAAAAACTTACATAAAAATCTTCTATATCCGATAGACTCAAGCGAACGATATCGCGTTTGGATGCGTGCGAATCGAGCCCCGCTCCTTTATTGCCGTAGATAAGTTTGTTAATCCCGAAATCCGCCTGCGCATCGGGAGTGGGGTTGTTTTGTAAAAGTCTCAATCGGTTTATGGAGTTGAACTTAAACTCCTCAAGCACAACGGGGATAAATTTTCTGTTTTCAAGCGCAAGCGAAATATATTTAACCGCATCGGCAAAATTCTCAACGGGAGTATCTATATTGTAAGTTACAAAATCCGTGCCCGGATTTCCTCCGAAAGACACGCCGCGACGTGTAAGTTCGTTTTTAAGATAAATCTGGGGTCCTCCGTTAAACACAAAGTTATGCGTAAAATTTGCCTGATAAGGCTTAGTCTGAAAAACCGAACCCGCGTCAACCCCGACCCGTATCACAACCTTGTCGTTCATCGAAAACGGACGGAATATAAGCGTAATGCCGTTGGGAAGAGTTTCCACCCTCACCGTTTCAAAGTATTCGGTCAGGGAAGCAAAGGAGGATTGAGTCTGGTTTGCGTTGAGTTCGCGAATGGAAGCGATTTGCTCATCCGTAGGATTTTCAAAAACCGAATAGTCGATATCGCCGCCTTTACGCTCATCCGTTGTCGAAATAGCCTGAGGCTGTGCGTGCCTGTCGCGGGTTTTCGCCCTGAAAAATCCGTTGACCGAATTTTCTTTTGTAAGGTATCTTTGTATAACGCGGAGAATATCATCTGCGGTAAGTTTTTCAAATTCGGCAATTAATTTTTCGTAATTATCTATACCAATCCATCCCTCAAGTCCAATCAAGGTGCGCATAAGACCGTTTACCGAATCGTATCGCATTCTTTCCTGATTAAAAAGTTTCATCTTGAAATCGTCAAAATTTTCGCGGATATAATCGGGGTCAATGGTTTCAGCGGGGAAGTCGGGGTCTTTGGAATATCGCATAAAGCCCAACCCGCCGTCAATCATCGACCAATACCCGAACCCGCCGATAATTTCAGCCCAGTCGATAAAACTCATCGCGATAAAATCCGGGTCCTGCATATCGAAAGTCGGCAGATGGAAAAGCAAGATACCGAAATCTTCGCTTGCAACCCCCTCCATATAAACATTCACGTCCGTTTTTTGAGGAAGGCGGTTTGGAGTTCTTTGCGCAAGTCTTCCGGGGGTAATATCGCCGAAATGCCTTTTTACGGTTTGAAAAGCCTCATCGGCATCAATATCACCGGTAACCACAACAAAGGCGTTATTCGGCACATAGTATTTTCTGTAAAGCTCGTTATATACATAGTCCCTGTCGGCTTTTTTAACGTCATCAATGCGCCCGTAAAGCATGGAAAACGGATGCTCCCCGAAAGCCTCCTCATAAAGTTTTCGTCTAAGTTGACTGTAAGGGTTGCTTTCGTATTTGGTAATCTCGCTGATGACAACGCGGGTTTCGCTTTCAAACTCATCGGGGTCAAACAACGAGTTGACCATCCTGTCCGCCTCAAGCAAAGCCGCAGTATCAATCCCCGAAGCCGGTAAAATCTGCCAGTAAACCGTATGCTCATAAGACGTGTATGCGTTATTCCGCGCGCCTATTTCGGTCATAATCCTGTCAAACTCGCCCTTAGGATAATTCTTTGTTCCCTTGAAAAGCATATGCTCAAGGAGATGGGTAAGTCCGGTGTTACCGCCTTCGGGGTCTTCATCACGAAAGCCTACGCGGTAAGCTACGGCAAAACCCACAAGCGGGATAGAGCGGTCTTCCTTGATAATCACTCTGAGACCGTTATCAAGTGTGCGTATTACAACGCCTTTGGTCAGGCTTAGTCTTTCCAAATCAAAACTTGTTTTTTCATTCGCAAAAGCAAAATTTGCCAGAAATATGGAAATAATTGATAGTATTATAGGTTTAAAAAACTTCATTCTTTACTCCTTATCTGTCATTCAACGGGGAAAAAAATCTCTGAATTAACACCGCCGTAACCGTCTGGAACGGTATTGGGATTGTCGGGGTCGGCGAGCCAGAACCCGTCTATGAGGTATTTATAATAATATCGCGTTCCCGCGCGAAGAGGAAGGATAATACTCCATACGCCGTCCTTATTTTTTTCAAGCTCGGTAGCATAGGGATTCCACCCGTTAAAGCTACCGGCAATTGTTACAAGAGTTGCCTCCGGCGCGTTTATATGGAATTTTATGCCCTCTTCAAGCAAAATGGGATAAAACTCGCCTTTTACGCCGTGAACGCGGTTAAGTCTCACCTCATTTGCACAGGAGACTCCGATAAAAAAAATTAATAAAAGTAGAAATAGGTTTTTCATACTTCCTCCCGTTTTAAACTGCTTATATAATAAACCAAATAGGATATTGTTTCAAGAAAACAGGCAAAGCCTATTTTTTTCAAAGCTGAAATGATAGGGAAGAGATTGGATTTTATTTTAGACAAGCAAATAGAAAAACCAAGCGCGATATTGCTAAAAGGAGATAACTTTATCCGCCCATTCAACCATAGCAATACAATCATTCATAGTGGATAAGGGACAGGTATCGGTTGCGTTAAGGTTACGGGATTTCAAACATGTGCCGCAGGCAAATAAAGTCCCGCCTCCCTTCACGAAAAGCTCCATTTGCTCGACTACATTAAATTTTTCGTGAATTAGATTTTCGCATTCAACAGCCTCTCCCATCAGGAAGACTTTAACCTCGTGTCCTTTCTTTAGTGAGGCGACAGCAAAACGGAAAGCATTCCATGCTTTTTCATATTCTTTGGTTTCAAGTATAATCCCGAATTTCAATTTTATTCTCCTGTTAATAAATTATTTTTCAAACAGAATACCGAAATGATACGGCGGTAAATCAACCTGCTTCAGGAGTTTAAAACCCGTATCCGTTGCCCACCGGATAATTTCTTCCGGTTTCGGTCTGATTTGCAATGAGGGGCCTCGCGGGGTGTTTTCATATTTCCAATGGATTACGCCGACTTTTCCGCCCCGTTTTAGAATGTTGTATATATTTTTTAAAAACTCATTCGGAGTTTCGCAATGCAGGATATTAAAAAGTGTTACATAATCAATTGTCTCATATAAGAGCAAATCAGCCGTTTGATTATCCGAAATATCCCCTTGAAGCAATTTTATATTGGAAATATTTTCCGCCTTGATTTTTTGATTGCAAATTTCTATCATTGAGGGTTCAATATCAAGTCCTATTACAGATTTTACCACACGCGATATAGGCAAAAGAAAAGTTCCATAACCGAAGCCGATGTCAAGCAAACGATTTACATTATTATCAATCTCCAAAGCCTCAAGTATTTTTTTAGTATCAAAAAACGTATTCCACAAATTCTCATCAGGCATACCGGAGTCTCTAACTTTCACACGCAACCTCCTATAATTCCTTAAATAACTTCAGTTTTTTACCCAACTGCTCAATCATCAAATCGCGCATTATGGAACAAGCCTCTAATATTCTCGGATTGGATAAAGAATAAAAAATCTTAGTCCCCTCCCTGCGGGTTTCAACAATCTTTTTTTCGCGCATAATAGAAAGATTTTGAGAAACATTTGAAACCGAAATTTCCATCAATTGAGCGAGTTCCTCAACACATTTTTCCCCCTCGCCCAAAATAAATATTATTTCAATTCGCTTCGGACTTCCCATAAATTTACAAAAATCCGCGTGCATTTTATAAATTTCTTTATTTTCGTTCATAAAAAAATCCTTATTTTAGAATATTTGAATATATGATAATACAGGATGCTTGAAAAATCAAGTTTTTGAAAAACTTTTTACTCCATTAATTCCCAGATAGATATGATAATGCTATCGGCAATATTGATACCGTCGGGGGTAAGCAGAATATACCCGTTATCCTCGGCAATAAACTCCGACATTTTATCAAAATCTTTACGGTTAATCAAGTCAAAAAGTGAAACCCCAAAACGCTGTTTAAACTCATCAAGCGAAAATCCATCGGTTTTACGAAGCCCGAGCATTACAAATTCCCTTCCGGCAACGTAAGGTAAAATCTTTTCGGAAAATTTATATGGAAATTCCGTATTGCGTATTTTACGGGCATAAGATTTGAAATCGGAAAAGTTGGTATATCGGACGGGGTCGTAGTCGGGGATACTGATAAAGCCCGATGCCGAAAGTCCCGCACCGATATAATCATCGTAATTCCAGTAATTCAGGTTGTGACGGGAATAGAATTTCTTTTCGCGGGCAAAATTGGATATTTCATAGCGGATAAACCCCGCCTGATTTAAAATTTCCGAACATCGCGCATAATTCGCGATATATTCCTCATCGGTAAGCGGGATATAATCTCTCCTGCGTTCAAGTTCGTATAGCAAAGTTCCTTCTTCGATAGTAAGATTATAGGCGGAGATATGCGATGGGTTGAGGGCGAGAAGGGCTTGAAGTTCGGTATCCAAGTCGGCGCCCCGTACTGAAAGTATAAAATCCGCGCTGATATTATCAAATCCCGTTTCTTGTAAGATTCCGAAAGCCCGTATGTTATCGGATACGGTATTACGCCTGCCGAGAAAGCGAAGTATTTTATCATCCATTGATTGTAAGCCGAGACTTATGCGGTTGATACCGAGTGTTTTCCAAGCGGCGGCGATTGTTTTGTTAATATCCCCAGGATTCGCCTCAATAGTAATTTCCGCCGTTTTATCAACGACAAAAACGGTATTGATTTTATTGAACAGCATATCAAGATGTTTTGCTTTAAGCAGTGAAGGAGTCCCGCCTCCGATATAGATAGTAGATATTTCGGCATCTTTGTAAAGCGACAGTTCTTTGCGAAGCGTGCGGATATAAGAATCAACAAGCGAGGGTTCGGGTTCAATTCCACTAACAAAATCGCAGTATGGGCATTTGGATAAGCAAAAAGGAATATGTATATACAATCCTCTCATTTTAAAGAAGGTCTGAGTAATCATCGTTAATTTCTATATTGGAAGGTGTAGAGGTTTCGCGTTTTTTAGCGCGGATAGCCTGAATACGGGTTTTCATAGGGAGCCACGTTTCGTTGTAAACCTTCGCGAGTTCAAAAACCTCTTCGTCTTTATAAGGCTTCCTGATTTTAACGGCAAAATTATAATCATCCTCAATCATCCCGCGCTTGATAACGTAAATCGGGTCGCTGATATTCTGCGCGAAATGCTTGGAATAGAAAAACGCAATAGCTATAACGTTGACAATAATAATTATAGTAAAGGCAAGCGAAATTTTTGCTTCAATTTGTATGTTGCCGAAATCAAGGAAACCGAGCGAGGTTATAAGCAAATAAATTGCGACACTGATTGAAACCACAAGCGAGGATATATTTGATATATGATGCTGACTCATCTTGGAGTAAATATTCTCGATTTTACCGAAAATTTTAAGCGTCCTTAAAAGCCTGAGAATACGCGTAACGCGTATAGCCTTGATAACCTTTAAGACATTGACAATACTTCTTGCGCCTGATGTAGCTTTTCCGGTAATCGCAAGATAGAACAAGGGTCCCGAGTTGGTTGCAAGAAGAGGGATTGAGGCAACAAAGTCAATCCATCCTTTTTCATAGAGGAAATAATACAGGAATTTTCTGTTTTTCAATGCGACTATGGAACGGATTATAAACTCAATGGAGAAAATAATATCGAAAGCAAGTCCGCAGAAAATCATTATCATACTGAAATTTTCAGACCAGAGGTTGATAACAGCTATATCATCAATAATAATCTGGACAATGGAAAGTAAAATAATTACGGTGAGAAAATTCTCTAAAAAATCGACAAACCTTTTCATTACAAATCCTCTTCAATAGTGATTTTGTAAAACTCATCAAGAGTGCCGAGGTCATAAGCGTAAAATTTATGGTTAATTCTTGCGACATTAAACCAGCTTGCCTCGAAACTTTCCGCGCCGCGGTCTTTTTTTATCTTGCGCCACTGTGTAGCAAACCCGTATATAATCCTGAGAACTTTAGCGCAATACGGCACGTCCTCCGCCTCCTCCGGCACGTAAAAAGTTTTGAGAATAATTTTAAGAAAATAAGGTGAAATATCGGGAAATTCCTTAAGGATAATTTCTTTTATTTTAGCGATAAAATTCTGACGTAAAATAGCGTTGTTTTCAACCTCAGGAAAAGCCACCGCCTTACCCATAGGCCCGTTATATTGGGGCATAATGACTTTTTTGGGAAGCGTAATATCGTAAAGCGGAAGGAAAAGCATTGCCGTATAAAAAAAGTCAATAGCGAGTTCGGGAGTATCAAGCGAGACATCATCAAAACGGACAAGACCGTTACATATATATCGACGGTTATCATATACCGACATTATAAATTGGGGTAATACATCATTATTTATAAAGTTAATAATGCCTGCATAATGTTTTCTTGAGTTGTAACGTGATACGAGTTTTTCGCAAAGCGTGTATAGTTTGTTTCTAAAGTCAATATCGGATATTAAAAAGTCGATATATTTAGCTTTCCACTCAAGACTAAGCGAATCAAAAATAAGTTTGTTTAAAGAAGGTTTTACCTGTTCGGTAATAATAGCGCCGAGCCGGGTAACAAACTCGGCTTTAACGTTTTGCCATGGTTGGTCTGGGAGATAATTTGCGGAGGCAAAAGTTGCTTTAAGTTTCTCCTCATTTTGCGAGAGGAAGGTCAAAACGTTATCCTCTTTTTCGTGAGGAGGGAGATTCTTTATTGCATTGCTGTTTAACAGTTGATTAATAAAATTGTCAATCTGCTCAAAACCCATAGTTATATCCGAATTATAGATTATTAGATTATCGGCTCAAAAAAGGGTATAACTTTATTTATAGGAGCGGAAGGTTAGAGATAAATGATATACCCATATATTAAACTTTTGCTTTCATACAGGAAATTATTAATTGTATTTAATCAAAATCATAGAAAGTTTTGGGAGAAAGAAAGCCCATAAACCCGTATTCCCTGACTTTATCGTCGAATTTTTCCCAGTTATCTCCGTAATGGACAAGGAGCATTTTTGATTTAATATTATCGGGGAAAGTGTTTAATTCATCAATTGATGCGTGAACACCCCCGGTAAAAAACTGGACATCGTGAATGATAAGTTCAAAATTAAAAACCCCGTCGAATTCCAAAATCAAATTCTTGTCAAAACGGGTGTCGCCCGAAAACATAACCCGGTTGTCTATAATGACTCCCGCGCTCCAAAAGGAATCCTTCCAGCTTTCCGCATCTTCAGGAATATGCATAGTTCTCATAGATTTGATATTAATGCTGCCCGCGTTAAATTCATAAACGTCGCGGGAAAATCCGTCAAGTTTAACGGGACGTTCAATTTCAAAGAAGTCTTCAAATGAAAGGAAATTACCGTTATTTTTTTCACTGAATTTACTGCCGCCCTGCAGCGACATATCCCAGAGGATTTTTTGGTATTCGGGGGTAATAAAAATGCGCGGGCAGGATTTTGTAACATACCGCCCCATCAAACCGATTTCTTCCAATCCTCCGATATGGTCGGCGTGAGAATGGGTTATGTAATAGTTTTTTATTTTGGTTACGCTAAGCCCCATTTCCATAAGCGCCATACTGCAACGAGTTCCGCTGTCTATTTGGAGATGGTCTTCGCCTTTAATTATCAGTAAATTGGTCTGGAAATTCCTTTTAGCAAAAGCACTTCCTACCCCGATAAAAATAAGCGATAATTGTCCGCCATTGGTAAGCAAAACACCTTCTTCGCCCATATTACGAATTTTCATAGAAGCTCCTTTATTACTATATTTTCGGTATAAAACGGGTGATAAATAAAGTCCTTTTACCTATTTTGGTATCGGTAAACGCTTTTTCAATTTTAAACT
>CAZQBT010000061.1:14294-14395 GCA_964591955.1 uncultured Brevinematales bacterium | reverse complement strand
GAGGGTGGGCGGGGGGCATGCAGTCGGGGACGACAACGCCACCGTTCCGTGTCATACTGATTACACCCGCGATAGTCTAACCCGTGAAGTATCTCTATCTC
>CAZQBT010000061.1:0-14194 GCA_964591955.1 uncultured Brevinematales bacterium | reverse complement strand
GAGGGTGGGCGGGGGGCATGCAGTCGGGGACGACAACGCCACCGTTCCGTGTCATTCCGATTATACCTGCGATAGTCTAACCCGTGAAGAATCTATCTTATTGTGAAGGAGATTCTTCATAAGAAAAGCTATTACGATTTAGATACAATATCCCTGATTACGGGGATTTTTTTCCAAAAGGGGGTATGAGGTTCGGGTCTTTCTAATTTTTTGTCTAACTTCATAACGTTGCGGGCAAAATCCCGAAGTTCATTCACGTTTCGCGGTTTTTCCGCGTGTATATCCTCATAAGCCTCTATAATAAGTCTTGACGTGTAGTCCCTCATTTTTTGGGACTGCTCTTTATGAAATTGAAAATTCGGATGTATGATTTCCTGATATTTTATCGCATCGGTTAAGAGCTTTTCTTTCAGCTTTAATTCATCCTCTCTTGTTTGTATTTTAGCAAGGATATGGTCGATTGCGTTGTCGGTAATTGTTTGGAGGAAATGTTTTTCCTTTTCCTTGAATTCCGGTTCTGCAAGCGGTTTTTCGGTTTTTTCCTGCTCAAAAATTCCGCCTATACGTTCCCATAGCGCAGACAATCTTTCACCTATTCCGCTTAATTCGCAGGCGGAAAACATACACGATATAATTATAACAAATCCGATTTTTATAAACTTTTTCATTTTGACACCTCGATATTTGCCTCGATTTTTTCATCATCGCGGTTATAATACCATCCGCCGAAATTGTTTTTTGACAGATGGATTGAATTATCGCCTGAAAATATCTCGCGCGGAATTGGGTCGAGATACAGCATAAGTTCAATGAGGTCGGGAAGTCTCCCTTTTTCAATCTTATACAGCGCAAGACGGGTATTAAGGTAATATAACGTGTGAAGGTTTATCTCCTCTTTTTCCCCTCTTCGGAATTCCCAATTCCTTTTTGCCTCTTTTTCCAGTTTGCCGACATTTTCTTTTAGTGCGGAGATGTTAGTCCGCTTTGTATGAAACTCGTTTATTGTCTCCTCGCTTATGTTTACAACCCCGACTTTATACAGGGCAAAAAAAGTTCCCGCGCAGACAATCAGTATTATAAAAATTATTAGTATAAAAGATAAAAAAAATCTTCGTTTCGCCATAATATCACCTCATAACGTTAATTACGGATATGTTGTATCTCCGTTTTAAGGGTATCTTTTGTTGCAATCCCCCTTGTTTTATTTATCGGAACAAATTTCAATGCTTATAGCAAAAATTTTTTGTTAATTTTGCCGATTCGCGGGTCATTGTTTTCCTCAAGCGTGGCTATATATATAGAAAATAATTATTCTGAGGAGGCAAACAGTGAAGTCGCTTAAAAGTATTGAGATGATTAAAGCGGGATACACAAACGACGGGCGTTTTATAAGCGTTGCCCGAATCAAAGACTTGGTTGAAAACACAATTCGCGCGATGGAAGACGGGTTTAAACCGAAAGTCAAAGTCGGTGATTCCCACGAAAATGCGCTTATGCGGGGCTATATCGAAAAACTTGAGCTTTCGGGAAATTCCGCAATCGGGGACGTGGCGGTTGCAGATGAGGTTTACGACAAACTTGCAAACGGCGAAATCCCCGAAGACCGCTCGGTCGAGATAGGCAAGGATTTTGTTTTATCCGACGGGCAGTGTCTCGGTGAGGTCATAATGGGGATAGTGTTCGGTATTGCAGAGCCGGCGGAGCATTCCCTTGAATCCATTTTCGGGAATTTTGACGGCGTTTTAGTCGAGGGCTTTGAACGTCTCCAAATCTCAAACGGGGCTCAATCCGCAGAGGCGCTTTTAAGCAGGGTTGAGGTTTTGGAAAATACGCTTAGTAAAGAGCGCGAGGAGTTATCCCGCTTGAAGGAAGATTACAAACGTCAAATCGAGGATTTTATTCGCAAAACCAAAAACGATTTTTTAGAGCGGCTCATTGTCGATGGGAAAATAATTCCGGCGCAAAGGAAGTCCGTATCAAAGATTTACGATACTCTCTTTGAAAAATACGGCAGGGAAGAAACCGAAAAACGTCTTTGTGAGACTTTCCAATCGGGTATCTCTATTCACACGTCCCCGCAGATTAAGGTCGGGGATAAAAACGTTCCCGAAGACTCTGCTAACGGTATTGACCCGACTTTCCACGATGAAAATTCCGATTTCAGTATCGCATAATTTATCCACAGGAGGTAAAAGTGGCAAAAATTACAAGATTTAAGTTTCTCGGCAGTGAACGTCTCGGCAACGGGATAGTCGAGGATGAAAAGGAGGTGAGCCGCGGGACTATCGCGATGTTTAACGCCGACGGCAAGGTTGATGAGATTAACGATGTTGCGGGATGCGTATTTGCGGGTATAATCAAAGCGAGTGCGGGAAGCGGCGAACCTTGCGAATTTGACTACGGCCCCCCGTTTTTCTATGCGGAAGCCACCGCCGCACGCGCAAATACGGGCAAGCCCGTTTACGCATCGGGAGCGGGAGCATTGGCGCTTACTTCGGAAAACTCCGTCTTTGTCGGGACCGTTGTTGATGTTGAACCGTCAATCGGATGGTGGATTGACCCTATGAAATTTTAGTTAAGGAGGAAAATTATGCCTTTGGACATTACGGAGTTAAACCGTATTGAAAAATTTGTCCGCGATGATTTCGGCAAGGCTTTTAAGCAATCCCCCGTGAGCTATAACCTGTTCACATCGGAGATTAACGACACCGAAGCGATTACGCCGTTTGAGTGGATAGGCGCATTACCCCGCGTGCGGGAATGGATAGGCGCGCGCCATATTGAGGATATTAAAAATTATGATTACACGGTCAAAAAGAAGGACTGGGAGTTGACTATCAAAATCCCTTACCGCAAGGTTTGGGAAAACTCCAAGACCGCGCTTGCCGGATTTATGAAGCAAAAAGTATCTCAACTTGGAACGCAATTCAGGAAAGACTACCCCTCGGATATTATTATCCAGGCGCTTGAAAACGGAGATACCAACCTCGCTTATGACGGTGTTCCGTTTTTCGCGGACGACGGCAGGGAAAACGTCAACCTTATTTCGGGTTCGGGCGTTACTGTCGCGAATATCCTGTCGGATATTGAAAAGTGCAGGTTCACTATGAAGAAGTTTAAGGACGACAAAGGACGCATCCTGAATATCACCGGCGACCTTGCGATAATCCCCCCCGAACTTGAGGTTAAGTTTATGGAGATAACCCGCGCAAAACTTCGTGACGGCGGGGATAACGTCCATTACGGCGCGCTTGAGTATGTTGTCGATGCCCGTCTCAGCGACCCGTCCGACTGGTATTTTGTCGCCACCAACGAGTTTATCAAGCCCCTGCTTTTTGTGTCTATCGGCGGGGTTAATGTCGGCGTGAAAGACACTACGTTTGAGGACAGATGTCTTACCGTCGGGGCAGATGCTTGCGGGAACGTGGGCTATTCTTTCCCTGAGCTTGCCGTAAAAGTTACCAACGCGTAGCCGCGCGGGGAATGAAGTTTATATCCGTTTCGGGGAAGCCTCTCTGCTTAATGACAGGGATTTGGTTTAAACCGCTTTCCAAGGACGGAAAAGATTGTGAAGGCTTAGGGAGGGGGCACCCCCTCCCGCCCCGGATTTTAAAGGAGGTTTCCTGTGGGATATTGTTCCGTTGATGATATAAAATCGGTCAAGGCAATCAAGAGACTTCTCCCGCCGGACGGGAGTTGGAGCGACGGCGATATTCTTTCCAAAATTGAGGATATAACCGTGCTTATTAATTCCCGTCTCTCGGATATAGCAAGCGTTCCGCTTTCTCCCGTCCCGGAGATTTTAAGTCGTATATGCCGATTGAAAACCGCTTTTGAGATGCTTAACGAGGAGTTTGGGGAGGCGGACGGAAAATATGCCTATCTCAATGAGGAGGCGGAATATCTCTTGAGCCGTATTGAGCGAAGGGAAATAATGCTTAATCCCGATGAGGCGGGCAAGGGGCGCACAAAGATTATTGCACCCGAAAGACGCTATTTTAGTATGGGAGATTAATTATGATATGCGTTCTTGATGAAATAAAAGAAAAGCTGTCGGATATCGGGGACTTGGAAAGCGTGCTTATCGGCGAATGGGATGGCGATATTCCATTGAGCGTAAGGAATTTTGCGATTATAGAGGAAGCAAATCCATCGGAGACTTTTGAGTATCGCGGGACGTTTGCGCGTCATAGTTTCTTTGTCAATATTAAGGTTGCGAGCGTAACGCCTGCGCCCTTAGTGGAGAAGTCGGTCAAGGAAACAATTCGCCTGAGTTCTCTTGTAAAATCCAAAATTTGCGCCGACCCCACCCTGAACGATACGGTTAAAAACCTTCGCCTGTTGCGCATTACCCCCTCGATAAGCAAAATCGGAGGGGGGCGCGGGGAGGAGAGGTTTGCACGCTGCCGGATTCTATCCTTTGAACTGTGGCGATACGAGACCGCATTGTAAGGAGGGATTATGGCAAAGAAAAAAAATTCCAAAAAGAAACGTTATTTGATAACCCCATCCTGTAGCCTTGAGGGCAGGGGAAGGGTTAATCTCTGCGCTTATGTCTTTCTCGGTTTCGGGTTTCTCGATTTTCCCGGCGGGGAAAGGGCTGTTTATCTAAGCAGGGATGAGTATTATCGGTTAAGGCAAAATCGGGATATTTGTTTGAAGGAGGTTTAAAAATATGGGCTATCAAATTGACCCGGGCGCCATACAACTCGGCGCTTGTAAAATCTGGTATTGGGACGGAGCGGGATGGGTGAGTATAGGCGCTACTCAGGGTGGCACCTCGGTCCGTTACGCCCCTCAATATCGAGACGTTAAAATCGACCAAACAGGTGAGACTGTGGTAAAGAAAATCCTTCAGGGTGAAAACGGCTCTATATCTTTCGGGATTGCGCAAAGCGGTTTGGAGAAACTCCAACTTGCCATTCCTTTTGGGACTATTTTTTCTCAAAACGGGAAAAAGGCTTTCGGTGTCGGGGTTAATGCCGGCGCTGATATGTTGGACAAAACCGTCAAATTGAAAATCCATCCGATTAACACTCTCGGCGCTTTCGGCACCGACAATGAGGGGTTTGTCGATGATGACTTTATTATCTGGAAGGCGGGTAATGCCGATGCGGTCGAGATTCCTTATGCCCACGATTCCGAAAGGGTTTACCGCGTTACTATGACTATGTTTCCCGATTTTGATGCCGGGGCGGGACGTTACCTGTTTGTTATCGGCGACGTTTCGGTTAGCGGCGATGATATAAGCCCCTTTGTGAACGGCGTTTCGCCTGTTGACAAGTCTATTGATGTAAACGTATCGGTAGAGCCCGTTGTCGTTATGAGCGAACCGTTACGCCATCTGTCGGGAGGGTTGCCTAATGCCGTTATTACGTTATCTAAACTTGCAGACCGCGAGGCTGTTAATATTTCCATATCAAGCGAAGCGGTTATTGAGGGTAAGGCTACCGGCGGAAGCGCAAATACCATAGCTCTTGAGGGCGGCGAGTTATCCGTTGATGATATTTACAAGGACCTGATGATTCAAATAACGGACGGCGCGGGTGCTGGAGATACGGTTTACCCTATCACCGGGTATAACGGGACTACCAAAACCGTTTCGGTTGACGAATGGAATAACGGGAATCCCGATGAGACAAGCAGTTACCGTATTTACGCAACTAAGATAAAGGTTTTACCCGTTAGCGGACTTTTCCCGGATACGGATTATAACCTGCTTGTCGCATGCGCAAAGGACATAGCGGGTAATATCCAGCAATCTATTTTCGTATCCGCGTTTAAAACATCCGCATAACGTTAAACTTGTTTATTGTGTCGGCGGATTGGGTAAAGCAACCGCAAATTTACGATTATATAAGGAAGGCTGTGCGGTTGCCTGCCCGAATATTTTTAAGAGGAGTGTCTTTATGGATATTTTTTCAAGTCTTGAGGTTTACAAGGAAATCCGTATCGGTTTCGGGAGAAAGGTTAAGTTGAGGCGGTTTTCCCTTCGCGAGGTTATTGAGTTTGAGGCACAGGTTAAATCAATCGGAATTAGGAAGGGTGCGCGCGGACATAAGTCTATCCCGAAATTGCTTATAGAATTGGCGGTTTACAGGAGACCGTTTTTTTTAAGTTTTCGGGATAAGCTGAATATTTTAAAGGAAGCCCATAATTTTAATTTTTTTAAGCGCGGCGATAAAAAGTCCCGTGAACCATCCGACCCGTTATGGCTTCAGGGTGTAATAGCATATTTCGGGCGTGAATTCGGATGGAGTAAACGGGAGACTTTGTCTTTATATCCGCAGGAACTTGAGGCGATTATCTCAAAGAACGAAAGTTTTAAGACAAACGACAGGATAACCGATGCGTGTATCCGTCATTCCCCGTCAAAAGCGATTGAGCATCTGCTTGTTTCGCAAGAGGGGAATAATACGGATATATCGCTTGACCGCGAAAAATTAGATACTTTAAAGAATATGCAAAGACAAAACGGAGGCAAAAATGGCAATTGATAAATCTACCGTTGATGATTACCGCGAGAGTTTGAGACTGCTTGAACAAATCGGCGAAAACCATCGGAAGTTATCTGTCTTGGCGGAGGAATATACGAAAGGTATGAAAACCGGAGTGATATTTCAGGTAGAAAATTTGAAAAATCTCAAACTTATTGCGGAGGCAAATTCCCGTCTGTTGGAACAATATGCCCGAAAAGATGACCTTACTAAAGAGGAGAGGGAAAGCCTTGCAGGGATATATTCGGACAACGAAAATATACTCAAAACCCTTGAGGAAACCGTCAGAGCCAAAGAGGGTTATGTATCGCAGACGGTAAAAGCATTGCATACCCTTCGCGAACTTTCTTCCGCTATGGGGGAGCTTTTTGATGCTTTGGGGGCTTCCAACGACGAGCTAAAATTCATGATTCGCAATATGCAGTCTCTTACGCGGATAGCGGGTAGTGTAATGGCGGGGGACATTGCCGGTGCGGTTGCCGGCGGGATTTCGCTTATTGCCGATATTATTGACCATATTGCAAAAGCCAATGAAGAGATGGAAAAATCGGCTAAAGAGGTGGAGCGTGCTTATGACGGACAGCTTGAAAAGCTAAAGCCTATTACCCGTGAGCTTGAATATCATAGGGCGGAACTTGAGCGGATTAATCAGGTTATTCGGTTTATATCGTTGTCTTATGATGATGACTTGCAAATGCTGAAGGATACCAATTCGCTACTTGAACAGCAGAAAAAAACGCAAGAGGAAATTGCTAAATCCGAATTTGATAAACTTCTTGCATTAGAAGCCCAATTAGCAAATATGGCAAAACCATTGGCGATGGGCGTAAAAACTAAAGAAATGGAGGATTTAGAAAAGAGAATTGCCGACGCTCAGGCGGCTTATGCAAGAGCGCAGGCTGAGGCTTATGCATTCGGTAAACAGATTGAGGATAATCAATATATAATCGACAGGTTTGAAGCGATACGCGGGCTTGAATATCTTGAAAGCGAGTTTAGAGTTTTGAAAGAATCGGGGGAGGATATTACCGGTAACGTTCAGGCACAGATTGAATATCTTGAAACTTTGCTTGCGATGGAAGAGGACTCTATTAAGCAAAATGAGTTTAAGGTCAGGATTTTACGCTTACAGAAGGAATTACAAGAGGATATAGTCTCGGAAAAACAAAAAGAACTTGATTTATTAAACCGTCTTCGCTATCTTGAGCAGGCAGGTCTTTTTGATAAGGAAAATATCTATCAGATTGCTAAGGCAACGCGAGCCTTGCGCGCTACGGGAATGACTGATATTCAGACAGCGCAGGCATTAACGGGAATGGGGGTAACTGAAATGCAAAAAAGTTTGAATATAGGCGTAATAAATATAGAAATCAATGAAGCGGAAGAGGATACAAAAAGAGAATTGGAAAATCAATTAGGAAATATTTTTGCGGGATTTTAGGGTGGTTTAAGGGGATGGTTGCCTCGATGTGGTCATCTCGATACTCGCCTATCGGCGAACTCGATGACCAGATGGTTAAATGGGAGACTTTTAGGTGATAAACCGGTTATCGAGTTTTTCGCGAAGCGAAAAGCCTGCCCTGAGCGTAGTCGAAGGGTATCGAGATAACCGCAACGGTGTCATTCCGATTAAACCGCGTAAGTCTAACCCGTGAGGAATCTCCTTTAACTGAGGTAGATTCTTCAGGGGTAAAGCCCCGCACCAATTTGCGGGCTACTCGTAGCGGGCTAATTCGTATGTGCTTACAAATTGGTGCGGGGTAGAGTAATCAGAATGACACTTTAATGGGCGTATCGAGATAACCGCTAACAGGGATAAAAACAGGAGAGAAATTATGTTAATGAACTCAAATAAGGTAAGGGCGTTTAACCGAAGACTTAAAGATATAATGACCGCTACACCGCAAATATACCCTCGCGATATTGAAAGTTTTATAGCGCAAAAAATAGGGGAGGGGTGGAAGTTGAAATTTGCGCCAAATAGCGGGACTATCGACACGACAACGTGGGGGGGCGGTAACTGGATTGTAGTATTACCGACAACGACAACGGGGGCATATACTATTAATGCGGATACGGAGGCGGGGGTTGATAATATTATTATTATAGGGGCGGCTTATACCTCAGCGTTTATTTTGTTTACAAAAGTTCCGGAATTAACATTGACGGTTTTAGCAAGGACTTATACCAAAACAACGATAAAATATTGTATATTTAACTCTGTTATTGATAATGGGACGGTAGGGATAATTATTGAAAATTGTATTATCAAATCTTTAGCATATTCTTCCAATTTTTATGATAATTTTTCGGTTAGAAATAGTTTTTTTACCATTCTTGGTTTCAACAAAGGTATTTTATTTAGGTTTAATACCACTACAAATGTTTTTTTTGAAAACAATGTTTTTATTACTAATGGGGGTATAGTTCAACTTGCCATAAATCCTACCTTTGGAGGAGTTTTTTATGTAAAAAACTGCGATTTTAAAAACATACATTCATCAAAACCTTACTTTCGTATTTTAACGTTCCCGAATGGTTTTATGGAATTTATAAATTGTTATTTTGAAAATTTTATTATTCGACCCGGCACCGGTGGGATTGTTGGTAATGGTATAGATTATGTATTTTTGTTTGGACATAAAATTTCTATTGAAGAAAGGGATTTAATGAATTATTCGATATTTCAAATTATTCCCAAATCAACTTTTGCGAATTTGGACGATGTTAATTATGAAGGGTTTAATGAAATTGATATGGACGAACTTTTGGACACCGACAATTATAAAGACCTTGAGGCGGTAATAACATTAACGCGCCGAACGGTTAAGGGTATCGGCGGGAAATATACGCATAAGTTTTATAATCTGATTTTTCAGGAAAAAAAAGGAATTGACAGGGACTTCAAGTATTTTGCCGATGATGACCATATCTTTATAGAGCGCACCGATTTTGACGATTATCTGAAAGATAAGTTTATCAAAGACGGGGTTTTATACAGTTCGTTAAGCCCCGATGTTGTCGATGACGGTTTTCGCGCCGATGAGAACTTTTTGATTATAGCGGAAAATGCAACGGCATATAATCCCGGACTTAAAGCAATTTTTGCATACTATCAGGGCGGGTTTACTCAAACAATTTTCGGGCAGATTTTCCCGCTACAGGGATATAAGATACTGAAATGCTACCAACATCTAAGACCGCCCCTTGACTTAGAAATCCGCAATGCCAATATCGGGACTTGGCAAGAAGACGCTCCGCTTGAGGGCGCGATTATGTATCAGGATATGACCGCAGTTTTCAGAATAGGGGGATAGTGGTCATCTCGATGTGGTCATATCGATACTCCCCCGCACTAATTTATTAGGAAACCCGGAGAAGCGGGGAAATTGGTGCGGGAGAACTCGATGACCGGATGGTTTAAAGGGGGAATGAATGTGTCATTCTGATTATACCCGCGTAAGTCTAACCCGTGAGGAATCTCTTTTAACCGAGGTAGATTCTTCAGGGGTAGGGCTAAAGGAGTAAAAATCAGAATGACACTAAAGGGTAAAACTAAAGTAGAATAATCAGAATGATATTTAAGGAGATAAAGATGGGCGGTAAAAGTTTATGGAATGCATTTTTAGGTTGGGCTATGCAACGTGAAAAAGAAATGAAAGATTTAGAAATGAATGAAAAAAAGGAAATGTTTCGGCAGTTTATAGCCTCGCGACCGGCAAGGACACAAAAAACGAGGAGGAAAAGATGAAATTTGAGGAAAGATTATCAGAGAATTTCACCTTGTCGGAGTTTTTAAGAAGCCCGACTGCGGGACGGCATTCTATTGATGAGCAATGGCAAATCAATGAGGAGATATATCGCAATATATCCGCGCTTGTAAAAAATGTCTTACAGCCCGCGCGGGATAAATTTCAAAGACCTATATCTATCAATTCAGGCTATCGTTGCTATCGGGTTAATAGGCTTGTCGGCGGTTCGGAAAACAGCGACCATCTAACCGGCAGAGCGGCGGATATTCCGTGCTACGGTGATTATACGTTATTGGAAATATTGAAAAAGTTGGATTTTGACCAGCTGATTTATTACTATGATGACCGGGTAGATTTTCTGCACGTTTCGTATCGGGAGACGGGAAACCGTAATGAAATTTTGGAATGCTATCTTGAAGCGGATGAGCGCGGGGTGGAACGGCGATATTTTCGGGAGGTAAAATGAAAATGCTTGAAATAATAATCGCGGGGTTAATATTACTCGGCGGGTGTATAGGTTCTTTTTTCGCGGGCAGGGCGACAGTGCCGAAAGAAATAAACCATCACCATCAGCACCAATACGAAATTATACAGGAAACCGATATGTCGCAACATCTTGATAGCAAGCAGAATGCCATAAACGCTACGGTAATCGTGCAGATTGACGGCGGGAATACCAACCGTTTTATAAACGTGCAAGTGTTTGATATTACGAATATTTCAATATCGAGGTTTACGAATTTCAGGACGAATTGGGTAACGAATATACTTAAAATAAATAATTAGCATTTTGTTGAAAATGCCTCCTTTAATTTAAAAGCAAATACGATGGTAACGTTTTTTCTTGAAATAATTTGATTTATTTGCAGAATGTGATATACTATTCACAAAATAAAAACGGAGGCGGTTATGAAAAAGCTGGGTGGTATCTGTTTTTTGATTTTAGCTTTAGGCGTTTTTGGTTGTGGGGAGTTTGCCACAACGGATAATGAAAATGATAAAGATAAGCAACCGTCACAGGTTGCAAAGCCTGTGTTTTCACCGGAAGCGGGGGTTTTTGATGTAAGCGAGGGTGTAGATGTTTCCATATCGACCGAAACGGAAGGCGCTGTAATTTTTTACCATACCGGTGATACTAACTGGACTGAATACACCGAAGCGATTGCTTTAACCGAAACTGCTGTTTTATATGCAAAAGCTACCAAGTCCGGTATGGATGAATCCGCTATTGCGCAGGCTACCTATACTGAGGGGCATAAGCATCTTTTTGTGTTTAAACCCTCTACCGATAATTTTAGGGGATCTGAGTTTAGAGAAGTTTATTTATCAGGCTCTTTTAACGGATGGGGCAGAAATGAGGTAATGACCTATAATGAAGCCGAAGAACAATATGAAGTCGAAAGAGTTGTTCCTGTGGGAGAAAGTATTTACAAGTTCCGCGTAGATTGGAGCGGTAATGCCAATCAGGATTTATGGTTTGCCGACAGATATGCTTCTGATTATGAACCCGATGGATATTACGGATTAAATTCAAAAATTACTATTCCTTTTGATGAACCTCCTATTTATGAGATAAATTATATTATTACAAACGTTGAAGTAACGGAAGCCGTTTTGTGGATTAATAAAGATAGCTGTTGGCAATATTTGGATGCTGCGAATTTTATTGAAGGAAAAGAATATAGTGGAGTTATCAAAATTTCGGAAAAAGCTGAAGATTTTTTGGTAACGTGGGAATTGTACGATACCGAAAATTGGGGAAATTTGGAAATCGAAAAGTATCGTTATGCTTGGTTCACTATTACCAACGGCTTAAGCGGAAGTACGAATCTTGCGCCTATAGGTTTGGCATACGATAATTTAAGTCTCTCTCCTACTAACGCAGCCACAGTTCCAAAAAATAATATAGATTTCAGTTGGGATTTGCCGACTAATTTAGGAGATTTGAAAGAAATAAGAATTTGGTTGGAAAACAAGTCCGATTGGATAAAAAATTGGGAGACAAATTTAGGGCCGGATGTAGATAGTTTCAATTTCACGGGCGATGATGATATTGTTGCCGGTAATCATTATTGGGGAGTGGATTTTTTTACGGAAAGCGGATGGACGGCTCGTTCAAGATTTCCTGAAATTACCCTTACAAACTGACACTAAATCAAATCACGATAGGCGCGGGGAGATTTACTCTTCCCGCGTTTTTTCTTTAAATCTCTCCACCCAAAAATACATTCCGGGGAAATGACGAAGTCTTAGAAAAGCCGCGTTAATTCTCAATCTTAAATCCTTGTCGGTTATCTCAAGGAAAGCCTCCGCTGCGCTATCGACCCGCAGGTCAATCTCGTCCTGCGCCTCTTTAAGACGGGTTTCAAAACGGAAAACTATATCATTTAAAATGCGCTTTTGCTCATCAAGCTTTGCGCGATGTTGACGCAATGTCGGTAAATCATCGGAGGTTTTTATGACTTCACGGTATTGCTCATAAACCTCTAAATATGCGGGATATGCCTGATTGTAACGGTTTAACGTTTGCCCGTCTATATTTCGCGTAACTATCGTGTCCGCCTCTTTGAGTTCACTAAGAGTTTTTATGTAGAAAGTTATATCTTTGGAGATATTTTCCCTGATACGTCTCGGAAGCGCATTGTAGGCTCGGATTAATTCATCAACGGATAATATGGCAAGGAGTTGAGCTTGCGTGTCGCCTACAAGACTAAGCCTGTTATCGACAATTTCGATACGGTTGGTTTCCCCGGATCCTGAAAAATATTCCCTTGCTTTTTCATAGTCTTTTTTTTCGAGAGCAATTTCACCGAGCTTTGTCAACGTGATTTTTTCTTTCTCCGTATTGCCGGATTTTTGATAGTAGTAACGAGCCTGTTCGTAGTCCTGTTTTGAGAAAAATTTATCGCCGATTTTAAGTCCGCCCCGTTTTTCCGCATCGGCATTTTTATAGTATTCATAAGCCTTTTCATAATCGTCGCGATTAAGATAGTATTCGGCAAGACGGATAGATATATCTTTGTCTGATTTGCCGCCCTGTATATAGTATTTCTCGAAATCGGCAATAGCGCCTTTTTTTATAGCCAAATCACTGAGACGGATATATATATCGGGGGTAAGGCTTTCACCGAGAGCGTAATATTTTTCCGCCTCTTTATAATTTTCCGCAACTATATAAATTTCCGCGATTTTTATTAATCCCTCATTGTGATTTGCAAGTTTATAAAATTCCCCCGCCTTCTCGTAATCCTCTCTCTGGAAATAAGTATCCCCGATTAAAATTCGGCACTCGGCTTGTTTGTCGGGGGGACGTTTATCGCACTCACGTTTTGCCTCCTCAAGTTTCCCCTCGCGTATTAAATTCTGGACATTAACGGCGCATCCCGCAAAAATCAAGAGAAAAGGTAAAATCGTCAATCCGATTTTTTTCATATTTGCCTCAAAAGATAATATACCACAATTTCCGAATATATAAAAACATACAAAAAATCCCCGAACCGTGCAAAATCGATTTGGGGACTCATCTGGGCGATACCGGATTCGAACCAGTGACCCCTTGCATGTCAAGCAAGTGCTCTAAACCAACTGAGCTAATCGCCCTCAAGCCGAATAATTATACTTTATTTTTCTTTTTTTATCAAGCAAGCGCGATTTTTTTGTATCAATAAGATTGAAATTTCGCAGGTTTCATTGAAATAGAAATGTCCTGAAAATATTTAGGCAGTATAAACTTAATTGTGCCTTAAATTGAATTAGCAAAGATACTCGGATTCAATTAAAATATGAATTAGTCAAGATAAAATGTTCGGATTTGATAAGACAGTAGTGTAGCCTTTTGAAAATGGGTGTCAAATCAAGTTCTGACTATTACAGATTAGTATAAACACAAGAGTTTTAATCTTCCACCTTTTCTATTTCAAGAATACGGTCAACCCGAAAATTTCG
>CAZQBT010000060.1:0-14812 GCA_964591955.1 uncultured Brevinematales bacterium | reverse complement strand
TTCATTCTCGGCGTGATAAGTTCGCCGTCAAAACTGCGGGTTTTATCGGCAGGCTCGTCCGGTCTAACAGTCTCGCTTTTGGCACAGCCCGCAAGCCCTGCGGCTATGGTTAATAAAACAATCGCTTTGGTGATATGTCTAATCATTGTTTTTTCTCTCCTTTATTTTGGTTGGTTATCTCGATACTTTTCGCTTCGCGAAAAACTCGATAACCGGTTTGTTACCTATGAAGTCTTTTCTTAAACCACCCGGTCATCGAGCGCCGTCCTGAGCGTAGTCGAAGGATAGCCCCGATGGAACGGAGGGGCAGTATCGAGATGACCGCTTCCGTAACCGGTTGGTTGCCTCGATACACCTCGCTTCGCTCGGCACTCGGCAACCGAATTATTGCCTAAAAGTCTTTTCTTAAACCATCCGGTCATCAAGTTCCGAGCCTCTTCCGAAGGAAGGGCTTGGAGTATCGAGATGACCGCTTCCATAACTGGTTGGTTGCCTCAATACACTCCTCACCAATTTACCGGCTATATAAATTGGTGAGGGGAACTCGGCAACCGAATTATTACCTAAAAGTCTTCTCTTAAACCATCCGGTCATCAAGTTCCGAGCCTCTTCCGAAGGAAGGGGTTGGAGTATCGACATAACCGCCTACCCGCCTCTAACTTAATATAGTCCAAATATACGCCTTTCTTATATATTACTCCCCAACCCCCGCATTGTCAAATATAAACTATAAAAATTAATTTTGCTTTACTTATCCTGCAAGAGAGGTTAAAATAATAGACTTAATTTATAGGAGTTTGCCGATGGGCAATAATAAGACAATCGGCTTAGTTCAAACACAGTATTTCACCTTTGCTGAATATAAAGACAATTACCTCGAATTGGATTCCGGGGTAAGGTTCGGACCTATTACCGTAGCTTATGAGACTTACGGCAAACTTACCCCCGAACGCGATAACGCTATTCTTATATGCCATGCGCTTTCGGGTGATGCTCATGCGGCGGGGTATCACTCCCCGAACGACAGCAAGCCGGGATGGTGGGAGGATATGATAGGCCCCGGCAAGGCTTTTGATACGGATAAGTATTTCGTTATATGTTCCAACGTGCTTGGGGGATGTGTCGGGACAACGGGTCCCTCCTCGATAAACCCCCGCACGGGTAAGCCTTATGGTATGGCGTTTCCCGTGGTTACTATCGGGGATATGGTGAAAGTGCAACACCGCTTGGTGGAGTATCTCGGTATAGAAAAGCTGTTGACCGTAACGGGCGGTTCTATGGGAGGGATGCAGGCGTTGGAATGGGCGCTTCGCTACCCCGATAAAATCGCATCATCAATTATTATAGCCTCGACAAGTTGTCTTTCCGCGCAAAGTATCGCTTTTGATGCCGTGGGTAGAAATGCTATCACCTTTGACCCGAACTGGAACAACGGCAATTATTACGGCAAGCCTGTGCCTGCTACGGGGCTTGCTATCGCGCGTATGATAGGGCATATTACTTATCTTAGCGATGAGGCTATGCATAGAAAATTCGGACGCAAATTGAGGGAACGCGAGGCTTTCAGCTTTGACTTTATCTCCGAGTTTGAGGTGGAAACGTATCTTGATTATCAGGGAAGCAAGTTTGTTGACCGCTTTGATGCCAACACTTACCTGTATGTAACCAAAGCGATGGATTATTTCGATGCAGGGGAGTATTACGGCAACGGCAGTCTTGTGGAGGCATTCAAGCGCGTGATGTCAAGGATGCTGGTGCTGTCGTTCACATCGGACTGGCTGTTTCCACCGTATCAGTCGGGACAGATTGTCGATGCTATGATTAAAGCGGGCAAGGACGTGTCTTACCTTGATATAGATTCCCCGCACGGGCACGACTCGTTTTTATTGGAGTTTGAAATCGAAAGCGAGGTGATAAGAAATTTCCTTACCGCAACCTATAAAATGGTGCAAGAGGAGAGGGTGAAATGAAGCAGTATTTGACGAAAGACGGGCGCGTCGATTTTTCGATTATAGCGGAATGGATAAACCCCGGCACAAGCGTATTGGACTTGGGATGCGGCGGCGGACGGTTGCTTGAATTCCTTATCCGCGAAAAGGGAGTGCAAGGCACGGGAGTGGATATAGACCGCGATAAAATTATCGAATGTATAGGACGGGGTATCCCCGTTGTCCAACAAGACCTTAATCTCGGACTTAAAAATTTCGATGACGGCTCTTTCGATTACGTGATTTTAAGCCAAACTTTACAGGTTGTCCATTACCCTATAAAATTGATAAACGAAATTCTGCGGGTAGGAAAACACGCAATAGTGAGCTTTCCGAATTTTGCTCATTACAGGATGAGGTTTAGTCTTATGCTCGGCGGACATATGCCGAAATCTAAAACCCTTCCCTATGAATGGTATGACACCCCGAATATACATAACGTTACAATCAAAGACTTCCGCGAACTTTGCAGAAAAGAAAATATCAAGATTATCAAAGAGATGCATATACGCGGAAAACGCACCACCCCGAACGGATTTTTACCCAATATGTTTTCCAATGCAAGTGTCGTTCTTATCAGCAGGTAGGATATACTATCTTTGCGTATCTTTCTTAACCATATACAAGTTCGGTTATCTCGATACTTTTCGCTTCGCGAAAAACTCGATAACCGGACAGTTTAAGGAAGGACTTTATAGGTAACAAACCGGTCATCGAGTTGCCCCGATGGAACGGAGGGGCAGTATCGAGATGACCGCTCCGCCGTGTTGTGCTGATTTTGCTTCACCTCACCAATTTGCAGGCTACTTTAGCGAAGCTATACAAATTGGTGTGGGATGTATCGAGGCAACCGTATATTGAGATAAACGCCGACAACTTATTTCTCAGGAGAAAATACGTCCTCTAAATTTTCCCGAACTTTTTGCGCTATACGGCTTAATTCCTGCGGAATTTCCTTATACATATTCATCCATGTTTTCAAAAACCTGTCGGCAACAATCCCCGCGGAAATATGATATTCGCTTACGGTTTTATAGGATATTGAATCATCCGCCAGGTTTTTAATCTTTTCCCAGTAAAACCCTTTCTTTTCCGCGATGGAAATACTGATATTTTCGGCGATATTTCGTGCAGCGCGTTCAAAATATATTGCCAATTGCCCGGTATCAAGCGCTTTGAAGCTATCCTTGAGATATTCGGCAAGTTTCAAAGCCAACTCCTCGCGGGAAGCATCGCTCAAAGAAGAACCCGCCTTGGTTGCCTCTTCAAGATTTTCACCGCTTGCAACAATTACAATACGCAAAACCTCATCGCCCTCATCGGTTGTAACAATCTCGATTGTATCGTTTGTAACCATAGCCCATCCGGGGGTGGGGTCTTCGCTTTTCTCCATTACTTCATACCCTTCTTTAGCGCATCCGCTAATTGCCCAAACTATCATCACCGTTAAAATCAAAAAACTTCTTTTCATAGAATCCTCCGAAATTTGTTGATTTTAAGATAATTCAGAGCGGACAAAAAGTCAATTCGCGCGCTTGATAATTTTGGGTTTTCCTATTATAATTAGGTTTCTTATAAGAGGTAAGGAGGAATTATGTCTAAAATCGGCGTGGCGGTGATAGGTTTCGGGACTATCGGCAGCGGGGTGGTTAAAATCTTACAGGAAAACCGCGAACTTATCCGAAAACGGACTAACGTTGACGTGCAACTCAAGTATGTTGTCGATGTTGACTGGAGCAAACCCCGCGATATTGAAATTCTTGATGCTAAAAAATCATCGGATTATAAAGAAGCGCTTGCCGATAAGGATGTTGATGTCGTAATTGAGCTTGTCGGCGGGATAGATTTTGCATATAAACTTACCGAGGAGACGCTTAAAGCGGGTAAAAATGTCGTTACCGCAAACAAGGCTTTGCTTGCCGAACGCGGAGAGCCTCTTTTTGAGCTTGCAAACAAGATGGGTAAGTCTATCGGGTTTGAGGGAAGTGTCGCTGGGGGTATCCCCATTATCAGAACCGTTACATTTGCGCTTGCAGGCGAACAAATCAACGCTATCTACGGTATATTAAACGGCACTACCAATTATATACTTACCAAGATGCTTGAAGAGGGGATGGATTTTAAAACTGCGCTTAAACAAGCTCAACAACTGGGCTTTGCAGAAGCCGACCCCACTCTCGATATTGAGGGGGTTGACGCAGCCCATAAAATCTCTATTTTATCATCGCTTGCTTTTAATAACCGTCTCATTTACGACGGTATCCATATAGAGGGGATAACAAAGATTAACCTTGAGGACGTCAGGGTGGCATCGGAGATGGGATACGTGCTTAAACTCTTGGGAATATCAAAAATCCACGAGGATAACACTATTGAGCTTAGAGTCAACCCGACACTTGTCCCGAAAGATTATCAACTCGCTTCGGTGCGCAATGAATTTAATGCCGTGCTTGTCGATGGCAAATATCTCGGCAGGACTATGTATTACGGGCGCGGGGCAGGTTCTCTGCCTACCGCTACCGCAGTTGTCGGCGATGTTATATCTATTGCGAGATTCCGCGAAGCCCCGATTAAAACAACCAAATATGTCAGCTTCAACGACTACAAGATGAAGCCTATCGGTGAAATTGAAAGTCGTTACTATATCCGCTTTAACGTGGTGGACAGACCCGGTGTCTTATCCAAGATTTCGGGGGTTTTCGGCGAAAACGATATTAGTATCGCTTCCGTTTTGCAGGAGGAGCGAAGCGAAACGGAGTTTGTCCCTCTTATTATGACAACTCACACGGCTAAGGAAAAAAATATCAAAAATGCGCTTGATATTATAGAAAAGATGGATTTTACAAAGAAACGGGGCGTTATGCTCAGGATTATGGAATAGGGAGTTTTGTATGCCTGTAAAACATATTGAAAAATTCAAGAAAATTGCCGAAAAAATCGCGCTTAAAAATAAAAAAGACCTGAACGAACTTACCCGCGAGGGCAATGAACTTCTCAGGGAATACCGCGAAAAGGGTTGCCTGAAAAAACTTCCTCTTGAGGCGCTTAACGTTGATTATTATTCGCTTATACCTCTGTTGGACTATCTGACGGAAAAATCCGCGACCGAAAATGAGGTAATATCGCCGGTTGCGGGCAATCCCGATTCAAGCTGGATGGCAGCCTCCTCGTTTTGTTTTATCAATATTCGCGGGACAGGCAAAAGCAAAGACACCCACGGCGACTTTATCAACGCCGCAAAACTCCTCCCGATACTTCGCGTAAACGGTATCCATCTTGCACCGTTTTTTGAATGCGCGCTTGAGATTGTTTACGGTATAGATTCGCTTGATATTATAGATGAGAACGCGCTTAACCCCGACTTTCTTAAAGCGGGAATGAAAGCCGATGAGCAGGTTCGGTTTTTCACCGATTTTGCCCATCTTCTCGGGATGACGGTCGGGTTTGATATAGAGCCTCACACCTCGCAGTTTTCCCGTATCGCGATAGAAAATCCTCATCTTTTCCGATGGCTTAAACTTTCCGATGACCGCAAGACGCTTTACGGCAATATGAAACAAACGGAAATGCTTAAAGAGAAAAATCAGGCAAAAATCCGCGATGAGGTTGTGAAAATCCGTAATGAGGTTTTAAGTGAATACAAACTTCGTTCGCTTGAGCAGAAGGGCAAGGATAAAATCACAAAACCCGCGCACTATGAGGCAATAAACCGTCTCATATCGGCGGGACTTTGGACTTTACCCTCGCACACGTGGAAAGGCGCGGGCTTGCCGGAGTTTTCCCATTACGAAAGAAAGGACGGGTACGAGTATCCCGAGTTCAAGTATCTTTGCAACGAAGGAAAAAACCATCGCGACCACGCTTTCGGAACGCTTACGCCGTTCAGGTTTTATGATGAAGTTCCTCTTAATAAAACCCCCAAACTGACTAACCCTCCCGTTATAAACAACGATGCGGTTAAGTATTTCAGCGGTATTTTTCCGCGTCTGTATAAAAAGTTCCGTTTTGACTTCCTGCGCTTTGATTACGTTGACCATGTTTTTGATTCGATTTTGGATAAAAGCGGGCTTACCCCCGTGTCCGACAGGCTTACCCCGTATATCCTGAAAAAGACCATCACAAGAGCAAGGTCGGGCGGAAAGAAATTTATCGGCGCAATGGCTGAACGGATGGGAACGGATATTAACCTTTACAAAAAGGTCGGGTTTGACTTAACGCTTGGAACGGATGTGTTGTCGCCTATCGGGGTTAATTTAATCAAGGATACGGTTAAGATAAACAAAAAGATAGACAGGATGAACGCACGCGCCAAGAAAAAATCCAATATCCAGTTTGCGATAGACTCCCACGACACGGGTCATCCGCTTTTTAACCTTACGCCTATGATTAACTACGGGGCGAAAGGGGTTGCGCTTCGGCAGTTTATTTCGCGGTTTTGCGGATGGGGCAATGCGGTGCGCGCCAAATATGAGGTTATCGGCAATCAGGACGGCACCACGGGGCTTTATTCGGCTAACAACAATATCGAATCCTTAGAATGGAAATCCGATAGCGGGATGAACGCGATGTATCATAATATAGAGGATTTATTTGATGAGTTTTTGCCGATACTTAAAGCCGCCTCGTTTGTAAAATTATCTACTTTCAAGGGCAAGGTCGCATACTGGGTTTTGCAAAGCGGGCATAAGAAAATTATCGACGTTGTAAATACAAGCTCAAAGTCTGCGGTTAAGAATATTGAACTTAAGACGGGTTTCGATATCAAAACCGCGCGGATAACGGACCCCTATTCGGCAAAAAGCGAAACCCTGCCGGGAAACGTAATAGATATTATTCCCGCGCTTGAGTGCAGGCTTATAGTAGTTTAGTCTATTACAAAAACGCTTCCCGCCGTTGCCTGAACGGGATATGATTCGGCAACCGCACCCTCGAAACACGCCTCGACGGTAAGTCCCGTTTCAAGAATACCGGCATCGGTTTTGGTTTCCTGTCCTCCGCGTTTGTCGATTATACGTGTTTTTGAGGATACGCTTGCCGATGCTTTATCGTAGGCCGTGTCCTTCTCAAGTTCGCCCTCAATAAGGATAGAGGTTGTGTCCCCGTATCTTGAGATACTTGTAATCTCGCCGCGGATATGGATTTCATTACAGGTATTAAAAATCCCGCATCCCGACAGCAACAGGATACCCGATATAAACAAAAGCAATGTCTTCATAATCTATCTCCCGAATTATTATATAAAAGTCTTTTCTTAAACAATCCGTTCCACGATAAGTGTCATTCTGATTGCTCTACCCCGCACCAATTTGCGGGCTACTCGTAGCGGGCTAATTCGTATGTGCTTACAAATTGGTGCGGGGCTTAACCCCTGAAGAATCTACTTCCATTACAGGAGTTACTTCACGGGTTAGACCGACAAGGGTGTAATCAGCATAATACGGCGGTTGCCTCAATACGGTCATCTCGATACGCTCGTTTCACTCGCACTCGATGACCGAATGATTACCTAAAAGTCTTTTCTTAAACCGTCCACACCCCGAGTTCGGTCGTAAGACCGAGTATCGAGGGGAACGTATCAAGATGACAGCTGCCCTTCCAAACCCACAATCCCGTCTTTATCTATCGCCGCTTTTACGGGCTTGATTATCGCAAATTCGTTTTCCGCAAGACCCTTATCCCCCGTTGTAATCTTAAAATAATTCGGGGTATATCCGCTTGCTTTCCCGTTCCCGATAGTCTCAATAAGCACGGGATAAGCCCGCCCGATAACGTTGCGATTAACAAAATCAAGCGAGGTTTCTATTGCGAGTTGCTTCAAAACCGTCTCCCTCTCGCGGATAACGTTCCCGTTAAGTGCCTTCAGTTTATAAGCGCGCGTTCCTTTGCGATGGGAATAACCGAAAATATGCACGCGGGTAAATCCCGATTTGCGGACTAAATCCAAGGTGGCATCAAACTCTTTGTCGGTTTCGCCGGGAAAACCTACTATAATATCCGTGGTAATCCCGCAATCGGGAGACTTTGTGCGGATTTTTTCTACCGTAGAAAGAAAATCCTGTGAGGTGTAATGACGGTTCATCCGTTCAAGCACGGTGTCGCTTCCGCTTTGCAACGAAAGATGAAAATGATTAGTGAAGCGCGGATGGTCAAGATAGTCCAAAAGGCTTAACTCAAACTCATCGGGCTGAAGCGAACTTAAACGGAGACGCCAGTCCCCTCCTATGTCTAATATCTCACCCACAAGAGAGGCAAGCGTTTTATTATCATAACGATAGTCGCTGATATTAACCCCCGTCAGGACAATCTCCCTGTATCCGCTTTCGACAAGGGTTTCGATAATCTGCCCGACCTTATCCGGCGCAAGACTTCTGCTTCTTTGACGAGCAAAGGGTATCTTACAATAACTGCAAAACTTATCGCATCCGTCCTGTATTTTAACAAACCCCCGCGTCCTTTCAAAGCCCGTAACCGCAGGAAAATCATTATTATCCGCAACGGATACGCCTTTTGAGATAATAGACCCTATTTCGTATTTTTTGGAGTTATCCACAACGAGGTCAATAAAATCAAGCGAGGATAACTCATCAAAATCCGTAGTGGCATAACACCCCGTCGCAACGACAAATTTGCCTGCGCGTTTAGCCTTCCGCATAGCCTGACGCGATTTAGCATCCGCCTTAACCGTAACGGTGCATGTATTGACTATAACCGTATCGGCGCTGTTCATATCGGGTGCAATATCAAACCCCGCCTCGCAAAGCCCCTCCGTTATAGCCTCAGTCTCAAAGTAGTTGAGTTTACATCCGAGCGTAGTAACAAAAACTTTCATTTATCCTCCGAATTAATATGATAAAATGATAATATATAGAGCGCGGATTGTCCATAAATCAGCGGGAAATCAAATATAAACGGCGGGATATTCATATATATATATTAGCTGAATATTGACAAAAACAGAGGGCTTTTGTAAAATCTATTTAATGTATAATAGCTATTTTTCTTACAACATATCAAAATATTTTTAATTAACGGAGGCTGATATGAAAAGGGAAAGGGTGGTAAGAAGGTTTTTTGGTATTTTCGGTGTTGCAGTGATACTTATATGGGGCGCTTGCAGTTTTTTACAGGAGATTTGGGAGCCTCAGGATGTTGTAGCGGTGTTGGGGAAAACGGCTACTCCTCCCACAATAAATATCACTCATCCTACTAACGGGCAGGAGGTTGGAACTCTATATGAATTGAAAGGGAACTTTGTCAAAGGAGGACTTGAGGTAGAATACGTCTTTTATTCAACCGACGGGAAATCTTTTAATAATGTTTCATTTTCAGGTACGAAGTGGTCTGTTGTTATTGTGTTGGATGAAGATGATTTGGGAAAACATACGAACTACGTTTATGCCGTTGACCAAGCCGGCAATAAATCCTCCGTTGAAAAGGTATGGGTTGAGCAAACCGATATTCCGGGAATAGTGATAACCTCACATACAAACATTCCATTCGTAAATGAAAGAAATATCACTGTAAGCGGAACGGCGGGTATCAGGTTTCCTTATACGGTTACTAATGTTAAGGTTAAAGTCGATGATGGGGATTGGGTAGCAGGGTCTGTTAATGGAACAAACTGGTCTGCCGACATTATGCTTAATGAGAATGAAGGCGCAAATACGATAAGGGCTATGGCTTTTGCCGACAGCGGAAAGTCAAATGTCTCTGCGGAGACGATTATAAATTTAGACACAACACCTCCGACCATAGAGATTACAAATATCAATGATGGAGATAGTGTCGGTATGGACTATACTCTTGCCGGAACTGTTGTTGATACGGCTTCAGGTGTAAGCAGTGTGCATTACAGAGTTGGCGAAATCGGCGATTTTAGTTCGGCTAATTTAGACGGTTCTAATTGGACTGCCGATATTACATTGCCCGGATTTGGTTCTTACACAAACTATGTTTACGCGGTGGATAAAGCCGGTAATACCAGTGAAACAAATACGGTTTGGGTATTGTGTTTGGATAAAATATATGTCAGCACAAACGGAAACGATACGGATTTCGGTTCAAAAGAAAATCCGCTTAAAACCATACAAACGGCAATAAACAAAGCCGGTGATTTGGGAATTAACGATATTTATGTAGAATCCGGGATTTACACACCCGATGACGGGCTGAACACCAACAACGCAGTTTATCAGCATAGCGGGGCATATATAAATATTGCGGGGTTGACTATATTCGGCGGGTGGGACGCCGACTTCACCGAGCGTAACGGTATGTCCGAATTAGACGGGGCATCCGCACTGAAGCACGTTATATGGATTGATAACGTTGCAAACGTAACGATAGACGGGTTTGTTATCCGCGGGGGTAATGCTAATGGAGACGCGCCTCATAACAGGGGAGGAGGCGTTTATATAAACGAAGGCAGCGGGCATCTGATAACAAACGCGGTAATATCCAACAACACGGCGACTAAAGGAGGCGGGGTGTATGTGAACGAAGGCACAAGCCATACTATTAGCGGAAAAATATTGAGCAACACGGCGAATCTCGGAGGAGGAGTTTGTTTTTACGACACATCGCCAAACGATACGCACTCTTTCGACAACGCGATTATATACGGTAATTCCGACTACGGAATGGCTATTGTCAATATAAACAGCAACCCGCAGGGAATAGGCACAATCATCTGGGGAAGCGGCAACACGCCTAGAAATAATAACCGGAATTATGTTTCTGCAACCGGTGATGATGATAATGAAGGGACAAAAGATTCTCCTTTCAAGAGTATTCAAAAGGCGGTTTCCATAGTATCGGAAAATCATCATATATTTGTTGCAGAGGGTATTTACACTCCCGGCAGCGGGCTGAACACCGACAACGCGAGCTATTCAAACAGCGGGGCGTTTATTGCTAACGCTAATTTCAATATTCTCGGCGGGTGGGATACCGACTTTACCGAGCGTAACGGTATATCAGAACTTGACGGGGAATCTTCGCTGAAGCACGTTATATGGATTGATAACGTTGCTAATATAACGATAGACGGTTTTGTTATCCGCGGGGGTAATGCTAACGAGACAAGCTCGCCTCATAGCTTGGGAGGCGGAGTTTATATTAATGCGGGTAGCGGGCATAAGATACAAAACGCGGTAATATCCGACAACACGGCGGTTAACGGAGGCGGGGTGTATGTTACTAACGGAACAAGTCACACAATAAGCGCAACTATCACGGACAACACGGCGAATAACCACGGAGGCGGGGTGTTTGTGACCGGAGGGGCTTATCACACAATAAGCGGAACTATATACGGGAATAAATCAACGTCTGGTTCGTCATACGGAGGCGGAGTGTATGTGCATACAGGCACAAACCACACAATAAGCGGGACTATCTCCGGCAATACGGCGAATGATAGAGGAGGCGGGGTGTCTGTATATCAAGGCTCAAGCCACACAATAAGCGCAACTATCACAAGCAACACGGCGAATAATTACGGAGGCGGAGTGTATGTGATCGAAGGCACAAGTCACACAATAAGCGCAACTATCACAAGCAATACGGCGAATAACGGAGGCGGGGTGTATATGACCGGAGGCACAGGCAACACAATAAGCGGGACTATAACCGGCAACACGGCGACAACCGGAGGCGGGGTGCGCATGGAGGGAGGCGGAAGCCACACAATAAGCGCAACTATCACAAGCAATACGGCGAATAACGGAGGCGGGGTACATGTGTATCAAGGCGCAGGCCACACTATAAGCGCTACTATCACGGGCAACTCGGCGAATACAACCGGAGGCGGGGTGTTTGTGTATCAAGGCGCAGGCCACGCAATAAGCGCTACTATCACCGGCAACACGGCGAATAATAATGGAGGCGGGGTGTATTTTGTGGACACTCCTCCCGCTAATAATACGCATAGGTTTGTTGCGCCTGTTGCCATATCCAATAACTCGCAGTATGGCGTGGCGCGTTCAACTGCCAACAGCGACCCGCAGGGGCTGGATACAATCAACTGGGGAAGCGGGAATACGCCACTTAACGTAGCGTGGCTGGATTAGCCGTAGGGGGCGGGTCATCTCGATATGCCTCGCCCCGCACCAATTTGTAAAGCCGCACCTGAGTAGTCCGCAAATTGGTGCGGGGCTCGGCTACTCGATGACCGGATGGTTTAAGGAAGGACTTTTATGTAATGTTTCGGTCGCCGAGTGCGAGTGAAGCGAGCGTATCGAGGCGACCGGGGACCGAACGGTCTTGCTTTTTACTTGACATATTTTAAACACAAACATACAATAATTTAGCTAATATTAAAATTTATACTCCAAAATCTATACGTTACGGAGGTTATTATGAAAAAAAGATTGTTCGTTTTTTTACTCGGGGCTTTGGTAGCGACGGGCTTGGCATTCTCCTGCACATCGCTAAGAGACATTTTAGAAGCGGAGTTCGGGGATACCGACAATAAAAGCGGGAAAGAGGTTAAGGACAAAACCCCTCCCTCGCTGACGGTTCTGTCGCCGACAAACGGGACTGAGGTCGGCGGGGCATACCAGCTTACGGGGTTGGCTGATGATGACGGTTCGGGGGTTGAAACGGTCTATTACCGTATCGGAGACGGCGAATGGTCGGAAGCCGGTCTTTACGGGAATTACTGGACGGGGCTTATCGAAACCGAGCAATATGGTGCGCATACGAATTATGTCTATGCCGTCGATAAGGCGGGCAATATTTCGCCTACCAATACCGTATGGGTGGAGCGCGCCGCGGTTCCATCGGTGATAATATTATCGCCGGAGAACGGGTTTGTAACGAATGTCGCGAATATCACGGTAAGCGGGACTGCAAGCGTTGACGCGCCTTACAGCATAGCCAAAGTCGAGGTTAAACACAACAACGGGGCGTGGCAGACTGCAACCGGGACCGACAACTGGACTATCGGCATTGCGCTTATCGATGGTGAAAACGTTATCACGGCGCGGGCTGTTTCGGATAACGGCAAGGTAGCCGTTTCGCCCGAGTGGAGTATAACGTTAGAAACATCGTATCCAACAATAGAGATATTATCCCCCGAATACGGGACTTTTACCAATCAGGGAACTATCACGGTCAGCGGAACTGCATCGGTGGATGAGCCTTATACTATTACCAAAGTCGAGGTTAAACTCAATGAAGGTAATTGGCTTGAAGCCGACGGGACAACCTTATGGAGCATAAATTTAAACCTCACCGACGGGAATAATATCATAAAGGCACGCGCCATTGCGGATAACGACAAGATTTCGGTAGTATTTGAGATTATTATTAATTACCGTGAAGGCGGCGTTTTGTTTGTATCTATTGAAGGTGATGATAACAACCCGGGAACCAGAACCGAACCTTTAAAATCCATACAAGCTGCAATCGGTAAAGCGCCGAAAAATTCTTATATATACGTTGCGGAAGGGGTTTACACACCGGGAAGCGGGCTGAATACCGACAACGCCGATTATCGGTATAGCGGTGTGTTTATAAATGTTTCGCGATTAACTATACTCGGCGGGTGGAATAGCGACTTTACCGAACGTAACGGTATATCAGAACTTGACGGGGAATCTTCGCTTAAACACGTTGTATGGATTGATAACGTTGCAAACGTAACGATAGACGGGTTTGTTATCCGCGGGGGTAATGCTAATGGAGACGCGCCTCATAACAGGGGAGGAGGCGTTTATATTAATGAAGGTAGCGGGCATCTGATACAAAACACGGTAATATCCAACAACACGGCGGAATTAGGCGGAGGGGTTTGTTTCTATGACACATTTCCTAACGTTACACATTCATTCAATAACGCGGTTATATACGGTAATTCCGACTACGGCGTGGCTATTGTCAATATAAACAGCAACCCGCAGGGGATTGATACAATCGACTGGGGGACAGATAACACGCCTGGAAATAATAACTGGAATTATGTTTCTGCAACCGGTGATGATGATAATGAAGGGACAAAAGATTCTCCTTTCAGGAGTATCCAAAAGGCGGTTTCCGTAGCATCGGAAAATCATCATATATTTGTAGCAGAGGGTATTTATACCCCCGGCAACGGACTGAATACGGAAAATGTGGCTTATCAGCACAGCGGGGCGTTTATACATACCGCGGGGTTGACTATTCTCGGCGGGTGGAACGCCGGATTTACGGAGCGTAACGGTATATCAGAACTTGACGGGAACTCCGCGCTGAAGCACGTTGTTTGGATTGATAACGTTGCAAACGTAACGATAGACGGGTTTGTTATCCGCGGGGGGCTTGCCAACGGAAGCGCTGCTCATAACAGGGGAGGCGGGGTTTATATTAATGAAGGTAGCGGGCATAATATAGAAAACACGGTAATATCCAACAACACGGCGAGTAGCGCAGGAGGCGGGGTGTATGTTACTAACGGAACAAGCCACACTATAAGCGCAACTATCACGGGCAACTCGGCGGAGGGATGGGGCGGAGGAGGCGGGGTGTTTGTGACCGGAGGCGAAAACCACACAATAAGCGGGACTATATCGGGCAACTCGGCGAGTAGCGCAGGAGGCGGGGTGTATGTTACTAACGGAACAAGCCACACTATAAGCGCAACTATCACGGGCAACTCGGCGGAGGGATGGGGCGGAGGAGGCGGGGTGTTTGTGACCGGAGGCGAAAACCACACAATAAGCGGGACTATATCGGGCAACACGGCGACTACTAACGGAGGCGGGGTGTTTGTGTGGTATGGCGAAAGCCACACAATAAGCGGGACTATATCGGGCAACACGGCGAATAACAACGGAGGCGGGGTG
>CAZQBT010000059.1:0-14829 GCA_964591955.1 uncultured Brevinematales bacterium | reverse complement strand
TTTATTTTGACGCAACGTATCGTTTTCAAGTAGATTAATTATAAAGCAATTCGATGGCTTGCAATAAATGCAGGAATAAGTTATAATGTATATATGCCTAATGCAGGAGGGGATGATATTGCGATACGCCCTGTGCATAACACAACCTCCGATTGGGTAAATTATAACTACGAAAGCTGGTTCGGTTATTATATCGGATTAGAATTATTCTGACCTAAGCCCCCTTATATTGATAAAGTAATCGCCCCTTGGGTTTATCCCTCGGGGCGGTTCGATTCTTATTTCAATTTATTTTAACGCCCTTTTCTTCCTCCGTCTTTCCGTAAAATAAATCACAAGGAAAAGCCCGGCAAGCAACAGGAAAAATAATATAAACGTCAGCAGATACAGGAACGGATTTTTATCTACAAAACCCGTAACAGGTATGGGCAGGACAAGTATTAACGGGATACCGAGAAACAATGCTACTCCGCTGCCTAATACCATATTTTGCGCGGCGGGGGTTTTGAAGTTGGGGTCAACCTCTTTCAGCAAGACAAGCCCCGATGAGATTGTTCCGGTCGCCATACCGTATAGCGCGAGTATATATTCCAAAGTGTGGTTTTTAAACACCTTTTTGCACAGGAAAACCACATACCACATCGTTGCGACCCCTCCGATTACAATTAAAAGCAAAAGCGCTAACCAGTTGGTTTTGATAGCCTGCCACGACAAAGCCACAATAGATGCGGTAATCATAAAGTCGAAAGAACCACCCGCGATTCTTTCAAGTATATACCGGTTGGGGTAAGTGCGGTGCATAATTTCCTTATTCTTGAACAGCTTGATGGATTTTTGTATCAGGAGGGCAAAAAGCGAACCGAGTATAAAATGGAAGCCCCAAAGCATCTGCGCAAGGGTTTGCCCGAAAGTTCCGAGAGGGTTTAACAGTATAGAAAAAAGCCACAGGGTTCCGAAAGTCAGTAGGTATGCAATACCTATGAGGAATGCCTGTATCGACATTCTGTCAATCGAGTCGGTTAGAGGCACGGCGTTAGGCTCGTCTTTTATTGCAATCGGTTTGGGTTTTGACTTATCGAATTTTGTCAGATGAGCGGAGTCTGTCGGCATCATTTTTTTCTTTTTGATAAGCCAGTTCATAAGAGGCACACCGCCGAAACACGCCCATAGGAAGCCGAAAGTTGCAACCGTAAGCCCGATAGTTCCCCCGTATTGAAATCCGAAGTTTTCCCATTGCGTTCCGATAGAATACGCCTGTCCGGGACCCTGCCCGTATCCGAGAGGGAGTAACAATCCAAAGGGCGGGAATAGATTTGGGAAAACCAGATAAAACAGCACAAGCGTTATTGCAAACCCTATTATACCCTGCATAATATAGAAAGATACAATACTTGCCCCGGTTTTAACCGCCTCATCGTTGCGCTCCTCTTCATTGCCTTTAAGCGCTAACGAAATAAACCCCACAGCCATCAGATGGTAAATCATTAAGCCGAGACGTTCTATTGAAAGTTGCCCCCAGTTCGGGAAAAGTGTTCCGATAAGCCATCTGACAAAAAGTCCTACAAATCCCGCTATCATAGCATTCGGCACAAGATACTTGGAGAAGAAGCGGATTTTTCTTTTAAAGAAAGTGCCTATAAGTAGAAACACGGAGAGCAGGGCAATATCAATAACGTAACGCCATCCGTCTTTTTCAACTTCGGGAGTAACCAAAACTTCGGTAGGTTTAATCATAATATTTGTGCTGAACTTATCGCCGTCAATCCCCGTTGCGGTAATTTTTATGTTTTTTCGTCTGAGATTTCCGCGCGGGATAGTTATTTTGGTTTTCCATATATTGTCGGTGTTGTCGAAAGTTAGTTTGTGTAGTCCCGATTCGAGAGGCTCAAGGTTTACCTCCACGTAATCTATAATTTGGTTTTGTTTTGCCCGAAAAGAAATATTCAAATCCACCGTAAGATTTGTTGCGGGTTTCGCCGAGGTTACGTTGATAGCCTCTATACCTATGGTTGATAGAAAATCAGGACGGATTTCCTCAGCCCCCGCTGTATTTATAGCTAAAAACAGAAATATATAAAATATTCCCCCCAATATGAAAAGCCGTTTCATAAAAAACCTCCGATTTTATATTTCGAGAGAGCCTTCTTCAATGATACCGTGATGCTTATGCAAAAACTGGACGGCGCGCATCCATTTAAGAGAAGATACTTTGCCTTTATAGCTTATACGATGTAAAGTGTCGTTATAATAAAATTCAAGTCTTTCGCGTTCCTGAACGTTGATGCCCCTAACTTTATCTAAATCAAAACGAAACTCCTCGCCTTTTTTAGATATGAAAAGTATATGGTCATAGTATAAATACATATTACCGTCTCGGAAACGCTTAAGGTTGCGCTTTTTTAAGCCCGGGGTACTTCTTTTTAGCTTAATATGTTCATCAGCGAAAATCGGGAGGGAGTCTTTTGAGTTATATGCTTTGTCAACTATTGATTTGAGGTAGGGCATTTGCCAATCATCCCAATCCGCAATATTATCGAAATAGAGTTTACCCCCCGGTGTCTCAAAAAATAGATATTTGTTCATAAAGACCTCATACCCGCAGGTATTGCAGAAAAAACGTCTTTTATCGGAATGCAAATTGCCGATTGCCTTACATTTAGGGCAGATAAAAATTGCCTGTTCAAGATATTCCGCAGGGCGTGAAGACTTGAATTCTATCATCGCCTCGCGCTGAAAATCAAACTCGTTGTATGCAAGAACCTTAGTCAAACGTTCGTGGATTTCATCAACGCTGAGCTTTTCTATATCTTCGGGGGTAAGTTCAATATGATAAGAGATTCTAACCTCGCCGAAACGGCTTTTGTTTTGCCATCTCGGCTGAGATAAAAACATACCTTTAACCAGGGGGGTAACCACCGGAAGTTTAAACGCCTTAACCATCTTGGAAGCGGAATAAAAAAGCGGAAGAGTTTTGCCCGACCAAGTTCGCTTACCCTCCGGGTAAACCCCGATACACCGGTCGGCTTTTATTGCCCTTACAATTTTTCTCATAGCCTCCGTATCCTTTACCGCTTTGGCTTTAGGGATAGCGCCTACGGAATTTAAAAACATCTTAAAAATCGGATTTACAAAGTTGGCATCCGATACTAAGTAGTGTATTCTGTGTGGCAGTCCGTAATTGACGATAAAGGGGTCCCAAAAAGTCGTATGATTCGGAAAAACAAGATAAGGAGGCTGAAGTTCACAAACATCATCAAGGTATTCAAATTTTACATTGTATTTGTTGACGAGGCTTTTTCCGAGTGTCGGTTTAATAAATTTAAACCATCGTTCAGAGTATCCGACTTTGTTTTTGTGTTTTTTCATTGCCCGGTGCCTCCTGAATTTATGAAAATGAGCAGAGCTATATTTTAGCATAGACTTGAAAATTTTTCCAGAAAATTAAGACACTACACGGTTTAGGTATCTATTTGTGTCAAAAGAAATCTGCTTGAGAATCATCAGGCGCAACCTTTCCTAAATTCATTTTTACTTTTTAGACTTCTTTCACCCGTTTAAAATGGAATAGAACCGTTTTTATTTTGACGCAACGTATCATTTTTGAGCAGATTAATCATAAAGCAATTCATATACTTGAGAAATTCAGGTTTCTTTTTTATACTAACTTATACTAAATGTGCATTGTTTAAGATATATGATGCCTGTATTACTTTTATTACTTTTGAAAACCGGTTAATAGGAACTTATTATGTATTACTTGATTAAGAAAATTTTTTTGATATTCTTTATACTTCTGATTTTTGCTGTCCCGGTTTACTCATCTTTTGAGTTTGTTATAGTTAAATACCATCTCGGCGACTGGTATAATGCGCGACAGGGAGTCCGTAATTTTCTTGCAGAACTTCAGAAACGGACTACCCTAAGGGTAAACACTACCCCCATTGAGCTTTCTATGGATGATGAACGGATTTTTCGATATAATTTCCTTTTCATTAACGGGCATGTCCCCATTACTATGAATGAACGGGAGAAGGCGAATTTTCGTAAATTTGTGCTTAGCGGAGGGTTTGTATTCGCTAATGATGATTTCGGTATGGATGAGAGTTTTCGTAAACTTATAGGCGAGGTGTTTCCCGATTATGAGTTTCGTCCCGTGCCGTTTAACCATCCCATATACCGGATATTCTACACGTTTCCCGAGGGGTTACCGAAAATTCATGAGCATGACGGGGGACCTCCCGAAGGCTTAGGTATCTTTGTTGACGGGAGATTAGCGCTGTATTATGCTTTCAACACCGACATTGCAGACGGGTGGGATTTTCCGGAGGTTCATAACAACCCGCCCGAATTGATAGAGAAGGCATATCGTATGGGGGTTAATATCGCACTTTATTCGCAAACCTATTGACGGGAACGGTCGCGTTTTTTTATTGCTTTGCTGAGATGTTCCTGTATGGTAATGTTTCGAGGGGATAGTTCAAGGGCTTTCTGAAGTTGTTTTACCGCCTCTCCGAATTGCCCCGATGCATAGTAAGCCCACCCGAGACTGTCGTAATATGCGGCGGAGGATGGGTTTAAAGCTATTGCCTTTCTACATTCCATAACCGCTTCATTGATATTTATATTAATCTCTGCATAAGTATAACCGAGATTGTTATGCGCGCTCGCGTTATTGGGGTCAAGCTGCAACGCCTTCTTGAAATTTGATATAGCATGGTCATAACGTTTTTGGAGATAATAAACATAGCCCAGGGCGGAATGGCACATTGAGCTTCGCGGATTAATTTTTATTGCGGATTGGAAATATTCTTCGGCATTTTTATACTCCCCAAGCTCGGTGTAGATAAGACCGAGTATCATATTGGTTTGCACCATCTGGACTATTGAAAGCTGCTGTGAGTTTGAGATGTTTCCAAGATAATGGACGCCTTCTTCAAAAGCGTTCAGGTTGATATTGCAAATTCCGAGATAGTAATCGACTACATGGTATTGCGAAAAGCGTTCCTTTAGCTTGAGCAATTCCTGAATAGCCACGTCGTATTTTTGCTTAGGCATATAGACATCGGTAATCGGTTTAAGTTTATTGATTAAATCGGCGGGCTTCTTCATTTTCCCCTCGCTAAATCAAAATTAATTGCTCTATTTATTGTTGAGGGGGGGCGTAACGGTAAATTTCATCGGCAGTCCTTATACCTACGACCCCCTGCCTCCTTGCAAAATAAAGAGTATAGGTTGTATCCCCGATTTCTAAATCCGCTGATACGACATTTTGAAAAACTTTACGTGTTCCGTCATCAAGATTAACGGCAAGCGAAGGACGGCTGCCGGTAAAGGTTAACGAAATATTTTTGCCTATCTGTATTTTTTCTTTATAAGGAATATTAACGGGCAAAACGTTAGGGGTATTCGGAATAGGTCGGGCGTATAAATTATCGCCGATTTCCGATAGATAAATTTCCCCTGAGTTTTCAACCCTAAGCCGAACGTTATATTGGTTTGTTTCATTGTTTTTATTGACCGAGATTTTCCAGTTTACAAATACGACACCGGTATTTTGAAAATCCTCTGAAAACTCAATAGCGGATACCGCTTTAATACTATTGCCCTTATCCGAAATAAGAGAAAACCCGAAGCCGGGAGTGAAGGGAAAATAAAACACATTGGGGAAACTAAACCCCCATCCCTTGATACAAGTTACCGCTATCAAGGCGATGATTAAAAATGCCGGTTTTACCTTATTCATATTCTTCCAACTCGTCGATTTCGTTCTGGAAATTTTCGATAGTTGAGGAGGCGAGCTTAGACATAAACTCTTTTTTATCTTTGAAAACCGCTTTATATTTTTCGTAAATTTCCATAGATTCCTTGCTTCGTCCCGAATCCTCAAAGATTTTAGCAAGCAATAAAACGATACGGGTGTCGTTAGGGAATTTTTCCAAATAGTCTTCGCTCAGTTGCGTTGCCTTTTCTAAATCTCCCCTTTCAAGATTAATCCTGATAAGCCCGATAATCGCATACTTGTTGAGCGAATTAGCCAAAACTTTTTTATAAATTTCTTCGGCTTCATCATATTTTTCTATTTTAAGCAGGGAATCGCCCAGACGGGTTAAGATACGTTCGTTATTAGGCTCTTTACGCAGAATCTTTTTCCAGTATTTGATAGCATCCTTGTATCTGCCTTTACCGCGCAAGGAATCCGCGATACCGTAAAGAGCATAAAAATTGTTCCGGTCAATCTCAAGCGCTTTTTGATAATGGTCTATTGCTTTATCGAATTGTTTCCAAACGCGGTATATATTTCCGACCATCGTCAGTATATTGATAAACTTGGGGTTGATGTCCAAAAGACGTTTCCAGTATTCCAGAGCCTTGTTGAATTTTTTGTTTTTGTAGTAAAGGTCGCCGAGCCCCATTAACGCGAATTTGTTACGGGGATTAACCTCCAGCGAGCGAAGGTAGTAGGTTTCGGAATTTTTGAAATCGTTTTTCTTGCGGTAAGCATCTCCGATACGTGTAATAATAAGATAATCATCGGGGGAATCCTCAAGCAGCAATCCCCAGTATTTCATAGCATCATCCCAATTTTTAAGCCCGCGATAACTGTCGGCAAGTCCCATTATTGCCTTGCGATTTTTCGGTGAAATTTCAAGCGCCTGTTTGTAAAAAGGCACCGCCTCGTCAAAGAAAAGCTGTTCTCTCAGGCATGCGCCTATCCCGATAAGAGCTTTTGCTTTTAATTCCGGCTCCTTGTTGCCGAGTTCGTCATTGATTTCGCGGTATAAATTTTCCGCGTTTTCAAATTCCTCCGATTTGTAGAGCCGTTTTGCTTCTTCTAATTTTGCTTCGTAATCCATATTAACCTCTGATTTTCTTTTAATTAACGATAAAATTTAACTTTAAATCTATAAAATGTCAATAATACCGAGCCTTTATTTTTGCTTAAACCTAATTATCCTTTAGCTTAGTTTCAAAACGGTGGCTTGCTATATTAAACTTGTGAGCAAGACGGATAAGGCATTCCTCCGTTTGTTTATCGGGCATTCTTATTTGCCGGTTCACCTGTTTTTCTAAGGTATCATAGAGCAAATTTTGTATTTCATATTTTTCAAAATCCATACCCGATATGTTTGCAAAATCTATAAGTTTTTCGAGACGGGCAAGTTCTTTCCCGTTGAGCCTCAATATCGCCTCTTCCATTTTTTCAAGCACCTTGCTTCGCACATACGGCATTACTTCCTCATATCCTATATCAAGGTTAGCCCGTTTTGCCGTTTGTAAAATTTTAATAAGGTCGGTGAAATTATAGTTATCTATACCCACGCGTTCAAGTTCCTCAAGCCCGTTAATTATATATGTATTAAATAACTCTTTTATAGCCGATAAATCTTTCGATGAAAGATTTACGCCTAATTCACGATATAAGTCTATGACTTGCAAATAACTGTCCATCGGTAAATCATCAAGCGAAAATTTCTTGTGCAGGGATTTAAGCGTTATTTCAAACAACGTGCCGAGTATTCTTTCTTTACTGTCATACTTGAGATTATGCATCGAATAGCTTTTCATAAACCAGTCAAGGAAATGGCGTATGATGGTTTTAGGGTTATCCTTCGCTATAATCTTATCAAGATAATCCATAAGACTTTCGTCAACGAAATTCTTTATAAAACTTTTAACTATATTATCGCTACGGAATATGTATGCAACATATTTTTCGTTCTCCAAGGTTTGCTCATTTAACAGAGTAACGACAAATTTATTGATTTTCCATTCCCCTTTTATAAATTCCTCGTGCCTGATGATTTTAATGCCGTAGAAATACATACTCTCCGCAACGCCCGTTTTAATATTCCGATTGGTTAGAAGAATATTAAGCAGGTATTCGTTAATAACGCAGTTTTCATCAAAAATATGCTTTTCGACAAAGTTTTCGTAAATCCATTCTCCGTCCTGATACGAAGGAATATTGCTTTTTGCGTAATGCAATATTTCAAGAAAGCGCTCGCGGGTATCGGAAGGGAGTATATCTTCGGTGAGAAATAAAAGCCTGCCGGCGTAAGCCAAGTCCTGAACCGTCTCAATGCCCGAAACATCCGCAAAAAACCATCCGCAACTTGTAAACATAAGCATCTCGTTGCAAAGCGCCTCCATTATGCGAAGTATAAAAGACCTGTCGTAATCATCAAGACGTTTTTTAGCGTACTTTTTAAAAAATTCATCAATAGCGCGACGTTTCGCCTCGTTTGAAGCGGCGAGAATAATATCTATATAATCATTACGCGCCTTCCAAATATCGTGGATACTCATAGCGAGTTCTCTTGATACGGCTTCAAAGAGAGTTTCCCTTAAAAAATCGAAAGCGTTACGCAAAGGCTCCCGCCATTTCTGATTCCATCCCGCCTGTGCGCCCGTTGAACACCCGCAATCCCGTCTCCATCTGTCAACCCCGTGCGCACAACTCCACGCCGTTCCGAGATTTTCATTACCCTCTTTAAGACGGACATAATCCTGAGGAGGATACATCTCAAGGAAATTTCCGTAATTAGTAAAAATAAAATCCTGTTCCAAATGATTTTCATAAATAAGACGCGCGAGACACATATCGCCGAAAGGCTCGTGATGACCGTAGGTTTCCCCGTCGGTTCCGACATGAACAAGATGGACTTCCTTTTGCGGGTCGTTATGTGCGAGAAGCTCGCCGCGCAGATAATCGACTTTTTGGAGTAAGTGCTGAAAACTGAGCTTTGTCGCTATATCTCCGTAATAGAAGAACACCGCAATTTCACCGTTGGATTCTTTTAATATATACGGTTTCGACGGGTCAATATTATTATGCGAAACGTCAAACCACTCATCGCTGTCCGAATGAACGGGACGAACCGCCTGCGCTTGTGTCGGCGCAAGAATAATGAATTTCATCCCGTAATCTATCAAAAGTTCCGCGACATAATCATTAACGGCGGTTTCGGCAAGCCATATACCCTCGGGACGACGCTTAAAATGATGTTCAAAATGACGGATTCCCCATTCTATTTGGGTAATTTTGTCGTTATTATTGGCAAGCGGCATAATAATATGATTGTAAACCTGCGCTATTGCATTGCCGTGTCCGTTATTTCGGGTTATGCTTTCGTTATCCGCTTCTATAATTTTACGGTAAGTGTAGGGGTCGTTTTTAAGAAGCCAGTCTATAAGCGTAGGTCCGAAATTAAAACTGAAATAATTGTAATTGTTTATAATAGCCTCAATCCTTCCCTGATTATCGAGGACCCGCGATGCGGCATTTGCGGCATAGCATTCCTTGTTTATGCGTTCGTTCCAATCATGGAAATGCCCTGCCGAGGGTTGTCTGTCGATTTCGCCTGTCCATGGGTCTTCGCGGGGAGGCTGATAGAAATGCCCGTGTAGAATTACATAGAGTTTATTGTCAACCATTTTTGAAATATCTCCTTTTACCGGAACGTTATATTATAACAGGTTTTAAAAAATTTCAAGTATTAAAGACTTGCGCTGTTAATGGAGATGACGGATGCGCTTAACCGATACCTACTATTGTAATATCATCGTTTTTTTCTTCGCTACCGATAAAATTTTCTACCTCGTTTATAAGAATATTAACCATATCCATTATTTCCAATTTATTTGCTTTTTCAGTGAATTTAGATTTAATAATATCATTGACTCTGTCCTCTCCGAATTCATTATCGTTTTTGTCGAATTCCTCAAAAAGTCCGTCCGTAAAGAGGATTATTTTATCTCCGGGGGTAAAGTCATGTTCAACTAAGTTATAATTATTGCCGACAAAAGTTCCCGCCATTTTTCCCGTGGAATTGAGTTTTATGACTTTTTTGTTGCTTATAAGGTATTGTGTCGGATGGCCTGCCGAGGCGTATCGAATTTTTTTATCGTTCAAATCAATATCAAGAACTATACAGGTGAAAAAGACTTCAAGGGATTTGTATGTATATATAATTTCGTTATTCATAATTTCGAGTAGTTCGGAGGGGAGAGTAATCAGGGTTTTGACTCTTTCGTATTCGCCTTTAAGAAGCATAGTCATTAAAGCCGCCTGAACCCCGTGTCCCGTTGCATCCGCTACAAAAATACGGATAATGCCGGGCGCAAACTCAAAAACGTCATAAAAATCTCCGCCGACTTCCGTCATAGGCGCGTAATATATTGCAAAATTGATACCGAGAATGTGGGAAATATTTTTCGGCAGGATATTTTCCTGTATTCGTTTGGCAAGTCTCAGGTCGGTTTTTATACTTCCGTAAGCGTCTCTAAGTTGACGGGAACGTTCCTCAACCTCTTTTTCAAGATTTTGGTAAAGGGAAGCGTTTTCTATTGCGATTGCCGCCTGCGTCATAAATACGCTTAATATATCCTCATCTTCTATTGTAAACACCGAGCTTGAAAGCGGGTTGTCGAGGTAACATACGCCGATAACTTTTTCATGACGCTTTATGGGAATACATAAAACCGACTTAAGATGATACATCACAACGCTTTCATTTAATAAAAAATCCTCCTCCTGTTCGGCGTTGGAAGTTATCATACTTTTTCCGCTCTTGTAAACTTTATCGACTATATGCTTGGAATATTGCGGGATAGCGGATTCTATAATATCTTTGCTCGCCCTGATTTCAAGGTTGTCGGATTGTTTGTCTTTCAGGAACAGGTATATGCGTTGAGCGCCGGTAACCTCTATGGCTTTTGCCATAATATGCTCTAAGAGTTCGTCAAGGTTTAGGATAGAACTTATGTCCTGATTGATATTTATGATGGAAGTAAGACGCTGTTTAATCTGGAGTTTTTCTATTGCCGATGATTGTTCCTCGTGGATACCGAGCATTTCACCGATTTTTTTAAGCAGGTATTTTGATTCTATTTCCTTCAAAATACGGTAAGCGGATTCCAAGCGTTTTTGGGCTTCTTTCTCATTGTTTAATTGTTTAAGAAGTATTGCGTATTGGTATAGAGTTATTGCGATTTCGTATTTACGATTTCTTTTGGAGTTTTCGTTAAGGCTTGCTTTAAAGTAGTGTTCAGCCTTTTTAAAATTTCCGGTAGTGCGGTAGAACTGCCCGGCAATTCTAAGTGCTTTGCCGTAGTGTGTTTTCCAGTTTTTTGTTTTGCTAACGGCGAGATATTTTAATTTCCGGGCCTTTTTAAGATACGCTTTTCGTTTTTTGATATTAATTTCGTCCCTGTATAAACCTACATAAGCCTCCAACAAATCGGGGTAAAGAACGTTGACATATTGGTCCATCAGCCGGTATTTTTCGTTGATACGTTTTGCCTCGACAAGATTTTTTACAGCTTCTTCGTAATCGCCGAGGATTATTTTTTGCTGGGAGAGATATATAAGATTGATGCAATAGTTAAGCCAGACATTATTTTCCCGCGCGCACTCGCGGGCTTTTTTTGCCCATTGGGTAGCCAACGCAAATTCCCCTTGCTCGTTATTTAACCAAACGAAATCGGAATAAGCCCCGCTTTTCCCGGCATCATCGAATATTTTTTCGCAAATTCTTATATATTTATGCAGATAATCAAGGCATTTATGATACTGCCCAAGATAGAGATAATTTAATTCCAATCCCTGAACACCCATCCCGTATTCCCAAATATCGCCTATTTTTTCAAATATTTCTATGCTCATATTGAAATAACGGGTGCTTTCCTCAAATTCACCCATCCATTGGTAACAGTATCCTATCCACTGATAAGCCTGTCCAATCCCCCATTCATCGTTAAGTTCCTTGCGTATAGCAAGGCTTTTATTGTGCAGTTTCAGCGACCATCCGAATAACCCTATTGCCATAATCAGCGAGGCAAAAGCTCCCATAGTGGAGCCGAGTTCTTTGGATTTTCCCATCCTTATACGGGAGATATTATATGTTCTCATTGCCGAGCGGACAAATTTTGTCAGGTCGTTTCTTATGTATGTCCAGGATAAGGAAAGATAAAACGCGATAATAAGTTGGTCTTTTTGGAAAGCGTAACTTTTTGTATCGCGATTTTTTCGTATGGATATGGGATAAAATATAAATGCGAAAACGGATTTGATAATCTCAATAATCATGGATAAAATAGTGCCGCTTTTGCTTAGGGTAAGGGTTTCACCGAGAAGCCGTAAGCCTTCCTGCCCGTATTTTTCGCATATTTCAAAATTGCCTTTTTTGGTGAAAGCGGAACATATCTTTTCATAAATTTGAGCTTTTTCGAGTTTAGTTTTTTTGTATGGAAGTATTGATTTAAAAAGCTCAATAGAGCGGTCAAACTCGCCTGAAATCAGGCTTAATTCGCCTAACTGTTCTATACAATTAATCCAAACCGGGGAACGTTTTCTTCCTTCGGCTTCAATAACGTCTATCGCTTTGGAAAAATAATATATAGCATCTTTGTTTGCATGCAAATTTTTGGCAAGGTTTGCCGCGGGGACTAAATATTGAAGCAGTTTTTGACTTTTACCCGCCTCAATATAATGAGTAACAATATCAAACAGGCGTTTATCTTCAAAATCAGTCAGTTGTTTTTCCATAATTTCCGCAGTTTTAAGATGGATAATCCGTTTTTCTTCGCGGGTTAAGAGTTTTCCGAATGCTTCTTTAATCCTTTCGTGAGTAAAAATGACCTCGCCTTTTATGTTTTTGTCCCATTCCACAAGTTGTAAATCCGACGCTTTTTCTATTAACTCCACTATTTCCTGATTGGTTATGTTAATATTGAGAGATTTTTCCTTACTGATTTCAAACAGGAAGTCAATTTCAAAATTTTTCCCGATAGCTGAAGCATAGGACAGAATTTTTTTCTTTTTTTCCGCAAGCATATTTATTCGTTTAAGTATTATATCTATTATCGCAGTCGAAATCTCAATATTTTTGATAGCCTCCTTGTCCATACTCCATCGGTTACGACGTTTATAGATTGAACCGCTGTCTATTAATTGTTTCAAGAGTTCAATGGCGAAAAGCGGGTTTCCTTTACTTTTTTGGAATATGAAATCCGAAATGCCGTGAATATCCTTTTCGTTTTGGAAAAGTATTCCCGCAATAAGCCTGTTCATCTCTTTGTTGTTTAAAGCCTCAAGTTTAATTTCTTCTATATTAATATTATTTCCGGTAATTTCTTCGCGAAACTTTGTCAAGTTACCGGATTTGTATAAGCCGTCCTCGCGGGAAATTGCGATAATAAAAAGAGGGTAATGGTCAATATCCTGTATTAATTCATAAAATAAGGATAAACTCGCATTATCAGCCCAATGTATATCGTCAATAGTGAGCGCCATACCGCCTTCGATTTTGGCAATATCCTTGAAAAATTGAGATATGACACCGAGAAACCTGCGGTTTTCCCGTTCGGGTTCAAGAGAAACAAGTTTCGGAACGGAATCAATAAGGCATTTTGCTTCAGGACAAAAATCTATAATAATTTTACCGAGTTCTCCTGCTTTTTTGTTTATTTGAAATTTTATTTGTTTTTGTTTTTCCGATGAGTATTTCTCAAATATTTGAATATAATTTACAAGCGCCTCTTTGAATGGGATATAAGGAATATTATTTTTGGCGGCAAAACATCTTGAACCGATAAAAATCCCGTTTTTCATAATAACGAATTTTTTAATTTCTTCTATTATGCGCGATTTGCCGAACCCTTCTTCACCGCTAAGAAAACAGAACGCTCCCATCCCGCCGATACTTTCCGCGCATAGTTTTTTTAAACGGTTAATTTCTTTTTCCCTGCCTACAAGCATTGTTGTAAACGAAAGATTTAAAGCGGAATCGCTTTTGGCGATAATAAAACCCTCTTTGCCCTGACGAAGTTTTTTTAAGTCCGCCAATAAACCCTTTCCGCTTTGATAACGGTTTTCCGGCTCTTTTTCCATCAGCTTGAGGATAATCTTTTCAAGTGTCGGGGATATTCCCTTGTTTATATCCGATGGGCGTGCGGGGATTTGCGCTATATGCTGATGGATAATTGAGTTTATGTCCTTTCCTTTAAAGGGAAGTTCGCCCGTCAAAAGCTCATAAGCGATAATGCCGAGTGAATACAAATCACTTCGTTCATCAACCTTGCGCTTCAGTATTCCGCTTTGTTCGGGAGACATATAACTGAAAGTTCCGACTATCTCATCGCTTGCCGTTATCTCGTTAAAGTCCTTCATCTGCGCGAGTCCGAAGTCGATAATCTTGATTTTATATTCATAGTCGTTTTTTATACACATAATATTACCCGGCTTGAGGTCACGATGGATTATTCCCTTGGAATGTATATAATCAAGAGCCGCGGCAATTTGCTCGATAATGTCCAATGCTTTATTAATGTCGAAGGGGTGCTTTTTTTGTATAATGCTATATAAACTTTCTCCCTCAATGTATTCCATTACTATATAGTGTAAGCCGTCCGTTTCTCCTATATCGAAAGTCTTGACAATGTTCTGATGTTCAAACCGTGATACTGTGGTTGCTTCCGTGCGAAAACGAATTAAATCCTCTAAACGGTGCGATGTGGTTTTGCTTTTAAGAAACTTGATTGAAATTGGGGTCTTGTCCTTGTCATACGCAAGATAGATTTTACTCATACCCCCGTCGCCAATCTCACTGTTTATTTTGTATCGACCGTTTATGGTTTTGCCCACCAAATTCAAACCGAACACCTCTTCAAAATTTATTATTCTTTACGTTATAATTATACAATATTTTCAAATAAAATACTATGCTTAAATCATTTTAGATAAATTATTTTGTTTGTGCTTGGATATATTAATATAATTATCGCGTAAAAAGAGTAATATTTATAAACGTATGTTTAGTTACAAAATAT
>CAZQBT010000058.1:0-15044 GCA_964591955.1 uncultured Brevinematales bacterium | reverse complement strand
CTCTCTATTCTATTCCTTACCTTCGCTCTCCACTCGCCTTAGTCTTATTACCGAATATAAAAAGCAAAACGCAATATCCTGCGCTAACGCTCTATACCACCCCGTAGTGGCAACTATAATTATAACATATGCACCCACAAAAAGTCAAGTTAATTCGCAAATATTTTTTTTAGATTTGCGCTTGATACTTCTCTACCTTACCCGCCTTCAAACAATCCATACACACCTTTAAGACCTTTTTACCCTCTCCGGTTTTTATCTTCATACGCTTCAGATTAGGCTCCCATTTCTTTCTTGTCTTTTTATGAGAATGGGAAATTGAATTGCCGAATAACGGACCCTTACCGCATATATCACATTTTCTAGACATTCTTTCCTCCCTTAAACACGGTTGATTATTTTATCAGACTTAGATAAATATTGCAAATTTTGGAACGGATTTTTAAAAAGAAAAAGCGGGGAATTGCTCCCCGCTTTGGTCTTTTGAGTTATTCAATTTCAAGAACTGCGTTTTTACCGCCGAAACCGTCATCAACAAATGTCGATATGGTAGGCGAAACCTGATCTGCCAATTCTTCCATGCTGGGAGGCCACTGACCGTCAATAACAAACTTAAATCTGTATTGACCGGGGTCAAGTTCAACTTCAAGTTCGAAAACGCCGTCATCATTCATTTCCATCATATAGTTAGGATCAGCAGGATTCCATCCGTTGAAATCGCCTGCAACAAACACTTCTTCCGTGTATTCACCTGCAACAGGTGTATACTGGAACAACACTATTCCGTCCATAATAGCGGAAGCTTTTTTCTTGGGTCTAGCAGACCCGCCGCCCGCAGCTTTACAGGAAACCAAAAACATCCCTGCCCCTACTACTGCAATAAGAGCCAACAAAGTGATTCTTTTCATAATGTAACCTCCAACGAAATTTTTTTTCTTACTTTATGATAACTGATTTTTCGTAAAAATCAAGTATTTTTTCATTTTAAAAGCAAATATTTATTTCGATTTGGTTAAATTTTTAGTTTATTAAGTCTCCCGCAACTTTTCTATTCGACCTCAATAAACGCATTATTCCCGCCAAATCCATCACCAACAAATTTATTAGGCTTTGGAGTAATCCTGTCCTGAATATCTTCCATACTCATAACCCATAAACCATTGATAACATACTTATATACATATTTTCCGGGAAAAATATATAGCATAACTTCAAAAACACCATCTTCATTTTCCTTCATCTTATACCCGGGATTGTCTGAACGCCAACGATTAAACCCACCTGAAACAAAAACTTGTTCCGTATTTTCACCTTCCTCCGGTATATAGCTAAATAATATACCATCCCTGTAAGTATGTTTCCCGGATTTTGACGCTCCGCTGCCTGCAGCTTTACACGAAACCAAAAATATCCCTGCTCCTACTACAGCAATAAGAGACAATAAAGTAATCTTCTTCATAATTCAACCTCCAACAATATTTTTTTACTTTAAGATAACCTATTTTTCATAAAAATCAAGTGTTTTTTTTGTTTTAAAGAAAAACATCTATTCTAAAAACCGTTTACGCCTATCCCCCCTTTTTTTGATTAAATTACATCGCGCCGTTATAATATTAACCCAATCAACAAAAAAGGAGATACTATGATAAAGGTTCGTTTTGCCCCCTCCCCGACAGGCAAACTCCATCTCGGAAGCGCCCGAACCGCAATATTTAACTGGCTCTACGCCAAACACTGCAAGGGCAAATTTATCCTTCGTATAGAGGATACCGACCTCAACCGCTCCGACCCCGCTTTTATCGACTCAATAATCAAAGATATGCAATGGCTCGGTATGGACTACGATGAGTTCTACCGTCAAAGCGAACGTTTCGATATCTACCGTAAATATATTGATATGCTTATAAATGATAATCTGGCTTATTATTGCACCTGCTCTAAAGAAGATTTAGTAGCACGCAATAAGGCTCGCGGCATTTTCGATGAAACTACCAAATACGACGGACATTGCAGGGACAATGTTTCCCGTCCGAATTCTCCTTATGTTGTTCGTATAAATATCGGCGAGGAGCGCGATATTATTTTTAAAGACCTTGTCCGCGAAAGAATCCGTGTCAATACCAAAGAACTTGATGATTACGTCCTGTGGAAAAGTGATGATTCTCCCACCTATAACTTCGCCGTGGTTATAGATGACGTTACTATGGAAATATCGCATATCCTTCGCGGAGAAGACCATATCACTAACACGGCAAAACAAATAGTTTTATACGAATACCTCAATATGAAACCTCCCGCATGGGGGCATCTCCCGCTTGTTTTCGGCAAAGACCGCTCCCCATTATCCAAGCGAAAGGGCGGTACCAATATAGAGGATTACCGCAAGTCGGGTATCCTTCCCGATGCCCTGATAAATTATATCGCCCGTCTCGGATGGTCTCACGGTAACGATGAGATTTTTACAATCAACGAACTTATAGAATATTTCGACACCGATAAACTCAACAAAGCCAACGCCGTTTACGATGAGGAAAAGATGAGATGGGTCAACGGGAAACATCTCAAAATAGCCGAACCCGAAAAACTTTTAAAATATTTCGATGACTGCCTTGAGGAAAGCGGTATCGCCAAAACGGGACTTGCTTTAGACAAGGACTGGCTTACCAAGGCTTTAATCGCCGTCCGTGAAAGAAACTACACCCTTGAAGATATCTACAATGAAATCAAGGCATATACTCAGGAAACACTAACCATAGAAGATGCCGCCGAAACCAAGCTCAATAAGTTATATCAAAATCCCTCAATCCAGACCGCTTTGAAAAATGTCATAACGGCGCTAAGCAAAATACCCAATCTCTCCGAAATCAGCGACAACGAAACGCAAACTCTCGAAAGCGACCTCCGTCAAATTGCCGAGAAACACGAAATAAAGTTCGGAAATTTGGTTCAGGTTATGAGAATAAAACTCACCGGCAAAACGGTTTCCCCGGATATTATTACGGTAATCAAGCTCTTAGGCGATAATGCAATAAAAAGACTCTCGGAGTAAATTTACTCTTTTATTTCAAGGAGGTATTATGCGCAGTTTAATCAAAATATTTATTGCTTTTACATTAACCTTTCCCGTCTCGGCTTTTGCCGACCAATTTCAACAGGAATGGGACAGGTATCTTGCCGATGAAACCGAGCTAATTCAGGAAAGCCGCGGCAGGATGCGTCAAAGTCGCGGAATAGTAACCGGAGAATCCCCTTACTCACAGGAACGTCTCAAAGAGGAAATCCCTCTCGGCGGTTACGACGGTTACCATCTTGAGGTCAGGATGCTTGACGGACATTTCAAAGACCAAATAATTAAAGTGGACTTTACGCTGTATCGTGAAGACGTTTTCCGCGAAAAACCCGATATAGGTTCGCGCGTTCTTATCGGGTATCTTATAGATAATGAGGGTAATATCTATAACCCCGCGATTTACGGGCAGGACAGGTTAGTCCCGATAATCATACTTATTCTCCTTTTCATTATCGGGATAATCGCGCTTGGAAGAGTAAAGGGTTTGCTCTCGCTTATAGCATTGTCGCTCTCAATAGTGCTGGTATTTGTAATGTTTATACCTGCGGTAATAGACGGAGCATCGCCTTTATGGCTTAGCGTATTAGTTGCGTTAATCGCAAGCACAATAACTTTTCTGATAATAGCAGGCTTTACCAAAAAAGCGATAAGCGCAACATTAGGCTCGGTTATCGGGTTCGTTATAGCGGCGTTTCTTGTGTTGATATTCGGACGCGCGCTTGCAATTACAGGCGTGATGGATTCCGATATGGTAAGCCTTCGCTACACAACCTCCTTTAACGTAGGCGAATTGATTTTCGCAGGCATACTTATCGGCGCTATCGGGGCTATAATGGACGTGGCTATCTCGATAGCTTCTACCGTAGATGAGCTTAAAAAGGCAAACCCCGGTTATACCGTATGGCAACTGTTTAAATCCTCGCTCAACGTAGGAAAAGACCTGCTCGGAACGATGGTCAATACGCTGATTTTTGCCTACGTGGGAACGGCATTGCCTTTCATAATCCTGATATATATACAATACGCGGGACACACCCCGCTACAAAACATACTCAACCTTGAAAAAATCGCTATGGAAATATTACGAAGTATAATCGGTTCTCTGGGAATGGCGACAACAATACCCGCCACGGCTCTGATAGCATCTTTGCTAAAATCAAGAACAACCAAAAAGGCTTAGATAAAATGAGAACGGGAGGCAGGGGGGCCTCCCGTTCGGTTTGGTAAGTCAGGACGCCGGTAATGAAAAGTAGCTGGGTTTATCTGTTTATCAAAGAAGACATTTAATCAATAACAAATACCGATATATAGCTGTAAGCACCCATTGCGCCGAACAACAAATTGTTTTCAAAAACTATAGGACTGTGGAATCCCCCGCCGTATTCGGCATCAGGAGCTATATTAACCCGGCGAATATACTCGCCGTCATAGTAATACGGTTTAGTTCCCGTATCCCCAATACCCTGAAAAAAGATATAGTCGCGGAAAATAACGGGATTACTGAAACCGTGCGTATAACCCGATTCGGGATGAGCGGGAATTTTACGAATTTCGCCGTTACCGTCATAGGAAAATACAACCATATCCGCGCCGCCCCCGCTTAACCCTCCGAAAATGAGTTCATTCGACCGTTCATACACAACAGGAAATTCAAACCAGTAATCATATTCCGCGCTTTCTATACTGAAAACTACATTGTTATGTAAACCGAAAATTCTTATATTACCCGCGGCATCCGTCCTTCCTCCGAAATAGAGGGAATCATTAAAAACTACCGGATTTTTAAAGTCGCTGTAATAGATGTCATCATAATCTAAATCATAAAGGTTTGCCCTATCGGTTTTACGGACTTCCAACTCCGTCCCGTCTCCTCCCTCAAAATAAATATAGCCGTCATACAAAATCGGATTATTAAAAACGCCCCCAAAATATGCGGAATTATAGTCAACCCCATCATACCACCAAATAGCAGTGTTAATTGCAAAAACCAGCAAACCGTCCTTAATTATCGGCGAATGAAAAAACCCTCCATCAAGCCATTGTGAAAAACTATCAGGCGCATAATGGCGAATTATTCTATTTCCTTCCCAGTCCCCGCCGAAAAACAACTCGCCTTTAAAAACTATAGGACTGTTAAAACCTGTAATATAGGTGCTAAAATCTTCATCCACTAATATTGCGTTATCCCCTTCAATCTTGTAAAGCTCATTCCAATATGTATCGTAAAAATATACATACCCGTCATATATAACAGGCGAGTTAAAGTCAACATAATCTATATAACTTATAACCCCGTTTCGGTAACGGTATAAATAGCCGTTTCCGCCGAAATAAACGGAATTATTATGTATAACGGGATTATAAAACCCCCCGTAATGATACCAATCATCGTAAACCCTTTTTACGGTAAAACCCGTATCCGTTTGAGTATTATCATCACGCAAAGTTTGTTTGTTTTCCCCTATTACGCCCTCCAACAGGTCAACCCACGGAGGGTATATACTGCATCCTGCAAGCAGGAAAACAAGCACACCTGATAAAACAACACCTTTAGCCATCGCCGCCCTCCTGTAATTCTCTACCAAAAACATATTATTTCACTATGAATATATAATATAGTTTACTCCCATCAACAAAAAAAGTCAAGTAAAATTTTAATTTTTTTTGAAAAAAACGAAGACGTGAGAAAGAATGGGTTTACCCCGCATCCCCGCCAAATGTCATTCTGATTTCCGCTTCTTTAGTTTTACCACTGAAGAATCTTGTCTGTTTTGCAGATTCTTCAAGGGTAAAGCGGACGGCAATCTCGATACTTTTCGCTTCGCGAAAAACTCGATGACCGATTGGTTTGAGAAAAGACTTTTAGATGACCACACCCCGCATCCCCGCCAAATGTCATTCTGATTTCCGCTTCTTTAGTTTTACCACTGAAGAATCTTGTCTGTTTTGCAGATTCTTCAAGGGTAAAGCGGACGGCAATCTCGATACTTTTCGCTTCGCGAAAAACTCGATGACCGATTGGTTTGAGAAAAGACTTTTAGATGACCACACCCCGCAGCCCCGCCGTGTCATTCTGATTTCCGCTTCTTTAGTTTTACCACTGAAAAATCTTATCTGTTTTGCAGATTCTTCAAGGGTAAAGCGGAAAACACAATCAAAATGACACGGCGGGGCGGTTTTGTTAATATATCACTAATCTATTTCATAAATATATAACCGTGCTTGGCTTTAATGTTGTAGGTCGCAGTTCCTCCGCTTACGTTTACAGGAGCGCCTATGCCCGTTTCTTCAACCTGCGTGCCGTCGGAAACCACAAGCCACTCCCCGTTTTCAGGAAAATGGATAATAAGCCCGTCTCTGTCGGCAGTCCCGAAATTAAGCACGACAACAAACTTCTTATCGCCCTCACTCCCGTTATCGTTAAGGCTATACCCGATAACGCCCGCCTGAACGGTGCAGTTAGCTTGCTTCCAATCCGTCGGGGTTACGCGCCACGCAAATTTCCCCGCATTAGCAGGGTCGCTGTGGGTCATACGCAACGCCTGATTTTCTATACGCAACTTAATAAGCCCCTTATAGTAATCTATAAGGTCGGCGTTATCATTCGTAAGCGACCAATCGACAACATTGTTTGCTTCATCAATACCCCTGCCGGATGGCGGGTAATTCCCGTAATGCACCCGCATAAACTCATCGCCCATCCATATCATAGGAACGCCGAGCGCGGTCAAAAGATGGGTTGCGGCGAGTTTAACCTCCTGTTTGTTGGTTCCTACATGTCTTACTAAAGTTCCCTCATCGTGAGAGGAGAAATAATGGATAACCTCCTGCGGACGGTTCCATCCGTCGTCCTTATGGTAATAAGTGGGCTTACCCATATTATTGGCGGTATTTCCGCCTAAAGCGCCCCACATAGTATTTTTATACCCCGTTCCCCACGAGGAGATTGCCGCGCTGCCCTGACTGTTGTTGAAATTTCGTATTCCGGTCGGGTCTGCAAAATGCTCAAAGATATAGTAACGGTCGTCGTAACCGTTATCAACCAATTTTTCTATTATGGAAATCAAACTCGGCAGATGAATTTCCTCGGTGGCGTCAAAGCGGAACCCGTCAATACGGAACTCATCCATAAAGTATTTAAGATTATCAAGGAAAAACTTTTGAACCATCTCGTTCCTGAACTCGACTTTGTTACCCCAAGGAGTGCCTTCGGGGTCGAAATAATAGTCATTGTCAATATCCCAAAGCCAGTTATCATTATTAGCAGTATGGTTATAAACCACGTCGATAATAACCGCAATCCCCGCCTCATGGAGAGCATCAACAAGCTCCTTGAACTCATCATAAGCCGAGCCGTCCGTATTATCCGTAGCGTAAGAGCTTTCGGGAGCGAAAAATCCGCAGTTGTTATATCCCCATGAATACCACGTTCCGGGCCATTCCTGTATAGGCATAAGCTCAACGGCGTTCACCCCAAGCGCTACAAGGTAATCGATTTTTTCAATCATCCCCAGATATTTCCCCTTATCAACCACGTCATCGCGGGTTCGGGTAAAATCTCCTACGTGCATCTCATAAATAACAAGCTCATCCTTCGGCGGACGAGTGAACGAGGATTGCCATGTATAAGAGTCCGTATCAATTATCACCGCATTCATACTATCAGAACTGTTAAAAGCCCTGCCGTAAGGGTCGGAAATCCAAGTACTCCCACTAAGTATAAATTTATACATATCCCCGACATTAGCATCGGCAATAACCCACCAATACCCGGTGTAAGGGTCTAATTTCATATCAATAGCTGCGCTTGCGCTCCAGTTAGGTTCGACAATTTCGCCGGTAATACGGGCGCGCGAGTACTTTGGACTGTGAACAGTAAATAAATAAGACCCCTCACCGACTTTCCACGCCCCGGGTAAAACATATTCCGCACCGAAGGGGGCGCTGAGGTTATACCCGCTGACGGCAACCTTCTCATCAAGAGAGGCAAAATCTTCAAAAACCGTCCTGTTATGTGAGACGGCAAAATTAGTAATCGGCGAGGAAGTTGCGGAGACATTGATTCCCCGTTGCACACTATCAACGCTAATATTATCTTCCCATCTACTACCATCTCTAAACTTAAAGCGATAAGTAGCAACAGAATTAACAAAGGTTTCAAACACTTCAAATTCCCAACCGCCTATTTCGACAGCGGATGCTTTCGACGATATACTGCTTCCCGAACTGCCTTCTTTCCAAAAATGAATTTGTGGAGAGTTATATCCATACCCGTTAATAAAATATACTACTACGGGATTATACCGCATTACTTCAAGATTTGTTACTCTTGTTGCGCCTAAATTATCTATAACGGTAATAACAACGTTTCCGCTATCAACTCCGCTAACCGGTATAACCTGAGTTTCAAATTCGTCTCCACCTACGGCAGGCAAACTTAAATTTTCACTAAGCCCCAATTCGGAAAAATCAACAACAACATCATCAATATCTCCGTCAGGGTCGCTTGAATTAATCTTAATGGTATAATTAGACCCATTAGTAACGGCAGAAACAAAAGTAATACTGTTTATTACGGGAAGCATTGTTCCCAAAACTTGCAATTTACGGCTTTTTGTGTCGACAACTTTTTTATTATCCTCGACACTAACTTCTATTGCATATTCTCCCGGGTCAACATTCGGGGTTTCTATAATTGAAGAAAATGTAACAATATTGCCCTTTGTCGATTTCTTTTCAAAAATAATATCTGAAAAATATCCCAAAGAACTACCCGTCATAAAGACCTGCACGGCTCTTGAGGATGGGTCGTAAATCTTTGCTTCAATGGTAATACTATCTCCACCATAGTTTGTAATAGAACTTCTTGAAAAAGAAATATTATCAATATAAAGCCTTGTATCCTTCTCTTCCTCATCATCGGGACCACAGACGGAAAACCCTATTACCGTCATCGCGATAACCGCAAAAAAACCAAATTTTTTCAAAAAACTCATATTAATCTCCTCCTAACGAATAATTGGACTAATCAAAGCCCGATAATACCTTCCACGACATAATATAACGTAAAATCCCGATAAGTCAAGCCAAAAGACGTTTAATCATCCAGAATGGGTAAGAAAATCAAAGAATAACTGCGGTAAGCCCCGTCCCCGATACGCCGGTTATCTCTAATTCGACAATCCGCCCGATAAGCGATTTATCCCCCTTGAAAAAAACCATAATCCCGTTATGCGTCCTTGCGCAAAGACGGGTTTCGTCCTTTTTGCTGACACTTTCGACAAGCGAACGGTAAACGCGCCCGGTATAACCCGGCAAAATTTTTTTGGTAATACGGCTTTGCGTTTCTATCAGACGGGCAAGGCGGGACAATTTCGTTTCCTCATCAACCTGATTTTGCAATTTTTCCGCCTTTGTCCCCGGACGGATATTATAGCGATACATATAAGCCTCGTTAAACCTCACTCTCTCGACAATATCCATAGTATCCTCAAACTCGGCATCCGTTTCGCCGGGGAAGCCTACCATAATATCGGTGGTAATAACAACATCGTCAATCTCCCGTGCCGTTTCGATTTTCTTTAAATAATCCTCGCGGGTATATTTGCGGTTCATTTCGCTAAGCACGCGGTTTGAACCCGCCTGAAACGGAAGATGGATATATCGCATAACGTTCGGGTTGGCGTTTATAGCCCCGACAAGCTCGCGTGAAAAGTCTTTCGGATGAGAGGTTAAAAACGTGAGACGCTCAACCCCGTCGATATTGGCAATTTTATCTAAAAGCGAGGGGAATCCCGTTGCCCCGTCGCGATAAGAATTGACATTCTGCCCCAGAAGACAAAACTCGATAACGCCCTCATCGGCAAGTTGTTTAACGTTTTCGATAATCTCACCCGATTTGCGGGAAATCTCACGTCCGCGAACATACGGCACGATACAGTAAGAACAAAAATTATCGCACCCGTGAGATACGGGAACAAACGCCTTGAAAGGATATTTTTTTTGAGGCTTTGCAGGCATAAAACGATAATCGGTTTGTGAAAGATAATCATTGCTGTTGGAAATATTCAAAAGCGCGGAAACAAGCCCCTCTTTGTTGTAAGTCCCCCAGACTAATTTTACCACGTCGGGAAATTTGCGTTTAATCTCAAGCCCGACATTCTGCCCCATACATCCCGTAAGCACAACCGAAATATCGCGCTTAAGCCCCCGGTAATACCCGATACGCCCCTCAATACGCTCCTCCGCGGTAAGACGGACACTGCAGGTATTAAGTATAGCAAAATCGGCATCCAACGGGCTGTCAACCTCGCAAAAACCCGCATCGGCAAGAATAGATTTCAGAGAATCGGACTCGGCGGTATTCATCTGACAACCGTAAGTCTCAATAAAGAATTTAAGAGAATGGGGATTCATACTACCCGCCTATCCTTGCAATTCTGCTACCCTTGATAATAACGCGGTTATCAAGAGTAATGCCGGTGATAGTGCCGAAAAGAGAGACCTTCTCGCCGTTTATAATATGAATAAATCCGCTGAAATAAGCCTGAGCAATCCCCTCGACAACCGCCTCATCGACAAAATTAATAAGCAAATCAAACGAGGTTTGGTCTCTTCCGCGATGCTCAAGATTTGCAACGGTGCCGTTCCATCTGACATAAACCCCCTCGTATAAAAACGGAGCGCGAACAACGTCGCGGTAATTAGGAACAAATCCGGGGTTTTGAGGGTCGGGTTCGGGAACAAACAGTTGGAGATTTCTCACGCGTTCCTTAATGCGTTCATCGGCATCGGAATGCAGGATTTTGTTGATAAGCACTAAAGCGCGGTTCCTCTGGTTGTTTTCTATATGTTGACGGATTAAATGCATATCGCGATTAACTTCCTCCTCGCTGATACGGATACTGTAACGCTGTCTATCCTCGACAAGTTTATCAATCTCCGCTATGGCAATCCTGTCGTAACGAGGACCAAAGCCGCGCCTGTAACGGTAATCCATCGCCCAGTTGGTTATGGACGGATAAAACAGATAAAACAAAACGCCGAGAATAACCAACACCGACACTATAACCGAAATTCTTGCAAAAGGCGAGCCGAATATTGCGGAAAGTTTTTCACGCATAATCTCCGAGGCGTTTGGCTGGGGAAGCTCAATAAAAAGAAAGTCCTTAGGCTTGATTAATGAAAAAGCGAGTTTAGCATCCCTAACCCCTTTCAGCATCTCAAGATTCTTTTTAAGCCTCTCGTTTTCATCATCTACATAAACCGCATCAAGCAGGTAATTAATCCCCTTAGCGGCATCGCCCTCGGAAAGCTCAAGATAAGCAAGGGCATTGAGGGTTTCGGGGTCGTTTCGGTTAAACTGCAAGAGACGGATAAAATGCCGTTTCGCCTCATCAAGATGCCCCGTTTCAATCAGGGAAAATGCGGTTAATTTAAGAGCGGGAATATGGTCGGTATCGCTTTCGACAATATCCTTGAGTATAGCCAACACCTCGGCGGGCTTACCTTTACGGAAACTGCGAAGCGCATTTTGATAAATCTCGCTTGTAGAGAGTTGTTTCTGCCCTGAACGCTTGGATTTTTTATCCTTCGATAAATTATCACGGGTTCGTATTTCCAAATTTCCCCTCCGAAAAAACCGAATATATACGCATATTATAATGGAAAGAATGGAATAAATCAAAACAAGAGAGAAATTTGTATCAAGAAAACGGAAATATACCGTTTTTACTAATTTAGAAATGTTTCCGGATAGACGGGTTTTTATTTTGCCAAATTCAAATGAACAAAACGGGGAAATTCAAACTAAATTAATATATATTTTGAAAGTAATTAGTTTTAATGTTAGAATAAATGGGATGTGTAGAAGGAGATTGTTTTATGCCAAATCCTGAATTAAATCTTTCGGTTGCATTTTTATTTCCGTATATCGGATTTGTAGTAACCTTTTTCATTGCGGTTCTGTTTTTATTATTCTTTTTTATAACGCGTCAATTAGACTGGAAAATAAGAATTGAAGCAATATCCGTAATGTTGCTTGCCGTTTTTTTAAGCGGGTATCTCGGTTTCGATACCTTAACCGTTCTTTCCGAAAATTTCGGTCAAATAGTTTTGTTTACAAAAATCAAAAGTGTTTTTATCTTGTTTTCGGCTTTAGCTCTATTTGTCTATTTAAGCATAATTTCAGCTAATTTTAAAAAACCATCAAATAAGATAATATCGGCAATTTTTCTTACGATTGCGATTTTGTTTACCGCTTTAGTAATAGGAACCGATTTAGTAATCACCTCCGCCAAAGAATCACTTATGACCTCCGATGGGATGAGATTAATGTATCCCGAATACGGGCGCTTTTTTATGCTTGCTTTTGTCCCATACCTGTATATTATGGTCATAATGGGATTGATAATGATGATACGCAAATACTCATCATTAAGCAAAACCGATAGAAAAGGTTTTACTATTATATTAACGGGAAGCTTTATCGTAGCAGCGGGAGGGTTATTTCAAGTAGCAAGGGTATTGAAAGTTCCCGTAATAGAAACCGTGCAAAACTCATTCTCATTCGGATTAATTGTCTCTACGATGCTTTTTGCCTTTTCCACTATAACCCGAATGCTTTTAAGCAATAGACGGGTGATGGAAAATCGAGTTTATTTGGAAAAACTAATTGATGCGCTTAAAGAAATGGCATCGAATTTCGACAAGGTTTCGGATAATATCACTACCCTTACCGCGGATGTCGGCAATTATGCGGATAAAATAGTGGTATCGGTTTCGGAAAGCTCGCAGTCGATGGATAAACTTATTGAGTTTTCGGATGAAGGAAGCGAAACCATTATCCAATCCAAGGATATTGTTAATAAGAATATTACCGTGTTTAAAACAATACAGGGACTTATGCAAAGGCAAAAAGATGCGGTTAAGCAAACGGAGGATTTTATATCGGAACTTTCCAAAGCGGTGGAAGGCATAAATCTTAACAGCAATGAAATGGCGGAGGCTATTTCAAGTCTTACTGAAAAAATCGACAGCGGGAAAATCCTTCTTGAAAACAACGTTAAATCAATGGAAAATATCAAGCAATCGGTAGAAAAGGTATTTCATATAGTGGAAATTATTGATGACATTTCCGAGCAGATAAATATACTTGCTATGAACGCGGCAATAGAGGCTGCACACGCGGGCGGGCATGGCAAGGGTTTTGCCGTCGTTGCCGAAGAAATCCGCAACGTTTCATCCTCCACGCTTCAAAAAGCGGAAAGCATAAAACGTTCTATTATCGAAGTAATTGAAAACTCCGAGAAAGGACAAAACGCCGTTTCCGAAATCAGCGAAATTTTTGCCAATTTCTCTTCCAATATTGAGCGATTGTTTATATATATACTCGGCGTAATCGATTCGTCCGATAAACTAAAAGACAACGCGGAAAATATCTCCAAAGATATGGATTACTTAAGCAAAGTTGCGTTTACAAACCGCAGGAAAAGCGAGGAAGAAGGGCATCTCAACAGCAAATTACTTGACCTTGTAAACAGAGCAAGCGACTTCATAGACGGGATGGTAAAAAACATCAAGGAAGAGAAGCAGAAAAGTTTGGAAATGAACGAAGCCGTTGAAAATATACGCAAAACTACCGAAGAGTTTACTTTGGTTGCCGCCAAGCTGAATAACTTTCGGGTATCGTTCGCAAACTTTATGCAAAACGAATTTAAGCATTAAACTTTGCGTATTTCTCTTCTACAAAAGATTTGTATTCGTTGATAAACCTTTCCTTAGAAAAACTTTCGGCGTGCTTGCGGATTTTTGTATGGTCGAATTTATCCTCGATTTTCTCGAAATTCAAAACCGCATCCATAATACTCTGCGGGGTTTGTAAATCGAAAAACAATCCTGTTTTATTTTCCAAAACGGTTTCCCTTGCCCCCCCCCTGCCGTAAGCAATAACGGGAGTTCCGCATGCCTGAGCTTCCACAGGCACAATCCCGAAATCCTCCTCCGCGGCAAACACAAAAGCCTTTGCCTTGGATACCGTATCCTTCAGCGTCTCAAACGACTGATACCCCATAATCTCGATATTGCCGGCGTTCTTAGCAGCCGCCCTGACCTTTTTCATATCGGGACCGTCCCCTATAATCCGCAACCGTTTGTCGGGCATCATAGCAAACGCCTTTGCTATCAGGTCGATTTTTTTATAAGGCACCATCCTTGAGGCGGTAACGTAATAGTTTTCCTTACCGGTAAAAAGCGGAAATCTCTCTACGCCGACAGGAGGATATATAACCGATGCATCCCTGCCGTAAACCTTGCGGACACGACGGGCTATGTATTTGGAATTGGCTATAAAATAATCCACGCGGTTTGCCGAAATAATATCCCATTTCCGTATCTCATGAAGAACTTTGGATGCATAGGTTTTTTTAAGTCCGCGAATATTCGCCTCTCTAAAATACTGGAAATACAAATCCCACGCGTATCTCATCGGCGTATGTATATAACAAATATGAAGCTGATTGGCGTTAGTCAAAGCGCCCTTTGCTACCGAGTGCGATGTTGACAGGACAATATCATACCCGCTAAAATCAAACTCCTCTACGGCGCGAGGGAAAAGAGCGAGAAGTTTTCGGTATGCCTTCGTTATAAACGGAATTTTCTGCAGTGAAGATGTATAAACCGAAGCATCTTTAAGAAAACTCCCTTGAAGCGATTTTTTATCGGCAAACAGGGTGTAAACGGGGGACGGATATATCTCATAGATAGCCTCAAGCACCGATTCCCCGCCGGCAAAATCCACGAGCCAATCATGCAAAATAGCGCTTTTCAATTTTTTCTCCTTAACCTGTTTTGTTATTGAGTATTTCAACCGTGCAAAAGCGGGAATAATCCGCAATTTAATTATAGCATTTTTCAGAATAAAAATAAATTTATATAAGCAAAGAGTTTGGCGACAAGAAAATAAACAAAATAGTTC
>CAZQBT010000057.1:0-15392 GCA_964591955.1 uncultured Brevinematales bacterium | reverse complement strand
TTAAACCAACCGGACGCCGAGTGCGGTCGTAAGACCGTGTATCGAGGCGACCGCCTCCCCTTTATCAAGGCGACCTCTTACCCGAGTTTCTTCCTCAAAATCTCGTTTACAAGTTTGGGGTTAGCCTGCCCGCGGGTTTCTTTCATAACCTGACCGACAAAGAACCCGATAAGATTGGTCTTACCCTCTTTATATTTCGCAACCTCGTCGGGGTTGCCGTTGATAACCTTATCGACAACCGCCTCAAGCTCTCCGCTGTCGCTCATCTGCTTTAAGCCCTTCTTCTCGACAATCTCCTTGGCGCTCTGCTTGCTATCGACCATCTCGGCGAAAACGTCCTTGCCGATTTTCCCGCTGATAACCCCGTCATCTATAAGTGTCAGGAGTTCCGATATTCCCGATGCGGGTATGAACTTTGATGCGAACTCGGTAATATCAATGGAAAGCTGGTTTAAAACCGCCATTACCTCGCTTTGAATCCAGTTGGAAGCTTTTTTCGGTTCGCCCTTGAAGGTTTTTAGTATCTCCTCAAAATAATCCGACAGTTTTTCATCATCGGTAAGCGTTACGGCATCCTGCGCGGAAAGACCGTATTTCTCGATAAAACGGTTTTTCTTTTCGCGGGGGAGTTCGGGCAGGGTCTTGCGTATCTCTTCTATATATGGGGCTTGGACTATCAGCGGAGGAAGGTCGGGTTCGGGGAAATAACGGTAATCGTTGGCTTCCTCCTTGCTTCGCATAGGGAAAGTCTTGTTCTGTCGTACATCGAAAAGACGGGTCTCCTGCATAATTTTTTCTCCGTTCTCGACAGCGAAAATCTGGCGTTCAATTTCGTGTTCAATAGCCTTACGCACCCCGTTGATGGAGTTCATATTCTTAATTTCGACTTTGGTGCCGAGTTCCTTTTGTCCTGCGGGACGAATGGAAATATTGGCATCGCATCGCATACTTCCCTCTTCCATATTAACGTCGCTGACGTCTGCATATTTCATAATGTTGCGAAGTGAACGGAGGTAGAGATAAGCCTCTTCGGCGCTTCGCATATCGGGTTCGGATACGATTTCAAGCAGAGGCATAACGGAGCGGTTTAAATCGACATAGCTGTAAGGCGACCCCTCCGTATGGACAAGTTTCCCCGCGTCTTCCTCAAGATGGGCGCGGTTTATCCCGATTCGTTTCGATGTTCCGTCCTCAAAGTCTATGTCTATATAGCCGGTCTTGCAGATAGGAAAGTCAAGTTGTGAAACCTGATACCCCTTGGGAAGGTCGGGGTAGAAATAGTTTTTCCTGTCGAACTTGGAATATTCCGCGATTGTGCAGTTTAAAGAAAGACCTGCTTTGATTGCTTTTTTGAGAACCTCCTCGTTTAATACGGGAAGAGTTCCCGGCTCACCGAGACATACGGGGCATACCTGCGAGTTCGGCGATTTCCCAAACTCGGTAGAACATCCGCAAAATATCTTGGATTTCGTATTAAGTTGGACATGCACCTCAAGCCCGATTACTGCTTCGTATTGCATTTATTTCCTCCGTTTGATAAATATAATATCCATATATTGTAACCTAAAAGGAGAAAAAAATAAATAAAGCGGGGTGAAATGACTTAAGCGATATTGCATTTTCGGGTAATATACAGCTAATACATATTTGACTAATAGGAAAATAATGGATATTATTTATTAGACGCTTTTCATAGCGAAATCCGAATTTTAAGGAGACTAAAATGGAAAAAACAAAACGGGTTGTAATCAAAATCAAAGGAATGACATGTGAACATTGCGTAATGGTGGTAACGAAGGTTATAGAGAAATTTCCCGAACTTACCGATATATCGGTGGAAGTGGGCAAAGCGGAGTTTACCGCCCCCATAGACTTCGACCCGTTCCCTGTCGGTATGGCTATCGAGGAAAAGGGATACGACGTGGTGGAGTAAACGATGAATATAAAAAAACTCACGTTACCCGTTGAGGGGATGACCTGCGCCTCGTGTGCAAACCGTGTGGAAAAGACTATCTCCAAAGAGGAGGGAGTGTTTTCCGCAAATGTCAATATATCCACCGAAAAAGCGACTTTTTCGTATGACCCCGCTAAAACCGACCTTAACGAAATAGCCCGTAAGGTGGCGTCTTTCGGTTACCGTCTTGTGCTTGAGGAGAAAGACGCTGTTGAAACTGAGGAGAAAAACCGTATTGCGCGTAATAAGCTGATTATCGCGTGGATAATTACCGCGCCTGCCGTGGTTTTGATGATTTTAAAAATGGCGGGCGTTTTCCATCTTCACTTCTGGGATTATCTGGAGGTGCTTATAGCTTTGCCTGTGATTTTCATAATCGGCGGCAGCGTGATGAAATCGGCGTTTTTGTCGGCTATCCGTCTTGCACCGGGGATGGATTTGTTAATCGGGCTCGGCACTTTTGCATCGTTTGCAACCGGCGTTATGCGGATTTTCGGTATGAATATAGCAAATTACGCGCTTGTCGGCGCTATGATTATGGGCTTCCATCTGATAGGCAAATACCTTGAAACATCCGCCAAAGGGAAAGCATCAAAGGCAATCCGCGAACTTCTCAAGCTCGGCGCTAAAAAGGCTAATATTATCGTTGACGGGGTTGAGCGCGAGGTTTCTGTCGGAGAGCTTTCTATCGGCGATATTATGATTATCAGACCGGGCGAGAAAATTCCTACGGACGGGATTATTGTCGATGGGGTTAGCGCTGTCGATGAGTCTATGGCTACGGGCGAGTCTATCCCCGTTGAGAGAGGTGTCGGTGATGAGGTTATCGGCGCTACGATAAATCAGGCGGGGATGATTAAAGCGAGAGTTACCAAAGTCGGGAGTGATACCTTTCTTTCACAGATGGCGAGGCTTGTTGAGGAGGCTCAAGGCTCTAAAGTTCCCATACAGGAATTTGCCGACAGGGTTACCGGTATTTTTGTTCCTGCTATTCTTGTGATTTCGGTTTCGGTATTTCTTTTCTGGCTTATTTTTCCTCAGGCGGGCAGGGGTATCCTTGAATGGGGCGCAAGGTTTATCCCGTGGATTGATTTAGGACTTAACCCTCTCTCACAGGCGATTTACGCATCGGTGGCAACCCTTGTGATAGCATGCCCCTGCGCATTGGGACTTGCCACTCCTACGGCGTTGATGGTCGGCAGCGGGCTTGGCGCTAAAAACGGTATTCTTATTCGTAACGGCGAGGCTATACAAACTATGAAGTCGGTCGATACCATCCTTTTCGATAAAACCGGGACCATTACTAAAGGCAAGCCCGAGGTTACGAATATTTTTACCGATATGGAACGTAACGTGTTCTTAAAACTTTCCGCCTCGGTTGAATACAATTCCGAGCATCCTCTTGCAAAAGCCGTGGTTGATTTTGCCGAGAGCGAGGGAATTAACGAGTTTATCGACATAAAGAATTTCAAAGCCATACCGGGCAAGGGTGTTTTTGCCGAAATAGACGGCGACAAGTATTACGCGCTTAATCCGAAGTTCTTAAATGAATTTTCGATAACCGAAAACCCGTTTGACGGACAAATCGGAGACCTTCGCGCACAGGGTAAAACCGTCCTTGTTTTTGCCGGGGAAACCCGGGTTATCGGGATTATCGGCGTGGCGGATACCCTTAAAGAGGATTCCCGACAGGCTATTTCCGAAATTAAGTCTATGGGTATAAAGACCGTGATGGTTACCGGCGATAATAGTATTACCGCAAAAGTTATCGCAGATGAGGTCGGGATTGATAAGATTTACGCCGAGGTAATGCCTGATGATAAAATCGGGGTGGTGAAAAAACTTCAATCGGAGGGGCGTATTGTTGCGATGGTTGGAGACGGGATTAACGATGCTCCTGCTTTGAAGCAGTCTAATGTAGGTATCGCATTGGGAACGGGAACGGGTATAGCGATTGAGGCGGGAGATATTACGATTGTTAAGGGGAATTTATCGGAGGTTGGAAAGGCTATAAGACTGTCGCGCGCGACTTTTATAAAAATCAGGCAAAATCTGTTTTGGGCTTTCTTTTATAATGTCGTGGCAATTCCGCTTGCCGCAATCGGTTTTTTACATCCCGTAATTGCGGAGATTGCGATGGCGTTTAGTTCGGTCAACGTGGTAACAAATTCGCTTCGTTTAAGAAGGGTTAAACTTATAGAAAAACAGGGTAGGTAATGGGATGTAATTGCCGTAAAAGGATAAAATCATTTGAGGTTACCGGCGCTAAGATGGTTGTTTTGAAGTTTGTTGATGAGATTTGCGGGGAGTGCGGGGTTATCCTTCGCAAGATTCTTTTATGCTATCCCGGAATTAGCGATATATCCATACGAGGCAGAAAGATGTCGTTTCGCGTAAAAGGCAGGGTGGATTTGAAGGTTTTAAAAGAGGAATTATATGCAAACGGATTTGAGATTGAGCAGTGAACGTGGGTTTATAAAGTCAAATTAATTGAAAATATTTTGATTTTTTTTTGGAAAAAGGTTAATATCTATACAAGATTTTAGGATTAGGGGAGGCAAAATGAAAAGAATAGCTTTGGTTTTGGCGGTTTTGTTTTTAGGCGTAACGTTGTTTTACGGTGCGCCGGTTTACAGCGGAGCGGAGGGGTATATCACAATGCCTCGCGTAGATACGGCATCGGCCGGACGTTTCGGGCTCGGGCTTAAATACACTTACCCGAGAAATTTCACCGTTGCGGCAAATATAGTTCCGTTAAAGTTCGGTAACGGCGGACTTGAATTCGGATTTGGATATGATTTCGTAACCGAACCGCTTAGCCCGCTTCTTGCAAATATGAAGTTGCAGTTTGTAAAACAGGCGGCTTTAGGGCTTATGACCGAAATAGGGTTAGTTCAAGGCGCTCAGTCTTATTTTACCGTTTATTTCGCATGGGAAGAGACACTTGTCGCGGGGAAACTCAGCGACAGCACCGCTACTTTTGCTCTCGGTTATACTTTCGACAGGGGAACGGATATTAATTTCTTTGTGGGAATACAACGTCAGATTTTTATTCCCCAGATTTTTCTTATAGCGGATATTTCCAATTTCCCGTATAAACGGCATCCTCAGCCGGATTATGCAAACGAATCACGCGGGATTTTTAATCTCGGATTGAGGTTTATTATATCCCCGGCTTTTTCTATTGATATATGCGGATTGGATTTGATGGATTCCAACCGAAGTTTTATGGTAGGCGGGAATCTTTATCTTTCGCTTTGGGGAGGAAGGCATAAATAGGTATTAGAAACCTCAGGGAGGGCGGTTTTTCGATATTCGTCTGTCGGCGTAGTCGGAATGATACTTAACGGAAAGGGCAATTTGTTAAATAACTTGCTTATTTTGAAAATTGCGTATATAATGTTAGTCCATACTTAAAAATATCGGTTAATCGTGGGGCTGTGGCGCAGTTGGGAGCGCGTTTGAATGGCATTCAAAAGGTCGAGGGTTCGAGCCCCTTCAGCTCCACATTTCTTTTTTAATGAGGGTTTCAAGGAGGAAATTACTCAGAATCAGGGTGGGAATCAATTCGTGGGTTTGTTGCAACTTATCTATGTGCATATTGCACATAGATTGCTCTGTGCATGTCAGCATCCGTTTTATATTTCCTTATGCTGTAATGCAATTTGAAAACATCATAAGCGTGGAACGTTTTTTGCGGTATATTCACTGCGCAATAGTTTTCTCTTGACGCTTGTGCTGAGTTTTGTTAAAATTTTTATTACGGATAACTTAGGTGGTTTTTATGAAAGGTCTTTTTCTTACTATTCAGGGTAACGGCATTGTTCTCCAGATGCATCCGCTTTTACGTCGTTATCTTGGAAAAAGTAAAGTTATCGGGCTTAAAATCGATGAGGTTTTTTCTTTGAGTGATAATTTTGCTTTTATACAAAAAATAATTAATAAAATACGTCAAAGGAACGCCGGTTCCTTTAAAATCCGTCTTCCTTTCGATTATTCCCCTATTGAGCTTGCGCGTATCAAACTCAACAGAAAGATTGATATTGAAGTTATCAGAAACGATTTTGCCGATGGCGAGACTTTTATGTTTTTCGGCAGTCCTATCGAATATATCGAGGAATATTATGTTCTGCTTCGCGAAAAAGAAAATCTTTACAGCCTTTCCATCAATATCCTCAAAGATATTTCTATGCTTGTCCTTAATGAGCCGTCTTCCAAAATAGCTGCCAGAAAAAGTGTCGAGATGGTTTGTAAGTTGTTTGATGCCAACGGGATAATTCTTCGCTTATACAAAAACAATCGCGTTTTTGAGCGCTATGTTTCCTATGGTATCAAAGGGGAGTATTTGAGCAAGCACATAGAGGTTGACCCTCGCGATGCTCCGGTTTATCAGCGGATTATTGACGAGAAAAAGCCTATTATTGAGGAGAATGTCGGTGAGGCACTCGGCAAGTTGCACGCCGATTTGTCCGCTTATATGGATTACAAGATGCTTGTTGTTTTGCCTATTTTAAACAGCGATAAACTTATAGGCACGCTTGCCCTTAGTTTTGAAGAACCGAATAAGCTTATTAAAGAAAGCCTTGATATTCTCGAAAATATAGTTTATGAGCTTAATTTCCTGCTTGAGAAAGGCGACTATTTCCTTGAGCTTCTTGATACCACCGAAAAGCTCAAATCATTAAATCTCGCTATTGTAACCTCGCTTTCCGACGCTATTGAAACGCGCGACCCTTACACTAAGGGTCATTCCGAGAGAGTTGCGGCTTATGCGGTTGAGATTGCCCGTAATATGGGGTGGGATGATTACGATATGGAGCGTCTCCGTATTGCAGGGGTGCTTCACGATATCGGCAAGGTCGGTATTCCCGATGCCGTCCTGTTGAAGCCGGGGACTTTAAGCAGGCACGAGTATGAGATTATGAAGCTCCATCCCGAACTCAGCGCGGCGATTGTTTCGGAGATTGACAGCTTTACCGAGCTTGTCCCGTGGGTGCGGTATCATCATGAGAACTTCGACGGCACGGGGTATCCCTACGGGCTTAAGGGCAATGAGATTCCTCTCGGCGCAAGGATTCTTGCCGTTGCGGATGCTTTCGATGCTATGACCTCTAACCGTCCCTACCGTAAAGCGCTTCCCATTTCGCAGGTGAAGGAGATTTTTAATGACGGTGCGGGTGCGCAGTGGGACAAGGAAATCGTCAATATCGGGCTTTCAAATCTTGATATTATTTTCGAGAAAACCCCGTCTTATTACCATATCCCGGAAATTCTTGATGAGTTCAGGCAGCGTATTTTTAATATGAATCTTATGGACGGGCTTTATCTTTACGAGTATATCCACGATGAGATTGTCAAATATATTGAGAGCAATAAGCAGTTTTCGATTGCCGTTATCTCGGTGAAAAAATATGTCTCCTCGTTTAACTCCGCCGACAAAAAGAAAGTTATGTCCAATATTATAGAGATTATCAAAAAGAACGTCCATTACCCGATTTTGGTTTCGCGGTTTAATTACTATGAGGCGATACTCTTTGCGCCGATGGTGAACAAGCATTTTATGAAAAAGATTATCAACAAAATCCTTGTCGATTTCTTCCAGAAAACCAATCTGTTCTTTGCTTCCAACGTTTTGAGTTTTCCACAGGATGCCGGCACTATCGACAACCTGATAGAAAGCCTGCTTAGCGGAAAAAAAGACCTTTCGTTTTATAATTAGCCGATATTTTTAGGAGATTTATTTAGTCTTCCGTATGGGCAAATCGGGAAGCGGTCATCTCGCCCCGCACCAATTTGTAAAGCCGCACCTGAGTAGTCCGCAAATCGGGGCGGGGGATAACCGGATGGTTTAAGAAAAGAACTTTTAGATAATAACCCGGTCATCGAGGGGAAATGGTTATCTCGATACGCCTTGCCTAAAGGCATCGGCACTCGATAACCGGATGGTTTAAGAAAAGACTTTTAGATAATAACCCGGTCATCGAGTTCCGAGCTTTCAAGTCCTTGCGTGCAAGGACTTGGGGCGAGGAGTATCGAGATGACCGCTTCGTTCGGAAGTCGAAGCCGTTATAAATCGGGGCGGGATAACCAATAAAAAACCCCGCACCGTCTCCGGCGCGGGGGTATGTTGTTTTTATGATTGGGTTTATTTAGTTAAATATAATTTTCATTACTTCCCAAGATCTTATAAGACTGTACCCGCTTTCGGTATAAACATCTCCTTCTGAAAATGTATGTGTTTTAGTGTCAATTATTTGTCCGTTGCTGAATATGGTAACGGTTGCGGGAATACTTAAAGACGAATACGCTGTATGATAATTAACGTAACATCGTAGTGCAGCATCTGATTGAGGAAGCGAGTATATTACAATACTTTCAGGCCCATAATTTTGATCATCATTATCAAGTTCAATATGCCAATCTCCCACTTCATATTTAGGATTGCCGTAGTAAACTTTAGAACCTCCTTCGCCGTCGTCAATATACAAGTCAAGGTCAGCTCTTCTATCCCAAGTAAGCTGGAACTGCCATAAAGCTTTGCTTCGGGTTGATTTAACGCGGAGAAGTTCGCTTCTTCCCTTACGTTCTCCGGTATCCTTGTCATAAATTATAAGAACTATATAGTTATTTTCACCGGGCTGAAGAGCAATATCAGCATTTATCCATTTGTCATCTCCAATTTCTGTAAAAACTTCCACACCATTACAGAAAACTCTGGCTTCATAAAATTCAATATCTAATTCAAGGCGCGCTTTGAAATTTACCGAAGCGGATGCTGAATCTGCTTTCGTCTTAGAATCTCCGGAATGTGCACTGCTGATTATTGTAGTGCTTCCGTCTTTTATCTCATAAGACCGAACATATTGAACGGGAATTTCCTCAATCCAGGCGAATTCTTCGCCCAAGTCTCTTTCAAGTTCCGCGAACAGGGTTATCTTGATATTTCCCTCATCGTCTATTTCGAACCACAATTCGCAAGCCATAAAGGCAAACACGCTTAATAGCACCGCTATAATACCTAATTTTTTCAGCATTTTATTCCTCCGTAAATATATTGTTTTTACATTTATTTAAGATAACATATAAAAGCGGGTTTATCAAATAAAAAGCGCAAAAATTTTGAATTACCGGTTGCTGTTTTGACGGTGTGTGAAGTGTCGCCTTGATACATCAAGTCCTTGCACGCAAGGACTTGCCGTTCGGTGAACGGTTTATTATCTAAAAGTCTTTTCTTAAACCATCCGGTCATTGAGTTTTCCCGCACTAATTTACCCGCTTTTTCGGGTTACCCAATAAATTGGTGCGGGGAAGTATTGAGATGACCGTTTCGTTCGCTGGGTGAAGTCGAAGCGTGGGGACGGGTGTGTTAAAAAGGTCTGCCGGCGGGACCCGCCATATCCTGCGTGATATAGATATCAATACGTCGGTTGTAAGCCCTGCCTTCGGGGGTGTCGTTGGATTCCAACGGCTCAAACTCGCCGCGCCCCTCTACATACATAATACGGGGGTCAAGCCCGAAATCCACAAGGTAGCGGACTACCGATGCGGAACGGGCGGCGGAGAGTTCCCAGTTTGACGGGTAAATCCGTGCAATGTCGGATTCGGGGGGGATAGCAGTGTTGTCGGTATGCCCTATAACCTCAACTTTAAAATCGCCCTGCACCTCGCGAAGCATCATCCCGACCTTGCGTAACGCCTCGCGTCCCTCATCGTAGTCAATCTCGGCGCTGCCGGGGCGGAAAAAGATGTCGCTTGCCAAGGAGATTTTATATCCCTTGCGTGTCTCTTCTATACGGACACGTCTCGCCCGCAATTCGGGTTTGAGGAGTTCGCTTACCTGACGCATAGCGCGGGAAAGCTGGTTGCCTGCTTCACGTGAGGGTAAACTCTCGATAGTCTGCCCCATCTCGGCAAGCTGACCTGCGGAAAGTGTCATCCCTCCCTCCATCATACCGAAAGAACCGGTAAACGCGGAGAGTATAAGACGCAGTTCGCGCCCTTCGATTTCCGCAGTCGTTAGAATTGCTATAAAGAAGGTCAAAAGAAGCGTATTCATATCGCCGAAAGTAGTCATCCAGTTCGGCGTTGTAAGCCCTTGTTTCGGGCATTTCTTTTTTCTGTCATCCGCCATAAATTAATCCTCCGTAGCTTTTGCAGTGCGCTCGGATATGGCTATAAATGAGTTGAGTCTTTCGCGCAGGATAGCGGGGTTATCACCCGCCTGTATCGAAAGCACCCCTTCAACTATTATCTCTTTCATTAATATATCAAGACTGTTGTATAAGTCAAGTTTTGATGCCATCGGCAGAAGAACGAGGTTTGCAAGCACAGCACCGTAAAGAGTCGTGATAAGAGCAACACCCATTCTTTGTCCGATAGATGCTTTATCCTCTAAGAATCTCAACATCGCAACAAGACCTATGAGCGTTCCTATCATACCAAAAGCGGGAGCGAAATATCCCCAGTCGTCAAGCATCTTTTTATATTGCCCGTGACGGTTTTCCATCTGGTCAATCTCGTTATACATAATGCGTTTAACGATTTCGGGGTCTGTTCCGTCAACGACAAGCTGTATAGCCTTTTTCAGAAAAGCATCGGGAATTTCCTCAACGTCATCTTCAAGAGAGAGAACGCCCTCGCGTCTTGCTTTTTCCGCAAAAGTAACCAAAGTTTCAACCGTTGATGCGGGGTCGATTTCCATTTTCTTAAATGTTAATCCGACTATGGTTCTGAGTTTTTTCATTCTTGCCATAGGAGTCGCTACAAAGAGCGCGCCGAGCGAACCTCCGATAGTAATAAATACCGATGCCAAGTCTGCATATATAGTAAGGTCGAATGCCGTAACAAACATTCCGGCAATAATAAGCGCAAAACCGCCGATTACACCGATTAACGTTGATTTTTCCATATTTTAACCCTCTCTTGTTTTCTGTAATCCCTTTCGTATGGATTTGGAAAGGAAGTCGGCAAATTTATCTTCGATTTCCACAACCTTTTCTTTTACAACCATTTTTCGTCCCGATGACATAACTATTATAGTGTCGGGCGTTTCTTCCATATATTCAATCTGGAAGGGGTTAATTGCTATTGTAGTATCGTTGAGCCTTGTCAGTTCCACCATTTTTTTACCCTCCCTTTAATAAAATTTTTATAAAGGCAAGTCAGGGCAAAGCCCCGACTTATCTATACTAAATTAATTGTTTTTAAACCCGCGTTAAAAACTATCTCTTAAGCCCGAGTATTTCACGAAGCATATCATCTGTTGTGGTAACGACACGCGAGTTAGCCTGAAAACCTCTTTCGGTAACAATCATATCGGTAAATGTTTCGGCGAGGTCAACGTTACTCATTTCAAGTGCTCCCGCATAGAGACTTCCGCGTCCCTCGGTGCCTGCCGCTCCCGTATTTGCCCCGCCGGAGTTGTTGGTTTCAAGGAACATACTTTCACCGGATTTTTCCATACCGCCGGGGTTTACAAAAGTTGATACTGCAAGTTGCCCGATAGTGCGTCTCTGGTCGTTATCATAAACTCCCGTTATAGTTCCCGAATCATCTATACGGAAAGACTCTAAGTATCCCATAGTGTAACCGTCCTGCTCATAAGCCCTTGTGGTAGTGGGGGCGGAGAACTGGGTAATAGAGTCGCTTATTTCTCCCGATTCGCCGAGATTAAGATTAAACGTATGGGTAGTGCCGTCGGGAAGGGCGTAAAGCACGGTTGCCTGAAGTAATCCTTCACCATCGGTTTCAATAGCCGCGCCTTCCGCTTCCGTTATGGATGCGATAGTGCCGTTTGTGTTAAAATTCATCACAAGTTGGTTGTTGGTGTCGGCTTTGGGTTCACCCACGTTGACGCTGATAGTTTCGGCGTCTATCCCGTCGATTTCTATTGAAATAAGCCATTCGTTAAGGTCGGTTCTCTCAAAGGTGGCAAGCATCCTTCTTGAGTTGCCGTAACGGTCGAATATATTTTGAGAGGTCGCGTGGGTATTCATAATAAATTCCTGTTCGCTCGGGTTTTCGGGAAGAACAGGCGTTTCGGCATTAAGGTTAGACTTAAACCTTACTGTCGAGGTTTCACGCGCCTCAAGTTTTTCACCGAGAGGTATTATGAGGTCTTCCATCGGAGAGGAGGTGTTGACAAAACGGGTGCCGTCTGGGAACGTAATAGCGTTCCATCCCTGAACGCGATACCCGTTGGCATTTACTAAAGTCCCTTTACTGTCAAGCATAAAATTACCGGAACGCGTGTAGAAAGTCCGTTCTCCGCGTTGCATAACGAAAAACCCGTCCCCGGTGATAGCAAGGTCGGTGTTACGTCCCGTAGTCTGGAGACTGCCCTGCGTGTGGATAGTGTCGATACTTGCCACGCTCATACCCAAACCGACCTGTCTGGGGTTAAGACCGCCGCGTTCCTCGGTAGGACGCGCCGCCCCGGTCATTGTTTGGGATAGTATATCCTGAAAAGTTACCCTGCCTTTCTTAAACCCGTTTGTGTTCACGTTGGAAACGTTGTTTCCTATTACATCCATTCTTGTCTGATGGTTTTGGAGTCCGGATACTGCCGAATACAGTGACCTCATCATAATATCATCTCCTGAGTTTATTTATATTTTATTCTTGTGTGCGATGGACAAAGCCGGAATTAGGTCGCACTTCTCTTATCATACCGAGTTCCACCTGTTCTCCGCGGACGTTGAGAAAAGTTATCCCGTCCTTTACGCGGATACTGTCAACTACGCCGGAGGAATAACGCCCCGTTTCATTAGCCCAGTCAACTTCCTTGCCGACAAGCGACACGGCTTTGGTAAAATCAAACCCCTGTGCAAAATCCTTCATAGATTGCGCAAGTTCATTCATCTGTTTAAGCGAGGTGAACTGCGCCATCTGCCCGATAAATTCCTTGTCTTCCATAGGTTTTGTCGGGTCCTGGTTTTTAAGCTGGGTTATAAGCAGTTTCAAAAAGTCCGCTTCTTCAAGCTGGCTTTTGCTTACTATTTTCTGATGCTCCTCAAGTTGCTTGTTGTAAGCATCAACCCTTAAATTAAGACGGTTGACCTCTGTTTGAGACATCTGCGTATTGATAATCATTTATTCCTCCTAAAGATTACGCTATAAAATTCACACTGCTGTCCACAAGAAACCCCGCGGAGTGAGTATCAAACGTTGTATCGTCTATTGATGAGGCGATACCGTCAAAGCCGCCGTTTGATACGAAATCCCCGGTGTTTTCATTGTTGCCCTCGCCCCCGTAGCTCACATCCATAAATGCGACATCAACCCCCGATTCCTGCATCATACGTTGAAGCGCCCCGAGGTTTTGGTCGAAGAGCATTTTAGCTTCAGGCGTGGAAACCACGATACGTGCCGAGAGTGCGCCTCTTTCAAGCTCAAATTTCATATCGAGTTTGCCGAGTTCGGGCGGGAACAGTTTAAGTCTCATTTCGCTTTTCCCGTTTTCAAGCGTGATAACCGCTTTTCCCGCTATATTATGCATAAGCGCGCTTAAATCGGAGCGGGTTACCGCGCTTGTAAAGGACGTGTATTTTGTCGGGATTATTGTCTCGTTCTGCGATATTTTTTGTATATCGAAATTAAATTTAATATCGCCCATATCGGGTTTTTGGTTATTATCGGCTTTTAAATCTAAATCGCTTCTTTCGGGGTTGCCTTCAATATACTTAACGCTCTCGCTCTTGGTTTCAGTCATACCCCGGTTGTCTATAACCTTTACCTTGTTATCGTTGTAGTTATGAGGTTTTTCTACGGGTATTTCCTTGTTTTCAGGGCTTTCGTTTTTAGCCACGGCATTTTCGATAAAAGCCTTAATTTCGGTTATAGCGTTGATTTTACTTGCAAAATCCGATTTTATATCATCAAGGTTTTCGATAAGATTTTCAATTTCCTTTAAAATAGAGCCGGATGGTTTGTTGAGTAAATCCTCCGTATTTTGTAAAAGCTCATAGACAGCGGCAAGAAGGTCGCTTGCCTGAAAATCAAGGTCAAACGGGATTTCCTGCATACCCGCGCCTTTTAAAAAGTCAATATCGGGCATTTCAATAGAGTTCAGGATTTCTTTAATCTTAGCTATAAGTTCGTTGAGCTTTTCGAGTTCGGGTGCGCTGAGTTTATTAGTTTGGATTTCCGTATGTTCGACGGCTTGACTCTGTTTAGCGTTAATTTTCTGATTTTGTTCGCTATCTGCAAGTTTTTGCAGCTTTTCAAGTTTCTCTTTAATTTCGCGTAACCCCGTATCATTTTTGCCGTCACGGTTTTCTTTACGCGACAGCTTTTTCTCATCGGCCTTGCTTGCCTTGTCGAGAGCCTCGCGAAAACTTGAATCTCCGATGCCGTTATCATTTTTGAGCTTAGACCCGCCGGAGCTTTTCTGAATATCGTTGGCTTTAACGTTGTCGTTCTGTTTTGGAGTGAAAGAGAATAAATCCGTTATCATAATCGTTTACCTCGCTTTTGAGGGAGTATTCTATATTTATTTTCGGTAAATATAGAAAATGATTGAGGAAAAAATGAGTAGATTTATGAGGGGGGTTTTATGGGGGGAGGAAGGATATAAAATTTAAAAACCTAATATTTTCCAGTTATTCAGTTTAGCTTTATCTTCTTGATTGAAATCTTTGAAATCAAACCATCTAAAATTCACTTCTTTTCTCTTTGTGCCGTCTCTTTTTGGGGTAGAAATATATTCTTGAAATATTTCATTTACTCTTTCGGATAGTTTATTATATTCATAGATATAAAAGTCATTTGTTCCGTCATTTTTCATATTTACTAAAACGACAAAAAGATTTGGATTTTCCTGTTTGTTTTCTATTTCTAACCCTAATTTCCAACCTTGATTATTTTCAATACTCATTGTTTTTACCTGTATAGCAACACTTCGTTTTCCTATCGGGTCAGTAGCAATTATATCAAATAAAGGGTTGTTTTTAGGTGTTATCAAAGCCAATATATTACGCCTGCATAATTCGGCGCAAACGTAATATTCTCCGGCAACACCTGTCATATTGTTGGAAATTTTATTATTCCCGACATTCATAACAAAACTCCTGTTGCCTGCTGTGATTTTTTTGTTGTTGATGTTGAGGCTTCGATTCAGGCATTTATATGCTCCGAATTGCAAAAGGTAACAATACTTTGTCGGATATCTTCACCGACCTTTTTCCAATCTTTTTTTATGGCATCCATATTATCCCGGTTCGGATTATCTGAAATCCTGATTGGGCTTAAATTTCCGTTCAAATTGATTATACTACCTATACCCGTCAAAAAATTAGTCATTCCGATATTGTTATCCATAATTTCATTCTCAGGTTTCATATAGCCTCCCTATTTTATTTAGCTTGGTTTATTTTAGCAATACTTTCTGTCGTTCCAAAAAAGAAAGGATACATCTAAGTCCAAAAAAGAGAGTTCCCAA
>CAZQBT010000056.1:0-15765 GCA_964591955.1 uncultured Brevinematales bacterium | reverse complement strand
CCATAAATATCTTATTGATATATTATACCATACTTATTTTGAAAAAAAAAGAGATAAGCGCCAATTTTTTTTAATCAAAACGCAACCGCCCCGCTTGACATATATAAAACGGGTGGAGCGGTTGCGTTATTTTTATCTTGTTATATCATTAACCTTCAATCATCTTGTAACCGACACCGAAAACGGTTTTAATATACTTAGCACGACGACCTGTGTCGCCGATTTTCTTTCGGATTGATACTACATTGGTATCAATAACGCGTTCGGTTACATAAACGTCCTCGCCCCAGATTTCTTTCATCATCATTTCACGAGGAACGACTTTTCCACGGTTTTTGTAAAGCAGACGGATGATACCTAATTCCTTGGGGGTTAAAGGAAACTCATTATCGCCGAGCTTGGAAATCATCTTGTCAAGGTAAACCAATGCGTTTCCGATTTTGATGGTAACGGGTTCATAACCCGGGTAAGGTCCTACGTTTGATGTTGAAGAGCCGCGAAGAGTGTTTACTCTTCTCAGCTGAGCGCGTATTCTTGCAATCAATTCCATAATGGAAAACGGCTTGGTGATATAATCATCCGCACCAAGATTAAGCCCGAATACTTTGTCTTCATCCTGGTCTTTAGCCGATATAATAATAACCGGAATGTCTTTTTTTATCTTGCGAAGTTCGCGTAATATTTCAAATCCGTCAACTTCGGGGAGCATAATGTCAAGTATTATTATATCGAATGTTTCGTTGACCGCACGGCTTAATCCGTCCTTACCTGCAAGTGATACGATTGCTTCATAGCCTTCAAACTCAAGGTTATCCTTTATCGCCATTGCAAGATTTTTTTCATCCTCAATGACTAATACTCTTGCCATAAAATCCTCCTTTTTAAAATTTTTTGGCGTTTACGTTTTAACAACTTTTTCTCTACATAATAATTTAAGTAAAATTCATAAATTTGTCAATAAAAAAGGGGGTTAGATGGATAAATATTTAGAGTAATAACTTGATTTTTTAAGAAAAAAAATTATAATAGAGGACAATAAAAACTATGGAGGTATCAATGAGGGAGTTGATAAAAAAATTAAATTTAAAAGATTATTTATCAAAGGAGTTACTTTATATTACAATTGCGGTTTTAGTGTATTTGATTTATAATCATTTTTCTTTTCATACGGGAGTCCACGATTTTATCAGAACCCGTATTTTTGGAGTGGAAAAAGTCTCTTCGGAAGAGTTTAGATACTATAGGTTAATAATATGGTTTCTCACCTCATTTATTTACCTATTCTTAATCCCGTTTGTGCTTTCTTTGTTAATCGAAGGAAAGAAAGTTTGGACAAAATTAGGAATGACTTTCGGCAATGTTAAGAAAGGTTTTCTTATCACAATTTCCCTTTCTGTTTTTATGTTTATATGTATTCTCGTGGCTATAAATGTTTTTCCGGAATTCAGGGAATATTACCCTATGGCGAAATTCGCTATGACATCTATTCCCCTGTTCATATTCTACCAGATTTCATATTTCCTGTATTTTCTCGGATGGGAGTTTTATTTTAGAAGTTTCCTGCTTTTCCCATACAAGGAGAAATTCGGGAAAGCCGGGGCGGTTATTATCGGGGTGCTTCCTTTCGTGATACTGCATATCGGAAAGCCGTTTCCCGAGGTTATCGGTTCATTTGCCGCACATATAGCTCTTTGTTATCTTGCGCTTGAAACGGACAGTTTCTGGTATGCTTTTTTGTTGCACGGGCTTGTTGCCGTATTTATGGACGTGGCGGTTATGTTTTTTTAAAACGACATCCCTGCGTTATACCTCGTTTTTCAAGTTCCAACTCAAATTCCGTTATAAGTCTTTGCTTGTCTATTGTCCATAGCGGCGCGATAAGATTTTCTCTGTCGCATTGCCCGAAGAGCCGATGGATTACTACGCGGGGCGGGATTATTGATATAACTTCACTCAAAATGTCTGTATATTCATCCAAGCCTAAAGGTGAATAAAGCCCGCAGTTATACAGCTTTTCCAGCGCCGTGCCTTTTTCTATATAAAGATGGTGAAACTTGAAAGCCGTAACGCCTAATTCTACAAGGATACGCACCGTTTCCGTCATATCGTCTTTGGTTTCCCCGGGAAGTCCGAAAATCAGATGGGCGAGTATATCTATATTTTTACGCTTTTTAGTGTCGTTTATCGCCCTGATTGTATCATCAACACCGTGCGCGCGGGATATGGTTTCCAATGACGTTTTTTTCATTGATTGCACGCCGTATTCTATAATAGTATATTTCCTTTGCGCGATTTCCTCTATTAAATTGAGTTTTTCGTTGTCGATACAGTCGGGGCGCGTTCCTATTGAAATACCGGCTATTTCGGGAAATTCCAATGCCGGGGCGTAAATCTCACGAAGTTTTTCCACAGGAGCGTAGGTATTGGAGTATGCCTGAAAGTATGCGATAAATTTCTTTGCCTTATACCTCCCCCTGATAATTTCCATACCCCGCCTGATTTGCTCCTTCACATCGACATCAGGATTGACATATCCCGCGCGCGCCCCCTTTTCATTGCAGTAGATACATCCCCCGACACCTTTAGTCCCGTCGCGGTTAGGACAGCTAAACCCCGCGTCTATCGAAACGCGGTAAATCTTTTCTCCGAACTTTTGCTTGAGGAAATAAGAGAGACTGTTGTATGCTTTCCCGCCGAACGGTTTGTTATCCATCGCTTTTCCTCTTTATTGCTATGGCGATACCGTCGTCAACGGGCAGAAAAGTTGTGTCGAAAGAGGGGTTTTCCGCAAGCGATGTATTAAACTTATGAAGCAGACGGGCGCCCTCGCCGTATTTGGGCTTATCCTCTTCGGGAATATGAATAACTCTTCCTCCGAATAGAAGGTTATCCGCGACAAAGATTCCCGTATCTGCAAGGCATTTTTCAATCAAAGACAGAAAATTGATATAATCCCGCTTTTGCGCATCGAGAAATACAAAGTCGAAAGCCTTATTATTTTTTTCCAAATACTTGAGCGCATCAATATAAATTATTTCGATATTAGGATAATCCCTGAAAAAATCTTTGGCTTTGTCGAATCGCTTTTTATCCCTTTCAAGAGTAATAATTTCGGCGGATTGAGGCGCTCCCGAAGCTATGGCGATAGTCGAAAACCCGCTTCCCGTCCCGATTTCCAAAACCCGTTTCGGTTGTTTAATAACCGCTAATGTATAAAGAATTTTAGCCGTAGTATTTCTTATCGCGGGGATATTAGATTCGCGGGCGTATGTAACTATTTTGCCGATTATTTCGGGTGTTCCCTTTGCCGAGTTTAGTTTTTCGATATAATCCGAAAATTCCTTATGATTCAAGCCCTGTTCCTTTTTTTGAGTTTACGTTAGAATAAAACAAACGGGATATTTAGTCAAGAAAGCAATATGCGACATTTTGACATACTCAAATTCATTATGCCACAATTTTTTTGACGACACCGCGATTTTTTATTATATTTTAACCGAGACCTTAAAGGAGGAAAACTATGAACCTTGATAAGATGACCGTTAAATCGCGTGAGGCTTTTCAGCAGGCTGTCGATATTGCCGCAAATATGAACCATCAGGAAATAGACGTTGCTCATCTTCTCACGGCTTTGCTTGCACAGGAAGACGGGCTTGTCCGTCCCGTTATGCAAAATCTTGAGATTAATATTTCCCGTCTTGAGGCTATCCTTAACGATGAGCTTAATAATAAACCCCGTATTCAGGGAGTATCCCAGAGCTTTTTGTCGAAGGAACTCAAGGATGCAACCGACAGGGCTGTTAAAGAAGCGGGAAAGCTCAAGGATGAGTTTATCAGCACGGAGCATCTGCTTCTCGGTATTGCCGATACAAAAGACTCTAAATGGCAGTCGATTTTCCGTGAGGTCAACCTTCGCTATGACGCTATCCTTCTTGCGATAAAAAATCTTCGCGGTTCTCACAGGGTAACAGATGAGAATCCTGAGGGGAAATACCGCGCTTTGGATAAATATACCCGCGACCTTACCGCTCTTGCGAGGACCGGAAAACTTGACCCCATTATCGGGCGGGATTCCGAAATTCGCCGCACTATTCAGATTTTATCGCGGAAAACCAAGAATAACCCCGTTCTTATAGGCGAGGCGGGAGTGGGTAAAACCGCGGTTGTTGAGGGTATTGCTAAACGGATTGTTGACGGCGACGTGCCTGAAAGCCTTAAAAATAAGAGGATTCTTTCGTTGGATTTGGGGCTTCTTGTCGCGGGCGCTAAATACCGCGGCGAATTTGAAGACCGTCTTAAAGCATTGCTTAAAGAGGTCGTGGATTCTCAGGGTGAGGCTATCCTCTTTATAGATGAACTTCATACGGTAGTCGGCGCGGGAAGCGCGGAGGGTTCTATGGATGCGGGCAATATGCTTAAACCCTCGCTTGCAAGAGGAGAAATTCGCGTTATCGGCGCTACTACGGTTGACGAGTATCGCAAGTATATAGAAAAGGACAAAGCGCTTGAGCGAAGATTTCAGCCCGTTATGGTTAACGAACCCTCTATTGAAGATACCGTTTCGATACTTCGCGGTATCAAGGAAAAATATGAAGTCCATCACGGTATAAAAATCAACGACTCCGCTATTATTGCGGCGGTAACTTTGTCGGTGAGGTATCTTACGGAACGCCGTCTCCCCGACAAGGCTATCGACCTGATGGACGAGGCGGCTTCTAAAATCCGTATGGAGATAGAAAGCCAGCCCCAGCAGATTGATGATTTAAACCGCAGGATTATGCGGCTTTCTATTGAAAGGCAGGCTTTGGCTAAGGAAAAGGACAAGGATTCCAAAGAACGTCTTGCCGAAATAGAACGCAATCTCGCAGAGCTTAAAGAGGAGCATTCCGCATTGTCGGCGCGATGGGAAAAGGAAAAAAGTATTATCATTAAAATCAAGGAGGCTAATGAGGAGATTGACCGTTTGCGTCAGGAGGAGGAACGTCTTGAACGTCGGGGGGATTTAAACCGCGTGGCGGAATTGCGTTACGGACAGATTCCCGCTAAGGAAACCGAACTTAAAGAGCTTATGAATAAACTTAAAGAGGTGCAGGGCGAAACCCCGCTTCTCCGTGAGGAGATTACCGATGAGGATATTGCCAATATTGTTTCCAACTGGACGGGCATTCCCGTGTCGAGGATGCTTGAATCGGAGAAGCAAAAACTTGTCCATCTTGAAGATGAGCTTTCCAAACGGGTTATAGGTCAGCATTCTGCGATTGTCGCGTTATCCAACGCGGTGAGACGTTCGCGTGCGGGGCTTCAGGAGGAAAACCGTCCTATCGGGAGTTTCCTGTTCTTAGGTCCCACGGGAGTTGGTAAAACCGAGCTTTCAAAGGCGCTTGCTCAATTTATGTTTGATACGGAGAAGGCGCTTGTCCGTATTGATATGAGCGAGTATATGGAAAAGTTTTCCGTGCAGAGATTAATCGGCGCGCCCCCCGGTTACGTGGGTTACGAGGAGGGCGGTCAGCTTACCGAAGTCGTAAGGCGCAGACCGTATTCCGTTATCCTGCTTGACGAAATCGAAAAAGCCCATCCCGAAGTCTTTAATATCCTTTTGCAGATACTTGATGACGGGAGATTAACGGACGGGCAGGGGCGCACGGTGAATTTTACCAATACGGTCGTTATTATGACATCAAACATCGGTTCGGATATTATACAGGACTGGAGCGGTAATACGGATACGCTTAAAGAAGAAATATTTGCCATTCTCAAGGGGAGTTTCCGTCCCGAGTTTTTGAATCGTATTGATGAGATTATCACGTTTAGAAGTCTTACAAAGGATGATATACTTCGGATTGTGGATATTCGTATTGAGGAGGTCAGGGAAAGACTGCTTAAACGCTCAATCAATCTTGAGATTACCTCAGCCGCGCGCGAAAAAGTGGCATTGCTCGGCTTTGACCCTCAATTCGGAGCGCGCCCGCTTAAACGCGTCATACAACGCGAGATACTTGATAAACTCGCTATTGAGATTTTAAATGATAAATACGGCGAGGATAGCGGTGTCGTTGTTGATGTTAAAAACGATGATTTTATATTCGTATTAAAAAAATAGATTTGCCTTCTAATCGAACTGTCGGTTAGTGTCATTCCGGTTACTATTCTTTTGCTTTATCGCGATTCTTTAGACGGTAGAGCAGAGGATGCATAATCGGGATGACACTTAAACCGGCAGAATTTTTTTGTCGTTATGCGCTTGTCTTTATAATCTGCAATTCCCTGAGATAAGAAAACGCCTCGTCATTGGAGTTAAACGACCTTATCCTCTTTTTGCCGTCCTCAACGATAACAACGCAAAAACGCCCGTTTTTTAAAACTATTTCAGCTCTTTTCATAGAAACCTCCATAATTGTTTCTACATATATTATCGAGTATTTTTAAAAAAGAATAAGGGTTTTTGGTATGGAGTTGTATTTTGCCTCTATAAGACATTGAAATTTTCACGGCATAATATTTTATCTATATTTTTTGAAATACTCCCTATCTGTGTTATAATCATAAAGTATGAAATTATCAGGGAGGCTGCTATGGTATCGAAAAAGACTGTAATTCTTATCGTTTTGGTGATGTTCAATTTATTTGTATCGCGAATTTTTGCGCAAAACAGTGATTTGCCTTACGAAATGGGTATGAAGTCGCAGAGCGTTGAGGAGATGATGCAGAACCGGTTTTCTGCAAACCCATCCCCCGCCGCGATTTTCCAGACAAGTGTCCCTTCGCGCGCCGATTTATCCTCGCTTTTTCCGCCGGTGCGTTCGCAAGGTATGCAGAACAGTTGTGTGGCATGGTCTGTTGCTTATGCGACAAAGTCCTATCAGGAAAAAATCAAACGTGGCTGGACTTATAATAATTCCTCGTTATTTAGTCCTGCTTATATTTATAATCAGATTAACGGGGGCAAAGACCAAGGCTCGGCGATTGAGCATGCAATGGATTTAATCAAGGAAAAGGGATGCGCTACACTAAGCACTGCCCCGTATAATCCCAACGATTATCGTTCCCAGCCGAGCAGGGCGGCGCATAACGAGGCGGCTAAATATAAAGCCAAGAGTTGGCATCAGGTCCGTTATGACGATTTCGACAGTATTAAGTCGTATCTTGCATCAGGGCAACCTGTGAATTTCGGGATGAGTGTCGATGCGGGATTTTACGCGCTTAACCGCGCTAATAATATTTATCGCGAAACGGCGGGGTTCAGTTACGGCGGGCATGCTATGGTGCTTGTCGGATATGATGATAACCTTGAGGGCGGTTGTTTTAAGATTTACAACTCTTGGGGCGATGACTGGGGCGATAACGGGTATTGCTGGATTACATACGAACTCTGGATGTCGTTACGTCCGCATGTTCTCGTGATGTATGATTTTGTTGACCCCGTAAAGCCCTCCGATATTACCGATGTTCCTAAGCCCGTCCTTCCCGCAAAGGTTACGGGTATAAAAGCCTCTCAAGGTCTTTACACCGACCGTATTTCAATAAGTTGGAACAGCGCAAAAGATGCTACGAGCTATGCCGTTTATATAACGCCGTCGGACTCAACCCATAAGGTCTTATTGGCTAACGTTTCGCATACCGAATATTTTTATAATACGGTCGCCGCAGGTAACCATCAATTTACAGTCAGAGCATTCAACGATGTCGGTTATGGCGAAGAGTCGGCATCGGCTACCGGATGGATAAAGGTCATTGAAACGGAAGAGGAAGAACCTGTTCCCGATGTTCCCACCGGTTTGACGGCAAGCGAAGGAACTTATGCAGATAAAGTAACCTTGAAATGGAATAAAGCCGATAACGCACAGTCTTATAACGTTTATCGTAAGACCGCTCTTGACAGATGGCAGGTAATCGGAAAGCCCCGTGCAACCGAGTTTACCGATACCTCGCCGATTGAGGGAATTAATCATGTCTATGCGGTAAGCGGGGTTAATGATGCGGGAGAGAGCGGAATGTCTAAAATCGCGGTCGGGTTTATTCGCAAAAGGGTAACGGTAACTTCAATCCCTCCCGTTCCTGCAAAACTTTCGGCTTCTATGGGAACTTACCCTGATAAGGTTGTTCTCAACTGGAACGCAAGTAAGGATGCAAAAGATTACCGCGTTTTCCGTTATAACCATCGGACTTTAAAATGGGAAATACTTGTTGCAACCGAAAAAACCGAGCATATAGATACCGATATTGAACCGAACCGGTGGTATAGCTATGCGGTGCGTGCGGGTAATGAACTCGGGTATAGTGAGATGTGTCCTGCGGTTTTCGGATATGCAAAGGCTGCGCCGAAACAGGTCGCGCCCGCTGCGCCTCGTTTTGTGGTCGCATCAAAGGGAACGTTACAGCGTCAGATAAAAATCGAATGGAGCAAAAGCGATACCGCCGAATATTATCAGGTATATCGGTGGGACACTACAAGTTCTAAGTGGCAAACCATTGCAAAGGTAACCGAAACATCTCATTCGGATAGTTCCATACAAACGGATACCGTTTACGTTTATACCGTATCGGCGTTTAACAGCGCGGGGAACAGTAAAAACAATCCCTTTGACTACGGATTTGCGTCTTTTAGTTTCAGGAGTCCAAGCGATGTCGGCACGGTAAGAAATCTGCAGGCATCACAGGGGATGTTCGGGAACGGTGTCAAAATTATTTTTAACCCCATTAGAGGGATTGACCGTTACGTTATTTTCAGGAAAAGCCAGAAGGACGGCAGTTGGAAGGAAATTGCCGAGGTGTCCCAAGCTAATTATATCGACTATGACACGCAAAAGGGGATTATCTACGAGTATTGTGTAGCGCCCGCTATTCCCGGCGGAGTTCAAAGCGAGGTCGTGAAAGGCTGGGTTGCCGGAAAAATCTACAACGAACCCCCGAAAGCTCCGACGTCTATCCAATATATTTTGCGGAAAGACCGAAACCTGATTGGATGGAACGTTACCTTTGAAACCGAGGGATACTATGTATATCGTTATGATGAGGAAAGAAAAACTTATATGAAAATCGGATTTACTATGGGATTTGCATTTGCCGATAAGGAAAATATCGTAAACGGTAAGACATATCTCTACGGTGTCCGTTCCTTTAACTGGGCGGGTGAAAGTAAAGATATGATTACCGTCAAAATATCCCGTTAATATATAATCCATCAGGGCTGTCCGAAAAGACAGCCCTTTTGATTTTTTATCAAGGTGAGGTAAGGCTATATCATTTGGAATATTCCGTAATTGGGAAAGAAATTTAGGTGGTAAAAAAGGTTATATATAATATCCTGAGGCAAAACACAGAACAAAAGATATATTCAGGAGGGCTTTATGAAAAGGCTATGGGTTTTAGCGGCGGGTGTTGTGATATTTGCGGGGGTTGATTTTGCGTTTACGCAAACGGCGGAGGTGTCGCAAAAAAGCGATATTTCGATTTTCTCGGTTTATTCATCGGAAGATGTCCCCGTCGATGCCGTTGCTTATTTTGACGGAAATCTTATCGAAAGAATACGGGATTTGGGACGATTTAATGTTATAGGGTTTCAATACCGGTTTGATACCAAGTCCGCCTCGGAATTCTTAGAAAAAATCCGCGAGTTAAAAAAAGAACAAATCTTTAGCGATGAAAGGCTTGTTGATGAAAGGATAGGGGCTGTGGTTTTGCCCGCCGAAGAACTTTACACAATGTTGAAATCGGTGTTTATTTTTATACCTTCTATTTCAGGTTGGAATGTATCATCTTATGAGGTTGAGGTTGAAGTAAAAAAGGATGGTGAAACCGTTATAGAATATCGCACGGAGCATAAGGCGGAGGTTACGGTTTCCGTGCAGATTATAGACGGTGAAGGCAAATTGCGTCGTGCCTACTTAGATACCGGCGAAGAAACATCACGCAGGAGTCAGGAGGATGCTTACCAAAAGGCAATTAGAAGCGCTATTTCGGGTTTAACCTTTTTCCTGAGGAGCACCGATGAGTTTAGACTCAGAACCCGTGTTTTACAAAGAGACGGCAGAAATATTTATCTTGAACTGGGAAAAGACCTTGGAATTAGAAAAGGCTATGAGTTTGCAATGCAAATCACTAGTGTTCTTGAAGGGGATTTCACAATCACTAAAACGGCAGGGCTTGTTAGAGTTCGTGAGGTTGGAGATAATTTTAGTCGGGGGCACGTTATACACGGCAACCCTCAGCCCGAAGACCGGCTTATCGAAATGCCGATGTTAGATATACGGTTTAGTCTCTTTGGTGGATTTTCCACTATGAATATCCGGGAATCTAAATTTGATTTTGTTTATGCTGAAATGCCGGACAAGGTTCGTATAACAAATATAACGATAAAACAATCATATTTAGTCCCTGATTTCGGTTTTAAAACTGTTTATGAGATTGGCTATGCAGGACTTGCCGGTATAAAGATGGGTTTTTTAATAAATGAACCGACGGCTGTATATATTGGAGTCGGTGGGGGGTATGAATTATTTTTTGGTTCCGTAAGCTTGGATTTCGGAGCGGATTTTTGTCTCATTGCTACGTCCATTACTTTAGGAGAAATAGCTGAAATACCCGGAGGTCTTGAAATTGGAGATACTATTTTTGAAAATGATATAAAGGTTAATTTATCGGTTTTTACGATGGGTATTAATCCTTTTCTTGCTTTTAATATTCAGCTTGCACAAAAGTTTAAGTTGCGTGCTTACGGAGGTTTTAATTTATATATTCCTCCTTTTTACAGCTTAAGTTTTAGCGATGTTAAAGATTCCGAGATAAGTAAAGGACTGTCTTTTTTGAAAGATGAAGTTTATTTTATTGAGAACGGTGATAAAATAGATAGCTTGCCTATAAGTTTCACCGGATTTTTTGCAGGCATTGAATTGATTTTAAGGCTTTAAAATTTCGTATTGGCGCTGAAGTTTCGGCTGATTTTCCCACTTCTATGATTTAAGGGTTTCCTTGAAATTTTTTCAGCTTCTTTTTAAAATAAGTCAAAATGAAACAGGGTAGGTCGGAATGTCTAAACCTATGGTTCTTGTCGTTGACGATGAGGAAAATATCCGCGAAGGGCTTAGAAGCTATTTTAAGATGGACGGATTTGATGTTATTACTGCAGTGGACGGGGAAGACGGGCTTGAGAAATTCAAGACTATCGGCGCGGATGCTATAATTTTGGACTTGAAGATGCCGAAACTCGGCGGGATGGATTTTTTAAAGAAGACGCGAAATATCTCCGGCGACGTTCCCGTTGTTATTCTCACGGGACACGGCGGGGTTGATGATGCCGTCGAGGCTATGAAGCAGGGGGCTTATGATTTTGTTACGAAACCCCCGAACCTTGAACAGCTTTCGATGATGATTTCCCGCGCTATCACTGAGGCTCATCGCAAAAACCGCGTGGAAAACCTCTCCCGTATGGTCGATGAGAAATACAATTTTGAGAACATTATCGGCAATTCACCCCCCATATCCCGCGTTTTGGATATGATAAAGCAGGTTGCGCCCACCGATGCTACGGCTCTTGTTACGGGCGGCAGCGGCACTGGAAAAGAGTTGATTGCAAGCGCTATCCATACAAACAGTAAACGGAAAGACAAGCCTTTTATAAAAGTCCATTGCGCCGCTTTACCTGAAAATTTACTCGAATCGGAGCTTTTCGGACACGAAAAAGGTGCATTTACAGGCGCTATTGCGCGGAAACGGGGGCGGTTTGAGCTTGCAGACGGAGGCACTATTTTCCTTGACGAAATCGGTGAGATTTCTCCGGTTGTTCAGGTTAAGCTCCTTCGCGTTTTACAGGAACAGGAGTTTGAGCGTCTCGGCGGCGAGGAGACTTTAAAGGTCAATATCCGCATTATCGCCGCGACTAATAAAAATCTCAGGGCGGAGGTTGAGGCGGGGCGGTTCAGGGAAGACCTCTTTTTCCGTCTCAACGTTATCAACATACATATTCCCGAATTAAAGGAAAGACCCGCCGATATTCCGCTTCTTGCTAATTTCTTTATGCGGGAATTTTCAAAAAAGCATTCCAAGAAAATAGATGAGATTACTACGGGAGCTATGAAACTGCTTGAAAAATATGACTGGCCCGGCAATGTCCGTGAGCTTCAAAACGTTATCGAAAATGCCGTGGTTCTTTTGCGCGATAAAGTTATTGATATTAATAACCTTCCCGATAATATCCGCGAATTTGAGGGTAAAAAGCGGATTGTTCTGGAGGTGGGGCTTAGTCTCAGCGAGGTTGAAAAGCAGGTTATCCTTTCCACTTTGGATGCGGTAAACGGGAATAAATCCAAGGCGGCGCGGATTCTCGGTATCGGGAGGAAAACCCTGCTTAGAAAACTTGAGTCCTATTAAGCGCCGGGAATTTTTGTTTTTATTGGAGTTGATTTATGCATTTTGTAAACTCAAGGCTTTGGTTTATAATTCTTTTGATGTTTCTGCTTTTTACGGGATTGCTTATTACGTCGTATATCAGAAAAAAGCGAATTGTTTCAAGAGCTTTTTCGGATTCTCAAAAGGATTTCCTTCTTTCAAATTTTAGTATGAGGGCAAGGATTTTCCGTATTATTATGCTTGGACTTGCCCTGTTTTTTATATCAATTTCACTCCTTGACCCTCGCTGGGGAACGGTATCATCGGAGCGTAAGATTGAGGGGATTGATATAGTTATAGCCTTTGACGTTTCGCAAAGTATGATGGCGGATGATATTAAGCCTAACCGTCTTGAATACGCAAAACGTCTTACGCGACAGTTGTTCAGCCTGCTTATCGGTAACCGTGTGGGGGTTGTGGGATTTGCCGGTTACGGTTTTCCCGTTATGCCCCTGACTACCGATATTAATGCTATTATGATGTTTTTGGACAGCCTGTCCGTCGATATGGTTGACGTTCAGGGAACGAATATAGAGGATGCCTTGCGTGAAGCTATGAAACTTTTTGAGCGGGAGGCGTTGACCCATAAAGCCGTCATTCTTATCAGCGACGGGGAGGATACCGAGTTTAACCCCCTTTCTCAGGCACGCGAGGCGGCGGAGCGCGGTATTTCGATTTTTACGCTCGGTATAGGAAGCATCGAGGGGGGGTATATCCCGCTTTATGATGAGCGCGGCGGTGTCGCAGGCTATCTTGAAAAGGAGGGGCAGGTAGTGCTTTCAACGCTTGACGACAGACAGCTTCGCGAGATTGCGAAAATTACCGGCGCGGAGTATTTTTATGGCTCGGAGGCTTCCGTGATTAGTCTCGCCCGTCGTATTGATGAGATTAAAAAATCTCCGTTCGGAACTAATATACGCGATTTTATGAATCCTCAATACCAGTTGTTTTTGCTGACCGGAATATTGTTGCTTCTCATATATGTATGGTTTCCCGAAAGAAGGATTAATATAAATTTAAGATGGTTTGCGGTATTGGCGGTTTTGTTTTTTGTATCCAACCCGTTATACGGGAAAAATCCCGCAGAGGGGGTCAGGGAATACCGGGCGGGGAATTATACCAACGCGCTTGAAATTTTCCGCAACGGGATAATCAGCGACCCCGATAATGAGCGTCTCAGGTTTAACGAGGGTAATGCTTATTATCAATTGGAAGAGTTTGCCCGTGCCGTAAACTCGTATTCAAGACTTACAAATTCCGGTAACAAAGATGTAAGGGCGCGTTCGCGGTATAATATGGGTAATGCATATCTCGAAAAAGGGGATATTGACGGCGCTCTCTCCGCTTACAGGGATGTTTTTATGTCCGAAGTCCCTAATTCCGAAATTGTAAAAAAGGCGCTTAATAATTTTCTTTACGCCAAACAGATGCAACAACAGCAGCAACAGCAGTCTCAAACTTCTCCGCAGGGCGGGGATGGTGATAATGAGGAGCGCGATGATGATACGGGGATGCCCGACAGCGATGATGATTTACCGGATGACGGGACGGGTGAAACCCCGCCGCAACGGGACGTTTCCCCGATTTCCCCATCGGATATCGAAAATTTACTGGGTTTAATAGAGGAGGAGGAAAAACGCCGACTTTCGGAGCTTAAAAGAAGGGGAGACAGGAAAATATATCCCAAACAGCCTTGGTAAAATTTAGTTTTATGGTATTATTTGCCGAAAATAAGTTAATAATAAATATATTTGGAGTGCGGAATGGCTCAAATTTTAAATATATTTTTCTTTCTTGTATTTAAAAGCGTTCAAGTTTTTTTTGCGTGGTTTCTTTTTAGGCATTTCGGATTTCGCTTTGATTATATAGTTTTGGGTATTTATGGAGCGCTTTCTTTTTTCCAGTTTTTATTTTTAATTATACAGATTTTTTCAAAATCACGATTTACACCCGGCGGAATTATGTTCCTCCGTTATACCCCTTTGCTTGTCTTGTTGATGGAAACCATTATGGTTATAACCTCGCTGTATTACCTCCACACTATGGAAAATGATATAATAAACTTATATTTTGTGTTTGTCGCTTTATCGCTTGTAGGTGTGTTTTTCTATTTTGTGATATGGGGTCTTTTCTCGCGGATAATCGCCAAGACAAAGGTTATAATGAAGTCCGTTAGTATAATGCCGTATATTTTATTAGTCGTGATTTCTTTCGGGATTCCCTTATCTTATTTTCTATTAAAGCATTTTGCTTTTGAACGTGAATTTGTGGAGATGGATTTTTACCTTGTTTTAGCCTCTCTGGGTGTTAATGCGATAGTATATATGCTTTTACTTGTCGCAAAGGCTTTTCGGGCTAAAGCGACATGCAATAAAATATGGAATTTTTCGGCGGGAATAAAAAGAAATATCCTGTCCGTTACGGACGGTAATGAACTCGGCGCAGTTCAAAGCGCTGTCGTGGATTTTGTCTTGCGAATCGATAAATACAAGGAAAACATAACCCTTATTAATAATTATGCGTCTGAGGATATAAAAGACAACGTTGAAAAGGCTAATTATGAATTGGACGGCAGACTTGTCGATGTTACGGTTGCCACGGTGCTTTACAATATTCCCGATGATATAGACGATGACAGGAAACTTTTTATCACCCGGTCTATTGTCCAAATAATCGGGGGATATGCGGGGGAATACGATGCTTACCCGGTTTTTGAAAGAGGCAAGGCGTTTTTGGCTTTCGGCGCTCCGTTTTTCTATGATTTCCAAAAACTCCATTCGTTGGATTGCGCTGTAAAGATGTTTTCCGATTTCCAACGTTTAGCCGAGGAAGAGGAGTTGACTATTCCCGTTTATATCGGTATTTATACGGGAAAGGCTTACGGAGGGACTGTTAATACGCGTGGTATGACTTTCAGGGAATATATAGTATTCGGCGAGGCGGTGGACAATTCCGAGAAAATTGCCGCAGTTGCCAAAAAACTCGGCGAACCCCTCTTGGCTTGCGATGATACTATCGAAAAACTCAAAGGCAAGTTCTTTGTCGATAAATACTACAAGGTTAAAATATCCAACAAAGAGATTAATATCAATAAGGTTCGTATCTGAATTTCGGAAGAACGTTTCTAAAAACTAAAAACACCTGTTATTGAGTATCCGTAACCGCCCTTTACTTTTCAGAGTGCGGGGGGTATAGTTACGGATTTGAACTTCCAACATATTATAAAGTAATTCCCTATCCTAGTTGCGTCAAAAAAAAATCTACTTAAAATTAAATCGTTGCCTCATAATTAAAATCTACTTGAAAATCATCAGTTGAAACCTCACCTAACCCAAGTTTCCCAAATTAAATTGTCTAAGTGTATATTCTGGCTATAGT
>CAZQBT010000055.1:0-15875 GCA_964591955.1 uncultured Brevinematales bacterium | reverse complement strand
TAAAGGGAAGTTTCATTTTTGGAGTTACATAGGAACTCTTGGCTTTGGACGACATATAAAAGCAACGGGGGCTAAAAGGTTCGGAACTAACTTGATATTTACCCGATATTATTATAAAATTATGGCTATAAAAATTATTGTTAGGGGCAACAAATTGAAAATAACTCGTATTGAATTGGGGGCTTTCAACGAAAACTGTTATATATTAATCTCTACGGACACTAAGGAAGCAATAGTAATCGACCCCGGGACAAGCTCACCGGAAATACTCAGGGTTTTGGAAGGATACAACACGCGTTATATACTCAATACCCACGGACATTTTGACCATATCTCCGGAAATAATTTGGTAAAAACTCACACCGAAGCCAAACTTGCTATCCACGAAAAGGATGCATCTATGCTCACGGACCCGTTTCATAATTTTTCACAGTTTTTCGGTTTTGACCCTGTAACCTCAGTTCCGGCGGATATACTTATTAAAGAGGAGGGAATGATATTCAAGGCCGGGGATATTGAACTTAAAACCATATTTTTGCCCGGACATTCCCAGGGATGCACTGGTTTTTACAGTGAAACCGAAAACTGTATCTTCAGCGGCGATATGATGTTCCCCTCTACTATCGGGAGGGTGGATGCTCCCGGCGGAAGTATGGAAGATATGCGGGATTCTATCCGTAAAATGCTTAAACTTCCCGATAAAACTTTGGTATATCCGGGCCATGATGAGCCGTTTGTTTTATCCGATTTTAAAAAAGTTGCCCCTTATTTCCTCAATGATGAGTAAACTATGAAACCTGAAATAGATTTTGATTTAGACTATTCTCTTCCCGAACACCTGATAGCGGATAAACCGCCACAAAAACGCGGAACATCCCGCTTGATGTCTATTGACCGTAAAACTCAGTCGATTTCCCACTGTGTATTTACCGATTTGCCCCGATTTTTCACGAAAGGGGAAGCCGTAATATTTAATAATACGCGGGTCCTAAACGCCCGTCTCCTGTGCAAAACTCCATCGGGCAGGGAGAGCGAAATCCTGCTTGTAGAAAAAATTGACGATTACAGATGGAAAGCTATGGTTAAGTTTTCGCGAAAGTTTAAAAACGGCTCGACGGTAAATCTCGGCGAATATAATGTGCGGATTCTTGAACGCATCGATGAGGATATGCGAATTGTTGAGTTTGACAAGCCAATCGGATTTGAGGATATAAACAGAATAGGTGTAACGCCGATACCGCCGTATATAGTCAAAAGGCGAATTGACCAAAACAATCCCGCTTATTTAAAAGAGGATAGCGAATGGTATCAACCGGTTTTCGCAAAACATTACGGCTCGGTAGCCTCGCCAACCGCCTCGCTTCATTTTACCGATGAAATTATCAATAGCCTTAAAAGAAGCGGCGTTAACACAGGATACGTTACCCTGCACATAGGACCGGGAACATTTAAACCGATAGACCGTCCGCTTAATAAGTTTAAAATCCATTCGGAATGGATAGAAGTCCCTCCGGAAACGGTTGATTTAATCAAACAAACAAAGAGTGAGGGTAAAAAGATTACTGCAGTGGGAACAACGGTAATACGCGCGGTTGAATCATTGACGGCTTTAAAACCGTCTTTTGAAGAAATTACCCCGTTCAGCGGAACCACCTCGTTATTTATAAAACCGGGGCATAAATTTAAAATCATCGACAGGATTATCACTAATTTTCATCTGCCGAATTCCACGTTACTGCTTCTTGTTTACGCATTTGCAGGACAGGATTTAATAAAAACCGCCTATATAGAGGCAATAGAAAAAAATTACCGTTTTTATAGCTATGGAGACGCTATGATAATAGATTAAAACGTTTTTATGTTTGCTTAAATTTTATTTTATATTATAATATACTCAGTGAATCAACTAAAATTTGTTATTACGGCGGAGGCAAAGGATGTGGAAAAAAAACTTAGAATATGAAAATGAAATGCTTAAAAATAAGTTGGCGGAAGCCAATAAAATTATAGATATGTATGAAAGGGTTTCCGATTTAACCCGTATGGAAATAATTGACAGGGACAAGGCGCTGACGGCTCACGAAATAGTGGAGGAAGCATCAAGGCAAGAGCTTATAGAACGTGAAAAGACGCTCCATGCGCATGAACAGGTTCAGGAACTTGCACGTAAGGAACAAATTGATAAAGAACAGGCTATCAGGGCGCATGAGATGGTTGAGGAGTTAGCGCGTCAGGAATTAATCCAAAAAGAAAAAACACTTCGGGCGCATGAATTAGTTGAAGAATTAGCGCGTAACGAACAAATCGATAAAGACCAATTTTTAAAGGCGCGCGAGATTGTCGAGGAGTTAGCGCGTCAGGAATTAATCGACAAAGAAAAAACACTTCGCGCACTTGAACTCGCCGAAGAACTCGGACGGATGGAACAGATACAAAAGGACAAAACAATTAGCGCGTTTGAATCAACTTTTGAGCTTGCCCAGGAAGAACTCCGTGACGCAAGAAGCCAGCTTGAGGCTCACGAAATAGTCGAGGAACTTGCCCGTCAGGAACTTATCTCTTACGATAAAATCAACATGGCTCATGAAATAGTTGAAGAAATGGCGCGTCAGGAACTTTTGCGCGCTAAAAGCGAAGGAATCAATATAAACGATATATCAAAAGATGAAGCCGCATTTAAAGGAATAAACGTATCTTCAAAAGTCAAAACGACTATGGCTGACCTTATCACCCTGCTTGACGCTTACGAAAAAATCGAGGAGTTTCATCGCAGGGAAAAAATTACCGATGATAAAATTGTCCGGGCTTTTGAACTTATTGACGATTTAAAACGCAAGCAAATGATTGACCTCTTAAAAATAATACGGGCTTATGAAGTGTTGCAGGAATATACCCGCGACGAACGTATTACCGACGATAAAATCAAAGACGCTTATGAAAAAGTCGAAGAATTTGCCCGTCAGGAACTCATAGAAATGGATAGAATCAACAAAGCACATGAAATTATTGAGGAGCTTGCACGTAAAGAACTTATACAGTTTGACCAAATCAACCACGCTCATGAAGTTGTGGAGGAGTTTGCGCGTAATGAATTAATGCAGCTTGATAAAATTAACCATGCGCATGAAATTATCGAGGAGTTGGCTCGCCTTGAACTTTTAGACAGAGACAAGATTATAAACGCCCATGAAATCGTGGAGGAGCTTTTCCGTCAACAATTAATCGAAGAGGATAAAATCAACCGTGCTTATGAAATTATCGAGGAGCTTCAGCGTAAAGAACTTATCGAAATGGACTTGATAAACAAATCCCACGAGATGGTCGAAGAACTTATGCGTCGCGAAATTATCCAGCGGGATAAGATTAACGCCGCGCATGAGGCGGTAGAGGAATTAGCACGACAGGAATTACTAACTATGAAAGACAAAAAAGCCAAGCATATTGAAAAAAAGCTGAAAGACGATAAAAAAGATAAGAAAAAGTAGAGGTGAGAAAATAGGGGAAGTAAATGTATAATTCTGAGGAATTTATTAATTTCGATGATATAGACAAGTTCTCAGATTTTATTAATTGTTTTGAAAATGTCGAATATTTAGATAAGGGCGGACAAAGAAAGGTTTTTTCAGCAACACATCCAAATTTAGGAAAGGTAGTAATAAAGAAAGCTGAATATAATCCAAAATTTGGTTCTCCCAGAATAGACCGTGAAACACATACTCTTAGAATAATTGATTCTCCTTATTATCCTAAGAATTTTGAACTAAAAAAATTTGATGACGACAATTTATTGGTTATCGTGGAAGAATTTATTCCAACTTTATCGAAAGATGAAGTTGAAAAATATTTTAAAATGAATGAAAATCGTGTAATTCAACTTGCGCTTGATCTTATTGAAGGTCTAAAAATTTTATGGGAGAAAGATATTGTTCATAGAGATATAAAACCAGATAATATATTAATACGCTTCGACTATAAACCTGTAATTATTGATTTAGGAGTCGCTAGATTTCTAAATTTAACCACATTGACACAGGGAATTGGGGGACCAGGAACGCCCGCATATGCACCTCCGGAAATACAAAATTATAATAAGAATTTAATTGATATAAGAAGCGATTTTTTTTCTTTAGGAGTTTTATTGCTTGAATATTATATCGGACTATACCCTTTTAGTCCGAATTTGGTTGCAGGTAATAGTTGTGTGGAAAATATTTTAAATTCAAATTATTATCAACTAAAAGATGGTGAATGTTCAGATAATTTTAGAAAATTTATCGACAGATTACTGCGTTATTATCCTCATCAAAGATTTAAAAATTATGAAAAAATAATTGAATATATAGAAACTAATTGGGAGATATAAATGAAAGTTTATCATCAAACAGGTTTTAGATATAATTGGAATATTGAAAGTTTTGGAGACGATATAGGAGATGGTTTAATTTTTTCTCCGGTTAATATAGATGCAAAAAAACTTGAAAAGGAAATTTCTATTGATATAAAAAAAGAAAGTTTTTTCGACCCTCAAATTTATTTGCCCAAAAATCCCAAAAGCCAATTATATACATATCCTTATTTTCCAACAAATATAAAAAGTGAATTTGAAACTCAGGATTTTGATGCGGAAAAATATAAAATTGCCCAGCAATGTATGGAATTTCAATTAAATAATGAGTTTGAGTATATTGTAATTCCCAGTCGCTATACGGAATCTATTCCTCATACCGATTACATAAAATCTATATCAAATGATTTCATAATCCCTTTTCTTGAAACATATAAGCAATCAAAAAAAGATAAGAAAGTTTTGGTAACTTTAATAATGAATGAATCATTTATAAAAAACGACAGCTACCGTAATGAAATTTTATCTTGGGTTACCTCTCAAGATTTAAATGGGGTATATTTGATTTTTGACTATAACTCCGATTCAAAACAAATAAAGGACGCTATATTTTTATCCAATGCAATGCAATTCATAAATGAGCTAAAAGAAAATGAATTTGAAGTTCACATAGGGTATAATAATACAGAGGGGCTTTTGTATTCTTTAGCAAATCCAAATTCAATAAGTGTCGGTTCATATGAAAATTTGAGGAATTTTCAAATTCGCAGATTTCAAGAAAATGAAGGGGGTAAACCACCTAGCCCGCGTTTATATTCAAGTGAATTGCTACAATGGATTGAATTTAGATATATAGAAACTCTACCAGGATTATTTCCAAATTGGAAAAATCTATTTATGCCTTCAGAAAAATACTTGGATATAATTTTTAAATATCTAAATGAAGATTACGACAAAAAATCACAACCGCATTTTCAAAAAAAAGAACCATATATGTATTACTTTGAAGTTTTTTATAAGCAAATAAAAGATTTGCCTGACGATATAACAAAAAGAATAGACTGGGTTTGTAACCTGTGTAATAAGGCAATAGAAGAATATAAAAACATAACGAATGCAAAAATTAGGTTAGATGATAATAGCGATGGTTCCCATTTGCCTCATTGGCAAAATGCAATTACCTTGTATCTAAAAGCAAAAGGAGGTTAAATTGGCAAACTTTTCAAGTGAAGAAGAAATGTCCAATTGCTTTAAAAAAATCCTTCAAAAATATCAAAAACGCTTTAATTTTAAATTTGAAAAAGAAGTTGAGGGGCTTTGGGGGGTTCCTGATTTTATATTATATGACGAAAACCTTGATAAAACTATAGCTATTGAACTAAAATTAAAGAATTGGGGACGTGCTTTAACTCAGGCTTTTAAATATCGAGCCTTTTCTCATTGTTCATTCGTTATAATTGATAAAGACTTTGTTCATAGAGCAAAAAATAATATAGACCAATTTATACATTATAATATTGGACTAGCTTCTTTTAACAAAAAGGGAAAAATAAAAAAAATTTATGAACCGCAGTTTACCAGCCCTTATTCTAAATTTACATTGTTTAAATTGAGACAAGTTTTACATGAATAAACCTTGAAAATTGTAAAAAACCGGGATATATTACTTCATAGAAGTGGCGTAAGGAGTATGCCGTGAAGCTAAGTATCCTGTTTCTGATTTTCATTCTCGTTTTCGTTTCGCAAATTTTTCCAAGCCATCGTTTTATCACGCCCTACCCTATGAAAATCGGGGAGCGGATGAGTTTTAAGGTGCGCGCTCTGGGAACTTATCTCGGTGACCAGAACGTATCTATCGACAAAATGATGACTTTTCAGGGGAAACAGGTTGTTGTCGGATACGCGGAAATTAAATCAACATCGTTTGTATCGCGTTTCTATGAGTTAAACGACCGCGAAACCACATATTTCCTTCCCGACAGCCTGAATCCGGTCTATAACGAAAAATGGATACACGAGGGTAACTGGAAAGACCACATGGTTTTTACTTTCAGTCCGCAAAGAACCCAATTCCACAATCAACAGGGCGGAAATAAAATCCGCAGGATACCTTTTAACGGGACGAATCTTAAAAACTACTACACCCTTGTTATGACCCTCCGCGCTATCGACTATGAATACTATATCTCAAAAAACGAGTATATACGAATAAACTACCTTCTCGGGGAAAAGCCTATGAACGCGGTTTTAATCCCGAAATACGTTACGGTGAGGCACAACCGTAAAGATTACCGTGCCATATCAATAGAGGAAATGAAAGGAGGTCTTGGTTTTAAAGCAACGCTTCTTGATGACCCGCATCGCACTCCATTCAAAATGACTATCCCGTCATACAACACGGACGGATGGAGTATTGATTTTAACGCGGAGTTATCCTCATTTACACCCGGAACCATACCCATAAAACCGTAAAAGAGGGAGAAAATACAAACCGGGGATACGCTATGATTAAAGCGGTGGTGTTCGACTTTGACGGTATTATTATTGATACCGAAACGCCGGAATTTCAAACATGGCAGGAGATTTACGCAAACTACGGTGTCTATCTTCCATTCCACCTGTGGGCGAAATGTATCGGGAGTTCAATAGAGCATTTCGACCCGTTTGCCTATCTCCAGAAAAATATAGACACTCTATTAGATAAAGAGGCGATAACCCATTCCCGTCGTAAAAGCCATCTCGCGCTGATTGAGCGTCAGCCAATCCTGCCCGGCGTAATAGACCGTCTGCAGGAAGCCCGAAGCCTCAATCTCAAAACGGCAATAGCATCAAGCTCCACCCGCGACTGGGTAGTCCCTCTTATCGAAAAACGCGGGCTTTCCAAATATTTCGACTGTATCAAAACCCGCGAGGACGTGGATAATATCAAGCCCGCCCCCGACCTGTTTATCAGTGCACTAAAGGCATTGGATGTATCCCCCGAATTTGCAATCGCTATTGAGGATTCCCCCAACGGTGTCCGCTCTGCCAAAGAAGCGGGACTTTTCTGTATCGCCGTGCCTAATATGCTCACAAAGCGTCTCTCATTCGACGGCGCGGATATGATTCTTCGCTCCCTCGAAAGTATCACATTTAAAAACCTTATCGCTATGCTTAACGGTATCCCGTAATTTTCTTTGAATATCCCCCCAATCTATGCTAAAATATCCTACCGAAATTTAAGGAGAAACCAATGGCAAAAAAAGACTATCAGGCAGCACCGTCAAGCGCAATCTACGGGCTTGGATTTATCGGCGCAGTGATTTTCTATATCTCGCAGGCTACAACGTTCTGGATGGGGGTACTGGGCTTCCTGAAAGCGATTGTCTGGCCCGCGTTTTTGGTATTCGAGGCGTTTAAGTTCCTGAGCCGGTAGGGGCGGGGAAATTTATAAGCATAAACTTTGATAAAAACTAAATCTTTAGATAAAATAATACAGGCTCTTTAAACAAATAGTTTTATATGGCGAGGGGAAATATATGCTAGAATTATTAACCAAATTGGAATATTCCTTTCAAGAGATTCCAATTGATTACTCTTGGTCTTTCTCAGATAAGACAATTAAAGATACTGCCTATATTACTCATGGATTTTATACATATCCAGCCAAGTTTATTCCTCAATTAGCATCAAGATTAATAAATAAATATAGTAATGAAAATGATATAGTAATTGACCCTTTTATGGGAAGCGGAACTACTGTAGTTGAAGCTATTGTAAACAAGCGTATTGGTATTGGAGTTGATATTAATAATATAGCTCATTTGCTCGCTAAAGTAAAAACCACTCCTATTTTACAAAATGAGCTTGAACAAGAATTTTATAATATAAAAGATGATTTAGAAAATAGGCTAAATGGTTCTTATGAAATATATCTTAAAAAAGCGACAGAATTTATCCCTCAAAATGATAGAATAGATTATTGGTTTTTACCTAAGCAAAAAGAAAAACTATCCATAATTTTATATAGAATTTCAGAAATAAAAACCCCAAATATAAAAGAATTTTTCTTAGTTGCATTTGCTCAAATATTAAAATCATGCTCTATCTGGTTACAGAAAAGCGTGAAACCAACAAGAGACATGAACAAAATTCCAGCCGACCCCTTAAACGCATTTTATACCCAAACTAAAAAAATGATAAAAAAAATGGCTGAATTTAATTCAATTTTAAATTCAAGCATTAATCAAAATATTAATAAATATAGAATTGTCGAGTGCGGAGATTCGAGAAATTTGCCTTGTGGAAATAACCAAGCAAAACTAATAGTAACCAGTCCACCTTATGTTACATCTTACGAATATGCAGACCTCCATCAATTACCGTCTTTGTGGTTTGGATACTTAGACCAACTCTCAGAATTTAGAAAAAAATTTATTGGTAGTGCTTATAAAGATAGAGAAAACGTTGATTTAAAAAGCTCAATAGCAAATGAAATAGTAAACAAATTGGGCAACAATAAAAAGGGACGTGAGGTCAGAAATTACTTTGCTGATATGTTAGAGTCTTTTTTAGAAATGAAGCGGGTTTTAGTCAATGGCGGAAAAGCCTGCATAGTAATTGGGAATACCCAGTTTAGAGGAGTTGATATTTTAAATGCCGAAGTATTTCAGGAACAGTTTAAAAATATTGGTTTTAAAACCCATAAAATAATCCATAGAGAAATACCATCGAAAATGCTACCATCAACAAGAAACCAAAAAACTGGTCAATTTGTGAAAGTTACTGATAGTAAAATGAAATTAGTATATCCAACAGAATATATTTTGGTAATGGAGAAAATATGAAAAAAAATAATATTATTGAAATGTATAAACAAGTAAATGAAATCCACAAAAGTAAAGCATATCTTTATATTTCTGAGATGCTACAAGAAGCAAAAGAACAACATAACAGAGATTTTAGAGGAAAACATTTTGATAAATCTTGGGGGGAACTCGTAAAACATTTAGTTCAGCATATTATTGAAAATGAATTTTTTGGGTTATACGAAATTGAAAATTCAAAACTAGGAAAAAAATCTGTGCATGTTATCTCCGATATACTAAATAAAGTAAGAGAAATACATAAAAAAATTCTTTCAAATTATTTCCCAAAAAAAGATATTGAACAATCTTGGAAGCCAATAAAAGGAAAACTGCTTGAAAAATTCATTAAACATTTTATAGAAAATGAAATTATAGATTTAGGCATAAAAGTAATAGACGGAAATACTCTTGAAAAAACAATTGGTAAAAATCTGACTGAAGAATTAGGAATGGTAAAAAGAAATTTAGCTGTTGATTATGGAAAATATGGATTTCATTTGCCCGATGTAGATATTATTATCTACAAACCTAAAAATGGAGAAGTTGTAGCCATATTATCAATTAAAGCCACTTTACGTGAAAGAATTGCACAAACGGGATATTGGAAAATTAAATTAGCTGCAGATAAAATTACAAAAAACATTAAAGTATATTTTGTTAGTTTAGATGAAGATGGTACTTTAACAATAAAATCTCCTGCAAAAAAAGGAAGAGCTATTGTTGAAACTGATTTAGATGGAAGCTATGTTTTAAGTGAAACTAATATTGAGGAAAGCGATAAAGTAAAGATGTTTGATAAATTCATTGATGATTTAAAGGAGCTTATTAAATGAAATACCTTTTATTTATCTCATATGAAAGCGGTTTAATGCACAACGCCGTTTATGAAAATCTCCCTATTTTACATGATAGTGTAAATCAGCTTGCAGAGGAAGAAAATTTAAATCTTAAATCAGAAAGTTTGCCATCCTTAAATGAATTAGAAAAACATTTTATGAAAAACGAAGATTATTTTAATTCGCTTTCTAATGAAACTTGGTATCATATACAGGAATTTACAGAAAGAAATTATATCAAAGATGTATAAAAATTTGATTTTAGAATCTACTACGCTTTGGGATTTTCCTACTCAAAATTATGGCAATAGACCGCATGGAGATAATAAATATAATGGTGTTACTCCAGCTTTTGTAATATGGAATCTTTTACAACGCTACACAAAAGAAAATGACTTGGTAATTGACCCGATGTGTGGAAGTGGAACTACAATAGATGTTGCTACGGAATTAAATCGAAAAATAATTGGATATGACTTAAATATAGTTCGTGATGACGTTATAGAAAATGACGCAAGAAATATTCCTCTTGATAGCGATTCTGTTGACTTTGTTTTTATCGACCCTCCATATTCAGATAATGTTAAGTACTCGGATAATCCAAATTGCATTGGAAAAATATCTTGTGAAAATCCAATATTTTATGATGAACTCGAAAAAGTAATAAAAGAAATACATAGGATATTAAAACCAAATAAATCAATGGCATTACTCATTGGTGACCAATGGAAAAAAAAGAAGTTCACTCCAACTGCATTTTTGATATATCAAAGACTACAAAATTACTTTGAAACCATAGACATAGTTTGCGTAACCCGTCATAATCAAACTTCAAATACCAGCTTGTGGCATAATAGAGCAAGGCAATATAATTTTTATCTAAGGGGTTTTAAGTATCTGTTTATAATGAAAAAACCCTAATAACCCCCTCCCTACTCCCCCTCCTCCAAAATCCCGCGCATGTTATCATAATGATGCCCCTTCCAATACGCTTTATCGCAGGTCTTGCAGTAGAAATACATATCAAAATGCGGGCGCGAGCAGGGCGGAACAAGTCGTTCTATCTCATCGGGGTTATGCAATTCAACAAGCGACGTGTTGCATACCAGACACCGGCTCATAGGTTTTGCGTAGTCTTTTAGGGCGTAACGGGTAATAATCTCGCGGATTTGCTCGCGGGGGTTTGTTGCGCGGATACGGTATCCGTAGATAATTTCCTTTCGTTTTAACAGAAGCGTATCACGGGAAAGGATGACACGGTTTTGCTGTGCCGATATACGCGACAGGTCGGCATCGTCAAGTTTCGGGTCGTAGAGGATGTCGAAACCGAACAGGCGGAGATATTTCACGAGTCTGCCGAGATGGATATCCGCTATGAAGCGGGGAGGGTATTCAAGGGGCGGGCGAAGCGTATAGTCGGATGGTAGTTCGATATTGCAAAATTCGGGGTAAACCGCTATACGGTCGTTGGGTTGAAGCAGGTATGAAAAACCGACGGGGGTATTGTTTGCAAGTATCAGGTTTACTTCGGGATGGACAACGCCGATAGCCTCGATACTGTCTTTGACGGTGTCGCCGGATTTAAAGCGACGGATAAACTCCGGCGGTGATTTTCTTTCGCCGTTAAAAACATTTTTCTGCTTGGCGGGGTTACGTTTCGGTGTGAAAAAATCATTCAGCGACCCGTAAAATCTGAAAACCGCTTCGGGCATATCTCCCCCTTTGATGCAAAAGTATAACACGCCCCCGTATCAAGTCAAATTTTTGACTAAAATCCCGTCGGGCTTTATTATATGCATTCTTTCAAGGAGTAGCGGATGGGTAATAAAACCTTTGATGCCGTAGTTATCGGCGCGGCGGGGGTGGATACTAATATCTATCTCTACGGGAATGATATTGACTTTAACGTAGAGGCGAATTTCAGCGAAAATTTGGACTATGTCGGACAGGCGGGAGGATACAGCGCCCGTCTTTTTGCGCAACTCGGCAAACGGACGGCGTATATCGGCGCGATAGGTTCGGACTTCTGCGGGAATTTTATCCTGAAGGAGTTTGCACGCGACAATATCGACACAAGCGCTGTCTTTATCGACCCGAAAGGAACAAAACGAAGCGTTAATTTTATGTATAAGGACGGCAGGCGCAAGAATTTCTATGACGGCAAAGGCTCAATGGAGATACATCCCGATATGGACAAATCGCGGGCAGTCATAGCTCAATCATCAGTCGCGCATTTCAGTATAGTAAACTGGGCAAGGGAGCTTCTGCCTGTCGCGCGTGAGTGCGGGGTTATCATATCGACGGACATACAGGATATTGTTGACCCCGATGATACATACCGGCAGGATTTTATTGAGAACTCCGATATACTGTTTTTTTCAAGCGTGAATTTTCCCGACCCGTCGGCACTTATACGTCGGTTCCAGCAAAATAATCCCGACAGGGTTGTCGTGTGCGGGATGGGTGAACGGGGATGCGCCGTGTCGGAGGGGTTAAACCGCGAAATCCGTTTTTTTCCGGTAGTGGATATGGATTTACCGGTTATCGACACAAACGGTGCAGGGGATTCGCTTGCCGTGGGATTTTTAGTATCGCGGTTTTTGGATAATTACGGCGTTGAGGATGCAATCACCCGCGCTCAGATTGTCGCAAGATATACCTGCTCCGTTAAAGCATCCACCTCCGATTTGATTACAATGCCTCAGTTGGACGGGTATTTTGCGGAGGTCGGATGAGTTTTGAGTGTAAATATAAGAACAACGATTTTTGCGAGTTGCGCAGGAAGGAATGCACGCCCGGTGCAGAGGGATGCGTTTTAAACGGGAGAGCGCAGTTTATTAAACCGCCTGAGATTGATATTGATATTGATAAGAACAAAAGACGCCGTTGATACGATTGTCGTCTAACAATTTACGGGCAGGTATCATTCCGATTACACTGCATTAACTCCGACTTTGAAGAATCTGCTTCGGTTCGTTAGATTCTTCAAGGGTTAGACTGTCAAGGGCATAATCAGAATAACACGGGAATAGATTCAGGATAACCCTAAAATAAATCTGCTTCGGTTTGTTAGTTTCTTCAAGGGTTAGACTGTCAAGGGTATAATCAGAATGACACGGGAATAGATTCAGGATAACCCTAAAAAGCGACCGCGTCGCTTAATTCAAAATCCTGTCGCATAAATGAAGGTAGTCGCAAAGCAGTCTTGGAAGCAGAAACTTACGGCGGACAACTTCGCGGGCATTTTTTCCCATCTCGACTAATTTTTCGGGGTGCTTTAACAGATAAACCGCTTTTTCGCTTGCCTCTTCGGAACTGCCGACTAAAAATCCGTTTACGCCGTTCTCAATCTGGAGCTTGATACCCCCGACATTCCCGCCGATAACGGGTTTGCCTTTCCATAGCGCCTCGGTAACAACAAGCCCGAACCCTTCGCGGATTGACTTCTGCATAATAACATCCGAACCGCCCTGAAATGCTTTAACAAAGGTATCGTTGTCCACCGGTATATTTTCGGGGTCGGCAAAAAGATGGATATCGGGGTCATCGCCGGCATATTCCTTGACATCATCGAAAATTTCAAAGGCTTCGGGGTCATCATGCGCAATAATAAGCCCAACCATCGCAAGCTGAAGCCCGTCAATTTCCCTGCGTGCCAAACGAAAAGCATCTATAACCCCCTTAGGGTCTTTCCATGGGTCAAAGCGCGAAACCTGCGTTATCAGCGGGCGGGACGGGTCAACGCCGCACTGCCCGATTACCTTTTTAGCCTCGCTCTCCTCCATAGCGACATTCTTTACCGACAGAGGGTCAATTGCCGGAGGGCTTACAACAACGCGTTTCTTGTCCAAGTCGCGGGGAACAAACTGCTCAAGGCTGAAAACAAAATAACGGTATTTATCAAGAAATTTTTTTACAAAATTCCAGACGCTTTCGCGACGGTTTGTCGTGTCTATATGGCATCTCCATATAGCAGGCACCCTATCGTTAAGAAAATGGATAGAAGCGGCGGGTTGCGGGTCGTGTATAAGCCATAAATCGGGCTTGGTGTCCTTCATCAGCTTGGCAAGTCTCTCGTTATAGCGGGTGTAAATACCCTCCTGTTCGGGGGTGAGGTCGGCTTTCTTGCCTTGAAGCGTGTTATGCATCTCTTTGGTAACGTTAAAGAAATCATCATCGGGGGGTATAGTAAGCCATTCGGCATCAATACCCAAATCTTTCATCAGCGGAACAAGCCCCGCGAGGATTTCGGCGACACCTCCGCCGACCGCCGTGGCATTAAGATGATACACCTTTGCGCCTTTCAGCTTTTCGGCGTAACTTTGAATTTCATCATATAGAGCGGGCAGGATAATATCCTTATAATCTTTTAAATATCTTTCCTCTACCTGCGTTTTTTGAAGCATATAAAACCCCTATATATTATTTATAAATACAAGCGGATTAATACCGCGAATTTGCTGTAAAGATAAGGGAATGTCCTGCGCTTTCTTCCGCAAAAGAAAAGCGCAATATATTTTTACTAATTCCTTTATAGGATATAAGATTTGAGCGAAATAGTCAAGAAAACGTCAAAATGTGGGTTAGAGCAGGTAAGAGAGCTTTTCGATTTCTTCGGGGTCATCAATAGTTTTCTGGATAACGCGCGAGGTGTCGCGGCGGAGGTCGATTTGTATAGGCACGCGAAGAGGGATACTCTTATTGTTTTTCAGAATAACCACTTCAGGCTTCATAGAGTATTCCTTGTTCTTACCGGTAATATACCCGACTTCTCCCGTATCAAGCAGGACAAAAGCCCCGACGGGATAATATGAACCCAAGTCATATTTCTGCGAGAGTTCGTGTATAAATCTCTGCGAAACGTAAGGGGAAAAATGGGTGTTGGTATTGCGCATAATATAAACAAGCGCATCGTTGATGGAATACGGGGTTTTATAGGCGCGTTCGGTGGTAAGCGCATCATAAACATCGCAAACGGCAATAATCTGCGCAAAATTCCCGATAGCATCCGCCTTAAGCCCAAGCGGATACCCTCCCCCTCCCCATTTCTCGTGGTGAAACAGCACAACCTTTTTAACGTAATTGCTTAAAGTGGTGTCCTGCTTTATCATCTTAAACCCGTAAACGGGATGGTTTTTCATAATCCGAAATTCCTCATCGGTTAAAGTGCCGTCCTTGTTTACTATACGGGATGGAACTTTGATTTTGCCGATGTCGTGAAGGAACCCTCCGAGACCTATTTCGCGGATAAAAAAGGTGTTAAACCCAAGCCGTCTCGTGAGATACATAGACAACAACCCAACGTTGATGGAATGGGTGTAGGTATATGAGTCGTAATTTTTCAAAACCATCAGATTAAGAAAGCCGTTGGGATTATTTTCCATATCGATAAAAAGACGCTCAATAGCGGTTTTGGCGATTTTAACATCAGGGAGCTTGCCGAACTGGATTTGAGTAACAATTTCGTCCATAGCGCTTTCGGCGAAATGCAAAGCCTCATCGGAAAACATAGGAGCTTCGGCTTCCATATTTTTCCATTTCGGAGGAACATAATAGACAAATTTTATGCCTTTGACATTAAGGGTAGCGATAAAATTCTCGCTTAAAGGTTTACGTGCAGGCCAGAGCATTTTCCCCTTGTCGTCAAACAAAATACCGGAAAGAACCGAGCCGGGCTTTAGAAAACTAACCTCGACTTCCTTGAGTTTGTCTTTGTCAAACATCGAATTTACCCGTTAATATATTATTAACTACCCCTTTATTATCGAAAATAAACATATAAAAATAAAATTAAGGCAGTGTAAACTTAATTGTGTCTAAAGAGGCACATAATGATAAGTGGAGAAA
>CAZQBT010000054.1:0-16027 GCA_964591955.1 uncultured Brevinematales bacterium | reverse complement strand
ATTAACGGGCTATGCTGATTTACAAAAAATGTTTGTTTATATCCCGATAACCGCAAATCGCGCGACAGGTGTTTCAAGGCGAGTATTACCGGAGTTGCCGTTTAAGTGTCATTCCGATTAAACTTCTTTAGCCTTTCTAATGAAGAATCTCCTTAACGACAGGAAGATACTTCACGGGTTAGACCGGCACTGGAATAATCAGCATAACACATACCGGAGGGCGGGATTAGATACCTCGATAACACTCGGGGAGCGAGCGCCTTCTAAACCATCCGGTCATCGAGTTCGCCGACAGGCGAGTATCGAGATGACCGAACCTGTAACCGCACCTTTAAAGGTGCGGTTACTAAGTCTTACCCGCAACGGGTTATTTTGTCTCTCCCATATAAAATTTGTTATTTTTTCCCGTAATAGTGTATAATTATACAAGGTGATTTTTTGAAATTAAAAACCTGCTTTGTTTAATGGAGAGTAAAAGTGCCGCCGAAAAATAAATACTATTCAAAACCCGCACGGCAAACCCGTGCCGTATCAAGTTGGGGAATACTGTTTGTTCTGCTTATAGTTTCCATCATTATAGCATCGATAGCGTTCCTTACGCGCTCATCGCTTGAGAAAAAGGTAACTGCTCTTAAAGAGGCTATTGAGTTTGTCAAAAGCGAATATGAATTCGCGCAGATAATCATACGTGAGCGCAAAGACGGAAACATCCGTTTTGAGCTTCGTTTAATCGACAGCGATAATAAAGTCAGCGCCCGTGAAACAATCACACTGCGGGGCAGCGATGTGTTTCTTGAGTGCAGGGTGGTTTTAACGCGTATGGAAACCACACAAAAGGCGTTTGTTTTTCCGTTCAGGGTATATACCGACAGAATAGCTCCCAAAGACGGCAGGGATATACTTCCGCTTTACGTTAAAGATAGTTTTCCTTCCATATACAGGGCTAAGGATGCTCCGGCGGATTATAACCTTACGGTGGCTAAAATCTTTGAAACCGCATTCCTTGAAAGCGACTATTTCGATGAAATCAAGTCCGAATATATAACAAAAATTTTCGATACATCGGTTCATCAGGCGTTCTTCGGGAATTTTAAGCTCAATCGCATATACAGGGCGGTTGTTCATCCCGACGGAGGCGTTCAGTTAATAGAGGAAGGGAATTGATTTTAGGAGGGTTCTATGGAGTTAAACGGTATAATTTCTTCGGTAGATACGGTCGCCAATACGCTTGGCGCGGTAGTCAACGTGCTGATTTTTATAGCAAAATTTCTGTTTCTAACCCCATGGGGATGGATACTTATTGTAATTGCGTTTATCTCGATAATACTTGTAAAAATCCGAACGAAAAAAGACAAAATCACCTTTTACAGCTTTATCGGCGGGTTTACCGAGACTCTTTTCTGGTTCTACTCAAATATAGCGGTGGTATTAATCGGGGTATTGCTTATATTCAGCGTATCTCTTCTTTTTAAGGGGTTTGATGATTTTTCGGAGTCGCTTAAACTTTTCCGCGAGGTGAAAATGCTGGAGGCGGCGCTTAAGAACCTTGAAACCGACAGGAAAATTATTGAGGCTGTAGTCGAACCGGTTGTCTTTGAGGGACAGGACCGTATGAACGTTACGGTGCGGTATTTCTCTTATTCCCCCGTTAAAGAGGATGATATTCTAACCGGCGAAAAGGTCTATACCGTTGACGGGAGGCGTCTCTATGTCGATTTCGGTGTTATTAATTTCAAGTATTCCCTGATTGAAGAAGGCGAGGCTATAAATTTGGCGTTTCCCAATAAAATATATTCGGAAAGTGTCGCTTATGAGGACGGAAAATCCATACTCGGCGCGGATAAAACTATCCCGCTTTCTTATAAACTCGGCGATGAGGACATCTTTACCATATCCGAAGATGAATACAATGCGCAACTTGCAAAGATTTTCTCCTCCGCTACAAACGCCGCCGAGGCACGCAAGATGGGAATTCGCACAACTTACGGGCAGGCTTTGACCATCACCCCGGTTGCGGGTAGGACTTATAGGTTCTATTCCACCGGGACCGGCGGGATGGTGCTTCGGTAGGACTTTCTCCGTATAGACAATTACAAAAATCAAATTGCAGGGGGAATCTTGGATAAGGATTTGCTTAAAGAACTGATAATCACGCAGGTTAAATCATCGGTCAATTTTAATCTTCCCGACAATATTAGCGGAATAGTCGAAAACTGGATTGGCGATGAGATACTTACTCTTGTCGAAAATACTAACCGGATAAAAAACGAGGATGTAAGGGTTAAATCTATTACTATAATGTTTCAAAAGAGATTTATCAAGCTCCAAAAACTCTACACTACGCTAACGGATTACGAACTTATCGAAAATACCGCGCTGTTTGAAGACCTGCTGAAGATAATATAAACGCCTATGAACGCAGAAACGCTCTCTTAAAGCCCAAAACCCCGAAATATACAAGAGTTCCGCCACACACAATTACCGCCCCCGGCGGAATATCCCATATTGCCGATATAAAAAGCCCCCCTGTCATCAGGACAAGGCTATAAACAATTCCCCATATTATAACCCCGCGATAGTTTTTAGAAATCAGCATCCCGAAACTTGCAGGCAGGACAACAAGCGCCGATACCAATATAATCCCCACGGTTTTGATACTGATGACGGTAATAGCGGCAAAAAACAAGAGCAGGATATTATCCAAAAAATCCACCCGAACGCCGCTTGTCTGCGCGCTTTCTTTATCGAACGCTATAAACATAATCCGCTTTAAGAAAAATACCGCAAACGGTAAAAATATCGCGAGCGCTATAACCGAGTATATAACGTCGAAACGGGTTACGCCGAGGATATTCCCGAAAAGATTGCCCATAAAATCAAACGTATAATCCCGTTTCAGCGCTATAAACAACGAAGCCAACCCCATCGTAAAAGCAAAAAATATCCCGATACTCGTATCATAGGACATCCTCGCGCTTTTTGCCACTTTCCCGATAAGTATTGCCGTTACGAGACAAAACGCAAGCGTAGTCAAAAACGGGTCTATTTCAAGCAGGATACCCAATGCCATCCCCCCGAATGCCGAATGGGCTATTCCCACGCCGATAAACGCCATCTTTCGGGTAACGACAAAAAATGAAAATATACCGAAAATCAGCGCGAGCAGGATGCTTGCAACAAAGGCGTTCTGAAAAAACTCCATCGAGAATAACTCAATCATTGTCGCCCCCGCAGCTTTCGCAATGTTCATCGTGCAAAAGTATATTTATATTGCTTCCGAAAATCCTTTCGCGTATATTATCGGGGATACCGTCTTTCGGGTTTCCATGATAATGGATACGACGGTTTAAGCAGGCAATTTTATCCACAATAACCGATACCGCGCCTATATCGTGGGAAATCAGCAGGATTGTAATATTTTCATTTTCGCGGAGAGTAGTCAATAGATTATAGAAACTGTCCTGAGCGACACGGTCAAGCCCCGTGGATGGTTCATCAAGTATAAGCAGACGGGGTTTAAGTGCAAGCGCCCGCGCTATAAGGATTCTTTGACGTTGTCCGCCCGACAGTTCGTTGAACGGATGGTTTGCCAAGTCAAGCATACCCGTTTTATCAAGCGACATTTCGATTATTTCGCGGTCTTGCGATGTCAGACGCTCCAATATCTTTTTGCGCGCGTATCTCGAAAACGCCACCACGTCATAAGCGCTTACCGGAACGTTATAGTTGTCCTCCTGTTTTTGCGGGAGGTAGCCCACAAGCCCGCTTCGCGAGATTTTCGACGGCGGAAGGTTTAACACCTTCGCGTTGCCCTCAAAATGCTCCTTAAATCCGAGTATTGTTTTTATAAGCGTAGTTTTCCCGCCTCCGTTAGGTCCCACTATTGAGACTATTTCTTTTTCTTTTACGTGCAGGTTGATTTTTTCGAGTATTATATTTGAGCCGTATTTGACGCTTACATTATCAAGCGAAATAACGTTATTCACCTTGCTTTAAAGCCTCCGAAATAAGTTTTGCGTTGTGCCTCATAAGGTCTATATATGTAGCGCGTTCTTTGACTTCCGGGTTGCCGGTATTATCGAGACGGATAATCTTTCCGTTGATTTCCTTAGCAAGAGCATCGACAGCCTTGCTTTCCACGTTAAGCCCCATTATTATAATATCGGCGTTTTGCGCTTTAGCCTTTTGTGCAAGTTCCCTGAAATGCTTAACCGATGGTTCTTTGCCGTGTCCCTCGGTTATATTCCCGATAATTTCAAGCCCGTAATCCTCGGCAAAATAATTCCACGCGGGATGCCATTGTATAAGTTTACGGCTTTTCATATCGTCAAACATCCTTCCGATTTCCTTGTCCAATTCGTTGAGTTGGATTATATATGAACTTGCATTACTAATATAATAAGAAGAGTTGTCGGGGTCAATATCCGAAAGAATGATGCTTATTTTTTGCGCGATGTCGCGCGCCTTTCCGACGGAAAGCCAGTAATGCGGATTATCGTCCTCAAAGTCGTGGTCGTGGGTGCAATGGGAATCTTCGGTGTGTAAATGAACCGGCGCGAACAGGTAGCGGGTAGGCGTTCCGCTTTTCATATAGCGACTGACCCAATCATCAAACCCCCGCGCTATACCTATATAAATCTCCGCGTTTTGGATTTGTTTTACTGCGGACGGCAGGGGCGAAAAAGAGTGAGGGTTTGCGCCCGGCGGGATTATATACATAAAATCGACTTTTTCCCCTCCGATATTGCGGGCAATATCATAAATAGGGAATATCGAAACGACGACCGACAGCTTGTCTTGTTTTTTGCCGTTATCGCAAGCCCCGAATGCCAAAGCGGCGATAGACACAAAAACTATAAATATTTTTCTCAATGCCATTTTAACCTCCTCAGGTTCTTTTAAAGAAACTATAATTCCCGATACATCCGTCAACCGGGATAAATACAGCGCATTGCATAGGCTCAAGTTCGATTTCCACGCTGCTGACGAATATCCTTATTTTCATATTGGAGAAAATATCCTCAAGCTCAAGTTCGCTGAAAAAATGAGGATACGGGACAAAAAGCCTGAAGTCCTTACGCTCATTGGCGGGGTTTATTACGGTAAGCGAAAACTGCGAGGGGTTACCCGTATGACGGATAAACGCGATAACGCCGTTTTCAAGCCATCCCGTCAAGTCGATAAGTTTACCGCATTGTATTTCCTTGCGACTTTTTCTAAGCTCAATCAATTTTCGGTAAAGATTGTGTATTTCAATATCGCAGTTATCCAAATCCCACGCCATCGGTGCGCGGTTTTGAGGGTCAAACATTCCGCACATACCGTTCTCCTCCCCGTAGTATATCATCGGGACGCCGGGCAGGGTAAACATAAGCGTTATGGCTATAAAAAGACGGTTTCTGTCGTTATCAAGCATAGATAAAGCGCGGGGAGTGTCGTGGGATGCTATCATATTAAGCGACTGAAGCGATTTTGTAATCCCGTAATCCTCGTATATGCGCAAAATATTTTTCATAAACTGGACGGAGCTTATCTCGTTTTTAAGTAGCGAAAATATCGAATGATAAGCATAGTAGCTTTGCACCGCATCAAGTCTTTTTGTCCAAGACGATGCAAAACAGAAAATCTCCCCGATAATGACGGCATCGGGGTTTTCCTCCCTTCCGACACGCAGAGCGGCATCCGCAACGGAAAGCCCGAGGTCGTTTGCGCTGTCCAAACGTATCCCGTCAACGCCGGTTCTCAGCCAATATCTAAGCACGCTGTTTTCTCCTGTTATAAACTCCTCCATAGCGGGTTCATATTGGAGATTTATTTCGGGAAGCGATTTATGTCCCTGCCAGCAGTCGTATTCGTCGGGGTAATTGCGGAAAGTAAAATAATCAACGTATTGGGAATTTTTATCGCTTATCGCGTTGAGGAAATAGGGGTGCTTGTTTGAAACGTGATTTAAAGCGAGGTCGATAAGGATTTTCATATTGCGTTTATGCGCTTCCGAGAGCAGATTTTTAAAATCGTCCATACTACCCATAGACGGGTCGATTTTTCTGTGGTCTAAGGTGTCGTATTTATGGTTGGACGGAGAAATGAAGAACGGGGTGATATAAACAATATCCGCGCCGAGAGACTGTATATAATCGAGTTTTTCGGTAATACCGGGGATATCCCCGCCGTAGAATTCGTTGTGCGCGGAATTGTCGGAGGCGATTTTTTCACCCCAATTTTTTATAACCGCGCCTTCGGGAAACAAGCCCTTTTCGAGTTTATCATTGACCGAAACCCCATTGCCTGTAAAAAACCTGTCGGGAAAAATCTGATAGACAATTCCCTCCGCAAGTCCCTTTTTCATAGCTTCTCCGTAAAATTTTGATTAATTATTATAAAGGGTAAGGACAATCTGTCAACGAAACGAACAGATTGTCGTATTAAGAAACGGAAGCGACAATTTCTAAAAAATTGACAAATCAAGACGGGTATAATACATTAATGCAGGTATAAATCAGGAGGGTCTTATGAAAAGGATAGGTTTAATAAGTTTGATTTTGCTTTCCATTGTATTTTGCGGGTGCGCCGTAGATGACAACTTAATATTAACCGCGGCGAATGAGGGCAATATTCAGGAGGTAAAATCCCTTATTTCAAGGGGCGCTAACATCGACGCGAAAGATGATTACGACTCAACGCTTCTGCATTGGGCATCTTTTAACGGTCATCTTGAGGTAGCAAAATATTTAATAGAAAAAGGCGCTATTGTTAATGCGGGGAATAAATATGGCTGGATGCCTCTGCATATGGCTTCTTTTAAAGGGCATCTTGACGTGGTGAAATGTTTAATAGAAAAAGGCGCTATCGTTAATGTGAAAGATAATGACGGCCGGATACCTCTTTATACGGCTTCTCAAGAGGGTCATCTTGACGTGGTGAAATATTTAATAGACAAGGGCGCTGATGTCAACGCGAAAAATAATCACCGTCGGATACCTCTGCACTCGGCTTCTCAAGAGGGGCATCTTGACGTAGTGAAATATCTAATAGAGAAAGGCGCTGATATTAATGCGAAAAGTAATATTGACAGGACACCTCTGCACTCGGCTTCTCAAGAGGGTCATCTTGACGTGGTGAAATATTTAATAGAAAAAGGCGCTGATATCAATGCGAAAGATTATAGTTACTTTACACTTCTGCATTTTGCTTCCCAAGAGGGACATCTTGACGTGGTAAAATATCTAATAGAAAAAGGCACTGATATTAATGCGAAAAGTGATATTAGCAGGACACCTCTGCATTTGGCTTCCGTCAACGGACATCTTGACGTGGTGAAGTATTTAATAGACAAGGGCGCTGACGTCCACGCGAAGGATAATGACGGCTTAACACCTCTGCATAGGGCTTCTTTGACAGGACATCTTGACGTGGTGAAGTATTTAATAGACAAGGGCGCTGACGGCCACGCGAAGGGTAAATATAGCAGGACGACACCTCCTCTGCATAAGGCTTCTTCCGGCGGACATCTTGACGTGGTGAAGTATTTAATAGACAAGGGCGCTGACGTCCACGCGAAGGATAATGACGGCTTAACACCTCTGCATAGGGCTTCTTTGACAGGACATCTTGACGTGGTGAAGTATTTAATAGACAAGGGCGCTGATATCAATGCGAAAGATTATAGTTACTTTACACCTCTGCATTTGGCTTTTTTGGCAGAACATCTTGACGTGAACGTGATAAAGTATTTAATAGAAAAAGGCGCTGATGTTAATGCGAAGGATAAATATGGCAGGACACTTCTGCATGCGGCTTCCCAAGAGGGACATCTTGACGTGGTGATATATTTAATAAGCGAAGGGGCTAATGTCCATATGAAAGATAATTGGGGCAAGACGGCTTTTGATTTGGCTTCCGAAAATAACCACAATGAGGTTGCGCGGTATCTTGAAGAGGTTATGAGTGGGAGGTAAAATCAACCGTGCCGATGAAAGGACGGTATTCCCTCAAACGACTTTATGGGTTTATCCATCAGGAATATAAAAACGACAATTTCTAAAAAATTGACAAACAAAGACGGGTATAATACATTAATGCAGGTATAAATCAGGAGGGTCTTATGAAAAGGATAGGTTTAATAAGTGTGATTTTGCTTTCCATTGCGTCTTACGGTTTTGCGTTAGATAATGCGTTATTAAAGGCGTCAAAAGAGGGCAATATTCAGGAGGTAAAATCCCTTATCTCAAAGGGGGCTAACGTCAACGCGAAAGATTTTTTTGACATGACACCTCTGCATTGGGGTTCTTTCGGTGGGCATCTTGAAGTGATGAAATATCTATTAGAGAAAGGGGCTGATGTCAAGGCGAAAGATAAAAGCGGTGATACACCTTTGCATACGGCTTCTATGAGAAAACATTTTGAAGCGGTAAAATATTTAGTTGATAAGGGGGCTAATGTTAACGCGAAAAGTAATGGGGGATGGACACCTCTGCATTGGGGTTCTTCAAGAGGACAACTTGAAGTGGTGGAATATTTAATAGACAAGGGCGCTGATGTTAATGCGAAAAGTAATGAGGGCATACCTCTGCATTTGGCTTCCGTGATGGGACATCTTGAAGTGGTGAAATATTTAATAAGCAAGGACGTTGATGTTAATGTGAAAGATAATAAGGGCTCAACACCTCTGCATGCGGCTTCCCAAGAGGGACATCTTGAAGTGGTGAAATATTTAATAAGCAAAGGGGCTAATGTTCATATGAAAGATAATAACGGCAAGACGGCTTTTGATATAGCGTCCGAAAGAAAACACAATGAGGTTGCAAACTATCTTGAGGAAGTTATGAGCGGGAAGTAAAATCAACCGTGCCGATGAAAGGACGGTATTTTCTCAAACGACTTTATGGGTTTATCCATCAGGAATATAAAAGCGACAATTTCTAAAAAATTGACAAATCAAGATGGGTATAATACATTAATGCAAGTATAAATCAGGAGGGTCTTATGAAAAGAACGGGTATAATAGGGTTGGTTTTTCTTTCCATTGTATTTTGCGGGTGCGCCGTGGATGATAACTTAATATTAACCGCGGCGAGTGAGGGCAATATTCAGGAGGTAAAATCCCTTATCTCAAAGGGCGCTAACGTCAACGCGAAAGACGAATTTTCCGGCAAGACGCCTTTGCATTTAGCATCGGAAAACGGCTATCTTGACGTTGTGGAATATTTGACGGACAACGGCGCGCAAGTCAACGCGAAGGATAACGACGGTGAAACACCCCTGCATTTAGCATCGGAGAAAGGTTATCTTGACGTGGTAAAACGCCTTACAGACAAGGGGGCGGATGTAACCGCTAAAGGTAACGCGGGATGGTCGCCTCTGCTAAGAGCATCTTTTGACGGTCATATTGACGTGGTGGAATATTTGACGGACAACGGCGCGGATGTCAACGCAAAAGATAATAACGGTTTTGCTCCTTTGCATTGGGCATCTTTTAACGGTCATCTTGAGGTAGTAAAACATTTAGTAGCAAAAGGCGCTGACTTGAACGCGAAAAATAGTTTCGACAAGACCGCCTTTGATTTGGCTTCCGAAAACAACCGCAATGAGGTTGCAAACTATCTTGAGGAAGTTATGAGCGGAGAGTAAAAGGGCGGTATTCTTTTAAACGGTTCTTCGAGTTTATCTAAGCAATGGGAATAGGAGACGGTCAAAGCCGGGTTCGGGACGCACCTCTTTATCAAGGTCGATATCGTCGGGGATGGCGCTTTCGTCGAGCCTTTTATGTTCTATAAGTTCGCGGTAGGTGGGGATACCGCTGCCCGCGTAAAGTCTTGCCTCTCTGAGCATATCCTCGTTGTAGGATTTTATGCGGGCTTTGCAGTTGATTTGATTTGGCGGAAACCAGATTCTCCAGAACGGGTCGTTATATTTGCGGATAATGCCGTTCAGGGCGCGATAAACCGGATTTGTCTGCTCCGGGCTTTCGACATATTCCCAGTATGGTGTGAGTTTTGCTTTTTCTATAAGCTGAAGGTAACGGATAAAATCGAAAAGCCCCTCGCTGTGATGTTCATAAAAAAGTTTCAGGGTTTCAAGCGATTGCAGGTTGGCGGGCAAATTTTTTACAAAAACCGAGTAGTTTTTCCCGTTAATCCAGTTTTCCTTAAATTTTTCTAAAATTTCCTGAAACCCGTCCTCGTCCTCAAGCCCGAATAAAACATCGCTAAACCCGCTTTTTATAACAACCTCGAAATATGCATCGAAAATTTTGTTTTTGCTGACCATAAAAGTCTCCTTGAAGAATTATCCCACCTAAAACACACCCCGCCGTTATATTGATAAGATAAACGGACGATTTGAAAAAACGGCTCTTATTGCCTATTTATGATAACTTATAATGAATAAAATTTCAAGCGAAAAATCAACAAACAATCGCGAGTTTTCTGCAATGTTCAAGAAGAAGCTCCATCGGCGCGCCGATTACGTTTTCAAAACTGCCGGAGATTATCTCGATAAGCCGGTCGTTATCCTGAACCCCGTATCCGCCGGCAAACCGCGTAACCTCGTTTCGCACAACGTAATTCTCGATAAAAGAGTCGCTCATTTTTTTAAGCACAAGAACCGTCTCCTCATTGCCGGTAATTTCAATATCTTCCGATTTATTGATAATAGCGAAACCCGATATAACGGACTGTTTCTTACCCGATATGGATTTAAGCATCTTGATAGCGTCGTTTTTGTCGGCGGGCTTGCCGAGCATTTTACCCTCACAAAGCACGATTGTGTCGAATCCCATAACGTAACTACGGTTAAAAAGACGGGCTACGCTTCTTGCCTTGCCGAGCGCGAGTTTTTCCGCGAGTTTATGAGGGTCGGATTCTCTTACGCTCTCCTCATCAAAATCGGATACGCAAATATCGAAAGCGCCGAAATATTTTTCAAAAAGTTCCCTCCTGCCGATAGATGCGCTTGCCAAAACTATTCTATTCATTGTCCCCCCGCTTTAAAACCTCAATAAAAGCCTCCTGCGGGATAGTAACGTTGCCGATAGTTTTCATACGTTTTTTTCCTTCCTTTTGTTTTTCAAGGAGTTTTCGTTTACGGGTAATATCCCCGCCGTAACATTTGGCGGTAACGTCTTTTCTGACAGCCTTGACGGTTTCACGCGCAACAACCTTGCTACCGATAGCCGCCTGTATCGGTATCTGGAACTGATGACGAGGGATAAGCTCCTGAAGTTTTTTCGTAACGGCACGCGCGCGGATATAACAGGATTCCTCGTGAACCATCTGCGATAACGCATCCACCGCCTTACCGTTGACCAATATTTCCATCTTGACAACCTTGCTCTGACGAAACTCCAAAAACTCATAGTCGAAAGATGCGTAACCGCGGGAAAGGGATTTGAGTTTATCATAGAAGTCGTATATAATCTCGGCTAAGGGGAGCTCGCATTTAATTTCAACGCGGGCTGTGTCGATATAGATTATATTTTTTTGGATACCGCGCCTTTCCTGTATAAGCTGAAGAATTACGCCCATAAATTCGGTGGGCATAATAATACTTGCTTTGACGTAAGGCTCTTCGATTTTAGCGATTTTGCTTGGGTCGGGAAGTTCGGTAGCGTTTTCTATAAGGATAATCTCGCCGGTGTTCATAAAAATTTTGTATTCCACAGATGGAACGGTTGATATGATATTAAGGTCGAATTCTTTTTCGAGACGCTCCTGTATGATTTCAAGATGCAACAGACCGAGAAACCCGCATTTAAACCCCATACCGAGAGCCGCAGAGTTCCATTTTTGGAATGAAAGCGAGGCATCATTGAGTTTGAGCTTATACAAAGCCTCCTGCAAGTCGGCAAAATGCTCCCCGTCGCTTGAAAATATACCTGCAAAAACGTATGCGCGAGGCTCCTGGTATCCGGGTAATGCTTTATCGCAGGGTTTGGCGGTATTGGTGATAGTGTCCCCAACCCCGAATTCGGAAACCGATTTTATCCCCGCGATTATATATCCCACCTCGCCCGCGCGAAGGGGTTTGGATTTTTCAAGCGTAAGACGCATATAGCCGGTTTCTTCCACTATATAGTCTTTTTTTGAGCGCATAAACCGTATTTCATCATCGGGATTGACGGTTCCCTCAAACACGCGGATTTTTACGACCACGCCCCTGTATGTGTCGTAATATGAATCATAAACCAAAGACTTTAACGGAAGTTTATCATCACCCTTCGGCGCAGGAATCCTCTCGACAATAGCCTCAAGAAGTTCCGTAACTCCCTCGCCGGTTTTCGCGCTTACTAATATTGCGCTTTCGGAATCAAGCCCCAAATCGTGTTCTATCTGTTCCTTGACCATATCAATATGCGCTGTTGGTAAGTCAATCTTGCTGATAACGGGGATAATCTCAAGGTCGCTTTCCAAAGCCACATAGAAATGCGACAGGGTTTGAGCCTGTATCCCCTGTGAAGCATCGACAAGAAGTATAACCCCCTCGCAGGCGGCAAGACTTCTCGACACCTCGTAGGAGAAATCCACGTGGCCGGGTGTGTCAATCAGATTAAGGACATATTTTTCACCGCTTTTTGCCGTATAAGGCACGGAAACGGTCTGCGCTTTAACCGTAATGCCGTGTTCTTTTTCAACCTCCATAGAGTCTAAGAACTGCGCATCCGCTTTAGCCAAGTCAAGAAGCCCTGTTGCCTCAAGAATCCTGTCGGCAAGCGTGGATTTCCCGTGGTCTATATGCGCTATTATGGAAAAATTTCGTGTTCTGTCGCGGTAAGTCATATAAGTATCCTGTTATAAAAATCAAAGCAGGTTAATTATAACTTATCGCCGATAAAATATCAAACCCGCACCGATTTGAGGATAATTATGGGGAGCGTGTAGATTATTTTACTCTTTTTCTATTTCGTTATACAATTATTCGCATGATACTGCGAAATTTATTTTTATCGGGAGGTTTGATATGAGGAAATTTGTTTTTGTATCTATGGCTTTTTTGTTATTGACTGCCGCTGGGTTTAGCGGATGTAAAAATGATGATGCCGACGTTGTTTACGTTTCGCTTGCGGGGGATGATAACAATCCGGGGACAAAAAGGCAACCTGTAAAAACTATCCAAACGGCGATTTCCAAGTCGGAATCTAATTCTCATATTTTTGTAGTGTCGGGGGTTTTTCTGCCGGGTAACGGATTAAATACCGAGAGCGCGGGTTATCAAAACAGCGGGATATTTATAGATAAAGGTAATCTGACTATTCTCGGCGGATGGGACAGTGAATTTAATGAACGAAACGGCATAACCGAACTTGACGGAAAAACCGCGCTTAAACATATTATTTGGATTGATGATGTTGAACACGTAACTATCGACGGGTTTGTTATACGGGGCGGGGCTGCGGTTGCGGGAGGAGATACCGACAGATGCGGAGGCGGTATGTATATCAATAAGGGAGGTAACCACAATATACGAAACACCGTTATAACGAATAACAACTCCAATTTGCGCGGAGGCGGGGTATATATGATTAACAGCGCGAGTAATATAATGGATACTATTGTCGGCGGAAACAATGCATATAACGGCGGGGGTATTTTTATAACGGAAAGCACGGGTATTACCGTAAAAGGCTCCATAAGTGAAAACAATGCGTATGATACCGGAGGCGGGATTTATGTAATAAGAGGCGCGGGCAATACTATAAATGCAATGATAAGCAATAACTCCGCAAGCGACAGGGGAGGCGGGGCGCTTATCTCTTACAGTAGGGATAATACCATAAACGGGACAATCAAGATGAACAGTGCGTATGTAGCGGCAGGCTTGAAAGTGCGGTTTTCCGAAAATATTACTATAGATGCGGATATAATTTTCAACACGGCAAGTGAAGCCGCAGGCGGGGTGTATTTGTCTTATGCTACAAACTGCACATTAAGCGGAACGATAAGCGAAAACGGTTCGGGTTATGGAGCAGGTTTATTTCTAAGTATGGGTATAGATAATAAGGTAAGCGCATCTTTAAGTGGAAATATCGCGTATGAAAGCGGAGGCGGCGCTTATATTGCCGGCAGTGAAGGTAATATTATAACCTCATCCGTAATAAAAAATACTGCGGACAAAGGCGGCGGTTTATATTTGAATGGAGGTTCAAACAATAAGATAGACGGGACTGTAACCGAAAATACCGCTGAAACACTTGGAGGCGGTATATATGTTTCGGAAGGAACGGGGAATATAATCGGCGGGGTTGTAAAAAACAATCTTGCAAAAGAAAACGGCGGCGGTGTGTATTTTGAAGACTATGAGGAGAGTGGAACTAATAATACTCATAAATTTGAATCGCCTGCCATATCGGGGAATTCGCCGTATGGGGTGGCGAGACGGAATGATTATAGCCAACCTCAGGGGATTGTCAAAATCGACTGGGGAAGCGGGAATGAGCCGGAAAATATGAACCGGACGCCTTAGGGGGCGGGTCATCTTCCGGCACCAATTTGTAATGCCGCGCCTGAGTAGTCCGCAAATTGGTGCGGGGCGACTTCCTTCGGATGCGCTCAGGACGGGTCGCTTGATGAGCGGATGGTTTAGAAAGTCCCGCTCCCCGTGTCATTCTGATTGCGCTGTTTTAGTTTACCCCTTGAAGAATCTCCTCTAAATAAGGTAGATTTCTTAGAGGTTAGACTTTTGATAGCATAATCGAAATGACAATTTACGGGTGATGCAGTATTAAGATAAGAGAGATATGCTAACAGACCGGGAGTCTGCGCCGCCGAAATAATTTGCTCTAAACCCGAATTATTCAAGAAATTATGGTTGTTAAACCGATTATTAAACATAGATTCAAGCAGGTTTATATACGAAATGAGTAATCCGAACAAGAAAAGCGTCGCGACGGCTATATCTATTGTGCTTATATCTGTTTTTACGGCGGCGACTTTTGTTATCAACACTTATTTGCTTTTCTCGGCACGAGGCGAAAACTTACAGGGCGAATTGGTTAATCCCTTTGCGCACAACAGTCTTGATGAGGTTTTAAGCGGGGTGGCGGGCAGAATTCCTATCCTGATGTATCATATTGTGCTTACCCCCTCCGTTGAAGACCGCTTTCCCGATATGCTTGAAAAAAACCGCAGATACGTTGTAACCTCCGATGAATTCAGAAACCACCTTGAACTTCTCCATTTGCATAATTTCAGGAATATATCGCTTGACGAGTATTTATCTTTGATGCGCGGTGAGGAAAAACGTCTTGCAAGACTCCCCCCGAAAACGCGTCTCTACGTGCTGACGTTTGATGATGCGACTTACGGGCAGTTTGATTTTATCGGGCGTGATGATAACGGAAGCCCGATTATAGACCCGTATTGCGCCGTGGGCGTGATGCTTGACTTTGCCAAGAAAAACCCGGATTTTAAACTCAACGCGGCGTTTGCAGTAGATTTCTCATCAACTCCGTTTATAGAAAGGCAACATGTCGCGGAAAAGCTCAATCTTTTGCTTGATTACGGTTTTGAAATTGTAAACCATACGGCGAATCATAAAAATCTTGAATCCCTGATGGCATTAGACCCTCGTATGGTGGACTATGAAATAGGGCGTGCGATGGAATTATTCGAGTCATATCTCGGATACCGTGCCGCTTCGATAAACAAGGTCTGTTATCCCGGGGGAAAACAAAGCCCGGAATTAAGGGAATATGTCGGGGAAATAAATTACAAGGGCAAGGTTTATAATTTTATTGCGGGATTGAACGCAACGGGGTATCAGGCGCGTAACCCCAATGATAACCGTTTTGACCCGTTCTTTATCTCGCGTATAGAAATAAACGAGGAAGATTTTGCAAGATTGGTGCTGAATGCGCAGAACCTTTATGTTACCCCCGCGCAAGAAAAGTCCCCGCTCTCCACAGGGTTAGACCTTACTTATAAATCCAACAAGATTACCGAAATCCTTGAATAGTTGTTTCATTTGAGGCTTGTTGATTGTCGTTCCAAAAAAGAAAGGATACATCTAAGTCCAAAAAAGAGAGTTCCCA
>CAZQBT010000053.1:0-16257 GCA_964591955.1 uncultured Brevinematales bacterium | reverse complement strand
CAAAATTTATCCAAAATTAACCTTTTTCGCGCTTCGCTGGGAAACTTGGGTTAATGATTATTAATACCGGCTTAATTTTGTTTATTCGAATTTTTGCATAATTCGGGAAACAAAGTTTTAAAAAATCAGAAACATATTGTATTCAAAAGAAACAGAATCCCAAACCACTCTCCCGATTAAATAATCCCGTTTAAAATTTGAAAATTACCGAAATCTAAGTTAGAATCTATCCTCGCAGGCTTTTGAAACGCCGAAGGACTACTACTCAGGAGATGTTTATGGATATTTTTATAAAGGAATTCCCGGATTGCCTGAAGCAGGTTTTTGTTCGTATAAGCCCGGAAGTGGTAAACTCGGAATTTGACAAGGCATTAACGCAACTGCAAAAAAATTTCAGTTTCCCCGGTTACCGTAAAGGAAAAGTTCCTATCGACATTATCGAAAAGAACCAGCCTCCGGAGCTTATAAGTCTTGTATCGCGGAGTCTTGTAAACAAACCGTTTTACGAGCTTCGCGAGAGGAAAATTGAGATTTTTTCCGAGCCGAATATTACCCCGCTATCTCCGGCTCCCGTTCGGGGGAAGGAATTTGCATTTTATATGGTAATAGAAACGCCGCCTAAGGTGATTGAAAATATCGACCCTGAAAAGATTAACGCAATTTACGAAGAGGTTGCAATCAACGATAAAATGGTTATGCACTTTGCTAAAAACAAAATCGGCTCTCTTGAAGAGGTTTCATCTAAGATAGAGGACAACGATATTGTTACGGTTAATATCCTCAACGACGGTTACTCCGATGAAAAAGAGGTTATATTTGAAACGGAATCTATCCCTGATTTAAAAGGCCGCAAAAAAGGCGACAGGATTTCGCTTGGGTTTTCTCAACTCGGTAATTATGTTCCCCGCTTTCTGGGTAAAATCAAAGAGCCGATTGAGTTTGAGATAACAAAAGTTGAAAGAATTGGTAGCGGTAAACTTGATGATGAGGCTATTAAACAGTCAACGCCTTACAAGACCGCCGATGAACTCAAGGATGCGGTAAAAATGGAGCTTCAAGCCACAGCCGCTTCCGTTAATCAAAACAGGATGCGAAAAGCCGTTATGCAATATATCGGCAAGAATGCTAAAGTTGAGTTCCCGAAATCGATTTACATACAAAACGCCGCTCACCACGCAGAGCATTTTATAAAAGAACGATTTGAGGTTACGGAACCCTCGCTTTATGATATTATGTCGAACGAGGCAACAACCAAAGATTTTGTAGAGTTTCCCGTATCCATATATGAAGAAATTATTTCCGTAATAGCTATTGATGATATTGCTCATAAGAATTCAATTACCCCCGATGACGGACAGGTTAATTACCTTGCATCCTCACGCGCCAAGGAACTCGGACTTTCATTGGACGAGTATAAAACCAAGTCCACACGCGAGGAGTGGGATAGCCTGATGCAGAAGGCAAGAAGAGAGGCGACTATCGGGTTTCTGATGGAAAAAGCAAAGTTTTCAGTCAAGGGAAGCGTTCCCTTGATTGATTTGGATAAAAAATAAGATACTGCCGGGATGATGGAATTGGTAGACGTGCTGGACTCAAAATCCAGTGGTAGCAATACCGTGCGGGTTCGATTCCCGCTCCCGGCAATTTCTCTCCAACCTTATTTTCAGTATATCATACATTTACATTCCTGTCATTTTTCTCTAAATATCCTCCGATTTCAAGCCACACATAATTTATAATTATTGAATTGCACGCACTTAAAAATATACTTGACAAAATAGTATTATGAGATATTATATATATATTGCATATAGGAGGATTTTATGAAAAGGTTTTTAGTTTTATTGTTCGGTATCTGTCTTTTCTGTTCCTGCGGGCTTTTTATTCAAAGCGACCTTGATAAAATTAATGGTGATTGGGTTTTTGATAGTATGCATTCTGAAGGTGTTACCGTAAGCTGGAGTGCTTTTAGACCTTATGTTTATGCTCGTCCTGAATATACTTTTTATTCGTCTATTTACCAATTTAATGCTATTAATTTTGATGGTGATTTTGCTACCGGGACTTTTGATATTAATGAGGATACTAAAATTTTAGGGCTTTATAGCACTTCGTTTATTAGTGAAGTTAGATACGAGTTTGAGGATAACTTTGTTATTTTTTATTATGATTCTCAAAATTGGGTTAAATATTATAAGCGTTAATATTCTCCGATAGTCCGCTTAACTAACCCGCCAAAAATATCGTTTTCTTTCCCGCGTGCCGTATCGGGAATAAGCTCTCTTAGCTTTGTAATCCTTGCTATCATTTTTTCGTTGGCTTTTCTCTGAAGTATCTCAACTTAGCAAAGAAGATTCTTCACAGGTATAGCCCCCCACCAATTTGTATGCACATACGAATTAGCCCGCAAATTGGTGTGGGGTGGCATAATCAGAATGACACTCAGCGGAGATTTGCGACAAATTTCATTCCGACTGCAACGGTATTCAAAGGGTTTTATTTCATCCCGCGTTTATATTCCTTAGAATACTTATCCGCAAGATGGGTCGGCATCGGAAGTTTATAACTTGTAATGAATCGCTTTATTACCTCAAGCGCATTTTCGGGACTAATCATAAAACCCGTCGAAATATAAATAGGCTTTACGTTTTCCTTAGACCTTAAAACGTATCCGATAAGCCCGTCCGTATCTTTAAGTTCGCTTCTGTTATTTATACGCAATTTGCTCGCCGAAAATCGGGAATTAGGCGGTATAATAAAATCGCGGGGGTAAAGCGAAGATTTTGCGCACCCGACTGTCGGCTTATCAATCAATATTCCGCAATGGGTTGCTATACCGAGAAGACGGGGATGAGCAATGCCTTGCCCGTCAAATATAAACAAATCCGGTGAGGATTTAAGTTTCCCGTATGCCGAAAGAAATACCGGTATTTCCCTGAATGCCAGCAATCCCGTTTTATACGGAAAAGTTACGGGCTTTATGGAATAAACGGTCTCGACAACCTCAAGCGAAAAATCCATAACCACTATTGAGCAAACGGCAAAATTATTATTATAAGCTATATCCGCTCCCGCAACCGTTTCTACTGAGGAAATCTCTATACCGTCAAGCCTTATAAAACCCGCAAGTTCATTTTGAAGTCTAATAGCTTGACGGGAGGCTATATCAATATCGGGATTTTCACTTATTTCAAGGGTCTTTTTCACAAAATCCGTTTTCATATTAGTATTTTAAATAAGATAATAAAAAACGTAAAGATTTCGGGTTTTAAGTATTATAAACTTGATTTTAAAGGCGTAGAATATTAAAATATATATAGTAATAATAAAGCTACTACCAAAAGAGGTATAGATGAATTATGTTAGAAGTTTTTTGGTCTTATTAGCCATTATATTTGTAGCATCTTGTGATATAGATTTCCAAGGAAAGCAGGAAAGAAAAGAGCTTCCCGATGTAATAATGGGAGATTTTCAATATATATCATCGGACAGCGCGGGAAAACGCGAATGGGAACTGAAGGCAAGCGAAGCAAAGATGTATCATGCCCAAAACAGGATTCATCTGCACAACCTCACTATGACTTTCTTTAATGAAAGAAACCAAGCGGAAAGTTTTTTATCCGCTAATTTAGGATTTGTAAATCAGGCTACCCTTAATGTTTATGCTGAGGGAAATGTCAAAATCCTTTCCGACAATAAAGCTGTGCTTGAAGCCAATAAAGTCCATTGGAATAACAAAAAGCAATTATTTTACAGCGAAAAAGACGAGCTTGTCAAAGTTACCCGCGGCAATACAATCATTTACGGCTATAATATGGAAGCGGATGCCCAACTTCAGGAGGTTACACTTATGCAGGTAACCGCCGATGTTGAGGAAGCCCAATGAAAAAAATCATAATTGTTTTTAGCCTTATCATAATGGGATTTTTCCGTTCCGCGCTTTATCCAAGTCTTTTCAGACCGGCACAGGGAGAACCCGTAAAGATTTCTGCCGGCAAAACCACCGTGAAAATGACATCAATGCGGGAATTTCAACAAACAATCCTTGAAAACCAAAATAGAATAATGCCTAACATAATACAGGGGCAAAATTCATTAAAAGCGGAAACCATTATATATAACGGGCAACAGGAAATCGGCTATGCCTATAGAAATGTTGTTTTCGAGGATAAAGAAAATAACGCTGTTCTGACCGCCGGCGAGGGAACATATTATACTCAGGAAAGGAAGGTCGTTGTAGAGCGTAACCCGAAACTCCTTATGAGGAATGATAACACCGTAGCAACAAGCAGAACTATGACCTTTTATCAGGATTTGGATTATGCGGTTTTATCCGGTAACGTGGAAATCAAGGGTGCAGATTACACTATGCGGGGAGACAGGGCGCGTCTTTACCAGAACACGGGAAAATTTCTTATGACGGGTAAAGCTCAAACCGAAGATGATGACAAAATTCTTGTAGCGGACAGTATAGATATACGAACCAAGGATAACCGTCTGGAAAATTACACGGCAAGCGGAAACGTCTCCGTTACAAGTAAAACCGAAGGCTTCATAATCCAATCGGGGCGGCTTGATTATTACGAGGAACTCGGTTATTCCCGTATCACCCGCAACCCTAAAATTATATTTAAAGAAAGAAATATCGTTGCCTACTCGCGCGTGATGGAAAAATACGATGCGGAAAACAAGGCAAATCTTTTGGGCGACGTTGTTATTGTTCAGGGCGACCGTCGCGCTTACGCTAAATGGGGGGAGTATCTTATCAACGAGGAAAAAGTAATACTTACGGGGAATCCCGTGCTTATAGAGGGAAATTCTCGCTTTAACGCATTCCAGATAGTGGTTGATGTGAAAAGCGAGACTATGCATATGATAGGCGGAGGGAGAGGTTTATTTTACTATGAGGGGAATTAGTAAAATCACAGGGGGAGATATTGGCGCTCAACGAACATCCCGAACTCGTAGAAAGTTTTGAAAAGCTGGGGCTTAGCCCCAACGAAGCAAAAGTTTATCTCGCTTTATTAGAAAATCATCCCATAACCGGCTATCAGCTTTCAAAAATAAGCGGAATACTGCGTCCCGTGGTTTATGAAATGCTAAACCGTCTTGTTGAAAAAGGGGGTGCAAGAATCGTTAAATCGAACCCCGATACCTATGTCCCGGTCGAAATCAAGGAATTTCTTTCCAATATCGAATCTAATTTCACTGAAGCCAAACAAAATATCGCCGGCACTTTAAAAAAATTTATGGTTATAGACGATTCCGACTTTTTTTGGAATATCCTCGGCAAAAAAAATATCCTGAACTCAATTATTGAGATGACCGACCGCGCAGAGAATTCCATATTAGCAAGTTTTTGCGAGGAGGAAAACTTCCGTCCCGTCGCTTCCGCTTTGGAAACCCGCGCAAAAGAGGGGATTGATATTAACCTGTTCTCCCATTACGCAATTAATACCGGAGGACTTACCATTTACTCCTACAATCTCGATAAAACATTTGTCAACGAGTCAATACCCCGCAATATGATATATTTTGTTACTGACAATACGGAAAGCATTATTGCCAATATTTCCGATGATAAATCCGCTAAAGCGGTTTACAGCAAAAATCAGGCGACAATTTCTATCGTAAACCGCTATATATTGCATAATATTTACCTTATAAGGCTTTGGAAACTTCACGGTACGGACAAGCTGAAACTTGTTATGAACAATCAGGATAAAAAATTAATTGAAATCATAGACAAATATCTTTCGGGAAATTTATTCTAAAAATTACAGGAGAAATTTATGACGGACAAATTAATTGACGAAGGATTTGTAAAAATCTACGATACCCTTATCAATAGCCTTGATAAGGGTTACGGCGGTCCTTTCGGTGCGGGTGTTTTTATCAATAGCAAAGCTGTTGCTATCGGAACTAATGAGGTTTTAAAAACGGGGGATGTTTCCCGTCATGCCGAGGTTGTTACTATCTCAAAGGCGACAAAAAAACTCTCGCAACTTCATATCCCCGATGCGGTTTTGCTTTCCTCCCATTTCCCATGCCTTATGTGTTATCATACCATCAAATGGGCGATGATTAAAAAGTTCTATTATATCTTCAGTATTGAAGAGACCGAAAGGCTTTTTTCTTTTACGGGCGACAGGGCGTTCTTGGAAAATCTTTCAATTACGCAAAAAAGTTTCGACAATGACCCGTCAATAGAAATTATTAAATACGATTCCCCCGTTATTCGCGAATATTTTTACGGTAAATTAGTTGAAAACTGGAACAGAAAATACAGGGAAAAACTTGTCGCCTATGATATTTCCCAATGTAAACATTAGATGTTTTTTTCAATAACAAGATAAAGTTCATTATCGATTTCGGCAAAATAGAATTTATATACATAAAATATATTCTGAGGGTCGTCTTTGTATTTAACGCGGATATAATCAAATTCCTTGCCCTCAACGAATTTTACAAGCTCATGATTAAGAATATACCCCTCTACCGCCGATGGGTCGGGCTTTTCAAGATTAAACTTTTCGCAAACCCTTGTCAAAGCATCCAAATCCTCAAACGGGACAAGTTCATATCTGTGGTTGTGATAATACGGTTTTACAAAGTTTCTTGCCAAACCTATGGCATCGGATAAAGCTATATGCTGGATGCGCAAAAGTCCGTATTCAATAGGAACACCAAGCATATTCTTGCTTAGCGGGTAATCTCTGCCGAGTTCAAAATGTTTAAGCTCCTCGTCATCCATCCCCTCTTTGATTATATTTACAAGGGACTCTTTGGAAATACGTTTTATAGCCTTATTGAAAACTTCTTCACTCCAATGGAGCAATTTCCCCTTCATAAAAACCTCTCTATTTTGTCGTCCATGTTTCAACACCGTCCCAGTTGGACGGAGGATTGGCTAACAGGTATTCGCATCTTTCCTTATAAAAGAAACACAGGTAGTCATCGCTCTTAGCTTTAATAAGTTCTTCAAACCCCTTTAAAGCGCCGCCGAAATCTCCTTTATAATACAACTTCAGCATATTATGAAACTCCCCGTAAAATCCCGCCAACTCCTTTGCCGTTTCGGAAAACATCGGTTGCAAAATCTTTACGGGCTTGTTTTTACCCTTAACTCTTACAATATCAAGCTCACGGTAAAAGAATTTTCCTTCGGGGATTTTTTCTGCGGTAAACTCGCTGATAATCACGGGGGTATGATATTTCTTGGTAAGCCCCTCAAGACGGGATGCGAGATTAACCGTATCGCCGATAACGGTATATTCGATTTTCTGCTCCGAACCGATATTGCCGACAATAGCCTCTCCCGTGCTAAGCCCCACCCCGATTTTAAATTCAATATTTCCTTCCGCTCGCTGTTTCTCATTGAACCGTTCAAGCGCATCCATCATTTGCAGCGAGGTTAAAACGGCGTTTTCGGTATCCGTAGGTCTGACCATCGGCGCTCCGAATATTCCCATTATTGCATCGCCTATAAACTTATCCACTGTCCCCTGGTTTTTCATAATCAGGCTAACCATCTCGTTAAAATACGCGTTAAGGGTTAAAACCAACTGTTCGGGATTCATAGCCTCCGTAATACTCGTAAAGCCCCGAATATCGGAAAACAGAACCGTTACCTCCTGACGACTTCCTATAAGCATCGAATCCGAAGGTAGATTCAACACGGAGTTGATAACTTCCTGAGGCACGTATTTTTGGAAAATAAATCTCACCTTCTCCTCTTTCTTTTTTGCCAACACGGTTTGATAAGCATAGTTCTTTATCTGGTTATACGCGGACTCTAATTCCGCTATCATATTATTGAAATAAAATCCCAAAACGCCTATTTCATCGGGATATTCTATCCTGACGCGTTTCGATAAATCCATCTTTTCGGTTATATTCCTGATTGTCGATACAAATTCATTAATAGGCGAGGTGATTTTGGAGATATAATACAGGAGCAAAACGGATGACAGGACTATGCTTGCGCCGAGTATTATAAGCAAATAGCGCAATATCTCGTTTACCGTTTCATAGAACACGTTTCTATCCTCAAGAATAAGCAGGAATGAATCCCATTCGGAGTAATAGATAAAGACCCCGACCCTGTCCGCAAAGCCTGTGGGAAACTCAATCCATCCCCCGCTCTTGTCCCCGATTTCGCGAAGAATAATATCGGCTTCGGGTAGCGCGACATCATCAAGGGTAGTTACGGGAACCTCACCTCCACGCTTCACCATAACAAAGCCACCGGTTTCGGTGCCTATTTCATTCTGCGCGTAATCGGCAACAGTCTGAGCAGCGCTAAGCCGCATATCGGGGTCATTCTCCATACCCATTCCTACTAAAAGATTATTGCGCAAATCGGCATAGTTATACACCACGTTAAGTTTATAGCCTAAAAATTCCTTAGCGATACCGGTAATCCCGGTGCTGGATGAAAGATAAGCGGTTATACCTATAACAAGAGAGGTAAGAACGAGTATGGGAATAACAACAAAAGTAATCTTATAACGAATCCTGCCCCTAACTTTCACAAGCGCCTCACTTTTTGTAGATTAAGTCGCCGGCCCGGATTTCCTCGACGGTTGAGGTAATCTTAGCTTTAGACATAGTCGGCGAAACCTCATACACTTTCGCCTCCGCAACAAGAAAAGGCAAAGCCCCTCTTACGCTTCTAAAAATCAATATTTCTTCACCGACACTGACGGTTTGTCCGCGGTAAATATCCAAAATAGCCTCATCACCGAAAATATCCGCGACCCTTCCCGCCGCCTTATCCGTTAAAGCGCCCCCGATTTCCCGCACCTTTTTTTCTAATTCGGCATTTTGCGCGTTAATCACTCCCTCCAATGCAAAAACGCTTTGCTCAACATAGTCGGAAAGCGGGTAACGGATTATTAATGAGGCATAAAGCTCCTTTGCACGAGGGTATCGCCCGTCTTTTTCGCTTTTCTGCGCATCCTCAAAAACCGTCCGCGCCTGTGCGGTTTGTTCGCTTTTCAGTTTTGCCAAGTCCACGCCGGCGGGAGGTCTTTCCGCACTGTCGGAGATTGCTTTATAAGAATTTTCGATATAAGCCACCGACTCGGAAGAATATCCCGAACCGGGATACTGCAAAAGCACCCTTTTAAACCCGTCTATCGCTTTATCATATTCCTTTGCATTATAATGGTTTTTAGCCGTATCGAAAACGGGACGCGCATTCCTGTCAAGCGCCGCTATATCCGGTGTCGCCTCTCTTTGCGAGGCTAACACAGACGTGGAAAGACGGTTCAAAACCTGCTCGCGGGTTGTTATTTTGGGATGCGATTTTAGTATATCCAAATATTTTGTAACGGCTTCACTGTAATTTCTATTATTAAAATCGGTGTTGGCGGAACGGATTTTTGCCTCAGCATTCATATCATCAATAACGGATTGAAACCCGTCATAAGCCGTATAAAACTCAAAGACTGCGGGAATACTCCTTCGCAAACGGTTTATCTGAGTTTCCGCCTGAGATGGATTTCGATTATAAGTCCCGGCTTCAAGACGGGAAGCGGTAACGCGCAAATCCTCCAAAGCAAGCGCAAGCTCGCGTAACCGCGCCGTATCGCGGGAAGCATCCTGCTCCTTAAGCGTAAGGTATTCCCCTATCGCTTCCACAAAAAACCTGTCAACGTCCTGTTTTTCGCGCGGAATAATTAAATCTGCAGGTTTATTATTATACAGCGAGGTAACATTGGCGAGGTTTGCCCTTGCCTGAGCATATCTCCCCCGCTTGTAATTATCAATTGCCTGTTTAAACATAACGCTGACTTGATGGTTAAACCCATCGATTTTTTTCTGCTCTTCAAGTTGTGCTTCAACCCGTGAGGCGCGGGCGCGGGTTTCCTCAAGAATACGGTCGCTTTCTTCGCGTCGCAATCTTTCATCACGCGAAATTCTTTCACGCTCCAACCGGATTTTATCTTCATATTCGCGTCTTAATTTTTCCTGTTCCTCTGCGGATAAGTTCCGTGTCTCCGCCTGAAATTGCGCCATAAGCTCCCTTTCGCGACGGGCTATTCTTTCTTCCGCCTCGCGTTTTGCTCTCTCCTCCGCAAGACGCATCTGATTGCTGATTTCCTCAATTCTTTTTCGGAAATCCAACTGCACGCGCTCAAGACGGGCTTCCGTGCGGGCAATATTTTCGTTTGCCTGACGTTGCATCCTTTCAAGTTCGCGCTGGTTATCCCTGTATTGACGCTCTATCTGTTTTCGCTCATCGTCAATCTGCTGTTCATACTGACGTCTGATTCTTTCGCGCTCCTCTGCGGAAACGTTTTGCAGACGGCTTTCCAATTCGCGGCGAAGCTCCTGTTCGCGACGGGCTATAACAGCCGCCTGTTCCGCCTCCATAGCGCGCAACCTGCTTTCAACATCCTCCATACGTTCACGGGTTTCCTCAAGTTCGCGCTGACTTCGGCTTTCACTTTCACGAAAGATTATATCTTCCATACCGGTAATGCTTTCCGTCCCGACAAGCTCATACGAACGTTCCTGAAATATATTGTAAACCGCATAGAACCCCGATACGGCAACAAGAATGGCTATTATATCTACAATTACCACAATAAGAAAATTAGAACGGGTTTTCTGCAAATTTTTCGCGCTTTTCCCGTCCTGCCTCTTTTTAAGTTCTTTGTCTATATAACTAAAAACATCTTTTTGGTCTAATTCTTTGACCTCTTTATTATCCATAAAAACCTCAATCCCCTTATTGCATATATATTAACATTTTTACAGGAAAAATCAAGTCTAATATGATTCCGAATTACGCTAAATAATTTTCGGAAATCGCTTAGCTTAAATGAAATTATACCTGCTTGAAAATATGATTTATTCTGAAATAACAACAAACCCCCGTTTTTTTTTATTTTTCTATAATTTAATGTATAATATCTCAAGCGCTCACTAATTGTCTCATTTTGGAGGTAGAAATGAATAAGAATTTTCCCTATCCCATTTGGAATATCGAAATGGAAACAATGGAAATCGAAACCCGCAAAACTCTCCAGCTTTACCGCTTAAAAGAACTTGCGTGGTATGTATATGATAACGTCCCTTTTTACAAAAATAGATTCGACAAAACGGGTATTAAACCCGGCGACATAAAAAAACTTGATGATATAACTTCATTGCCGTTCACCACAAAGGATGACCTTCGCGAAACCTATCCGTTCGGGATGTTTGCCGTGCCTATGGAGGAAATTGTCAGGATTCACGCATCAAGCGGCACAACGGGCAAACCCACAGTAGTAGGCTACACACAGGAAGATATAGATATTTGGGCGGAAGTGATGGCGCGTTCAATGATGTCCGGCGGCACGACAAAAAACTCCATCGTCCAAAATGCCTACGGCTACGGTTTGTTTACGGGCGGTCTCGGCGTTCACTACGGGGCGGAACTTATCGGGGCTTCGGTTATACCCATATCCGGCGGCAACACCGCGCGTCAATTACTCATTCTTGAGGATTTCGGCTCGGAGGTTATAACCTGCACGCCGTCATATTCGCTTTTCCTTCTTGAGGAAGCCGAAAAGAAAGGACTTGACTTTTCCAAGCTCAAACTGCGTTACGGTATTTTCGGCGCAGAACCATGGACAGAGGCTATGCGTCAACAGATAGAAAAACGGTTGCCTATCAAGGCTATCAATATTTACGGGCTTTCCGAGATTATAGGTCCCGGCGTTGCCAACGAATGTCTTGAACAAAAAGGACTTCATATCTTTGATGACCATTTCTACTTTGAAATTATAAATCCCGTAACCGGAGAGCAGGTTAAAGACGGAGAGCAGGGCGAACTCGTTATTACAACTCTAACAAAGCGGGGTATCCCTCTAATCCGTTACCGCACACGCGACCTTACCCGTGTATTGCCGGGCGAATGTCCCTGCGGCAGAACTCATCCCCGTATAGACAGGATTCTCGGTCGCTCCGATGATATGCTTATTATCCGCGGCGTCAACGTGTTCCCGTCCCAGATTGAAGAGGTGCTTGTCGATATTGAGGGCGTTGCTCCTCACTACCAGTTGATTGTCGATAGAGAGCATAATCTGGATACGCTTACCGTTATGGTTGAGGTTGACGATACGATTTTCTCCGATGAAATCAAGAAACTTGAGCAGGTTGAACGGGATATTCAAAGCGGAATTAGAGATATGCTCGGAATATCGGTTAAGGTTAAACTCGTTGAGCCTAAAACGGTAGCCCGAAGCGAGGGTAAGGCTAAACGTATTATCGATAACAGGAATTTGTAGGAGGATAAAAATGATAAAACAGGTATCAATATTTATAGAAAACCGCGCGGGGCGTCTCTACGAAATATCCAAACTTCTCGGAGATAACAATATAAATATCCGCGCGTTGTCGCTCGCCGACACATCCGACTTCGGAATCTTACGTCTTATAGTGGACAAGCCCGATGAGGCAACGGCGTTATTGAAGAAAAACAACTTTGCCGTATCCGAAACCAATGTCGTGGCTATTGAGGTCAGCGATACCCCCGGCGGTCTTGCAAATATCCTCAAGATTTTTAACGACAACAAAATCAACGTGGAGTATATGTATGCTTTTGTCGAGGAAGGCAACAAGGCGGTTATCGCATTCCGTTTTGATGACGACAAGGCAAAAGACAAGCTCAAAAAAGCCGGCGTAAAACTTATGAAAGCCGAAGAGATTTATAACCTCTAAACCTACGCCAACATACGGTTGATTATTTCATCTTTGTCGATAAACTCAAGCAGACGTTCTATCGCTCCGCGTTCGGAAAGGACGGTGTAGTAATCCTCCTTGATACCCGGCGCTAATTTTACCGCCTCGATAAAGTCTTTACGGCTTAACGGATTTTGCGACACGAAATCCAAAAATCCGCACTCCTGCACAACCTTCTTTAGCATAGGGTGAGTCGCCTCCTGAATATAACTGACCGCGTAGGATGCCACCCCGACCTGCAAGCCGTGAAGCGAGGGTTTTTCCGCAACCTTATCGTAAGCGTGGGAAACCAGATGCTCACTGCCCGACGACGGGCGGCTTGAATCGGCTATCGCCATCGCCATTCCGCTCATCATAAGCGAACTTGCGATTATCCGTATATATTCAAGGTCTTCAAGGTTCCGGTTATCGTAGTAGATAAACGCATCCACAGCGTTTTGAGCTATCACCGCGGCAAAATCATCCACATATATGCCCTTCCTGTTGTAAGCGAGTTTCCAGTCAAAAATCGAGGTTAGCTTGCAAAACAGGTCGCCCATACCGGAGTATATAAACCGTTTCGGCGAGTTCTGCACAATCCGCGTATCCACTATAACCCCATACGGAATCAGCGATTTAACCGTCCTGCGTCGCTTATTTACAAGCAATGAGGAAAGCGGGGAACAAAACCCGTCATTGGATATAGACGTAGGAACGGAAACCACGGGAAGCTGGTTTATAAATCCGAGATATTTACAAAAATCTATAACCTTACCCCCTCCGATAGCAACAATCGCGCGGCTTTTAAGTTTAAGTTTGGTAGATTCGGCAAAAATATCCTCGATGGAATGGGTGGCGATTTCTTTTTTTGTCAGGGCTTTTATCTCCGATGATGCAAACGAGATAGAGACCTTTTCGCCGAAAAGTTTTTCCATCCCCTCTCCGTAATAAAGCGCCACCTCGTCAAACCCCTCGGTGCGAAGATATTTCCCGATTTTGTGTAAAGCATCGGGCTTAACCCGAACCAACGAAGGAACTCTTACTTCCATAGATAGATTTCTCATAACACCCTCTCTACGTCAATTTTTCAACTTCTATTTCGCCGACATGATTAAAAATATAATTAGGTCGATATGGGAACTCATCCAAGGTTTCGCGCGAGGAGACCCCCGAAAGCACAAGACAGGTTTTCATCCCCGCCTCCATACCCGCGCGGATATCGGTATCCATACGGTCGCCTATCATAACGGTTTCTGCGGCGTGCGCGCCTAATTTATTCCTCGCTATATTCATTATCAGCGAATTGGGTTTCCCGATAATATAGGGCTTCTTCCCGGTGGCATACTCAATCGCGGCAAGAATAGTCCCGCAGGCAGGCTCTATCCCGTTTTCAACGGGGTCAACCATATCGGGGTTAGTCCCTATAAATTTCGCGCCGTTATTTATAAGGTTGGAGGCTTTTTTCAGCATATCAAAATTAAACGTATGGGTTTTGCCGACAACAACGTAAGTCGGATGAGACTCCGTAATCGAAAACCCGACCTTGTAAAGCTCGTTTACCAAACCCCCTCCGCCTATAACGTAGGCGCTCGCGCCCGGACTTTGGTTATTAAGAAATATAGCGGTAGCCATCGCCGATGTAATAAAATTCTCCTCGCTAAGCCCGCTAATCCCCATCGCCTCAAGTTTGCGCTTTAAATCCAATGGGGTCTGCTCGGAATTATTGGTAAGGAATAAAAACGGCGTTTTTGCTTCCAAAAGACGGTTTACAAAAACCTGCGCCCCGTCTATAACCTTTTTCCCGCGATAGATAACCCCGTCCATATCGGCTATAACGCTTTTAATCATATTGTCCCTCGCAAAATTTAGTGTTTAATTATAACTATATAGTGGGATTAAATCAAGATACCGGTATTATGATACGCGCATCAAGATACCCGTATCAAGATACTGTATTATGATGAACTCGTTAAACAATGGCGTGCTTTTTGAAAAACCGGGGGCGGGATAAGTTGTGATTAACTCAGCACATCTCAGCTTTGTTGATAAAACAAGCGCTCTATAATGCCGGTTCGTGTTTGCCTTTGCTAGGCCCCGATGGATGTCTAGAACACGAATTATTTGTTAAACTTGCAATAGAAGATGCTTTTGTTCCGCAGAATTTACAAGTATATTGACTTTTTTCCGAACCTTCATATAAAACATGTTTCCCTTTGCCAGCCCCTGATGGGTGCCTATGACACGAATTATTTGTTAAACTTGCAATAGAACTTGCAGATGTGCCGCAATACTTGCAATAGAATTTTTCTCCCATTATGTTTCCTCCTACGATTTTGTTTCGCAAAATTCATCAATCATATTTTCAAGCGCTTCTAATTTGGTTATAAAATCATCAATATTAAAATTATCGGGAAAGGCATTTTCGACTACAGCAAGCGTAGATGTTCCCCCAACTTTGAACCTGCTTGGTTTTTCCAGTTTTAGTCCGTAGTCCTTCGCGCAATTTTGCATATCTGCGAGTATTGTATAAAACAAATCGGTTGATGCTTCCGCACAATCTGCAATTTTTATTACTAATCTAATTCCATACTCGTAAGCATTTTCAATTTGAATGTTTAGGGTGCAATTATATTTTTTATTCCATCGCCAATAATACCAGAAACCAAGAAAACCGCCTGTGGGAGTCGCAACATAACGCCAATCTCCGACTTTGCCGAGCAATTCGGATACGTCCTCGTTTGAACATTTTTGCATTTTCTTTTCCTGCAGTTTTAGGAAAAACCCCTCCGCTGCTCTTCCATCTGATGTTATATTTTCGAGGGTTTCACAGGCATTGGTTTTATTTTCGATTTCAGTCAAATGGTCTTTAAAATCCAAAAATATTTGATTATCAACCTTTCTCTTGTTTAGAACTCCCAATACATCTTTTCTACCGATAACCGCATATCCTTTTTTGCGAACATTTTCTAAGGGAATTAAACTTTCATTACCCGTTTTCAGATAAATAAAAACAAGCTTGTCAAGTTCTTTCTTTCCCTCATAGTTGGTTTCGACCTTTTCTTTGTAATAATCCAATTGACCCGAATGTTCACAAGAATCTACCTTGTCCTCAATCGTAATAACATATTCACCATTGACCTCTGCGATAATGTCAATTTTTTCCCATTGTCGCCAAGTTTTAACCGTTTCAACCTCAAGACCGTCTGCATTATGTTGTTGTTGAATCAATAACTTTACAAAGTCTTTTGCCGTTTCGTTCAATGCCTTATCGTAGTTTGCATTATTGCCATTTGCCCATTCTAAAAGCCAAGTAAAAAAACCGTCCTGTGCCAATTCTTTTGTAGCAAAACTAAAGAGATTTGGTTTGTTAGCCATTTTTTGTATCCTCCTAAATTGCAATTTATTTTATAAAAATCATACAGACATATTGCGTGAAAAAACTTAAAAGTGCAAAATTTTATATGTCTTTATGTATTTTAGTTTACCCCCCGAATTGCTTTATAATTAATCTACTTGAAAACGATACGTTGCGTCAAAATAAAA
>CAZQBT010000052.1:0-16847 GCA_964591955.1 uncultured Brevinematales bacterium | reverse complement strand
CGAGGTTTTGTTTTTATATCCCCCGCTTCAAAACGAAGCGGGGGTTTTTTGTTTGTAGTCGGATATATCCGTATGCGGTTGCCTCGATACACCTCTCCCCGCACCGATTTGTAAAGTCTCACCTAAAGTAGCCTGCAAATTGGTGCGGTGATCGGCACTCGGCAGCCGGGCGGTTTAAAAATCCCCTGTATAGCAACCCCGCCGCCGTCCGGGCGTTTCTTTGATTCGGATGTATAATTGGGTGGGGGGCAGTTTTTTTTATTTATAGGAAAATCGGCGACCGGAAAACTGAATCCTCACAAACACGGGCGCGGGATGGCTTCGCTTGTCTCAATAGAAATGCGACACGGTCGCTTTTTGACTTTCCTTGCCTTTCGTGGTAGAATTAACAATCCAAATCAAAGGAAATAACTATGAATTTCTATTCCCGGATTTCGGAGTTTTATGATTCGATGATTGGATTTGACCGCTTTTTAGACAGTCAGATTAAGACTTACGGTGTTTTTCTTAAAAAATACCCCGTCAAAACGGCGGTCGATACAGCTTGCGGTTCGGGGTTTCATTCAATCGCGCTTGCTAAATCGGGGGTGAAAGTTATCGGAAGCGATATTGACGGAGCTATGCTTAAATCGGCAAGCAAAAACGCCGAGCGATACGGTGTGGATATAAAATGGGTGCGCGCACCTTTCCATCGGATGCATAACAAAATCGGCGCTACCGTTGATGCAGTTTTTTGTATGGGTAATTCTATCCCTCATTTGCTTACCCCGAAAAGCCTTATTATGTCGCTAAAGTCGTTTGCCGATACACTAAAGCCGAACGGCGTTTTGGTTATACAGCTTCTTAATTACACCGGAATTTTGCAATCCGGCGAGAGGATTATTAATATTCGTCGCGATAAAAACGATGAGTATATACGGTTTTACGATTTTCTCTCTGCTAAGCGGGTGCGGTTTAATATATTGAAAGTCGATTGGAACGGCGAATCGCCGAAGCATATTATCTATTCTACCGTTTTAAGACCTTATTCGGCAAAGGATTTGGCGGATACGCTCAAGCAGGCGGGGTTTGCTGATATAGAAACCTTTGCCGATATAGATTTTTCGGTATATGATAAAGACAAGTCTATACTTACCACGTTGATTGCTCACAAAGGGTGAAATATATTATTCCCACACAAACCGTTTTTTCATATATTTTCCGAATAATTTTACTATAATACCTGCTACGGCGTATTTTATCGGGTTGATTTTTGTTGCGTAGAAATATTTTTTATCCTTGAAATATTCGTAGTCTGCCTTGAGAATGTTTTTTCCCGTTTCAGACATCCATTTAAACATACGAAAATAAACGAAAGTCCAAGTAGTCGGTCGGGGAATATCCTTTTTTTGTATGGTTTTGTGGAATTTTTCCGTTGCCTGCATAATTGTTTTGTCTATTTTTGATTGATACCACGGTGTCGGTTTAAAAGGAGGGGACATAATTCCGATTTTTGAAACAATAGAAGAACCTCCGAGAGTGAACCCCATCGCCTTGAGAACGCCGGTTACTCCGCTTCCACCGTTTGCGACAAGCATAATCTTGAGGTTAAAATATTCGGGACGATGAAGTGTGTATGCATAGCGGTCAAGAAAGTTTTTCATCAATGCCGATACGTTCCACACATAGCCCGGTGATGAGAGAATTACACCGTCTGCTGTGTTGATTTTCCCCCGAATATTCGGAAAATCATCTTTCAACGGGCATTTATCTTCTCCCAGGAATATACAGTTATGGCATCCGCGACAAATTTTCAGGTCTAAGTCTTTCAGGAAGATATATTCAAAGTCGCAGTCTCCTCTTTTTTTAAGTTGGGATTCTACCTGTTTGACAATTTCAAAACCCTTTCCCTTACGCGGGCTTCCCATAATAGCCAAGATTTTCATTCTTTTTCTACTTCTTTATTCAGTGCGTTTTCTATTGCTTTCAATATGACAACTTTTGAGTAAGTTCCGCCGCTTATAGCATCCACGTCGAATTTAAGACTTTGTTTTTCTATTACTGTTTCACGTATTGCCGGTATATCAAAGGATTCAATGAGCTTAATATCGGTAATTTTTCCATTCGCGACGGTAACCTCCACCTTAGCGGTTCTGTTTGCCGCAACGGCTTCAGGGTTAAGAGTATATTCCCCGTAATAAACCCCGTCTTGAATTTCAGACAGGTTTAATTCCGTCACAGGGTATTGGTCTAATTTTGCCTTTTGGCACCCGAAAAGAAAACCGAAAACCGCAAGACTTACAAGACACCACCATAAAAATTGCTTTTTCATAACTTCACTCCTTTATTATATTATTGTTTCAACGAAGCAGGGATTGAACGAAAGCCCTGTTTTCAAACAATGCGCATCCGTTTTTGGTTTCACTTAGATGTTCGGGGTGAGAACGGATTTTTCGCAAAAACTCCGACTTTAATGCATCTTCAAGCGACAGGTTTACCAAACTTGTGTCGGAATACGGGGCAAACGGGCAGGGTTCGAGATTCCCCTCGGCGCTTATATGCACAAATCCCCGTCCCGCAGAAAGACACCCCCCGAATTTTTCCTCTTCGCCGGGGAAAGCGATAAAAAGAGCGGGGATTTTACTTCTGAATTGTTGCATAAGTTCGGGGATTTTTTCCCTTTCGCTTTGATTTATAACAAGATATTCGCTTCCCTCCTGTGCGGGAATATACTCCACGAAAAAGAAAATTCCCGCTCCTCTTTCGTATATTTCCTTTAGAAATTCCATATTAGTCAGGTTATCGAAATTTTCTTTGGTTACGGTAAACGAAACCCCGAAAACCACGCCCGCCTTTTTGAGTTTTTGCATAGCGGATGCTGCCTTGATAAAAACTCCTTTTCCGCGACGGGTGTCGGTCGCCTGCTTTTTTCCCTCTATGCTTATAATCGGAACGATATTTTTATTTTGCTTGAGTATAGAAACGGCGTCGTTATCTATAAGCAGCCCGTTTGTAAAAAGCGGGAAAATTATAGACGGATAATTCGCGGATATCTGAAGTATATCCTTTCGCGTCAGAGGTTCTCCTCCCGCAAGCAGGATAGTTGATACGCCGAGATTATCCGCTTCACGGATTATCCCGTTCAGACGCTCGGTTGATAATTCCTGAGAATGAGTATTTTCAAGCGCCTTGGCATAACATCCCGCACATTTAAGGTTACATTTTCGCGTGATACTTGCTATCATAAACGGAGGAACATTAATCCCTTTCTTGGCGAGAGATTGCCTGATACGGGATTTATTTCTTTGTCTGAAAAGATTTTTTATCAGGAATATAAAATAGGACGGGTTTTTAAAGCCGAGTTTTATTGCGCCGGCAAAAAGCCTTATCAATGACTTATTGAACGCTCCGACATATTCAGCCTGTTGCATTGGGTTCTTCCTTCATTTTTATTTTTGTTTAATCATAAACACAAGATTAATGCCTTCTTTTCCTTTTCGGGTTTCATAAATTTCATATCCGATTTTTTCATAGATACGAATATTTTTATCGCTTTTTTCGCCGGTAAACAGCTTAAAAATATGTGTATCGGCAAAACGCTTTTCAATTTCAAGCATAAGCACAGACCCTATGCCGTTACCCTGATAGCGCGGGGCGACACTTAATCGTTCTATGTAGCAAGTATTTTCTTTTTTATATGCGCGCACCGAACCGACTATTTCACTATTGCATATAGCTTTCAGGAAAAGCTTGTTTTCAAACTCCCGTAACGCCTCGTCAACCGTTTCAACCATAGGCGGGATATGATAATTCCCGTAGATTTCGCATTGTTCCTCAAAAGCAAGACGCTGGATTGCAAGAATTTCAGGCAAGTCGGTTTTTTCGGCAAAGGTTATTTTAATATTTTCTTTAATATACATATATCCCCTTTATTTAAACACCGGAAAAAGGCAAAAGTGTTACTTTAGAAGCGGAATAATACAAGAATTTAAAGCGAATGGAGTATTTTTGCAAGTTTTAGAGGAAAAATTTATTATACCGAGATTAATATTCAATTGTCGGGATAAAATGGTTTTTATACTTCTTCTCTTTTTTATCAAAAAGAGTTGTTTCAAGTTCGGTATTTAAAATCCTGTTTTTTGCAATATTATAGTAGTCAATATCTTTTTCTATACCGTAAAAAATCCGATTTAAACGTTTTGCAACTACCCCCGTTGTTCCGCTACCCATAAAAGGGTCTAATACCTTGTCGCCTTCCTGAGAACCCAAAAGGATAATTCTTTGAAGTAAAATTTCGGGTTTTTCGGTAGGATGTGTTGTTTTATGGCGTTGTGCGTTGATTTCCCATAAGTTGCGCATCTGCTTACCCTCGTTCATTTCTTTAGCCAAATCATAGTTAAAGAAATATTTTTTGCTTTTTGAAGCAAGCCAGATTAATTCTGTAGACGGGGCAAGACGATTTTTGGATAATAAAGGCGGGGCGTTTCTCTTAAACCATATAATATCGTTTATTATCCAGAATTCCAAATTTTTTAGTATTACACCGATTGACGGATGATTATGCAGGGTGCCGGAAATCCATATCGTTCCCGTATCGGATAGAATGCGACGGCATTCGGTTAACCATTTTTCATTAAACTCGAAAAGATTGTCTATTTTATCCCATTCGCCTTTATTGCAGGCAACAGGTTTCCCGTTTTTTACCGTTTGAAAAGATTTATCCGATAAGTTATAGGGAGGGTCTGCAAAAATCAGGTCAAAGTAACCGTCTTCAAATTCTTTCAGCGCTTTAAGAGCGTCTCCTTTAATGAGATTTATGCTGTTCATTTCAGATACTTTCCTCAATTCTTTTTTTTGATATATCCAAATACTTTTTATCGATTTCTATGCCAATCCAATTTCTTGATAGTTTGTTTGCTACGACACACGTAGTTCCCGTGCCGAGAAAAGGGTCAAGAACAATATCCCCCTCATTTGAGGATGCCTTAATTATCATTTCCAATAATAGTTCGGGTTTTTGCGTGGGATGAGATGCTCTGCCGTTGTGTTCTTTTATTCTTTCTTTGCCCTGAACTATCGGGATAGAAATAAAATCCCTCATCTGTTTGTTTTGTCCGTCTTTGGTTTTTTCGGGATTAAACATTTTCATTTCTTCATAATTGAAAGTCCAGCCTTTGCCTTTTACCAGCCAGCAAACAAATTCCGTTGAGTGAGTAAAAGTTCTTTTGGTAATATTCGGCATAGCATTTGTTTTATACCAAGTTATTATATTATTTATTTTAAAACCGATTTTTTTCGCTATATACAGGATTTCGGCGATATAATGGTAGGAACAGGATATATAAATACCTCCCGTCGGCTTTAATACTCTGTAACACCTGCTAATCCAGTTTTTTGTAAACCGTTCGTAATCATTATCACTAAAACTGTCCCACTCCATATTCATTTTATAAAATGCGCCCCCCGTGGTATTATTGGGTAAATCCAATTTTTTGCCGGATAAATTATAAGGAGGGTCGGCAAATATTAAATCTATTGATTCTGCTTCAATTTCCTGCTCTAAAATTTCTATGCAATTACCAAGATATAAATGATTAATTTTCATACATTAATCTCTTTGTGAATTCTTTTAGTTCCTGATTTATTTCCAAAATCCATTCGCTATGCCCGGAGCAGTTTTCGGTTAAGCCGATAACTTTTTCGTAGAAATTTTTTAAAGCCTTATGTGAAGGACGCTTTTGCTTGGATTTTATATAATTCAAATATGTTGAAACTATTTCAGCAAATTGCGTGGAGCTTAACGGTATGATTTTTAGTTTTTCCCCGTCGTATCCATGTTTACATGATGTCCAGAAATGGTAAGCGGTGTCTATATGTGTTTTAGGAGAAATAAATAAGCAAAATGCGGGTTTATCCGTGTTTGAAGATATAAAATCTTTTAAATGTCTCATAACTGGTTGACTTTCTCTTATCCATTGAAAGTTTGAAGCATCCAATGTAACTTCGCATATAGCGTTAAATGATTCGTAATAACATTCAATATCCGACTGATTTCCCGTAGCATGGGAAATCGGTTCTCCGTTATCATCCGTCGGATAGTTAGGTTTAATTTTAATTTCATCATTTATAAAAAGCAGGGTTTCGGTTATAATTTTTTCTAATATTTCAGGATGTAGTTTTTTTTGCAATTTTTCATTTTCTAAAATGCCGATTATTTCAGTGATTTTATCAAAATTATCAATTAAATCGGCTTTTTTTATTTTTTGGGATAGTTCGGATAAAATACTTCTCAACTCATTTATATACCTGTGGAAATTTTCAATCGGCTCGTTTACCGAGGGGGCTTCCGTTAAAATTAAACCGTCCGATAAAGATGATGTTTTTAAAAGCTCTTTTTTCTTGTTTATCTCTTTGGTTAATTGCTCAATAATTTGTGCTAATTTATTGCGGTCGTCTAACCAAGGCAATGCAGGCTGGTTTATATCAAATAAAAATTGATAATAATTATCCTTGTTTTTAAAAGTCTCCGCCTCAATCGAAAACTCTTTAAGTAAAGAATTAATCTCAACCTGTCGCAGTGGTTCAAGCAGAATCCTCCAATCCGCACCAAAATTTCCCGTTTCGATTTTAAAATATTTCGTCAGACGGAAATACCGCATAATATTGTCGCCGTATTCAAAGAAATTTTTTATTTTTTCTTTTTTAACAGTTTCGGATTTGTAAAACCATTCGGCATATTGCTTTATAATTTCTTTTTTTTGTGCGCTTGCCCTGTATTTTTTCAACCATTTTAAATTTTCGTCAAAATAATATTTGTTGATTAAAGACGGAATAAAAAGAGAAAATTCGTTTTTTGTAAGCCCTTTGGATTCTCCGAGCTTATTCGCCTCATTTATAAAATGAAGTGTTGCTAAAAAGGGTTTGATATTAAAACCGTTTTTTTCGGAAAATGAAGAAGATATAAAATTCGGAAATTGTAATTTGAGGAGTGCTTTAAAAAACACGATACTTATATCGGATTGCGAATCTAAAAACATCTTTCCAATCGGGGTAATTCTAATTATTCCTTCCGATTCTTTTGCTATTGCAAGACCGAGTTTGATTAACGGATTAACGGATTGTCTTCCTCTCATAGGCGGGTCTTCGTAATTCTGTAACTCGAAAACCTCTTTTGCTTGTTCAAACTTAATTGTCTTTTCGGGATTATTAAACAAATCTTGAAAACTGCCGGGTAAATTTCTCGGTCTGTATAGCCTTTCCTGAATTAACATTATTTGATATTTTTTTTGAGTTTCTCTGTCAAAAGGCATACCTTCAAGTTTCGACAAAACTTCCAGAAAAGGCTTTAGTCGTTCGGGATTTCTTACGGTAGTTGAAAAAGACCATAGTATCATTCATAATCTCCGCGCTTTTAAATTTTAGCCGTTATATAAGTTTCTCCGATAACGAAGCCTGCCAATATTATATATACCTTTAGTCCTTTTTTTCAAGTTAAACCGAGAAAATTTATTACCCGAATGCGATTGACTCTATATCAAGTTGCTTTATAATAAGCAAACGAAATTCAGCGAGGAAATTTATGTTGGACAACGGTAAAAAAATATTTGTCTTGGATACCAACGTGGTTTTGTATGATTACCGCTCGATTTACTCTTTTGAGGAGCATAACGTTATAATTCCGATTACCCTGTTGGAGGAGCTGGACGGGTTTAAGCGGGGAAACGAGATAATCAACTATAACGCCCGTGAATTTACCCGCGAGCTTGATGCGCTGACCGGGGAACAGCTTCTCAGCGACGGGGCAAAACTTGAGACGGGCGGTTTTATTGTTGTTATTACCGACACAAAAAAACGCGAGAAATTTCGCGAAATTTTTTGGGAGGATAAACCCGACCACAGGATTTTATCCGTTGCTTATAATCTTACACAGGATTACGGCGCAAACAGGGTGATTCTTGTAACTAAAGACATTAATCTCAGGATGAAAGCAAAAAGTGTCGGGGTTGTTGCGGAGGATTACGAGACCGGAAAAATTCAAAATATCGACGAGCTTTATACCGGTAAAAATTTGCTTGAGGATGTTTCAAACGACATTATTGACAGGATATATCTTAAAGGGTCAATCAGCTTGGCTAAGTCGGGGCTGAAACTTGAGCCTTTACCTAATGAGTATTTTATAATGCGCAATGAGTTTAAAAGCGCGATTACGGTATTTAACGAGGAGGATTTGAGTTTTAAACTTGTGGAGAAAAAAAAGACCTACGGTATTACTCCCCGTAATGCCGAACAGGCTTTTTCCATAAATGCGCTTACGAATCCTAAAATCCTGCTTGTTACGCTTTCGGGTAAAGCGGGAACGGGGAAGACATTGATGGCGCTTGCATCCTCGCTTGATGTTGCAAAACGGTATAAACAGATACTTCTTGCCCGTCCTATAATACCACTTTCAAACCGCGACATAGGGTATCTTCCCGGCGACGTTCAAAGCAAAATCGACCCGTATATGCAACCTTTATACGACAACCTTTCGGTTATACAGCATCAGTTTGATGAGTTTTCCGAGGAGTTTGATAATATCAACGAGATGCTCAATGACGGGAGATTGCATATTATGCCGCTTGCTTATATAAGAGGACGAAGTTTGTCGAAAGTATTTTTTATTGTTGATGAGGCGCAGAATCTTACTCCGCATGAGGTTAAGACTATTATTACAAGGGCGGGTGAGGGAACCAAGATTGTATTTACCGGTGACCCTTACCAGATTGATACGCCGTATCTTGACTCCCGAAGTAACGGGCTTACCTATCTTATCGACAAGATGAAAGGACAGAGTCTTTATGCTCATATAACGTTGGAGAAAGGCGAACGCTCGCAACTCGCGGAATTAGCATCCGACCTGCTTTAGCGGAACGGGTATTTGCATTGATTAAGGCGATATTTTCCCGTTAGATATTAAACGGCGTGGGCTAAAATTTTTTGTTCTATTTTTTGCCAGATATTTTTGTCAAGCAGATGGTTGAACTTTAAGCCTATGTAAAACTTGAGGTTTTGATGTTCCTTGTTTAAACGGACAATATTACCGCTAACCTCTAAAGAATTATTTTCCTGCTCCAAAAGTTCGTTGAGTGTAAGTTGAAGACTTTTATTAAGAATATCATCTTTAACTTTGCAGGAGCATTCAAGCAGAACCCCGCCTGCGCTTATATTAATAATTCTTCCGCTGATAGCGAGAAGCCCGCATTCATCATAGATTTCCACTTTGTTGTGTTTTTTTATCGGGTAACGGGTATATTTACGCCTGTCCGAGTGGAATGTATTGTTTCGCTTGTATTCCTCTTCGAGAAAATCATAGATACAATTTTTGCCCAAAGTCTTGGAGCGATACAACGCTCTGTCTGCGCAGTTTATCAGATTTTCGGGGTCCCGCGCATCAAACGGGTAAGTAGCGATACCCGCAGAGAAAGTAACCCGGAAGGGGGCGCCCTGATAGACTTTATCTTCAAAATATTTCAGGATATTTTCTTTGAGACGCTCTCCCATAAACCGTGCGCCGACTCTTCCCGTATGAGGCAACAGGATAACAAACTCATCCCCACCGTATCTTGCAATTATATCTTCTTTGCGGAGCGTGTTTTTTATAATTTTCGCCATTTTTTCAAGAACCTTATCGGCGAACAGATGCCCGTATTTGTCGTTGACCTCTTTGAAGTTATCCAAATCGAGAAGAATTACCGAAGAGCTGTGTTCATATCTTTCCGCCCGCTTAATTTCACCGTCAAGCATCTCCTTGAAAAACCTAAAGTTGAAACATCCCGTCTTAGAATCCACCTTGCTCATATCAAGTATCTGTTCAAACAGAGTTATTTCCACCAATTTGGGATTAATGAAATGCTTGGTAATATTAAGGAAGTAATCGAGAGTAGCAACCCTGAAACCGATATTTCGCTCCATTTTTTCGGAAAGATAGTATTTGTGCGTAAGAATATTAAAATATTGCTCTTTAGCTTCTTCCTCGCTCATATCTATTGAGGTTAAAAAATTGATAATGAATTTGTAGAACCATTCGGGACAGGAATCCCCGTCGTTACAAATTTCCTCAATTTTACTGCTGTTTTTAAGCAAAATATCCTTCAACTCGGTTTCATTATAAACAACCTGCTTATCCATACCTAAACCTCTGCCTTTAGTATTTTACTTTTTTAATTAATAGAAATTTTGAATTACGAAGTGTAGTTGAATTATTTATATTGCCAAGCACAGCAATTTTAGCACAGAACAAAATTTAAAGCAAATTTAATGGAAGATATTTTGCTATAAGTTTGGGTATAAAACCGCTTAATATCCGTTGTATCGGATGGTTTTGGGGTTTGTTCCGTTCTATAAAAATATGTTTTCTATGGCTGTGTTTCGTCTTTTAAATCAAATTTGAATTTTGCGCTTGCTTCTTGAAAATTATAAAACACAAGACGGTCAATTATTTTTTGGATATTTTTTTCGACTATACCTGCAATATCGTTTACGACCTGCAAATAAAGTTGCATCTCGGTGCGGGATTTGGCATAGCTTCCCGTGCGCGTGTCGCTGAATCCCAAGTCATCGGGCAAACCGAGGTTTCTTGCGATAGCGCGGTTTTCATTTTCGATAGCGCGTTCAAATGCGTTGAACCCCCCTCCTCCGAATTTCGGCTCTAAAAACTCAAGCCTGACCCCGGGCATCAGTTCCCCGCTTGACGGATTTATACCCGACGGTAAAGCGACCCTTGAATCGTCTTTAAGTCCGTCAAGCATCGCCAAAAGCTCTTCCCATTCCCGCGTTCCCTCACGGTAGCGGTTTTCATCGTATATCGCAACGACTATCGGGAAAGCAAAATTTTCCAAACCGAGATTGCGGTATTTTTTCAGGATGTCCTTTGTAAACCATTCGCGGTAGATTTTGCACAAGTCCGATACCCCGTAATGATAAGAATCCGGCTTGATTTGCGGATATGTAAATATATGAAACCACTCAAGCGGCTTCTCCTCGCCGTCAAATTCAATAGCCCTGAGGACGGCATATTTATCGGTAACAAACTCAATTCTGTGGTAAGGCAGGAGTTTCTCCTCTTTTATACGATAACGGGGGTTTTCGGGATTGCTCAGGTCTTTTTCCCATATTTCTTCGAATACTGCAAATCCGAAAGCCCGCGCGGACAGTAGATTGCCGACAAATTGCTTGAGGTTTAAAGTATTGAGATTACCGGTGATAAATTCCGCGACTTCGGGGTTATCGGATACGACACTCCACGGCATAGAACGCACCGCGCTGTTGACTATTTCCATAACCTGACTCACTTTGTCGTCAAGAAGCATTTTCTCATAGGTTCGCATAAGAGATGCCCGCGATGCTTTATCGGAAGGGGATAGAGCGAGTTCCTCATAACCGGCAATAAGAATATCGGGATTGCCTTTATTGCGGTTTCCGGGCAAAAGCCTTACTTTAGAATTGGCGTGCTTTGCTTTTTTTCTGTGCGAAAAAATCGAAAATATTTGCATATATATTCCTCCTTTGGTTTGTAACGGGGTATATTATAATAAGGAAAGTTTACTATATATATAGCCACGTTTGATAAGCAGAACGTTTCGTTTTTTATTAAAAATATTGACTAAATAATTTTAATAAAATACAATTATTATAGGATAAGATATTTTCAGAAAGGAGAAAAAAGATGAAAAGAATATTCGGGGTGTTGACGGGGGTTTTGATTTTTGCAGGTGTGGGATTCGGTTCCACGTCGCGGGGGCTTGAAATTATACCTCTTTCGGACGGGAGTGTTTTTGACGGATATACCGAAAGTTATGCCCTTGTAATAGGCATATCCCAATATGACCACTGGCCTAACCTTCGTAACGGGCATCGCGATGCCGAAGAGGTTTATAAAAGCCTTGTGGATTTGGGTTTTGATGCCGTTATTTTGTCGGATAGTATGGGCAAAAAACCCACCCGCGAAAATATTTTAAACGAATTGGTGAAACTTCAAAATAAAGACAAAAATGCCCGCGTTTTAATTTACTACGCGGGGCACGGGCATTCCGTTGCTATTCCGCATACGGACGGATTTTTCAAGGGTTATATCGTTCCTAAAGAAGGAAATCCCAATAATATACTTACCTATATATCTATGGATAATATCAAAGACATAACGGAGATGTATCAGGCAAAGCATGTGATGTATATATTCGATTCGTGTTTCAGCGGACATTTTGTCGATATATCAAGGGCATCGACAGTACCCACGCCCTTAATACAAAGGAAAATAACCGCGCCGGTGAGACAGGTTATATCAGCGGGGACAGCCGCACAGGAGGCAAGCGACGGGACATTTCATAGCCCCGTAACCGAAGCCTTTCTCGATATTGTGAGAAGGGGCAAGGGTGATTTGAATAACGACGGGTATATCACGGGTGAAGAGGTCGCGTTTTATATCCGTCAGCAGGTAGAACAAGCCTCGCTTGGAGGGCAAACCCCGGAATACGGTAAGATGAGAGGGTTTAAGGACGGGGACTTTATCCTGAAAAGCACATCCGTTTCGATTCAAACACCGGCGCAGACACCGGTTCAGCAACCGGATATTATTAAAGCCCCGCAGGAAATAAGGCAAATCCGTGTGGATATAAGAGTTGATTACGGAAATCTTTCCGTTATAACGCGTAACGACGGGAAACTTTATTTAGGCAAGGATTTTATCGCCGATGTGAAGGCGGGGCAGATGGTAAGTATTAAAGACGTTGAAGCAAGGCAACATACCTTAGCTATGGAGTATGGTTCTCGAAGGCAGAGGGAAGAAAAACAGGTGATTGTCAGGAAAGACGCTACCGAAACGGTCAATTTCACATGGCAACCGCCGCCTCCAACGCCGCCGAAGCCCCAACAACAGCAAATCGCAAATCAACCTTTTTTCTTTTTGAATGTTTATGCGGGGTTTGTGGAGGCAAATTTCCCGGCTTCTTTGCATTTTAAGGATATAAGCGGTAATCCGAATAGTATTTATTTTGACACCGAAACGATATTTCCGGTTATTGAAGCAAGTATGGATTTCGGTAACAGAACTAAGACAGGCTTGTTTTACAGATTGGCGCTGGGTTTCTTCCTGAACGGGTATGATTCCTTTTATTTAGACGTTGGTATGGGATATAATCTGGGTAGAGCGGGCGGATGGTTTAATATCGGCGGAGAGATAGACCTTTCAATGGGGTTTGTGTCTTATAAAATCGGAACGGTAGATGTTGATACATACTTGGGGTATAGTGAAAGTTACGACATAATTGCAAGCTCGGATTATTTTTCTTTCAAGTTTAAGGGATATATAGGAATAGAACTTACCCGAAACATAGGACTTCGCGCTTACATTATGCATAATGAGGAGTTTTATAATACCATTGAAATAACAAGCACGGATGATTATTACGGGTATTATACTTCGGAAGTCTATGCGTTTGATAAAGACGGTAAAATGCAGAATGAGCTTGACAAGGTGTTTAATCTTAACGGGTTGGGTATGGGGATTGAATTTGTTTATGCGTTTTAGCGTCGGGGTTTATTCCTCGAAAATCATAAGTTTAAAATCCCGCTTTTTAGCATCGTATTTGATTTGGGTTGAATGTCGGTAAAGCGTCATTTCGGTGATATGTTTTTCGACATTAAACCGCTTTGACCATATTAAAACGGATGATATGATTCGCTTGTTTTCTTCGGGAAGCGGTAGAGTTGATAAGCGTTCGCATTCCGAGCGGATTCTTGAAATCCTGTCCTGCACAAGTTGTTTGCTATCCGAACGGGAGACTTCTATCATATACCCGACAATTCTTTCGCCGAGCTTTTCGGACATAGCGCTTTTGGATTTGGATTTGAATTTGGGTTTGGATTTGGGTTTGGGTTTTCGTTTCTTTCTTGTCTTTTTTGCAGTAAATATGGGCTGAAACCCGTCGGTCGGGAAATTTTCTATTCCCCGTTTGCGGTTTCGTGCCAGCACTACAAAGCTTATCCCGAGACCGAAAATCAGGAAGACAAAATACCAGAAATAGAAACTGACTAAAAGTTCATAAAGTCTGTTCAAACTATTTTTCCTTAATGAATCTTAAATAAATTTACTCATCCATCGTGTCGATTTCCAAAGGCTCTACAATTTTTTCTTCCTTGATTTTAAATATATTAGTGAAAGTAAAAATATTTAAAGCGATAATGGAAAGCCATGCAAACACCATAAAAATCCATCCCCCTACACTCATACGCAACTCGGTAATAACCGAAACGGATGTCCTGAAAACGGGTTTGTTGCTCTTGTCGAGACCGAAAACCTCAATAGTATGTTTTCCATAGGGGAGCTTGAGTTCTTTAGACCATACGTTGCCGTCAACATCAACGACAAAGCTGCCGACTCCAGCTATATTTATCATTACGCTGTTGAAAGCGGGTTTATCATCAATATAGGCGACCTTGCCTTTTATTTCAAAACTGCGTGAAACCTCCCTCCCGTCTTTCGGCGATATAATCCACAAAAGGGGAGCCTGTTCAATTCTAAGTCCGTAGACGAATAGCGGTAAGAATACAAATGTCGCTATAATCAATATCTTTTTCATTTACGCATCCTCCTTTTGGAGTTTTAAATCAAGTTTGTTCTTTTTCCAGAACAAACCGATTATGATATTTATAATCAACAGCAGGATTAGAAACCCAATTCGCATAAAGGAAATGAACCGTTTTTGATTCACGGTAAAGCCTAAAAATTCGGCTTGAGGCATACTGCTGAGATTCTCGCCGAAAGTGTCCGCAATAATGAAACGGTTTAGTTTGTGGATATCGGCTTTATCAAGGTTGTCGTCTTTGTATCTTTCGATAAGTCTTAGAGTATCCCCCGAAAATCCCGCTTTATCAAAGGCGTTATCTAAATAAAAATCCTCTTTGGTTATAAGCGCGGATAAATCCGCCAAAACCGCAGATATAGTCCTTTCGTATGTGGTTTTATAACGGTATGTTTCGCCGAAAACCTTGCGGAATTGACGGTTTTTAAGCGCCTCAAGATTTTCAAGCTGTTCAGCAGGGACGTTTTCGATATTAATAATTTCCATAAAGCGGGCTGTATAATCCTCCGTGATAAATTCTTCGCCCCGTATCGTGTATAATTCATTAAGTTTGAGTATCTGTTGATTATGACTTGTCTTAACCGTATCGGAGTAATTATCTATAAGCAATAAAGTTTCGGAGCTTACATTATTTCTGATGGTATGTGCGTTTTGGGTTTGAGGATTTTTTATATCCCCGATAATCGCAGTAATATTCGGGCTGTCCAAAGGTTTAAACGGTGAGGATTCTATTCCTTTCATAGTGATTGTATTCCACCCGCTTAGCGCTACCCATAGTATAAGCAGGACTATCAGGTAAGTGGGCGTGATATATTTCATAATGAATTTGAAAATTACCGGAATTTTAATATCTCCTCCGCGGTTCATTTCTTTCCATCCCTTATCGACACCGAGAACCCACGAGAAAATTACCGCCATAATGGTTCCGAAAAGGATAAGCGAGAAATTTCCCGCCCAGAAGTCCATCTCATCGACAACTCCCGCGCCAAGCCCGTAAACCGAGAAAAGTCCCATTATCAGAAAGACAAAAAACAAAACCCCGATAGACTGCCTGCGATTCATATTCAGTTCATCCTCGCAAAATGAGATTCCGGGTTGTAACAGTGAAATGGAAGATGTAACGCCGCCGATAAAAAGAAGCAGAAACCATACAATCTGGAAAAACATAGCAAACGGTAGCATCCCGAAAATCATCGGCATAGTAATAAACCCGAGATTAAAAGTTCCCGCGTTTGCGATACTTTCAGCCTGTCCCGCTCCCATCATAACTATCGCGGCGGGGATTACGATAGTTCCCCCGATAATTACCTCAAGAAACTCATTGGCGGCATTGGCGGAAAGAGACGAGAGAGCTATGTCCTGATTCTTTTTTACATAGGAAGAATAGGTAAGAATAGCCCCTATACCGACACTCAGGGTAAAGAATATCTGCCCTGATGCGGCAAACCATACGTTTATATCCAACAGTTTGGAAAAGTCGGGATTCCATAGAAATCCGAGACCCTGGGAGATATTGGGGAGGGTCAGAACGCGGACAAGCATAATAAGCCCAAGCACTACGAGTATAGGCATCATAATCCGCGAAGCGCGTTCTATACCCCGCTTTACGCCGAAAAAGACAATAGCAAAGTTCAGGATGAGGGTTATAATGAAGAAGAAAAGCGCCGCGGGAATGCCCATTATTTGGATTTGTAATGTGATATATTGCGAGAAAAATTCGCCCATAGTGGGGAAAGCCCCCGATGCATTGGCAAGCGTTCCTGATATTGCATACCAGACATAACCGAGAAGCCACGATTCTACAAAGATGTAATAGAAGTTGATAAACAGAGGACCGAAAATGCCGAGCGAACCGAGATACTTAGCCCATGGCTTTCGGACAACGGCGTTAAGAATACCGGGTGCGCTGCCGTGTTCAAATTGTCCGCCGTAGCGTCCGAGTGTCCATTCAATCCACGCGAGAGGGATACCCAAAAAAATAAATGCGATAAAATATGGGATAAGAAAAGCGCCTCCTCCGTTTGCCGCGGCTACCCCAGGAAACCTTAGGAAATTCCCCAGTCCGACTGCGCTACCGGCAACGGCAAGGACTACTCCTATCTTGGAAGCCCAGTTTTCTCTTTTTTTCGCCATATATTCCCCCGTTACTGAGTTTTTTTATTTTTCAAGATAAAAGAAAAACCCTAAAATGTCAAAAAATCAGAGTTTATGAAATTTAAAAAAAATATGGGGTTTTTTAAAAAAATATAT
>CAZQBT010000051.1:3971-16973 GCA_964591955.1 uncultured Brevinematales bacterium | reverse complement strand
CCACTTATCATTATGTGCCTCTTTAGACACAATTAAGTTTACACTGCCTATTTTTCTATTTTCATAATCTCCTATTTCTACTTTTTCTGTTTCAAAAAGAGTTTTGTTATCTTCAAAATCATATATTGCAATTTTAGATTCATTTAGATTATTATTATATCGTATCAAAAGAAGATGATTCATATTAAAACTGTATATAACTTCGTCCCATTCCTCTTTTGTTGCTTCCTTCATAGTGCTTTTTTCAATTTTGCGAATAAAGTTTCCCAATTCATCATAAATTTCATAGCTATTATCAAATCGAAGCATTCTAGGAATTATCTTTTTTCTTTCTTTTATGCTTTTTTCTATAATACCGGCATCAGGTAGACATATATATACATCCCCATTTTCTAAATTTCTATTTACTTCCCATTCGTATTCAATAATTAAATTAGGTTGAAATATTTCAATATCTGATTCTTTAAATTCCGGTTCTTCAGGTAAATCAAAATTTTTCATAAACTCTTTTTCTATGCCCTTAGAATCAATTGCAACAACCTCAGTCGCAACGGTTTCGGTTTCGGCAGGCTCATCAGGCTTGATAGCCTCTCCTCTCGCGCAGGATACACCCGCTACGGCTATGGTTAATAAAACAATCGCTTTGGTGATAGTTTTAGTCATCGTTTTTTCTCTCCTTTATTTTGGTTGGTTATCTCGATACACCTCGCTTCGCTCGGCACTCGATAACCGGTTTGTTATCTATGAAGTCTTTACTTAAACCATCCGGTCATCGAGTGCGCCGACAGGCGAGTATCGAGATGACCGCCCGGCACTCGGCAACCGAATTATTATCTAAAAGTCTTTTCTTAAACCACCCGGTCATCGAGCGCCGTCCTGAGCGTAGTCGAAGGATAGCCGACAGGCGAGTATCGAGATGACCGCTTCCGTAACCTATCCATTGTTGCGTTTATATTGTTTTGCGTCTATTCCTGCTTTGCGCCGACTATTTTGGCAAAGCCCAGATATTCGCCTTTATCAATCTCAAGTGTTTCAATCTCATCGGTGGCATGCATAGGATAACCCGCCTCAAGTTGCGCCTTGCGAAACTCAAGCCAGAAACTCCACCCGTCTTTAAACTCCTCCGCTTTTTCGAGTTTAACAAGCCCGCTTTCCTCCCACATCGTTTTCCACCGGTCTAAGGGGATAATTAACTGCCGTTCTTCTTCGCTGAAAGACTTGGCAATATGTTCTGGGGGTTCTTCGGGAAGCTCTTTTACAAGCGAGGGGATTGCGATTCCTATTTGACCGAGGGGTTTCAGGTATTTCAGTATATACTCAAGGAAAAAGTCGTTTGTTCCGTAGTAGTGGTAGCTGTCGATACTGATAATTGCATCGAAAAACTCCTCCGCGAAAGGCAATGATTTGGCATCCGCGCAAAGAGGGGCAATTTTTTTATCGAAACCCGCCTCTTGAATTCGTTTCCAATTTTCGGATGGGTCAATCCAGAGGTCGCAAGCCCAAACCTCAATATCAAATTCTTTAGCAAGAAATATGCTTGACAGCGCCTTGCCGCACCCCATATCAAGAACCCGCATACCGGGTTTAAGCTTCATATCACGGCAAACCCATTCGGTTAGCACAAGGGCATTAGGACCCATCTGATTCTCAAAAATCCAAACCGGATTATACTTTGACGAGAGCGGGAAATTTTTATCCCGTAACGCGCCCTCATCATCCTTTTCCCGTAAAATCGACGTCATATCAAATCTCCTCTTGATTTATTCGTTTTGTTTATATTTTTTATAAGCCTTACTTAATTTTGCAATTTTCTTTTTTGCGCTTTTTTCAAGATTTCTCTTAGTTACCGAATTATGCCTTTTCGCAAATTCCATCTCTTCTTTTTGCGCGATATAGCTTTTATATCTGTCCTGCGGGATAGTATTATTTTCAATCGCCCGTATTACGGCGCATCCCGGCTCGGTCTTATGCGCGCAATCACGGAATTTACATTCCTTGGCGATTTTTTCTATATCATCAAATGAAACATTTTGTATCCAGATACCCACCTCGCGGAGACCCGGCGAATCTATAATCATAGCGCCGTTATCAAGAAAAACCATCTCACGCTGGGTGGTCGTATGTTTACCTCTCCCGCGCTTTTCGATTATCGTATTAACGCGCTGACGTTCATAGCCTAAAAGACGGTTTATTATAGTGGATTTTCCTACTCCCGATGAGCCGAACAGAGCGAAAGTTTCCCCTTTTTGGATTATCGGGTCTAACTTATCGAATCCTAACCCCGTTACGGCGCTTATAGTGATTATGGGAGTGTCCCCCGCTACGGTTTTTGCCTCTTCGATTAAAGCATCGGGATTATCACAAAGGTCGGATTTGTTTATCAAAATAACCGCCCCGGTATTACCGTCTTTTGCAATAGTAAGGTATCGTTCAAGGCGACGGATATTGAAATCCGAACAGGAGTCCGTAACTATAACCGCCGTGTCGATATTGGAAGCTAAAACCTGTTCTTCTATTTTCTCATCGCCTGCCCTTCGTGAAAACTTGGTTTTGCGGGGTAAAACCTCGAAAATCAGAGCCTTGTCCTTGTCGTTGCTCATAGTGGCGATAACCCAGTCTCCGACTACGGGGAGTTCGGATTTGAGAACGGCTGTATAATAAAGTTTGCCTGCAATTTCGGCGGTAACTTCGCCGGTTTCGCTGATAAGCTCGTAAATTCTGTTGTGAGCGCGTATTACCCGTGCCGGAATAGAATCCGGTTTTCGGGAGACGGAATAGGCTTTATCGAAAAATTCGCACCATCCCAATGATTCCAAGTCCAAAGATTTTTCTCCTTAAATTTTACTGTTTTGGCTAAATTTAATTCTACCAAAGAAAAGAACGGCTGTCAATTAAAATCAAGAACGGTTTTAAGGCGGAATTTTGACTTTAACTATTGTTTATCTAAATATAATTCCCATATATCTATCCTAATTGCCGATATACTACTCATATTAAATAACATATTTTCAAAATTTTAAAGGAGGATTTATGCGACTTATCAAGAGCTTGTTTATTTGTGCTGTTGTTTTGGGAGTTGTCTCCTGTAATCAATCGGCGATTGCAGGAGATGTTAATGAGGTGTTGGCGGATTTTGTGCTTGAGGAGGAAAGAGGCGATTGGATTGCTAAGGTCGGGGATTATAAAATTACCACCGATGAATTTGAAGCGGGGTTTGAAATTTTTATCAATCAGGCAAGGCAACAGGCGGCGCAACAGGGTTTGGAGCCACCCGATGAAACCGAGTATAAGCAGTATTATCTTGAAAATCTGATTTCTCAATATTCGCTTGTTATTCAGGCGCTTGAGGAAAAGACTTTCGATGATGGCGATATGCGCGCTTATCTGAAATCGGCTATGAGAGACGCTATATATCGCGCCTATGTTACTGCAAAAATGCCCGAAGATAATGCTTATTTTGAGCCGTCTCAGGAAGAAATAGATATTATGTATAGTCAATATCAGGAGCAGTTTGCTCAAAGCGGGATGCAAGCCGCTCAGATAAAGGATTATCTTCGCGGTCATTTAATGCAACAAAATATGCAGATGTGGATGGAGGACTTTATCAATCAAACTACGGAACTCCATCAAATTGAGAAAAATGAAAGGGCTATCGCCGATTTAGGCTTTTGATATTATAATTATTGAAACGCCCTCAAAGCGAGGGCGTTTTTTATAAATTATCTCTTTCCGTATTTGAGTAAATTTCCAAAATCCGTTACAATATTAGACATAACGGAGTGAGCTATGCTAAAACTTATTGATATAGAAAAATCTTACCGTATTTCCGGCAAGAAAAAGATTATACTTCATAAGTTGAACCTCGAAATAAACGCCGGAGAAATTATTGCGATTACCGGAAAATCCGGTTGCGGAAAAACAACTCTTTTGAATATCATTGCGGGTTTAACTTCACCGAGCAAGGGCAGGGTTATCTTTGAGGGTAAACGGATGTTTTACCCGTTTGATATAATGCCGGCGTTTATAAGAAACCGTCGCGTAGGATTTATTTTTCAGACTTTTCGACTGCTGTATAATGAGACGGTTGCATCCAACGTGCTTTTGCCCGCGCGCATTAAGGGTATTGTAAATCGCGCTACCGTTTTGCGGATGGAAGAGCTGCTTGCCCGTCTTGAAATTCCGGAATACCGTAAAAGTATAGCGGGGGTTTTATCGGGAGGGCAAAAACAGAGAGTCGCTATCGCACGTGCGCTGATAAACGACCCCTCGCTTATTCTTGCCGATGAGCCGACTGCCAATCTTGATATGCAAACATCCGTTGAAATTTTCAAGGTGCTGGAACAGTTTGCCCGTGATGAAAACAAGGCGGTGCTTATCGTTACCCATAAGGATTATATGCTTAAACATGCGGACAGGGTTTACAGTATGAAAGACGGCGTATTGGAGGACTTGCGATGATAGCCCGTATTGCTGAAATTCTTATGGCTCCCTCCGATGGTGATATTGGGGTTATTCTTATCAAGCTGTTAATAATCGGGCTTGCGTTAAGCGCGGTAATCCTGTCGGCTACAGTCGTTGCGATTGCTTTTGCGTTTTCGACGGCGCTTGTTGTGAGTTTGGTCGTGTATTTTCCAAAGGCGCTTGTTTTCAAAACCCCCGTTAAATTCACCGGACTCCTTCATTCCATACTTCAAAACGCCTTGCTGATGATAAAAGAAATAGTAAGCCAAAAATTTATAAGCGTTATTGTCTTTTTTGCCGTGATAATATCGGTGTTTTGCCTTAGTATATTCCGAATAATCGGGGATAATTTCAATAAATATATTACGACTCAGTTTGCAAGCGCAATTCCGCCGAATACCATAAAAGTAAGTCCCCGCCCCGTTGCATCAATCGGCTTTCTCCGTCTCCGACAACCCCCGGGAAGTAAACTCAACAACGATGAATTAAGCAGAATAGTGAGAATGGAGGGCGTTAAAGCAATCCATCCGTTTATGTCGGTGCAGATACCTATGCGGGCGGTTGTTCCGATTTTCGGGCTGAGATATAACACCGACCTTGTATGTATAGGCGCGCCTTATTCCATTGTCCGCGATGATATTAAGCCCGAATACAGGAGCGCTTGGCTTAACTGGCGGGAGGGGCGCGAGGTGCCGGTGCTTATCCCGAATTTCCTGCTTGAAACATATAACAATAGTATGGCGGAGGCTAACAACCTTCCGAAAATCCGTCCCGAAACGGTGATGGAAACCCGTTTCGAGATTCATTTCGGACGCAGTAGCGTAAGAACTATCCAGGGATTTATTGTAGAAAAAGGGGTTCTAACGGGATTTACCGACGGGGTTAATACGCTTGCGGTAGTCGTTCCTCTCGGCACGGCTCGGCATTATAACGGGAAATTCGGTTCAAGGGGCGCGGATGAGGAATATATCTATACGCTTGTAGAGGTTGATTCGCATGAAAACCTTGAACCTGTTTCAAAAAGAATTTCCGACAAGGGGTTTATTGTGGAAACCGAAAAATCGGTCTCCAAAGAGATTATTTCGCTTAAACAAAACGTCAATACGCTTATAAATTCGCTTTCCGCGATAATAATTTTCCTTGCCGTTGTAGCAATAGCTTTTTCCACCGCGATAGCCACACTCAACAGGATGGAATACTACCGCGTGCTTCGTATCCTCGGCTCATCGAAAATTTTTATATCCCTCACAATAATTTTAAAATACGCGCTTTTGGGATTTATCGGCACGCAGATTAGCCTGTGGGTTATCGAAAGCCTGTCTCAGACGATAGCCGGTTCTATTGAGATGGCGGGTTTTACCCTTGATATAAGTTTGGATAAATCCGTCGCATCAACAATATTGCTTTACGGGACACTTATTCCCGTTATTTCCACATCACCTGCGCTATTCGGATTATATACCAAAGGACTAAGCAGGGACTAACGGCGCGGTGTCGGAATGACACGTTGATGGAAACGCACCGAAGCAGATTCACTTTACCAAGTTAAACCGATACGGGTATGATAAGCTATTCCTGCAGTAGCCGTTTGTTGCCCTCAAGTCCCCTGATACGGGTAGTATCCTGACTAACTTCAAGCGTCCCGAGGTAGTTACCGTTTTCGTCTCTCACGGGGAAATAATCAATAGTGATAAACTTGCCGTGAAGTTGAATCCAGAACCGGGCATCGTCAAGAGTCCCGTTTTTGAACCCGTCTAAAATTTCGTTGACTTTATGGACGGACTGCGGGGGATGGCAATTCTGCACCTTGCGCCCTAAGTCCATCTTAGTTCGCGGGAATATCCGTCCCTCTTTGGGGGAGTTAAAAAATTTAACCCTGTCTTCCGCATCAACAAAGGACACGTCCACGGTAAGGTTATCAAAAATAGCTTCAATAGCTTCAATTGGCAGTTCTTTCAAATTCATTAGTTACTCCTTAAGCATTATTTGGATTAGGTATTTTCACTATTAAAATCCTGAGGATTTCATCACCCTCGTTATACCAAGCGTGAGGGATTTTAGCGGGGCTTTCGATAATCGTGCCTGCGACGACTTTTTCTTTTTCATCGCCGATTTCGACAACACCCTCGCCCTCAAGCACATAGAAAAGCACGTCAACGGGCGTAATATGAGATTTCACCTCGCCGCCCGGGTTGATAACCATAAGCACAACCTGTGCTAAACGTTCGTCATATAACCTTTTTGCGATAAAATCATTGGTTGCACGGAAAACTTCGGTATTTGCTATACTTTTGATATTCATCACCGGCTCCTTAATTATATAATGTCTTGGAATTAAGTCAAGATTATTCTTCGGTTATTGCATCAACCGGGCAATCCTCAATAGCCTCTTCGGCAAGAGAACTTTCATAGTTGTCCAACGGTTTTACGATAGCCTTGTTTTCGTCGTCCATCTCAAACAAATCGGGGTATATATCCGCACAAACCCCGCATCCGATACAGGTATCCCTGTCGATTTTCACAGCCATATTTTCCTCCTTGATTTATCTAAAGAGAAAGGTTGAGGTCGAAATATCCGAGTTCATCACATTCCTCTTTGATTTCATTCCAGTCGTTATCGCTTAAAACCTTGAGCGCGGTAACGTAAAGGATATTCTGCTCTTTTTGGGTATGGTTAGCGAATTTTTCGGCAAGCAGGGTAGCCATAGCCTCAAGCGCGCCGATTAAATCATCAAAGTCTTTGTTATCCCTTTCATTGAGCAGGTTATGAATCTTTTTCTTGTCGTCTTTCATATCGTTGTGTTCCTGCCACATAATAGCCGGCGGGCGTTCAATTCCCTGTTTTTCCAAAGCGGGGAACAGGGTGTTTTCCTGACGAACGTTATGACTTTCCGCCTCTTTGAGCTTATCGAAAATCTTTTCGATTTTATTAAGCTCATCGGATGCGTTGTCAAACGACCCCTTAGCTTTAAGCGCCTTGATAGAGCCCCGCAGCTTTTCAAAGTAAGACATTATTGCGGTATGTTCCTTGTTAAAAGTTGCAATCGGATGGTCTTCGGGAACATCAAGGTCGGGATTTTGGATATTTTCCCTGAAAAACTCCAAATGAATATCACAAACCGACATCAGCTCATCCTGCGAATAACCCTCGTTGACAAGTTCGCTTTCCGCAATAGAAATCATAAGCGGGCTGACCTGCGAAAGCAAGTTTTTGAACTCCTTTTTTAGCTCTACCAATTTAACGGGGTCGCATTCTTTAGGTATTTGTCTTAGCATAACCTTTAACCTTTCTTTGTTTTTCTGAAATTCGGCATCTTGCATTGTAATCCTCCTATAATAAATTAAAAAAGCAAACAGGAACTTGAATACCTGTTTGTATCCAAAAAAATTTTTAAAACCCTTCACTGTAATAATTCAAATTATGTCCGCGAAGAAACTCAAAGAACAACCTGTTAAGCTCGCCGACGGTTCCCTCAAACATACATTTTTTAAACGGGCATTGGTTTCTATCCATCGGGCAGGGTCCCAACTCAAATTTACCCTCTATCGCCTCATAAACGTCCAACAGAGTAATATCCTCCGGCGCTTTGGATAAAACAAACCCGCCTTTTGGACCCCGTGCGGACTTAACAAGCCCTCCCTTTACGAGACGTTGCATAACCTTAGCCAGATGGTTATCCGATGCGAAAGTTTGCTCCGCAAGAGTTTTTACGCTTATGGGTTTATTGTTTTTGGCAATAATAGCCATCGAGTAAAGCGCGAGCGAAGCCGCTTCGGAAATCTGGAAAGCTCCCGACATAATTTTTTCTCCTCTATATAAGTATTATAATACCGAAATGCTGAAATGTCAAGTGTTTTTGCAAAAAATATTTTTTCCCGGTTTTATTCCTTAATTTTACACAATGAAAAAAATGGGTTAAAATAATTCGGTGGGAAAACATCTAAAAACAAGGGAGGAAAAATGGATTACTCATCTTTTATACGGGATATACCCGATTTTCCGAAAAAAGGCATCATATTCAAAGACATAACAACCCTGCTTAAAGACCCGAAGGCTATGAAACGCTCCATTGATGATTTGGCAAACGAATACAGGGATAAAAAAATCGACAAGGTTGCTGGCGCGGAATCCAGGGGTTTTATATTCGGGGCTGCGGTTGCTTATTTGTTGGATGCGGGTTTTGTTCCGATTCGTAAGCCGGGCAAACTTCCCGCAGACACCCTGTCTAAATCCTACTCTCTTGAATACGGCACCGCTACTATTGAGATACACAAGGATGCCATATCGAAGGGCGAAAAGGTGCTTATTGTTGATGATTTGCTTGCCACCGGCGGAACTACTAAGGCGATGATTGATTTGATTCGTATGCTTGGAGGAGAGATTGTCGGGTGCGCTTTCCTGATAGAGCTTGAATTTTTAAACGGAAGAAACGGTATTGATGTGCCGATTTTTTCGCTTGTGAGGTATTAATATGGGCGAGCGTATACGACACGGGATTTCAAGACCCGTTCAAAGACTTATTGCGTTTGTAATTATCGGACTAATATTAGGTTTTTTCGGGGGATATGTAATTTTCGGTAAAACCGACCGTTTCGGCACAAAGGAGTATATTCCTATTGCGAGGATTTTCGGTATAGAGATAGCCCGTCCCGATGAGAGCGGGCTTGAGCGTGCTTTTCGCAATGCACGAAAAAGCTATGATAAAGAACATCAACCGTTCCGAGCTATGCGGAATCTTATTATTATACTTACGGGAGTAGGAGGGGTTGCCGGCGCCGTTATAGCAGGCATTGCCAAGAAATAAAAAAAGCGGGGAAAATGCCCCGCTTTTTTTATGGGATACTTTTTTTAATACTGGTATTCTACAAAAGACAATTCGGCGTTATCTATTATTCGTTTAACCACGTCTTTCGGGTTCTTTATGAATAACTTCTTACCCTTGCCGTCATTAAATTTTCCCGCCATAATCAACAGGCTTATCGCAGCGGAATCAATATAATTGACGTCGCTGAAATCAAAAACGAAATAAGACACGGCGGTTTTCCCGATGTCCTTTTCCAAATCCGCCTTAATATTATTAAGGAAAAAAATCGTGAAATCCCCCGTTATTTTATACTCCACAATCCCGTTGTCAAGTTCTTTTCTTTCAAATTGCATTGCAATCCTCCTTCTCAATACGCTATTATATTAAAACAAATTTTTTATTTTTCAAGTATTTTTTCATTTAATCGGCAATTTTTTTTATTATTTTTTTCCCTTTCATATAATCCGTCAAAATTTCGGGTATTTTAACGCTTCCGTCTGCCTGTTGGTAGTTTTCAAGTATTGCAACGACTGTTCTGCCGACTGCAAGCCCCGAACCGTTGAGCGTATGCACGTATTCGGGCTTTTTCATATCCTTCCCCCGATAACGTATATCGGCACGTCGTGCCTGAAAGTCAAGGCAGTTTGATACGGATGATATTTCCTTATACGCGTTCATAGACGGCAACCACACCTCAACATCATAAGTTTTTGCAGAGGCGAAACCCAAATCCCCGGTCGATAAAGCCACCACACGATACGGCAATCCCAGCAATCTCAATATATTTTCCGCATCCTCAAGCATCTTTTTATGTTCCGCTTCCGAAGCGGTCGGGGTTGCGTATTTTACAAGTTCCACCTTGTTGAACTGGTGTTGTCTGATAATCCCTCGCGTATCCTTGCCGTAGCTTCCCGCCTCTTTACGAAACGACGGCGAATATGCGACTAATGAAATCGGCAAGTCCGTTTCGCTTAAAATTTCGTTTCGATAGATATTGGCAAGCGCGACCTCCGCCGTCGGGTTAAGGTAAATCTCCTCTCCTTCGATTTTATATAAATCCTCGGCGAATTTCGGAAGTTGTCCCGTGCCTAACAAGGAATCCGCGTTCACCATAAACGGCAAAAACATCTCGTTATACCCGTTTTTAATATGAGTATCAATCATAAAATTGATAAGCGCGCGCTCAAGTCTTGCCCCGAGCCCCTTGTAAAGAGTAAACCCGCTTCCGGCTATCTTTGTCCCGCGTTCAAAGTCAAGTATATCCAACTCCTCGGCGATTTCATAATGAGCTTTGGGGGTAAAATCGAATTTGCGGGGTTCGCCGTGCCTCTTTATCTCTTTATTTGCGCTCTCATCCGCACCGACAGGCACGCTCTCATCGGGAACGTTCGGTATGGATAAAAGTATTTCCTTTAATCTTGCGGATGATTCCTTTTCCTGTGCCTCATATTTTTCAAGGGATTCTTTAATTATTTCGACATCTTCCATCAGTTCGGATATGTCTTCTCCCTTTGATTTTAATTTGCCTATTTCCGATGAAATTGTTTTACGACGGTTTCTAAGCTCATCCGCCTGCTTTTGCGCCTCGCGTTTATTATCGTAGGCTTGGATTGCGCAGTCAATCATAGAGGAGTAATCTCCGCGGGTATTGAGTTTTTGTTTTACGAGTTCGCAGTTGTCGGCGATAAATTTAATATCAAGCATAAAACCTCCGGTTTTGTTGTTTATATTTTAAGCAAATACTAATCCTCGTCATTTTCATAGCGCTCAAGCATCAGTTCCACGTAGCTTGGAGACATCTTGAGGCTTTTTGCAATCTCATTGACACTCCATCCCTGTTCGCGAAGTCTCAGGATACTTTTTTTATTATCGCGGTCCATTGAATCATCACCCTTACGCGCGCCGAGCGTTTTTTGAATATTTTGTATATCCTGAAGCTCGTTTTGAACCTGAGCCACCCATTTTCGCATACCTTCAACCTTCTTTTTCTCTTCCTCAAGATGGTAGATAAGCTGTTCAATATTAGCCATTTTCTCAACTGCGCTGCTCATCTTGTTTTGTTGCTTAAATATCTTGTCGATACTGCCCTGTGCCGCTTCAATATTGGTTACGACTTTCTTGGCATCGGAATCTATATCCGAAATTTTGCTTTCGATAGCGCCGACTTTAGCGGTTAAATTATCCAGCGTATCCCTTGAAACATTAATGGAAGCTATAATGTCGTTGATAGTCTTGCGCTTACTTTCAAGCTCATCCGACCTTGATTTAATTTCCTCGTAGGCGCGAAGCGCTGAAATCAGGGTGTCTTTAATCTCTTCCGCCCTGTTGCGCTGTTCCTCAATAGTGGATAAAATATCTTCCGTTTCGCGAGCCTTACTTAAGGCATCTTCTATATTCTTTTTCAAGAAATCCGCCGCTTTTTTGAGTTTAAGGGTTTCTTGCAATGTTGACATAGCGATTTTATTTTCACCTTTGATTGCTTCCAAATCGCGGATAGAACGGTCTATATCTTTTCTGTGTTCCTCGGCGGTCTTGAGATACTCCTTGATTGCTTCAACCTGACTGTCCGCGCGTTCCGCCATCTTTTCCGCGCGTTCAAGTAGATTGGTTTTCTTAAGCAGCGAATCGTAACGGGATTCAAGTTCGCGGCTTTTTTTGCTTAATTGCTTAATATCCTCAAGCGCGCTTTCCCTTGCCTCATCACGGGCATTTTTTAACTCCACTATCATTTCCTCTGCCTTGCCCTTGGCTTTATCGACTTTTTCGATTATTTCTTCCTCGGTTTTCTTTGCATAATTATCAAAGTTATTGCTGACTGCTAAAATCTTATCGTTAATAGAGGATTGCAGTTCAGTAACCCTTTTTCTTATATTTTCAACCGATTCGGTTTCCATATCTTTGAGTAAGTCGTTAATTTCATCGATTTTAGATGATATTGAGTTGTATCGTTCATTCAGGTTTGCGATATTATTTTCGACACTATTTCGTATCTCTCTTTCCTTGTCTTTAAATCTTGAAAGGATTTCTTCTTCGGGAGGGATAAACGAATCTTTAAACTCCTGAAGCTGGGTTTCTATTTCTCCTTTTTGAGACTCAAGGTAATTATTGAGGTTTTTAAGATGTCCCGCGAGTTCATTCCTAAGTTTATTGTCGAAATTTGTCTCAAGTTGAGAGAGAAGATTTTGGGCTTTTTGATTTATTCCATCCAATCTTTCCGTTGATTCTTTGTCAATATCGCCGAGTCTCCGTGAAACAATACCGCGCGCTTCCTCTATAAACTTTTCAAGCGATATAGATGCTTCACCCTCTTTGCTTTTTATCTGCGCACTTGTTTTTTCAACTTCATTGAGTTTTTTATCAAGATTTGCACGGATACTATCTAAATGAGAACTGACATTGTTTTGGTAATTCTCGTGCTTTTGACGCGTTTCCTCTTCAAGCGCCTTGATTTTCTCATCTATGGAACAACGGGTTTCTTCAACTATGCTGCCGATGGATAACGTAATTTCATCCTTCTCGCCCTCAACGCGGGAAATGGATTCCTGTATCTCTGCAAGTTCCTTTTCGATATTGGCGTTAATTTCGTTTAGATAATCTTCCATCTTGCGATTGAAGTCTTTGTAATGGTTTACGCTTTCATTTTCGATACTGCGTATTTTTTCATCTACGGAGAGTTTCAACTCATCGACAAAGCCGTCGATAGAGAGTTTAACCCCTTCCTTTTCACCCTCAACGC
>CAZQBT010000051.1:0-3871 GCA_964591955.1 uncultured Brevinematales bacterium | reverse complement strand
TCATCGACAAAGCCGTCGATAGAGAGTTTAACCCCTTCCTTTTCACCCTCAACGCGGGAGAGGGATTCTCGAACTCCCGCGAGTTCCGTTTCAATCTTGGAGTTAATTTCGTTCAGGTAATCTTCCATTTTACGGTTAAAGTCTTTGTAATGGTTTACGCTTTCGCTTTCGATACCGCGTATTTTTTCATCTACGGAGATTTTCAACTCATCGACAAAGCCGTCAATAGAGAGTTTAACCCCTTCCTTTTCGCCTTCAACGCGGGAAATGGATTCCTGCATTTCCGCAAGCTCCGTTTCGATATTGGAGTTGATTTCTGCAAAATAGTTTTCCATTTTTTTATTAAATTCTCCGTAACGACGGAGACTTTCGTTTTCGATTGACTGAACTTTATCATTAACCGAAACCCTTGTTTCGCCGATAAATTTTTCGATAGCATTTTTAGCCGAGTCTTTTTGCCTGTCGATATTGGCAAGAACCTCCTGAAGTCCTTTTATTTTGTCATCTATATCCTGCCTGATATTGTCAAGGTAACTTTCCGCCTTTTCGCGGACAAATCGTATATTAGCCTCATTGTCGGTTTCCAAGCCCTCGGTTTTTTGACTAATAATGGAACGAGCATGTTCCACAAACTCGGCGATTGAGCGACGCGCCTCCTCTTTGGAATCATCAATATCGGCGGAGATTTTTTGAACGGAATCGCGTATCTGCGAGTTTATATTAGTAAACTCGTCTTCCAGCACTTTGACCTTAGACTTAAACCCGGTACTTTCTTCTTCGAGTTCCGTTTTAACATCTTCTATATTGTCAAGTGAAAGCCTTCGTATATTTTCAAACTCGGTTTCAATCTCGGATTTTTCGGTTTCAATTATAGATTTAAGATATACAATCCCGCCCTTGACCTGCTCCTCCATAGAGTTTCGGCTTTCCTCAATGGTTTTTTCAAGATTGGAAATATTGTCAAGCATAGAGTCGTATTTTTCACGTATCTGGTTAAGCCCCGAATCCGAATTGGATTTCATATCTTCAAGCAGATTTTCAAAAACCTGCAAATCGCGCCTGATATTTTCAGCCTTCTCGATTTCGGAAGTCAGCGAGGCTCTCATATCGTCTAATTTTTTATCAAACTCGCCTTTAAGTTTTAAGATAATTTCGTTGCCGGAGTTTTCCATCTCGCGATTGGTTTTTTCAAAACGGCTGAGTAGTTCCTGTTCCTTTTTATTAAACAACGATGTGAACTCGTCCATAGTCTTTTTAATCTCGGAGTGCTTGCGTTTAATTTCGTTATCGCTTTCACGTAAAACGGCGACAGTGCGTTTATCCGTATCGTTCTTAATTTCTTTTATTCTCTTTTCAATATCGTCCTGTATATCAACAAGCGCGCCCTCGCTTCTTAATTTTACGCTTTCCACCTCGTCGCGAACCTCCGACATTTCGTTCAGTCCCCAGTTTTTAAGATTGGCAATAGCTTCGCTGAGTTCTTTAGTAACAACCTCGCGCTGGGAGTTTGTGCTTTCCCGGAGTTCCTTTACCGCATCTTTTAGAGTAATAATCTCGTCTTTGGTATTATCAATCAACTGCTTGTAATCCTCGACAAAGGCATCTTTGAGTTTTTCGAGATAAGAATCTATTTCGCGGGTTCGCTCGGAAATATTTGCATCTATTTCACTGCCCACCTTTAATGCTATTCCTTTAAGTTCGTCTATATTCTGCTTGTATTCGCTGATTTTAGTATCCAAGTCTCTGCCGATATTAGCGACCTTATTATTAATTTCCTCCTCATAATTGGATATAGTCGCCTCAATTTGTGTGATACGGTCGGAGATAACTCCGGATGATTTTTCAAGGTTTTCATAGACATCATCCTCGTGCCGTTTTATATTGGAAAGAGTGGTTTCGATAGCGTCTTTAGCCGATTTTTGAATAACCTCGTTTGCTTCATTGAATTTGGCATTAAGTTCATTGGCAAGTTTCCTGATAGACTCTTCTTTAGCCCCAATCTCGTCAAGGAAATTATTAGCCTGCATCGTATAAGTGGATTTAAGCGAGGAAATCTCACCCTTAAAGCGGTCGGTGTTATCCTTGATAAATTTATTGAGTTTTCCGTTAAGCTCATTGATAGTGCGGGCGGTGCCTGAAAGTTTGTCGTTAAAGCCCTTGACCGTCGAGTTGACCGTTTCCTGAAATTTCTTAATCTCACCTTCAAGTTTGGCATCTATCTGGTTCAGCCTTGTCTTTGCGTTCTGTTCAACGTTCTGCTTGAGTTTATCCACTTCACGGGCTAATTCCTCATTGGCGCGGGTAAACATCTGGTTAGCCTCTTTTTGGATACGGCTTTCAATATTTTCAATTTCGCGGGCGATTTTACCGAATTTCGTTTCAATATTGCCGATTTTTGTTTTATAATCCCCTTCAAGCTCGTCAAATTTCTTTTCAAGCGATACGCTGAGGTTTTCAAAACGGGATGAGAGATTTTCTTTTTTGGAGTCGAAATCCTCAAGAAGCCCCGAAGTTCTTTCCTCTACCTCGCTTAACTTACCGTCAAGGACGTTTTTGATGGTTGCTTCTTTTTCGCCGAGTTCGCGTTCAATCTGCGCGCTAATCGAATCGACTTTGGTTTTAACGTTTTCCGAAAGGGACTTGAATTCATTATCAAAACCCTTTGTCTTTTCGTTCAGCAGACGGGACAACTCAACGTCAAAATCACCGATTTTATCAAGCATACCTTTTTCAAGTTCGTGTATCTTTTTATTAAGCTCTTTTTCCCCGTATTTAAGTCTGCCGTCAAAATCATTAAGTTTGCCTATAAGCTCGGTATTAACTCCGTCGAATTTCTTGATAATGTCGCTCCATTTATCGTTAAACCCGTTAAGCTCGGATGAGAGATTATTTTTGAGGGTTTGCGCCATTCCGAGATATTTGTTCCGCGATGATGCTATTTCCTCTTCAAGGTTGCGCACCGATGTTTCCATCTCGGTTTTAAATGACCCGACTTTCGTATCGAAATTGGACTTGAGCGAGTCGATTAAATCAACATATTTTTCATCAAGTTCGGATGATACCGCATTGAGTTTAATAGCAAATTTTTCCTCAATCTCTTCTATACGGTTGTCGCTTTCCAAATCAAGGTTTTCGATTTTATCCTGAATACCGGCGATAGTCTCCTCAAGTTTTGATACGGAATATTCCGCCTCCTCGGTTTTTTTGAGCAATTCATCCTCAAGATTTTTAAGCCTGTCGGAGTTTTTGTTGTCGATATCCGCTTTGAAAGACACGAGTTCGTTTTCGGTTTTCTTGACAAAGTCGGAAATATTATCCTGCGCCCAGATTCTTGTTTGTTCTATTTCTTTTTTTACAAGCGAGGCGTCCTTTTTGTTGACCTCTATAACTTTTGTAAGTTCTTTAAATTCGCCTTCAAGTTTTTCCACCCCAGCCAAACGGGATTTGACCGATGCTATATCGCCTTGGAAATCGGATGCGATTTTCAGGTCGGATGCCAAATCTTTTTTTATATCCTCGGCAAATTTGAGGTTATCCGCAATTTCGGCAATCCTGTTGTTTATATAATCGCTTGCCTTTTCGAGTTTTTTTAGCGAAATATCAAGATTGATTGTTTTATCGCGGAGCTCTTTTTCTTTGTCGTCGAATAATTTTTCAAGATTTTGAATAGAGTTTTTTATAAAGCTCTTTAGGGTTTGTAACTGCGTATTTCGTTTATCTTTACGTCTGAAATAAAGTATTAAGAATACGCACACAAAAAGGGTGATTATATTAAATATAAAAGTATCCATAGCCCTGTTCCCCTCCCGGTTTTTTCAATTACCTTATTTTATAGAAAACATAAAAATAAATCAATTAACGGGCTATGCTG
>CAZQBT010000050.1:0-17339 GCA_964591955.1 uncultured Brevinematales bacterium | reverse complement strand
AAATATGACTTGATATCGGCATCGGTAGGTATTTCATATTCTTTTTCAGGGTTTGACAACAAATATATACGCTCACTTGAAACAGCTTTTAATTTAACGGAAATAAAACTCTATTCATATTCAAGTTTAGGAAGCAATCCGAATGTTCCTATAAAGTTGAATTTAGGAGTGCGCTATGACGCGTTTGATTTATTGTATGTGCCTAATGCCAAAATGTATATTATTTTAAATGGAGAATATGACGGATATGATTTTAATTTTGGAGCAGGAACTTCGGTTACAATAAGAGAAACCTTAAGCGCAATGGTTTCTTATGATGGGACACTGAATTTTGGGCTGGGAATATATATATCGGGTATAAAAATTGCATATTGGATAGATCCTGGAATTATGAATTCGGCATTAGGGGTTTCTCAACGCGTGAGTGTGCTTGTTGATTTTGATATTTTGGCAAGAGGTGGAGTTGGAACTTATAGAACTGCAGGTACATCAGGTGACCCTGAAGTTGTTAGGAGAAGACGTGATGACTTATTTGCTCGCGCTCTTATGCTTTATGATGAAGCCAAATTTGCTGAATCCATTAAGGTTTTAAATGAAGTGTTGGAACTTGACCCTACTTTTAAGAGGGGGATAGAATTGATGAAGTCTGCAGGTGATGAGATTGATAGAATTTTAAAGGAACAAGAAAAATCTTAAATAATCAGCAGCAGAGAATTTATATGTGATAGGTATATTACAGGAGGATATTATGAAGATTTATAGATTGTTAGTGATTCCGATACTATTCCTGTGTTTTTCTTATAGCTTTGGAAACGAAAAGGTTATTTCCGAAGCCGAAACTTATATTAATAGAGGAAACTACGAAAGGGCAATTATTCATTTAGTTAATTATATTTACGAAAATAATGAGAGTCGCGAACTACTTGCCCCTACTTTAAACTTGGCAATTGATAAAAAGCTTGAAAGAGATATACAGGAAATTAATGTTATGCTTGAAAATTATGTTGGTAAAGCAGATATTATTTTAGAAGAGCAAAGGCAAAAAAGAGAAAGGTTGGAGGCATTGCAAAGACAATATAGAAACTTTGAAAGGCAAGGACAATTTTTCAATGCTCGTCGGATTTTAGAGGAAATGCAAGCGATTTCACCTGATTACGAGTTTGTTGAAAGAGGAAGAAAAGATATTATTTCGAGAATGAGTAATTTTATTGCCCCGGGTAGCACGGATGTTTATATGAGAAACTATGCTAACGCATACTTGAATTTTATTCAAGGAGATGTTCGCGGAGCTATTCCTCACCTTAGGGCATACAATGCGTTTAGACCAAATAATACTGAAACTTCTAATCAATTAGCTTTGCTCGAAAAATATATGCGATTTGAAAGAGTGAATCGCGAATTACTTTCCGAATTTGAAGCCGGAGAAAATTTGTTTAGAGCCAATAACTTAGCGGGAGCAAGGCAAAGATATGCCAAAGTCTTGGAAATTTATGATAGGAATAAAGGAGACGAGGAATTCGATTCTTATAATTTAGCTCGATATAATACATCAAGACAAAGATTAGAAGAAATAAGAGTAAGAATAGCTAGGCAAAGACAAAGAAGAGAAACCACTGAAACAACGTCCGGACATGAAGTTAATCCTCAAAGGTCTGATGAGCTATATAATGAGGGTATTGCTGCATATACTCAGGGTAGAATTCGAGAAGCTATTATGCGCTTTGAAGCTGCTTTGAGATATAACCCCGATAACTCTCGTGCTCGTAATGCTTTAGATAGGGCAAGGCGAGAATTACGCGATTAATCTTGGGAATCTTAAATGAATTTTAAGGTAGTGTCAACTTAATAGTGCCTCAAAGCGAATTGGACGTAATATTTAGATTTGTCAATATAACGGCATAGCCTTTTGAAAAATGGGTGTCAGATCAAGTCCTGACTATCACGGTTATCGACTTTTTTCTTGTATATAATTATATATTCTTCTTTTGAAATCCAATGTTTTGACTTTTCTTTTGTGCTAACCTTCCATTGCTTTCCTTTAATCTCTTCTTCTGTCATTTCTTTTAAATTCTTCAGCCCTCCTTGTATTCCAATATAAAAACTTTCTTCTGTATGTTTGCAGATAAAGTATATAGTTTCGGAGGAGAGGCTTCCTACTAACTCTATCCATTCGTTGATTCTTTCAAATTTTTTGTTTATAATTGAATTGCATAATAGAAGGAAAATATTTCTTTTTATCCAATTTGGCTTATTAGCCAGTTCTTCTCCTGTAGAAAACTGAAATTTATATTTTGATAAATCTTCTTCTTTCATCTTAAGTAAGCCTGATATGCCGGATTTTACGCCAATATATTTTACTTTATCATCTTCTTTAATTTGTTCAAAATTCTTTCTTCCTTTTGCTAAAGGATTTATTCCGCTTTTATCATTTTCGGTTTCAAATCCATAACCTTGAAAATCATTGGAAATGAAATTCAAGAAGGCTTTTAGAGTGTGCCTAATGTATTCGTTAATAGGGGTGATTATTCCCTTATTATCTTCATCTATTATTTCATTAATGATTTTCGAAATATCGCTCCATTCAATTATTGCTTTACAATCATTATCTCTAACAGATAGATTGTTATAAGTTTTTTTTGTGTTGGAGCAAATATCATCGGGAGTATCTTTATTTTCAGTGGGAACTAGGAAAATAATAAACATCTCATATTTTTCAACATTATATAAGGTCTTTAAACCTTCGTATTGCTTCATTAATTGATCGGTATCTTGAATCGATTTCGTATAAATTTTGTTTTCAATTGAAAACAAATAGTTTTCAATGAATATAACAATATCAATAACGGCAGTTTCAACATTAAATTCTATATCTGAGGAATAGTCTAAATTATTGATGTTTTCATTTGTTCTTAATACTGTTTCTAATTTGTCCATTAGTTTTGAAAGCTCTTCTTTTTGTTTTTCTTTTAGCTCTGCATTATCTGAAATTTTGGAAATGAATTTTTTTAGAAAAACGAAACCTAACCCATGTTCCATATAAGGGTTTAGTAACCACGCTAAAAATACCGACGTTTGTTCTTCGGGAAAAGATTTGTTATAAGAGGCTAAGACCTTAAATATATTCATAGGATACCCCCTGAAAAGTATAATCGAAATCAACTTTGATTTAGTTTAGCATAATAAGGCTTAATAAATATGTCAAATATTGCAACGTTTTCCCGCTTTATCCCATCATACGGATACCGTCGTCAATACGGCAAACATAAAACGAGGGTTCTATGCCGGTCTTTTCGCGGTAATGTTTCGCCACGTGTTTTTCAAACCGCCCTGCACGTTTCGTTTCGACAAGCGCGATAGCGCATCCGCCGAACCCCGCACCGGTCATCCTTGCGCCGATACAGTAATCCTCGCTGAGGGCGGCTTCGACTATCGTATCAAGTTCAAAACAACTGACCTCGAAATTATCGCGCAGGGACTCGTGGGAAAGTTTAAGCAGCTTGCCGAAATTTTCGATAGAGTTTGCTCCTAAATCCTCGACAGCCATCATCACACGGATTTGTTCGCCGACAACGTGCTTTGCGCGTTTTTGCAGTAGCGGATTTTCGATATATTTATGGACATCGGTAAGCGTCGCCTCCACGAGAGCGGGGGCGTGTATATGTTTTTTCAGTTCCGCATAAGCCCGTTCACACTCTTCGCGTCTTTCGTTGAATTTTGATGAGGCGAGGGTGCGGGGCTTATTTGTATTCATAATGACTATGGTATAGTCGCCGAAATCGGCGGGGACATACTGGTAACGGAGGTTTCGTGAGTTCAGAAGTATGGCGTTATCTTTTTTCCCCATAGTTACGGCGAACTGGTCCATAATCCCGCAATTCATACCGACAAACTCATTTTCGGCGCGTTGGGCGATTTTAGCAAGTTCAATAAGGTCAATAGGCTCGTTTCTGTCGGCGAATATGGAGGACGGGAACAGGGCGATAAATCCCGACAGGACTTCAAGCGCCGCAGAGGATGAAAGCCCGGATGCTTGAGGGAGCGTGCTTCCGATTACCGCATCAAAACCCCGTAAGTCCTTGTGTTTTTCGATGAGCAAAGCTATAACGCCTTTCGGGTAGTTGCCCCATCCATCGGATTTATCATAGACAACTTTATCATCAAGGTCGATAAACACCTCGTTTTCGAACTCCAATGAGCGGATGCGGATAGTGCGGGTGTCGTTGTATCGGACTACGGCGTAAATTCCAAGCGATATTGCAGAGGGCAGAACCATTCCGCCGTTATAGTCAAGATGCTCCCCGATAAGGTTTACCCGTCCCGGAGAAAAGAACTTGATAAGTTCACCTTTGCCGTAGTGGGTTTTGAAAGCGGCGCAAATACGTTCAATCATCGGATACCTCCGTTTTGGATTTGAATTTTTGTAATGCTTTACTAAGTTCTATCGCGGTATCCTCTACGCATAGAGGGTTTGCCGCTGCCCACGCTCCCATCTCTGACGATGCGTAAAACTTGATTTTATCCCTGCTCCTCAGGGGAGGGTAAAACTCTATATGGAAATGGTAATATTTTTCGGCATCGGGGCAGATGGTTTCGCTGTTGACCGGTAACTGATGGAACGACATCATATAAGGGAAAGGCTTCTCGAAAAGCGTCTCAAACGCACCGGTAATATTTTTTATCATATCGGCTAAGTCGCGCTTGTGATTGCTGTCGAAACCGTTGATAATTCCGATATGTTTTTTCGGCGATACAAACACCCCGTAGGGGTAATCGGTGAAAAACGGAATATAGGCAATAAAGTTTTCGTTTTCGTAGACAACCCTTTTTTTGAACGCAGTTTCCTCGCGGGTTATCGCACAGATAAGGCACTCGTTATTTTCCGTAAAATACTCGCGGGAGTTTTGAAGCTCCGTATCGATTTTTTGAGGGATATACGGGAAAGCGTAAATCTGGCCGTGAGGATGGGATATTGTTGCGCCGACCTCCTCACCGTGATTTTCAAAGATAAAGACATATTTTATCCGTTTGTCCGATGAGAGTTCGGTAAAGCGGTCAATCCAAAGGTTTATGACTTTTATTATATGCGGGACACTCATTTTATCGAAGGTTTCGGTATGGTTCGGCGAAAAGAGTATAACCTCCGCTTTGCCGTAGTTTTCGGCACTCTTGTAAAGCGGGGATGAGGCTATATCGGGTTTTGAGGGCGTTGGGGTGAGTATAGGGAAGTCATTGTCGTATTTAAGGACTTGGTAATCGGGCGGGAGTTTTTTGTTATCGCCCGGGCAAAACGGACACCAATTATCCGGCAGATTGGGGCGTTTTTGACGGCTCGCACTTACCATTGTCCAGGTTTTAAGCAGGGGGTTCCATCTGAGTTCACCCATTAAAAGCTCCTAAGCGTGCAAATATTTTTTTATCATACGTTCGGTAACGGCTTTATGTTTGCAAATTTCGCCGTAAAACTCCCCGCTTTTTCTCAGTTTTCGTTTTTGACGGTTTTCGTAATCCACATATACAAGCCCGAAACGCGCGGAAAGCCCCTCAAGCCATTCAAAATTGTCGAGAGTTGACCAATGGCAATAGCATCGAATATCAATTCCGTCATCCAAAAGACGCTTAACCTGATACAGATGGTCGTAGATATAACGGGCGCGGAACCGGTCTTCGGCATCGCAAGTTCCGTTCTCCGTGATATAGATTGGAATATTGAAACGCTCGAAATATTTTCTGCACGCGCGATAAAGCCCCTCCGGGTAAATTTCCCATCCGAGGTCGTTTTTTTCACTATCGGGGTTTGTATGAAGTTCGGCAAAAACTCTCGCGGGGTTTGGAGTATATTTCACCAAATCCCGTGTGTAGTAGTTTATACCGAAAAAGTCCTGATAATACCCCCTGCCGAACGGGTAGTTTCCCGTGCCTATCGGAAAAATCGTTTTGCCCGTTGCCATCCCCGTTATGAATATATCCTGAAAGAAACGCTCTACGTTATTGCACGCCCATTTATCCAAAGGGGTTTTATTTTTCGGGTCGTAGATTCTTATATGATGAGCCGCGCCGACCATAGTTTCTCGATGTCCCGCCATTTCTCTTATTTCGTGGATTTTGTGGTATGCAAGTATATGAGCGTGTATCATATTCTTTGCCCCGACAAAATACTCTTTTATATTGTTGTGTCCGGGGGGCCAGATTCCCTCCGCGTATCCGAAAAACAGGTAAACATTCGGTTCGTTTATTGTAACCCAGTTCTTAACGAGGTCGCCGAGATGATACGCCGCATATTGGGCATATCGTTCAAATATTGACGGGGCGTTTTTGTTAAGCCATCCTCCCGAATCCTCAAACCACAGCGGGTTTGAAAAATGATGTAATGTTACTATCGGGGTGATATTTGAACGAATTAATTCCTCGATTTCCGCACGGTAACGCTTAATGGCATCCGCGTTGAAAGTCCCCTCTTCGGGTTCAATCCTGCTCCATTCCAAACTCATACGGTAAACGTTGTGATGCATTTTGCGCATAAGCGAGATGTCTTCACGGTAACGATTCCAATGGTCATCCGCTATAATGCAGTGCGATTTATCTTTGATATGCCCCCGCTCTACCCATCTGTGCCAGCTATTGTTGGTATCTCCGCCTTCGATTTGAAGCGAAGCGGTGGCGCTGCCGAGCATCAGGTCCGGCGGTAATTCAAACGAGTTCATTTGCCCTCCTTAAACCCTAAAAACAAATCTATTCTCCGCTTTGGACTTTCTCAAGAAATTCCTTAACATCGGGGTAACGTTTTTCTTCGGCATAATCTAAAGCGGTCATGTTTTTAATGTCTGTTGCGCCGACATCAACTCCTGTTTCCACCAGATATTTGACTATTTCGAGACCGGCGTTATTAGCAGCCGTATGGAGAGGTGCCCACCCACCATCGGATTTTGCATCAATATCCGCGCCGTTTGCTATCAGGTGCTTTACCACCTCAAGGTTGCCTCCCCCGCAACCGAAATGCAGGGGCGTTATGCCGTTATTATCTTTTGCGTTTATAACGGCTCCCTTTTCCACCAGATACTTTACAATTTCAAGATGACCCCCGACCGAAGCCCAATGAAGCGGTGTGCGTCCGAAAATATCGTCCTTTGCGGTTACATCAGCGCCCCTTGAAATAAGATTTTTTACCTCTTCAATATTGCCGTTGCCTGATGCGGTAATCAATTCGCCGTTCAAATCAGCGCAGGCACAGACAGTTGTGAAAGCAAATAATAGGATTAACAGAGAAAATCTTTTCATAAAATCCTCCTTTTTTAACCATTAATTGCGGTTTATTATATTATAAAGGGAAACCGTTAAAATTCCAAAAAATCCGTTACCCTCTTTTTGTCGATAAATGCGGTATAATCAAATCCGCTATTTTTTTTGCGGGATTATCAAGGGCAAGGTTTTTTAAATTTTCCCGGATTTTATCGGCGGATTTTAATGTTTGAAGTATATTAGAAAAAAGCGTTTGGCTTGACAATTCGTTTTCCTCAATAATAGTTCCCGCATCGGCATTCCGAAGATACAGGCAGTTGAGGTATTGGTGATTATCGGGGGAATTGGCTATGGGGATAAGAATTGACGGGGTTTTGTAACGGATAATCTCAGCGATAGAAGTTGCGCCTCCCCTTGAGATAACGCAGTCAGATGCACAGAAAAAAGCATCCATCCTTTCGATAAATCGGAAATATCTGAGATTCGGCAGGTTTTCGGATACGGAGTCTATCTTGCTTTCGACCCGTTCATAATCGACCGCGCCGACACTCCAGATAACCCCGATACCCTTGTCGTTCAGCAAAGAAAGTATTTCAAAAACCGCATCGTTGATTACCATAGCGCCCTGACTTCCCCCCGTAACCCCGACAATTCTTTTATACCTTTCGAGATTAAAAAACTTACGCGCCTCGCTTTGGGGTATCTCTCCTTTAAATATGGAAGGCGTACCGACACGGACTACTTGCTTGGATTTGAGACGTTTTGTATCGGGAAACGCGGTGAAGATTGTTCTTGCGAAACGGGAATAAGCGCGGTTTGTTACTCCCGCAACGCTGTTTTGTTCTAAAATAAAAAGGGGCTTTCGCAGAAGTAATGCGGAAAGCGCCGATGGGTTGGAAACATACCCCCCCGTTATTATTATCGCATCGGGCTTGAATTTTCGGATGAGACGGAATGTTTTAAAAAAGACCCGCGCGAGTTTTAATATATAAATCGGGGTTTTCAGTGATAGACGTCTTGATACCCCCGATATTTCTATTTCTATACGGTCGTGTTTTTGTATTCGTGAGGCGACCTCGTAGCGAAGGTCGATAGAGCGAAGGACATACCTGCATTCAATATTACGGGACTTGAACTCCTCGTAAAGCGCAATACCGGGTATTAGATGACCTCCGGTGCCTCCGCCGGCAATAAGGATTTTCATAATGTTTCTCCGGTAAATACTGTATAAAAAAAGGCGCGACAATGCCGCGCCGTATAAATGCTTTTTCTAAAAATTATTCAAGACCCATTGTTTGACCGGCATCTTCCTCAATTAATCCGGACATATCGGCTTCTTCTTCAAAGTATTGTTCAACTTCAGCAGCAGGATCTTCAAGGGCTTCTTCAATAGCCTCGATTTCAGGAGCTTCAACTTCATCAGCTTCTTTCTCTCCGTTACAAGCTACCATTGCGAACATAAAAAGTCCGGCAAGCAGTAAACCTATAATTCTTTTCATAAGTTTCCTCCTATTTTTATTATGTAGCTCATTTTAATACTAATTTCAAGTAATATCAAGTAAAATAGCGTTTTATCGCAGTTTTTTTTACGAAAAGTCGGATTTTCGTGGGATGAACGGATTAGACAGAAATTATATAAAGAAAATTGATGACGGGAAGTTTTTTTTGGTATCGGTGAATACAAGCAGGCAATATCCCGATTATACGGGATGGACTTTTATGGTAAGGTTGAGTAAAAAAAAGGAGGGGAATTATATGTTACGAAAAAAAAGAACGGGGACAACCTAACCCGTAAACGCCCCGATTTGTATGGGTTATGCCTACTATTTTTTTGTTTCACTATCTTCTTTTTTTAAAAGTTTTTTGATATTGCTCCTGTGGCTTATGATAATCAGGACGGACAGCGCGATAGATACAACAAGGGTATAGATACTAAGGCTTGCCCATTCCGGTTTAATAAAAGCGATGGACAGAGGAAGGGCGACAGCAGCTACAATCGAAGCAATCGCGACAATTTTGGTAATAAGATAGATAATGAGAAATATTACAAGCACGACAGCGGTATGAAACGGCGCGATAGAGAGAAAAACGCCGGCGGAGGTGGCAACGCCTTTTCCTCCTTTGAATTTAAGGTAAACGGGGAATAGATGACCGAGTATTGCCGATGTTCCCGCTATAATCATTGCGAGTTCCGGGTGTAATCCATCCACGCCGATAAATCTTACAAGCAAGACGGGAAGCGCCCCTTTTACGCCGTCAAACAGGAACACGGGAACAAATCCTCCCCAGAACCCGAAAGCCCTGCCGACATTGGTTGCGCCTATATTGCCCGAACCTGTTTTTCTTATATCCACCCCGCGTATCTTTGAATAAATCAATCCGAAAGGTATTGCTCCTACAAGATAAGCACATATACATAAAATTACAAAAACAATAATTTGCATATTATCCTCCGTTATGGATTTGATGCGGATATTCGGTCTTTTTCCGATTCCGCTTCTTGTGCAATTTTGTAAATCAAATCAAGTTTTTTGCGGATTTCGGGGTCGGTTTCTTCAGGTTCCATAAAATAAGCAAGCCTGTAAAAATGACCCCGTCTTATCGTGGGTTTTGAAATTCCTATTTCCGAGCAATAGTCGATAAAAATATTTTCTATAATAGTGCCGAGAATTTCGTTTTTATACGACCGGCTATGATATTTGTCTTTTTTGCTTATTATTGACGGGATATAGTTTTTCATAATTTTTCTTATGATGCCGAGATTTTTTTCATCACCGTCCTCGGAATAAATAAAGCGGTCTATTACTTCGGGCAAAAGAAGATAGTTTTCTATTTCCCGTCTTTCCAGCATAATTTCCGTGAGGTCGGGGGTTGACTGATTTAATTGAAAATCGGAATTATTAAAAAGGGCGATTCCTTTTAGGGAATAGACTTTTTGTTTTAACCCGAAAAAATGCGAACGGGTTTTTGCCGTGTTGTTAAATGTATAATAACAGAAAAGGTTGTGCATATATTCATCTAAGGGATGGTTTAAAACCTTTATGAACGCCCTCAGCATATCAAGGTCTGACGGGCTGTTAAGATATAAAATCCAGTTTTTTTGTAAAGCCTGACAATACTGGGCGTAGTTAATTTCCGCAAGCCATTCCATAAGTTTCTGCTTGTCGTTGACTATATGGGGTTGGGACTCCCAGAACATAACCACCTCGTCTTTGCCTTTCGCCTCGTTCAGAATAACCTCCGAATGGGTTGCTATAATCAACTGGGAATCCTCGTTTTTGATTATATGCGACAAACGGTTGTAAATATCTTTTTGACGGATATGCTCAAGATGGGCATCGGGTTCATCTATAAGGATAATCGTATTTTTATGGTAAAGTATATAGGAAAAGAGAAGTAAAATCTGATGGAAACCGCGTCCCGCATTGGTAATATCCATCAAACGGTTTTCTTTTTCACGATAGCATAAAGTAATTCTGCCGTTAATTTTATGATAGGTGGGTGGCTCAAGTGTAATATTGAAAAGACGGTTGATAATATCCGCCATTTCGTTCCATTTATCGGGACGCTCTGTATAAACCAAGAAACACAGATTGCGCAATATCTGCGCGGTTTGTCCCTCGCCTATACGTGCCTGTATTGAACCCCGCTCAAGTTTATCCTCGTAAGATGCAAGTCCCGACATCGGCGATATAAACCCGAATTTTTCCGATAAAACAATCATCGGAAATTCACAATCTTCATCTCCGTTATGAACTATACGGCAATATATCGATTCGGAGTTTGCGTAAACAAATTCAAAACCTAATTTCCATTCCTTTAAATTGGTAATTCCCTCTGCGATTATACGAATTTTTATGTTTTTGACTTCCTGTTTACCGTCGGGAGTAATCTTTCCATACTTTACGCATAGATTGCGCCAAAGCTGTTTTGCGGAAGTGGTGGGGATAGCAAGAATCTCCCTTCGGTTTATCGTTATGCTGCCGTGTTTTCGTTTTTTGGATTTGGTCAGGTATATTTCTCCCCATTTCCTGACCCCGAGTTCCCATAACGCTAAGGCTTGTAAAGCCGTAGTCTTTCCGGAATTATTAGGGCCTATAAACACCACCGCTGAATCCAAATCGAGTTCAATATGTTCAAACCTCTTAAAGTTCTTGACAATTAACCTTGTTATCACAGACCTTATCTCCGATATTTATTCTACTATAATCTTTTCAAAGTCGATAAAACTTGCAAACATATTGTCTATCATAGACAGAAGCGCAACACGGTTATTTTTTATTTTTTCATCTTTGTCCATAACAAGCACATCGTCAAAAAACTTATCAACGGTTTGGCGAAACGAGGTTAAAATTGACACGGCATTTTTATAATCTTTTTCCCGAATAGAGCTTTCAAATTCGGTTTTGTTTGTCGTATATAATGAATATAATTCCTTTTCCGCAGTTTCTTTCAGGTTATCGGGGGCAAATCGAAAAATTTTTTGGTCTTTTATAATATTTTTGATTCTTTTAAAAGCCACGGCGAGGTTTTCAAAATCCCTGGATTTTCTCGCATCGTGTATGGATTGAATTCTTTGGTAAGAATCATAAATGTCGGAGACGTCTTCGGTAATTCCCGCTTCAATTTCATCATATTCAAACCCGTATTCCTTGAATACCGTTTTTATCCTTGTTGTGATAAACGAAAGTATCTCCATTCGGAATTTATCGGATTCGATTGAAAGAAAGTCCTTATATAAAGGGGAAATCTTATCAAAAAGAACAGCAAAATCCAAGTTTATCCCTTTTTCTATAAGTATGCGGATAATGCCGAGAGTTTGACGTCTTAATGCGAAAGGGTCTTTTGAGCCGGTTACGAATCTTCCCTGAGAATAAAGCGCGAAAAGATTGTCTATCCTGTCGGAGAGCGAAACGATTATCCCCTCCTTAGTTTCGGGGAGAGCGTCTCCGCTAAAACGGGGAAGATAATGCTCCCTTATGGCTTTAGCGACATTTTCTTTTTCATTGCTTGAAATCGCGTAATATCCGCCCATTACGCCCTGAAGCTCGTCAAATTCGTTAACCATCCCCGTAACGAGGTCGGCTTTGCACAATTCGGCGCTTCTGAGCGCATCATTTTTAATATCCGTAAATCCCACCATATCCGCGATAAACTCTGCAATCTTCATAATCCGCCCGACTTTATCATAAACCGAGCCAAGCCCCTTGGCAAATGCCACTTCCTTTAGCATAGGCAAATAACCGTCGAGACTCTTTTTACGGTCTTCATCAAAGAAAAATTTGCCGTCTGAAAACCGCGCACGGATGACTCTTTCGTTTCCCTTTGCAATATCGTCATTGGGTTGATTATTGGTTATAATTATAAAATTGTTGATAAGGTTTCCGTTTTTGTCGGAAAGCGGGACAAATTTCTGGTGGTCAACCATCTCGGAGATTAACACCTCTTTGGGAAGCGACAGGAATTCTTTTTCAAAACGCCCTACTGCAACCGACGGGGCTTCGGTAAGGGATACCAACGTATCCAAAAGGGATTCGCTTAATATCGGGACTGCTTTAAGCCTTTCAGCGGTTTTTTCAACCTTGTCTAAAATCATATTGCGGCGGTCGGCTTGGTCAACGACAACCCCTTTTTCTTTAAGCAAAGTCCTGTATTCGGAGACTGATTTTATCGACAAAGGCTCATTATAAAGCAGTCGATGCCCGCGGGAGTATTTATCCGCGTTGATATTTTCAATCGAAAACGGCAAAACATTTTTGGCGTATATCGAAACTATCCATCGTATCGGACGGACAAACGCCGTCTTATAATTACCCCATCTCATAGTTTTAGGGAAATTCAGCGATAGAATAGTGTCTTTAAGAACAGACGGTAAAACATCGGCGGCTTTTTCTCCTCCCTCCGTTTTTTCAAGGACAACGTAAAGATTCCCGTTTATTTCCTTTTTTTGCACATCTCCGATTTCGGCATTTTGTCCCCGCAGAAAACCCTCCAGCGCTTTAGTCGGGTTGCCGTTGCCGTCAAAAGCCGCGCTCACGGGGGGACCTTTTTTCTCTATGTTTTTTTCGATAGTCGTTTCTTCAACGTCAAAAACCTGCAATGCGAGGCGTCGGGGAGTGCCGTATGTAAAAACTTTCCCGAACTCTATCCCCGCTTCGTTTAGCTTCTGTAATGATACTTGTTTTAATTGGGTGATTGTTCCACTCAGGATTTCGTGTGGTATTTCCTCCGTGCCGATTTCAAGTAAAAGATTTTTGCTCATCAAATCCCTCCGATAATTTTCATACGCTTAATTATATAGCTTTCAATCGGAAAACACAAATCTTTAAAAACTTAATTTGAAATGAATAAAAACTTCGCAACTTTGCAGGAATTATGATAAAATATTGGCTAAAAATATTCGGAGGACGGTATGGGTTTTTCCTGCGGAATAGTGGGTTTGCCGAACGTAGGCAAATCTACTTTGTTTAACGCAATGACGAAAGCGGGAGCGGAGAGTTCCAACTATCCGTTTTGCACTATTGAACCTAATGTCGGGATTGTCGATGTTCCCGACGCGCGGTTGACCAAGATTTCGGGATTATCCAAGAGTAAGAAAACCACACCCACTACGGTGGAGTTTGTTGATATAGCCGGGCTTGTTGAGGGGGCAAGCAAGGGCGAGGGTCTCGGCAACCAGTTCTTATCCAATATCCGTAACGTTGATGCGATTGTGCAGGTTGTGCGCCTGTTCGAGGATGAAAACATCATACATATCGGCGAGGTTGACCCGTTGCGCGACCTTGATATTATCAATACCGAGCTTATGCTCAAAGACCTTGATACTCTCGAAAGCACTATCGACAAACGTCTCCGTCTTGCAAACAGCGGGGATAAAGCCGCCAAAGCCGAAGCCGAACTCCTGTCGCGTATCAGGGAGGAGGTTTCCAAGGGCGTGCTTATCAAGAATATCGACCTTGATGATAACGCTAAAAAAACTATCCGCGGTTACCAGTTCCTTACCGCCAAGCCTCTATTGGTATGCGCTAACGTCAGCGAGGGGATGCTTTCTTCTTACGGCGATAATCCCAATTATAAAAAACTTAAAGCGTATTGTGATGAGATAGGCGCGGATATAGTCGTGCTTTGCGCTAAAATCGAAGAGGAATTAAGCGAACTTTCCGTTGAGGAGGCGCATGAATATCTGAGAGAACTCGGCGAGGAGAAAAGCGGGCTTGAAAAACTCATTATGGAGGGGTATAGTCTGTTGGGGCTGATTACGTTTTTCACTACCGGTGAAAAAGAAAGCCGTGCATGGACGGTCAGGCGGGGAACCAAAGCCCCTCAGGCGGCAGGCGCAATTCATTCCGATATGGAACGGGGTTTTATTCGCGCCGAAACCGTATCATACGGGGATTTTATTGCAGCAGGGTCGTGGAATACGGCTAAGGAAGCGGGAAAGCTCCGTCTTGAGGGCAAGGAGTATATCGTTAAAGACGGGGATATTATGCTTTTCCGATTTTCGGTTTAATGCAGAGCGGCACGTGAGGCATATCGCTTCACAGCTATATTGCCTGTAGGTTTAAGCAATCCCGGTTATGAGCTAAATTTCTTTTTTCAGCAGGACTATACCGTCGCTTCTTAGAATTGCAACGTATATAATGGGGAACGGGTTTTTAGCAACAATCATATCCATAGTTATTACGTGATTATTGTTTAAACCCTCGGCGTAATAGAACTCGCCACGTTCCCTTGACGACCATCCCATTAGCAAATTGCGGTTCCTGAATGTTATATAATGGTCATCAGCTCCCATTTCAAGAAATTCATTACCCAATATTTCCCATTTGCTTATCCACCCGTCGATATTGAAATCTTGCTCAATATAGTTTTTTTCCGCCTTGAGTATATAGCCTCCAATATTGAAATAGTAAGCGTTGTTAAATTCGCGCAGTGCAATATATCTGACGTGTTCCTGCTTATTTTCAATTGTAGCGAAAACAGGGAAACCCTCAACAAGATATTCTTTGGTTTTAAAATCCATTATAGTTAAATAAAAGTCTTCTTCCTCAGAGACAGAGTTTGTTATACCCAATAAAGTTTGATTTGGATTAATACCTTGTATCTTAATTACGCCCCCGTTATTGCCGATGTGAAGTGTATTGTTTTCATCCCAGGACCAACCCCCATCCGTCAGGTTAATTCTTTTGATGCGATTGTCGTCCATGTCTATTCCAAAAGGACCTTCATTGTCGATAAAAATCCGACGTATGTTAAGTCCTGAAGCGGTGTGATTAAAAAATCGCCTGTTTTCTACATCGTATATTCTAAATGAGTTTCCGTCTGTGGGGCATATTATACGGGGGTTATCGGAAAGGCTTATATCAAAGAAATTGTTGTATAAAAAATCTTCAAAACCAAGTTCGGCAATGGGCGTTTCTTCCCATCCGTCTTCTTCTAAAAAAAGTCTTATTTTAAATGACCCGGGATCTTCACCTTCAACATAAGCCGCCACCAACCCTGCCGAAGGTTCGCCGTTTCTTTTATATCTAAAGAATTCAAGTTTTACGTTATTATGGTCGTAAACGTCAATACTATGGTCTAACATTTCTTTATGCCACCCGAACTTGAGTTGTTCAATGAGGGAAATGCCGGTGATAGGGCCTAATAACAAATCGCAGCCCGAGAAAATCCAAACCAAAGATAAAACCGCTAATATATATATTCTTTTCATTTTTCACCCTCCTTTAAAATCTGGCGCCGAAGGACAGAAGAAATCCATACTCTCCGGTTATAAAACTTCCGCCCCCGACAAAAAAGGTTGTATTTCGGATAAATTTCGGCATAAAAGCAAAATCCGGTTTAAACATTAAGTCCATACCTACGTAAAGATGAATACTGCTCTGATAGAAGGGACCTGTTTTAATACCGGGGTAATATATTAGTCCGTAGTCAAAGGCAAAATTAAATATCCTGTCCCGCGGTAAAGCGTGAAAAGTAAGCATTAATGATAAAGGTATATAGTTGTCATAAACCAAGTCGGGTGTTTTTGGGATATAACTTACGTTAAACGAAATAGAAAAAGCATGATAAGCGAAATATCCGCCAACCCATGCAAAAGCGCCTCTTCCTCCGACAACCTCAAACCCGAATTTTTTATAAACCGGCGGACGCTGGGATTTCAAAAACTCCTCACGGGTCATTCTTAAAACGTTGGTGGATTCATCGTAGAAATCCACAAATTCCTTGTAGTTGTAGTTCAAGTCGTAAACCCGCCCCTCCTCTACAATAAATTCCTTAGAAAACAGGACTTCATCCTCGGCGTTTTTAATTTCTACAATATGAGGCAATCCCGCGATAGCTCTTTGGAAACGGACACGGTTTTTGCCCGCCTCAATACCGTCCATAAAGATACGCGCGCCGTCAACAGTGGTTGCTATTAGTATTTCCGCCGTTCCGAGACGTTTTCCCGTTAATACGTTGGCGAGTTCAAGCGAGATTTCATCAATTGTATCGAATATTTCTATATCGGTGGAAGCCCTGTATGTTTTGGAAAAAGTTTCCGCTTTATCAATGAGACGGGTAACTTTAACCTCGATATTGACATTTCTACCGTCCCGTGTAGGCGTAAAACTTCCCGATAAAACCTCGTCAAACTTCAGGGTTTCATAATTTTCGCTTATAAATTCGATAGTCAGGTCGGATGGTGAAACGCCTGTAATGCCTGCTTCGTTCAGGTAATCGGATATATTGACCGGTGATACAACATTATATTGACGGGTAATCTCGACAATGGATTTTAGCGAACGTCCGACAACCTCGCCGATAAAATCACCGCCCTGTCCGCGATTAATAAAACCCGAAATATAGATTGTAGGCTTCTGCCCGTTATCGGCGAACAGAGGAGTTGCTAATAAACCCATCAAGACCAATAAACCGAATTTGCGAAGGGAAAAATTTAATTTCATATCGACCCCCTGAATTTTCGGTAATATATACGGAAATATATTCGGACTTTCCCCGCGATGCTTTCGCCGAAAGAAACGGATGCTCGGCGGAAGCACGTTACCCATAAATATCTTATTGATATATTATACCATACTTATTTTGAAAAAAAAAGAGAT
>CAZQBT010000049.1:0-18168 GCA_964591955.1 uncultured Brevinematales bacterium | reverse complement strand
AATAATTGAATTTTTACGCGGTTTGGGTTATAATCTTTTGTTCAAAAAAATATCGGGATAATTTATGAAAAGATATATTATATTTATCGCATTGATTTTGGTTACAGGCGGATGTGGAAAGCGGGATATTCCGCAGGCGGTAAAAGGAGAAGCCCCTCTGCCTATCAGGCTTTCACCTGAAGCGGCGGCTCAAGCCGAAGCTCGCGAACGCGAATTGCAACGTCGGGAAACAGACAAAACCACGCTTCAATATAATTACGACCTGTTCAGGTTAAACCGTATGCGGTTTCGTGAAGTCCCTTACACCGTTACCAATGATGAATTTTTCAGCGCTCTTAAAGAGGAGTTTGAAACCTATGCGCTTTCACGTGAGGATAACCTTCGCAAGGCTATAAGACGGTATTCCGTGCTTATAGACAGTTATCCATCCGAAAGATGGTTTTTGGTTCAACGTGTGGGAATTTGTCATTTCAAGCTCAAGGACTATGCTCAGGCTAATAAATTTATAAGCGCCGCGCTTCGTTCGGGGTTTTCCAATGATGAAATCCGTTATTACAAGTCTATGCTGAGAGCATATTACCGGAAGGATTTAGAGGGCGCGCTTCACTATGTGAAGAGGGTTAATCCCGTATCGGCTTATTTAGACAGGCAGGACTACCTTTATTATGTCGGGAGTTTGTATCTTGATTTAGGCGACAGGAACGAGGCAAAAAAATATTTTGAAAATGCTTTATCGCTCCATCCCGGTAGATTTTATATCCATTACGATATTCTTAATTTCTATCTTGACGGCGGGCTTAATAACGAGGCAAGAGTTTATGCGCAAAACTCTTTTGATTATCTTATGTCTTTGGAGGAAAGCGAATATCGTAAAAAGGCGTATTCGCAGATGGTTTTATTAAACGAACTAACGGGGAGACCGACTTTCCGTTACAGGTTTAATATACAACCTCAGTTTGACCATTTCGGCAATATTTTCTATTTTACGCCAAGCACGCGGCTTATTCAGCGTGCGCGCAGTTCTCATGTGGAATTGCCGGTTGCGGAACGGCGTCAGGACAGGCGCGATTTGATTTTCTATCCGCTTTATGAGGATATGACCGAGTTTAACGGCAAGACCGGATATGTTGTTATCGCGGGGCTTCCCGCTATTACCAACGCCCGCTACGAGGGTAACCCTCTTTTTACCCCGAAAAGTAAAATTTTCACTTCCAGTAATATTATTATGTTAATAAGACCCACAAACGCATATTATTATATCACCAATACCAACCTCCCGCCGGTTTCACCGAATTATATTGTAACAAACCATTCCAACGCTATTTTTACCGAAGTATTGGACATTAAATTTTACCATGAAACGCTTAAATATAACTTGGACGGCGGAAAATACTGGGACTATATTATAATCGGTTACGACGGCACTAACGTTGTTACTGTGACTTTCTTTTACCCGTCCCGTCTTGAGACTGAAAAACTTTCGTTTATGCTTAATAAACATAACGCGGAGATTATTATACAGGACTTTAAGGGTAACGGTGAAAACGAGATTATACTGATAGATGATGACGTTTATTACCTTAAACCGGAAGACATTGTTATCGCTAACCGCTGACAGGATTACTCTTGGAGACATAATGAGAGAATATTCAATATACGAAATATCGCTTATAATTATCTATTCCATATTTGTCGTAATCCGCGCATATTACAAGCGAAAGGCTATCAAAAGCAGATGGAAAAAAGAGGCGGGCAGGCGGGAACGTAAAACCGATTCGATTATTCTCGGGGCGGTTATGGCATTTGAGGTCTCGACTTTTATTATCTTTATTTTTTTCAACTCGTTGCTTGACTGGGCGGGGCTTGTATTGCCCGATTGGGTTAGAATTACGGGAATATTCTTAGGTATCGGTTCGCTTTGTTTGTTTGTTGTTGTTCACGAGGCGCTCGGCAGAAATTATTCATCCACTATTGTTATCAAAAAAGACCACACCCTCGCTATGAGCGGAATTTACAAATGGGTGCGCCATCCGATGTATACCGCGTTTTATATTCTTCATTTTGCGGTATTTATGATGACCGCAAACTTTTTTATAGGAATTTCCTGGATTGCCGGACTGACAATTCTTGTTGCATACAGAATTCCCCGCGAAGAGGCTTTGATGGAGACGGAATTCGGCGAGGCTTATGCCGAATACAAACGCACCACGGGGCTTTTTTTACCGAGATTAAAGACAATCTTTGTCCCCGAGAAGGATTCCGTTTCGGATTAAGTCTTTTTTATTTCCCCTTAAACTTGATACAACCGATTTTCTTAATTATAATATCTTTGTATGCGGGTGAAATATAAAATACGGACTTTTAGCGGTTCGGGGGCGTGATGAATTTACCGGATTATAAAAAAGAAATTGAGTATCTGAACCAGATTATCGAAAAGCAACAAGCTCAAATTAGCGGAATGGACAGGATTATTCGCGCTTATAGTAGTGTCGAAAAACTTACAAACAGGGAGTTGATGGAGGCGCAGGAGCGTGCCAAGACTGAGGAGCGGATAAGCCATTTTTCCGCAAAAGAGCTTCGTCAACGCGATATTGCATTGAGCAATCTCCTTGAGATAAACAAGCAGATAAGTTCCATTCTTGAAGAAAAAAAACTTCTCAAAAGGGTTTTGTCGGGGCTTGTTACAAGTTTAAAAGCCGAGCGCGGTATTATATACACATTTGATAACGACAAACTTTACCCCTTTGTCTTTTTTAATCTAAAGAAATCCGAGATAAAACGCTCTTATTTTGAATATCCTAAAATTCATATTGATAAAACCGCGCAAACAAAATCGACTGTCTTTAAGTTGTTTCATGAGGTTGCTGACGGGGACGGGAGCATTTCTTTTTCTTTTGTGTGTATCCCGATGATTTATGAGGGACGTCTTCTCGGGATAATATATTTGGATATAATTTCCGATGAAAAAACTTTCAGGGTTCAAGACCTTGATGTCGCCGAGATTTTCGCATCACAGGCGTCTATTTCTATGAATAACGCTATGCTTTACCAGAAAATCAAAAATCAAAACCTTGAACTTTTAAAATTGGTTAATCTTAAAGACCAGATGTATTCCGATTTCTCGAAAAATATAAAAGAACCGCTGAACCGTATTTACCATAATCTTGATGAGGTAATAAATAACAACGAGCTTAGCAAGGAAGAACGGGTAGAGTTTCTGAAAACAATGCATTCGCAAATTGCCGGACTTACGGGCGCGGTTGAAAAAGTCCTTACTATACAGGAACTTGAGCGTCAGGTCGACGATTTATTTGTAGATAACGTGAATTTCAGGGATATATTTGCATTTCTAACGGATTATTACAAAGAGAGTATTGCGGAAAAAAAGGTGAAAATCAATATAGATTTATCGCGGGAATTTGAAAATTACCGTGCCAATAAATCCGTGATGAGAACTATCTTTGATGAATTATTCAGTAACGCTATTTTTTATAACCGTCCCGGCGGCAAGGTTAACGTTAAAGGCTTTCGCAAGGGCGATTATCTTGTCGTTGAAATTTCCGACACGGGGCATGGTATTAAGGAAAAAGACCTCCCCCATATTTTCGAGCAATTTTACAGAACATCGGACTCCCCCGACCTTAACGATAAAGGCGCGGGATTAGGCTTGTATCTGGTAGGTAAATTCGTCAAGCACTACAACGGCGATATAAAGGTATCAAGCGTTTACGGCGAGGGTTCGACTTTCAGCGTGAAGTTTCTTATCAATTAAGTTTTGTTTTTAGTCATTTCTATTATAAAATCGGGTTGACAAAGTTTGATGCCTTTTTATAATGTTATTACAAAAAATTAAGGAGGCAATTATGGAAAAACTTTTGTCAAAAATATTTTGCGGGGTGGCTTTAACTGTTGCTTGTGTATGCTTGACGATTGCTCCGATTTGGGGGGATACGGTTGTCTTACCCGACGGGACCGAGGTTTCGGTTACGAAAATTGCAAGGAATCAAGCTGGAATAATTATTAGTGTGAGACTTGACAAACCTGCTTATCTTAATACTTCAATAGGGAAGTTAGAGTTTTCTACTAATAGAAAGATTGATTTTTATGAAAACGGCAATTTGCGAGCCGGGGCGCTTTCAAAAGCCCAGTTGGTAAATATTCCCGCAGGCGAATTAAGTATTGCCGCCGACAAGTGGATTGTTTTTTATGAAAGCGGAGAATTACAAAGTTTCTTTCTTTCGGAGTTACAACAGATAGACACCACTCTGGGCAAACTAAAATTTAATCCAAACAGCAAAGTATCATTTTATGAAAGCGGAGAGTTAAAAGAAGGTGTCATTGCAGAGAACAAATTAGTAAACACAGATGTAGGCAATTTTGAGGTACCTTCACATTGGCCGATTTCATTTCATCAGAATGGAAATTTAGAAAAAATTTTCCTCGAAAAAAATCAATTAGTAAATACTTCTGCCGGTGAATTGGAACTTGCTGCTAATCATCCGATTTCCATTTATCAAAACTTAGATTCCAAACTTTATACAAGACCCTCATATATTAGTATAAGCACTCCACTTGGCTTAGTTACTATGCGTTTAGATATTAATCCAACTATAAGTAGTGGAACCGAATTCTATGGTAATAGGCGAGTAGAAATATTTCATTTTTTTGAAATCCGAGCAGTTTTTAGGGATAAGGAGACGTTTGAAGCCAAATACCCTGTTTTTTTTCATAAGAATGGCAAATTAAAAAGAGGGTTTCTTTCAGAAATACAATTGGCTAATACTCCTATAGGCAGTTTTAGACTTGTTCCTAACAGGCAAATTGAATTTTATAGCGGGGAACAAATAAAAACTGTAGTCGTTTTAGTTGAGCATTCAGTTGAAACGTCTATTGGTAGTTTTAGGTTAGCAGCTACTCGCCCTGTTTGTTTCTATGAAAGCGGTAAGTTAGAAAAAATTTTCTTATCAAAGCCTATAGATTATGAGACCTCGGTGGGGTTAATAAATATTGATGAAATTATTTTCTATGAAAACGGCAAATTGAAAGCAGGCAGACTTTCAAATGAAAGATGGATGCATTCTCCTATTGGCAGAATTAGACCTGTTCGGGAAAGAATGGTTTATTTTTATGAAAATGGTGAATTGTATATTGTTAATTTAAAGGAAGGGCAAAATTTTAATACACCGGCAGGTAGATTAGAATTAAATCAAATTGGATTTTATAAAAATGGTAAAATTGGATGGGGAATACTTTCAGAACCCCAGTTATTCGACACTTCGGTTGGAAATTTGAAGTTAGGAGCAATTGGTTTTTATGAAAACGGGAAAACACAATTTGCACTTTTGGCTGAAAGAACTATAATTGATGGAATTAGTTTTGAAGCCGATTCCTTTGTCGGGTGGGATAAAAACGGCAAATTTGTCGGCGAAATGCAATAATATAAGGAAAAAGACCTCCCCCATATTTTCGAGCAATTTTACAGAACATCGGACTCCCCCGACCTTAACGATAAAGGCGCGGGATTAGGCTTGTATCTGGTAGGTAAATTCGTCAAGCACTACAACGGCGATATAAAGGTATCAAGCGTTTACGGCGAGGGTTCGACTTTCAGCGTGAAGTTTCTTATCAATTAAGTTTTGTTTTTAGTCATTTCTATTATAAAATCGGGTTGACAAAGTTTGATGCCTTTTTATAATGTTATTACAAAAAATTAAGGAGGCAATTATGGAAAAACTTTTGTCAAAAATATTTTGCGGGGTGGCTTTAACTGTTGCTTGTGTATGCTTGACGATTGCTCCGATTTGGGGGGATACGGTTGTCTTACCCGACGGGACCGAGGTTTCGGTGGCTTTTGCAAACAAAGATAGTGAAGGGAGGATTACAAGGGCTATGATTTCGGAAACGGCTTTTTTTGATACCTCTATCGGTAAATTGAGATGTGAGGCGGGCAGTTCGGTTGAATTTTTCGCAAACGGGAATATCAAATATATCGGTTTTGCAGAACCTATTCCGTTTGAAGTTGCCGGTGGAACGCTGATAATAAGCGAGGTTAGATTTTATGAAAACGGAAAATTAAACGCTTTCTGGTTTCCCGACTATCAGGGGATTAACACATCCTTAGGTAAAGCAAAGGCTAATAGAGTTGAATTCTATGAAAGCGGGGAGATATTAAGTTGTAATCTTTCCGAGCCTCATTCCTTTAACACTCCCGCGGGAAGTCTTAGCTTTACCGCTATTGTTTTCTACAAGAGCGGTAAAATTGAAGGCGGGTCGTTTTCGCAACCTCATTCGGTAAAAACCCCGTCCGGCACTTTGAAATTAACTTCCATAGGGTTTTACGAAAACGGAAATATCAAGTATGGAAATCTTTCCGGGGCTCAAAATATATCTACTTCGTTAGGAAATCTGAAATCCGAAAGGGTTGAATTTTATGAAAGCGGAAAAGTAAATATAGTTATGCTTTCTAATCCGCAGAATTTTCAAACCCCATCGGGGAGATTAAATATCGGGATGATTTCATTCCATGAAAACGGAAATATCAGATTTGGGGGGCTGTCTGAAAATGCCGTTATTAACGGCGTGGAGTTTGAAAGATGGAAAATTATCGGATGGGATAAAAACGGCAACTTTATCGGCGAAATGCAATTTGATGAGGGAAAAGGAGAGTTTGTTCCCGTATCGGGTTAGTTCCGAAAAATCTAATATTTTCAATTAACCCCGTGACCTTAAAAATAAAGGCGCGGGGTTAATTTTCAACTTGAAATTTTTTATCAACAAACTCCGCTATTTTTTAGTCGTATCCTTTTTTGAGGATTCGGGCTTTGTTGCCTTTGTGTCGGTTTTCTTGTCCGGTTGAACCGCAGGTTTGGTGTCGGTCTTTTTAACCTCACCGCTTTTGCTTTGAGAGGGGCGAACTCTTACGCGCATCCTGCATCCCGAAAAAGTCCCCGCGATTGACAATGCCATAGCGATAAACACAAAAACCTTTCGCATAAATTTCATATTAAACTCCCGTTCGTTTATTCGGCGATATATGTATTTTAAAAGGACTATATCCCCTGTTTTTAAAACAATTCATATTCAAAAATCTCTTTATTCTCCGGAATATAGTCGGATGTTTTTCCGGGAAAATTCATTATTAATGCCTCAGTAATTGAGTTGCGGTTTTTCTCTCTTGCGCCTATATGGTAAAAATGTTCCCGCGTAATAAAATTACAATCAGACCAAACCTTGCGCAAAGTTTCATTAACTCTATATTTATTACTATGCCATGTGGAAACAATAAATTTGGCTCCGGATTTTATGAGTAAATTATGTAAATCTATTTCATCGCTTATATTCCAAGAATCATAATAATCGACATGACGCCCTATATAAGGCGGGTCGCAATATATAAAATCTCTGCTATTTGCCTGCTCTAATGTAACGCGAAAATCCCGCGTCTTGAAAACCCACTCATTTAACTTTATGGATTTTTCTACAAATTCTATCTGGTTTACAATCTTAGTGATATAAGATTTGGAAAATCTTTCAGGCTTGTGTCCGAAAGGCACATTGTAGAACAACTTTTTATTAAATCTAATCATACCATTAAAGCAAGACCTGTTTAGAAAAAGGAAATGTAAAGGATGTCCATCCGTATTAAATCGTTCCCGAATTTTGTAGTAATAGATTTCTCCTTGTGATGAAAGTTTTGCTGATTCGTCCGTTAAGAATTTTCTTACTCTGTCCGGGTTGATTTCTCCGGTTTTTACGGCGTTATAGAAGTTAATTAAATGAGGGTTTAAATCACAAAAAATCGCCTGCTTAGGTAATAAATTAAATCCTACGACACCGGAACCCATAAACGGCTCAATCCATCTTGAATACTCTTTACCGTCAATTTGGGATAATATCCAGGGAACAAGTTTTGTTTTAATGCCTTGTATCTTAATCGGGGGAACTTTGATTTGTCTCATCAATACCTCTTTTTTTTGAAAGTTCCGTAATTTATCAGCGACACATCTTTTCCTTTGTATGCTAAAAATTTTTCTAATGAAGTAATCGGCTTGTTTGTTTGGATATCTATTATCTTACCGTAATTTATCCAATAATCATCAAAACACTCTTCGCCTAAATTTTTAAATAAACCATTGCCTTCAATTATATCGGGAATATACTTTATACTTCCGATATTGGCTGTGTTTCCACTTCCCCCTTTATCACTTGCAATAGCCCATTTGTCACAGGCAAAAAATTGGAATTCTCCAATAGCAGATATTATTCTTTTCAAATCTTTTATACGGTAAATTTCAGGAAATTTTTTTTTATTTAATCTGGTATATATAATACCAAGACAAAAATGTCCTTTATATTTATTATATGGAAACTGAATGTTTTTATCGCTATTCCTATTAATAAAATACTCTCCATGAGAGCCAAGTGTAAAACCCCTAATAAAATCCGGTTTTTTTTCAAGCCTGTAGGTGGTTTTTAAATCAAGGGCGAATTTATTATTTTCATCATTTTTATCAACAAAAGATAGATCCGGATAATAATTTTGTTTGTCGGGTAAAACAATATTATAATTATTCTTATCTGCAAATTCCAGGAATTTAGGGTATAGATGTATTTCCAATATTTTAGATAAAAGTTTAGTATCATCGGAAATGTCATAAATTTTTTTTATCTGTATCAATAAAGCCCTTGATTTTCCATTTGCCGTCTGAAGCACAAATATACTCTGTTAATTCACAAGCCAGATTTTTAAGTAACCTTAAAAAATCAGCCTTTATTTCATTAGTTTCCAAAATATCTCCTTTTTGATATTCTACTCCAAGAAATTCGGCTCAATAGTCCAGTATCCCAAGATATGGAATTTATCCGCATCCTTGTCGTATTTCAGACGGATACCGAACCGCTCCTCACCCTTGCTCTTTATAATAATAAAATGGGATGCTTTGCCGTTTTCTTTATCGTTATCGCGCTCATACACCTCAATCTCATAGTCCTGCCACAACTCAAGTTGCAATTCCATAAGTTCTTCCATAAGCCCGTCTTCAATAGTAACATAATAGCGGGATGCATTTACCTTGTCGATATTGGTAGCGGGAACAAGTCCCCCTCCCCCCTGTGCAATAATATCCTCACGGTAGGATTCTATAACCGTTTCGCAAAGCGCCTCACCGAGATACGAAGCTAATTCGTGCTGATGCTTACTGTCCGCATTACCGCAGGATATTAACCCTATACCCATTCCAAATAAAATCATCCGGTAAATAATTGTAAATTTCATTTTTTCCTCCGTTGTATAATATCATAAACCTAAGATAAAAAAATTTCAACCAAATCAAATGAAAGAGAATCGGTTTGGAACATTCCACTTTCCTTATTATATGCAAGATTCCTGAAAGTTTATTCCCCTTGTAATTGCATAAAACGGAAATAAGATATATAATATTGCTTAAAAAAAATACAATACGTTGGAGGATTATATGGCTAAATATGTCTATTTCTTCGGTGCAGGAAAAGCCGAGGGAAAAAAGGAAATGAAGGATTTGTTGGGCGGAAAGGGTGCTAACCTTGCCGAGATGACAAATATCGGAGTGCCTGTGCCTGCCGGATTTACTATCACTACCGAGGTTTGCGACCTTTATTACAAAAACAACAAGAGTTATCCCGTAGGGCTTGACAAAGAGGTTGATGAGAATATTGCTAAGCTCGAAAAAGCTATGGGTATGAAGTTCGGGGATAAGCAAAACCCCTTGCTTGTTTCCATACGAAGCGGCGCTGCTCAATCTATGCCCGGTATGATGGACACGGTTCTTAATCTTGGGCTTAATGATGATGTTGTTGAGGGATTTGTAGCTAAAACCGGTAACCCCAGATTTGTTTGGGACTCTTACAGGAGATTTATCCAGATGTTCGGCGATGTTGCAATGGACGTTCCTCATCACAATTTCGAGGAAATTCTTGACGAACAGAAAAAAATCGTCGCTAAAACAAAAGGTATCTCGGAAGAAGATATCAAAGATACCGACCTCGACGTTGATGACCTCAAAGAAGTAGTTAAAAAATATAAGGCAATGTATAAAAAGGTTAAAGGAAGCGACTTTCCAGAAAACCCGAAAGAACAACTTTGGGCTTCTATCAATGCGGTTTTCAATTCATGGAATAATGACCGCGCTATCAAATACAGAAAAATCAACGATATCCGCGGGCTTCTCGGAACCGCGGTAAACGTTCAGGCAATGGTATTCGGTAATATGGGCGAAACATCGGCTACCGGTGTGTGTTTCAGCAGAAACCCTGCTACTGGTGAAAACAAATTTTACGGCGAATATCTTATCAATGCTCAGGGTGAGGACGTTGTTGCAGGTATCAGAACTCCTCAGGAAATCACTCTTGAAAGTTCCCGCGAATGGGCTAAAAACAACGGTGTTTCCGAAGATGACAGAAAGAATAAATACCCCTCGCTTGAGGAGAAAATGCCTGAGATTTGCAAGCAATTGGTAAATCTTAAAGATAAACTTGAAAAGCATTACAAAGAAATGCAGGATATGGAATTCACCATACAGGAGGGCAAACTTTACTTCCTCCAGACAAGAACCGGTAAAAGAACCGCAACCGCGGCTCTTCGTATCGCTATTGAGATGGTTGAAGAGAAACTTATCGACAAAGAAACCGCATTGCTTAGAGTTGACCCCGCTCAGCTTGACCAGCTTCTTCACCCCACTTTCAAGAAGGGCGTGAAAAAAGAGCCTATCGCTAAAGGGCTTAACGCATCCCCCGGTGCTGCAGTCGGTAAGGCTGTGTTTACCGCCGATGAGGCAGAGGAAATGGCTGCGGCAGGCGACCCTGTTGTTCTTATCAGAATTGAAACATCCCCCGAAGATATCGGAGGTATGAACGCCGCTAAGGGTATTCTTACCGCAAGAGGCGGTTCCACCTCTCACGCAGCGGTTGTTGCCCGTCAGATGGGTAAGCCTTGTGTTGCGGGATGTTCCGCTGTTTCTATCGACTACAAGAACAAGCAGTTGACAGCCGCCGGCGTTACTATCAAGCAGGGCGAGTTTATTTCTCTTGACGGCTCTACCGGTGAAGTAATGAAAGGAGCGCTTGAAACCGAAGAGCCCAAGCTTACCGGTAATTTCGGAACTCTTATGGCGTGGGCTGATGAGGTTACCAAGATGAAAGTTCGCGCTAATGCCGATACTCCTGCCGATGCTAAAAGAGCGCGTGAATACGGCGCTGTCGGTATAGGGCTTTGCCGAACCGAGCATATGTTCTTTGAAGGCGACCGTATCGATTCGGTTCGTAAGATGATTCTTTCCGACACACGTGAGGAACGCGAAAAGGCTCTTGCTGAAATCGAACCGATGCAGCAGGGCGACTTTGAGGGACTTTTTGAAGCTATGGAAGGTTTCCCCGTGATTATCCGTCTTTTAGACCCGCCTCTCCACGAGTTCCTCCCTCATGAGGAAAAAGACCAGAAGGCGCTTGCTTCACAGATGGGCGTTCCTTTTGAAAAAGTTAAAGAAAAAGTTAATAGCCTCCACGAGTTTAACCCGATGTTGGGTTTTCGCGGATGCCGCTTAGGTATAATATACAGTGAAATCGCAGAGATGCAGGTAAGGGCTATTGTTAATGCGGCGGTTTCGGTTAAGAAAAAAAATATCAACGTTATTCCCGAAATTATGTTCCCTCTTGTCGGTAACGTAAAAGAGCTTCAGATTCTTATAGACAAATCCAAGCCTATTGTTGATGAGGCTATCAAGAAAGCCGGTGTTGACCTTAAAGTATTGCTCGGAACGATGATTGAAGTTCCCCGTGCCGCTCTCACCTCGGATGAAATCGGCGAGATTGCAGACTTCTTCTCATTCGGAACTAACGACCTTACCCAGATGACCTGCGGTTTCAGCCGTGATGATTCAGGTTCGTTCCTCCCTCAATATGTGGATATGGGTATTTACGATTACGACCCGTTCCAAGTTCTTGACCAGAAGGGTGTAGGCAAGATTATGAAGATGTCGATTGACTTGGCTAAAGGCGTTAAGAAAGATATCGAAATCGGTATCTGCGGCGAACACGGCGGCGAACCCAAAACCGTTGAGTTCTGTTACAGTCTCGGTATGAACTACGTCAGTTGTTCTCCTTTCCGTGTGCCTATTGCGCGTCTTGCTTCCGCTCATGCTGCGATTAAATCTAAGAAAAAATAAGATATACTATACTTACATAAAAGGACGTCCAAACGGGCGTCCTTTTCCATTAAAATCAAAACCTTAGTCTATATGCTTGAAATCGTTACGCAAATCGGTTATAATTTTCTATGAAAAATTACAGGGATAATCCGCTTCTTAAAACTTATGTCGATGAGCTTTTGAAGTGGAATAAAAAAATAAACCTTATCGGAAAAGAAACCGAAGCAGAGGTATGGGAAAGGCATATAGAGGACAGCCTGAGGCTTGCCGACTTTATCGCGGATACGGATGTCTCTACGATAGTTGATATAGGAAGCGGCGGAGGGTTGCCCGCTATTCCTCTTGCTGTTACCCTGCCCGATAAGCGGTTTGTATTGACCGATGTTGCGGATAAAAAACTCGCGTTTCTCGAGTGGATAATCGGGAGGCTTAAACTCAACGCGAGCGCTTATAAGGTATCGGATGAGTTTGTTATAAGCGAGCGATGTATAATAACGGCACGGGCGTTTTCCTCCGTGAAAAATATACTTCAGTGGCGGAAAAAGCATTGCCCTAATGCGACTAAGTTTTTTTTGCTGAAAGGCAAAGAGGAGAACTCAAAAGAGGAAATGAGCGAAGCCGGGGTTTCGGGCGAAATTGTAAAACTTCCGCGCGGAACGCTTATAATTATTTAAAAAAGGATTTTCGTATGATAGGACTTGAGAAAAACAAGGTTCGGCTTGACAATTACTCTATTGAATGGACTACATTTTATGAAAAAGAAAAAAAAGAAATATTGTGCGTTATCGGGGACTTGATTAAGGATATAGAACATATCGGGGCAACGGCGGTTCCGGGTATCAAAGCAAAACCGATAATCGATATCTTAATAGGGGTGGAAAATTTCGCCGAAACCGGGACTCCCGCTATGAGAATTATCGGTTTATTAGTGGGTTTAGGATATTATTTTCGCGGAAACGACGGTTTGCCGGGACGGTTGCTTTTTATCCGTCAGGAAGATAACCTTTCGCTTTACCATATCCACGTGGTAGAGAGCAACTCAAAACTGTGGTATAACCATATTCGCTTCCGGGATATATTGCGCGGACACTCCGATGTCGCCAAACAATACGAAGATTTAAAAATCAAACTCGCCTTAAAATTCCCCGAAGACAGAAACTCATATACTTGGGCAAAAACCGATTTCATAGAAAAGGTATTGGCTAATTATAAATAAAAAGGAGGGCGTAATGATACAGGACGGGTTTTATGTAAAGGAACGAACTTTTTGGTTTATATCCTGCATAATCCTTCTTTTAATCTGCACGGTGTTTATCGCACTGTATATCAATACTCAAAACGAACTCGACAAATTGAAGGATAGCGAAACATATACAACATATATTCCGACTATGTCTAACGGTCTCTACGCCCACGAAATAAAATGGCTTGTCCGGCAGGGGCTACAAAACCCCGTTGAGGATTTAGCCGAAAATCTTACGGAGAATCCCGGACTAATCCCGTTTGAGGGAACACTCGGCGGAACGTTCGGGTTTTACGACCCCGACAGTATTTATGTTTTAACGCCGAGATGGGTTTTTGCGCGATTTGAAGACGGGCATATTGCCGGCGCTATGTTGCTTGAATATTCCGTCTCTAACGATACAATCCATTGGAAGGTAGTCGATGCGTATATAGAAAATTAAGGAGAGATTGATGAATAAACCGAAGCAACCTGAGATTTCCGATTGCAAAACCGAAAACCTTGCCGAGCTATTGCAAAAATTCGCTTTTAAAAACAAGATACGCATTTTTATAACAGTCCTGTTCCTGACTTCCGGGATATTAGCCTGCACCGTTGAAGAAATCGAACAGCCCCCGCTTACCACGTTTTCTTTTGCAGGAGACGTAATGATGGACCGCGGTATTGAGCGAACTTTGCAAAACACAGGTATTTACCCGTTTTTTGATGTTCACGACCTGCTCAATGATTCAACTTTCACTTTTGTAAATCTTGAAACATCGGTGAGCAGGATAGGGGAGCGCGTCAACAAATTATATACCTTTAAAAGCCGCCCCGAAACCTTATCATACCTGACCAACGCCGGAATAAATATAGTGAGCCTTGCAAATAATCATACTATGGATTACGGAACTATCGCGTTAATTCATACCATATCAAACCTTGACGTTTACGGCATTATGCATACCGGAGCCGGGATGAATATAGACGAGGCTACAACGCCGGTAATTTTAGAAACAAACGGGATAAAAATAGGCGTGCTTGCTTACGGCGATATTTACCCTATAAGTCTCTACGCACGGGAAAACCGTCCCGGTGTCGCAGGGATATATATAGACCGTATGATTTCCAATATACAAACCCTCAGGGAAAGCGTGGATTTTGTAGTGGTATCATTGCACTGGGGTATAGAGTATGATGATTTTATACAGCCCGTCCAACAGCGGATAGCCTATCGCCTGATAGACAACGGCGCTAATTTGATAATAGGTCATCATCCCCACGTCCTTCAGGGAATTGAGCGATATAACGACGGTATGATATTTTACAGTATGGGGAATTTTATATTCGACCAAAGACGGCATATAAAAACCCGCTATACGATGGTCGGCAAGGCTATGTTGCAACCCGAAGTTTCTAAAGTAACCAACGAGGATAAAACCATAGGGCTTGTTACAAACCTGAACGTTAGTTATAAAATCACTCCGTTTTTTAAAAGCTATGACCATTTTATGCCCGAACGTCCCGAACCCGAAATGCTTACCGAAATTATGAAACATATAGAAAAAATCTGCGAACCGTATAACGACCCGAAATTAGACTTTACGCTTCATATAACCAACGGCTATACTAACTTTTGGATTAATTGAAGAGGAATAATCCTACAAAAATAATCGTAATAACTTGACAATACACTACAAATACTATATGATTAACCCGAATAAAGGATAATTCGGGAGGACGCTTATGACTTTGAAAATGAAACTTATCTTAATGCTGGGCGCATTTCTTTTTGTGAGCGCAATAGACACATTTATAATTATCTCAATGGCGGATACCATTGCCAAAACGGGGAGACTGATAAATATTGCGGGAAGGCAACGTATGCTTTCGCAAAAAATGTCGAAAGAGGTTTTTGCTGTTGCCAATGGGATTGCGGTTGAGGAAAATATCGGCAATCTTGCGGACACACGGAATCTCTTTGATTTTTCACTACAAAATCTGATAAACGGGAATCCCGATGAGGGTATGTTATCGCCCCCCGATGAAAATGTCTTTAATATCCTAAAGCGAGGGGAAGAAATTTGGACGGGTTTTAGAGCGCATATAGATAATATTATCGAACGGGGATATGCTCAAGCCGATGATTTGGAATATATTAATTCTTATAATATGGTTTTAATGCAAAGTATGGATAACGCGACCGTTGCCTATGAAGAAACGAGCAACGTCGCTAAAATTATAATCGTGAAAGCATCGATATTAGGCTTAATAATACTTATAATCTTGGCAAACTGGCTATTCGTAAGCCGCAACATAGTAAAGCCGTTATCATCAACCTCAAGTGAAATAGAGGAAAACTCACAAAAGCTGAAGACCCAATCCGACCAGATAAAAAATTCATCCTCGCAATTAGCCGGCGGGGCTTCGCAGATGTCTGCATCGGTAGAAGAAATCACCTCATCAATAGAGGAACTTCAATCCATTATCGAGAATACATCAAAAAATATCCGCGAATCATCCGGAGTAATGAATCAGGTAACCGAAGGCGCACATAATGCAAAAAACAAAATGGAAGAACTATCCAAGGCGATGAATGAAATCGAAAAGAGTAATACAGAGGTTAATAAAATAGTCAAGGTAATAGATGATATAGCGTTTCAAACAAATCTTTTGGCGTTAAACGCTGCGGTTGAAGCGGCGCGAGCCGGCGAAGCGGGTTTAGGTTTTGCTGTGGTTGCCAATCAGGTTAAGGCTCTTGCGGAACAAAGCGCCGTATCCGCTAAAGAAACGGCAAGTCTTATCGAAAAAGTTACGGAAAGAGTTAAGTCGGGGTTTTCGCTCAGCTCGGAAGTCGGCAAGGTTCAGGGCGAGGCGGTTGAATATTCGGACAAAATGCGGACTATTCTTGAAGAAATTAAACGCTCATCGGAAGAGCAACTGAAAGGGTCGCAGCAAATTTCAAAGGCGATAGGCGAAATAAATTTAGCCGTTCAAACCACCGCATCTGCTTCGGAGGAAAACTCCGCCGCCGGTGAGGAACTCGCGATGGAATCCGGGACTTTAAATATTGTTGTTGCGAGGCTTAAAACCATACTTTACGGAGACCGTATTAAATCTACAAGCGGACTTCCATCTCCTCGCAGGCTAAAATGACATTGTGGAATTTTTCTTTTGCCTGACGCTCAATCTCAAAAGCCTGTTCATCGCTACGGGATGGGTCGTGGTGGAAAAGCATCAGTTTTCGCACGTTAGCCTCTTTGGCTACGTTGACGCATTGTTCCCACGTGCTATGCCCCCATCCGAGCCTGAACTCCATTTCCTCATTTATAAACTGGGCATCGTGGATAAGCAGGTCGGCATCTTTGGATAGCTCAACTACACGCGAGTCCAACATATTTTGGAAATGTTCGGTATCGGTGGAATAGACAAGACTTTTCCCTTTGTATTCTATACGGTAGCCGAAAGCAATGCCGGGATGGATATGGCGACGTATTGTTATTTTTAAATCATTCCAAAGCGTATGGACACCCTCGCCCAATTCGTGAAACCGTAGATTTGCGGGGAGCTGGGAAAATTTTACGGGGAAATAATCGTATTCCATTTGTCCTGCCAAGACTTTTTCGAGAGTGCGGTTTGCTCTTGAAGGCCCGAAAATCGTAATATTTACACCCGGGGTAAGCGCAGGCACGAAAAACGGGAACCCCTGAATATGGTCCCAATGAGTATGGCTAAGCAGGATAACGATATTGCGCGATTTCCCCTCGGCAATTTCTTTTTTAAGTTTCAAGCCGAGCGCACGGATACCGCTTCCGGCATCCAATATCAAACGTCTCTCATCATCAATTTCAACCTCGACACAGGATGTATTGCCGCCGACTTTGAGTTTATCTTTTTCGGGAGCGGGAATAGACCCCCTGACCCCCCAAAATCTTATTAACATACTTTGCTCCTAAAACTTTTTTTTAGAATCTATAAGTATGGTATAAGGACCGTCATTAACGAGTTCAATATCCATCATAGCCTGAAAAACCCCCGTCTTGACTTTCCCTCCCTTTTGTGATAAAGTATCGGCAAATTTATCAAACATAATAAGCGCCTCTTCCGGCGACATAGCATCGCTGAAAGAAGGACGTTTGCCTTTACGCATATCTCCGAAAAGCGTAAACTGGGAAACAAGCAGGATTTCACCGTTTATATCTTTTACGGAAACCGATGTTTCTTTATCGCCGTTGGGAAAAATCCTTGCACCAAGAACCTTTTCGGACAGATAATTTATATCATTATCGGAATCTTCTTTACATATACCCAAAAAAACGACTAAACCGCGCCCTATTGAAGCAATAAGTTTGCCGTCAACGGAAACACTTGCGCGTTTTACCCTTTGCAGAACAACTCTCAAAAAAATCTCCCGTCCATTTTATATTAATAAAAATTATATATCAAAAAACGAATTATGAAAAGAAATTAAGCGGTTTTCTCAAATAAATTCGGCAATTTTGCTTTATACTTTGTTTTCAAATAAGGAAAATGTGTCATTCTGATTAAGCTACTTCAGTCCTTCTAATGAAGAATCCCCTTACGACAAAATTAGATTCCTCAAGGGGTAAACTGACGCGGGTATAATCGGAATGACGTTTAATAGGGGAAACAGTATTAATATAAGCATAATATGCTCACAGGGAAGAAGCCCGTGCTACCCAAATTCTTTATAAGGTAGTGTCAACTTAATTGTGTTTTTAAATCAAATTTTTTTACGAAATTCAG
>CAZQBT010000048.1:0-18481 GCA_964591955.1 uncultured Brevinematales bacterium | reverse complement strand
GAAAATGAATTTTTTGGGCTACCGATGAGCGTTATTAAGGAAGTCCATAGTTTTATTAAAGTTAAGAGTCTGGAAAAAAAGGAACCCGGCTTTATCCGCGGGATTTTAAACCTCAGGGGCAAGGCTATTCCTATACTTGATTTGCGGGCAAAACTCAACCGCAACGAGGTTGTTTTCGACGAGCAAACCGTTTTTATTATTTTACAACCCGACAAAATTTCGGGGTTTGTTTACGCAGTTGCCGTGGATGCGCTTGATGATGTTATTTCAGTCGCTTCCGACAGTATCCAGTATTTCAACACGGAAAACCTTGAGGAAAAATTTGCCTGCGGTTTCTGTAAAGACGGCAACAAACTGTTTTTAATTATAGACACGGATAAACTGCTTACCGTTTACGATTACGAACACATAGAGAATATTTTAGTCAAACTAAATACTTTACAGCTTAATTCCATCAAATTCGATGCGGTTTTATCCTTGGTTAAAGATGATATAATAGATTATGAATCCTATATGGATTCCATCGGTAATAGCTGAATTTTTATAGAATACCTCCTAAACTTAATAATATGATACCCCTCCCCTTCTTTCGTCTCCCCCCGTTTGCAGACACAAAATTTTCGGGGGGGAGGCGATTTAAACGGAACGGGTATTCCGTAAAAAATTGTGTAATTATAATTCACCCGAAACGGTTATACCGTCAAAACAAGCCGGGTTCCCCATCGGGTGATAATAAACCTCGACACCCACCCCCTTTTTGGCTTCCCCCCGCCCCCGCATATACAAACGGGGGGAAGTTCTTTTTTTATGGGATTTAATAACCTATTAAGAGGGTTTTATGCTTCAAACTATTGATAAGCGAAAAATCAACATACCGAATTCGGTTTTTGATAAATGGCAGGATACGGTCAATATTTTGGCAGAGATTTTGGATGTATGCGCCGCTCTTATTATCAGGATTGACTATCCTGATGCGCTGATTGTAACCGCAAGTGTTTGCGAATTTAACCCTTACAAAAAAGGCGACAGAATTTTATTGGAAGGACATTTTTGCGATACGGTTATCCGTTCCCGCAAAAAGCTCATTATCGGGAATGCTCTTAAAAACAACAGATGGAAATATTCCCCGTCCCTTCAAACCGGCGTTATTGCTTATATGGGATTTCCTCTTATCTGGCCTGATAATGAAGTTTTCGGCGCTATTTGTGTCTTCGATAACAAGGAAAAGGAATTTCCCATTTTGCACCAAAAACTTATGGAAAGCTTTAGCGAACTTCTTGAAAACCAGTTATCGCTTGAATACGAAAAGTTCGCTTTGTCATCCCTTAACAACGAGCTTTACCGCACAAAGGATGAAATGGAAAAACTGCGGGAACTTCTGCCGATTTGTGTGCATTGCCACAGGATTAAAATTAACGATGATTACTGGTTGACTGTTGAAGATTACATCAAAACTCACTCGGAAACTGATTTATCTCACGGAATTTGTCCTGAATGTATGAAAAAACACTACTCCGACTACTCACGCGACGATGATTCTTTATAACGGTTACACTCTTACTACCCGACGGGAGCGCAAGGAAGCGCTCCTTTTTTTTTGTCTTGATTATTTTTTATTTTCGGTTTATAGTTTAAACAGCAATATTAAACGGAGGAATTTTGAAGTTTTATATATCTATTACCGCTCTCATCCTCATACATTGCGTATCATACGGCGATATATTAGACCCCATCCATAAAAGAGCCGAAAGCTTTCAGGAACTAAACAACCGTCTCATTAACGCCTCGGCACGGGGCAACCTCCGTCAGGTTCGTCTCCTTATATTTGAGGGGGCAAACGTCAACGCTTTACCGGAGGTGCTTCCCGGATATATGCCTATTCACGAGGCGGCTCGCAACGGACATAGCGAGGTGGTTGACTATCTTATCCAAGCCGGCGCGGATATGGATGCGCGGGGAGGGCTTTACGGGCTTACCCCTCTCCTGTTGGCTATAATGAACAACGATATTCCAACAGTCGAAATACTAATCCATAGAGGAGCGCGCCTTAATCGTTTCGATGGGGATAATATCTCGTATCCGCTACTTACCGCCGTTTCGGGGTCCCATACCGAAATTGTCTCTATGCTTATAGAAAACGGGGTTTTTGTAAACCTTGCGAATAAGGACGGCGTTACCCCGTTGCTTCGCAGTTCGCAAACCGGCGATACCAACATACTCTGTCTTATTCTTACAAACGATGCCGAATTTCGCATAATAGATAATAAAAGCAACAACGTATTTCATTATGCTCTTTCACGGGAAAACGGGTTTGACACAATGTCCGTTCTTTATGATTTCGCCCCCGTTTCCGCCGTTGAACTTTTAAACTCCCCGAATGAATACGGAGTTACCCCTATACATTTAGCGGCAAAATACAATCAAGTCGAAGCAATACGCTTTTTATCAGGCATTGACGGTATAAATTTTAATCCCGTTACGTTCAAGGAATATAAGGATATACCCGCCGAATCCACCCCTCTCAATATTGCAAAGTTAAACGGCTTTGATGAGATAACGCGGATTTTAGAAATGAAATAACCGCTTGATTTTTTGATTTTAATGTTGATTTGTTTATATAATATTAAGCTATATTAAAGGTTTAGGGAGAATTGCGATGCGGGGCTTTGGTTTAACTTTAATTGCCGTATTAATTTTTTCAAGCATATCGCCGCAATTTACGTTTCCTCAGGATTATGAGGAGGAACGCGCTAAAAGCATCGCCGACGGGATAAATCGTGATTTGATTGATGCCGCTAAAAATGACGATTTTGATGCCGTAAAAAATTTAATCCGCCGCGGGGCTAATGTCAATAGCGGAGACAAATTTGAAGGCAACACCCCCCTGCACTGGGCGGCATACAACGGTAACGTTGATATGGCGAGGTTTCTTCTATCGCGAGGCGCAATTGTCAATGAATCCAACGACAGAGGAACAAACCCTATTCATTTTGCCGCACAAAACGGGAATACATCCCTTGTCCGCCTGCTGATACAGTGGGGGGCAAGTCAGCGTGAACGCGACGGGTTAATCGGCGCGACGCCTCTTTATATCGCCGCCGAAAACGGAAATACAGAAACCGTTTTGCTTCTTTCTTCATCGACTAATCTCGTCAATAGCCCCTCCGATTTTTACAGATACACCCCGCTTCATATAGCTTGCGCTAACGGGCATACCGATACGGCAAGAGTTTTAATCCAAAGACACGCTAATTTAGAGGCTTTAACCTCGCAGGGATACTCCCCACTTCATATCGCCGTCATCAACAATCGTATCGGGACAGTCAATCTCCTTCTTACATATTCCGCAGACACCGATATAACCGACAGGTATGGGTTTACCCCTCTCCACTGGGCATCTATTAACGGCAATCTTAGAATTGCGGAACTTCTTATCTTAAAAGGGGCTAAAAAATCCGTAAAATCAAAGAAGGAGTTTATGGATATTCCCGAAAATTCCACCCCGTTGGATATCGCAAAGATTAAACAAAACGATGCCGTCATCCGTCTGCTCAATCAAAGATAAGCCGCTTTTTCAACTTGACTTAATCAAAAAATTCCTTTATATTATTCCTGTCCGAACTATCTTCATTTTTAAGGAGCTTCTTATGAGCAAGTCGGTTCGCTATCCCACAAAAAATGAGTTTTCGTTTTTAAACCATATTCGTTCTATGGAACGAAAACCCGTTATCCGTATTATGATTCTCTTAATGGTGATATTCATAATTGGAAACGGCGCGGTCGCTTTTAATTTTTCAAGGGTAATCGGGGATTTATCCACGCTTATTACGGTAATCGTTATCAATTTATTTGCGATAGGAATGTTTGTGCTTCTCATCCGTTACCCCGGTTATAGAATAGTAAACCGTCCCGTGCAAAAAAAGAGCGGAAATTTCCACTTTGAGACGGTTAATACGGGGCGCTCAACGCATACCGTTTACTTCATTGATGACAGCAGGGTTATTATCCCCGCACATTGGGTTTCAAACTTCAAAGACGGCGACAAACTCAACGTTGAATTTTACCCTCTCGGCAACGGAAGGCATATAATTCTTTCGGTCGGCAAGGATTTTTCTATCGACAGGGAGATTGCAGAGGGAAAACTTTCGCTTGACTAAAAAAACGCAAATTCCTCAAAGTAAACGTCTATAATTTCCCCGCTTTCAAGACGGGAATTTATGGCTTGGATTAACTGCTTCTTCAGGTATTCCCGCTCTTCGGGCTGGTCAATTGTGTCTTTCGGTTTGGATGATATAATATCGACAATGATTGTGCGGATTTCAAAGTAAAGCTCTTCCACCTCATCGTTAAGTGCCTGATTATTTCGCGGCAATGCCAAAGCGGGTTTTGTTCTCACAATATGAGATTTAATCCGTTTCCCCTCGGCATTCCTGTCGGCAGTGCGAATTCTTAATTCGGGCAACGAAAAAATCACCGGCGTTGCGCTGTCAATTTGGGCTTGTGTAAGTATCCGCTCCCGTTTTATCTCATTAGCCTTGCGGTTTAATCTCGCGCGCCTTATTATGTTCGGAAGCGCAAAAGTTAAAAACAGCCCCGCCGATATTCCTATAATCACAACCAATCCGACTATCTTGTTTTTATCCCTCATAGGCGGTTAGTTTCGCGTCATTTTTTGCACGTCGGCAGGTTTAACAACGTCCAGCGTTTTAAGACTGTCTTTATCCAAGACAAGTATTTCCCTGTCATGACGGTTTATAAACACAAAATTCTGATAAAATGTAATAAACGTATTTTCATTGATTCTGTCGGATGATTTAGCGACCGCCTGAAGGTTTTTATTAAACTTACCGAGATAAAACTTTCCCCCATCGTTAATTATAGCGTAGATATGCTCATCGCGAACAACAACGAAACTTCGCCAAAATATATTATCCGCGCTTGCCGCTTTTCTATCGAGGGTATTCCTGTCCAACATCATAAGATTATGCACGTCCCGCCCGCGGGGGTTTCGGGTTATAATAACCACACCCTCCGAAAATATATCATACCTGCTCCCCGCTATATTCTCCACGGGGGATTTAAGCACAATTTGTTTTTCCGCAGGGTCAACCATATACATCTCGTTGAAATAATGCCCGCCCGGCTTATATTCGTTTATCTTAAGGTAATAAAATTTATCCTGATAGATATTCTGGTGAAGTTGCTCCTGACGCAGACGGTCTTCGCGCGCTTCAAGTTCGCGTTGCTGTTCACGTAACGTTTCACGTGCCTTGTCGGGGTCGCGGTCAATATCGCGGGCTACCTCATCGGAACGGATTTCCCTTCTCTCCTCCCTGAGCGTATCCTCACGTTCACGAACAACCTCCTCTTTATCCTCCGTCTTCTCAATACGCTTGTCCAATTCCTCGCGTTCCGCCCGCAGTTTTTCCTCTTCCTTAGCTATTTCGTCCGCGCTTTTATCAGGGTCTCTCTTTGCATCCTCAAGCTCACGCTCGCGCTCTGCAAGACGGGTTTCCTCCCGTCGGATTTCCTCTTTTTCCCGTTCTATCTCATCTTTATCGCGCTCAATAACCCTTTCCTTAATATCCGTCATATCCTTCCTGTCCTCTATGGCATCCGGGTCTTTGCGCATCTCCTCCACAACCTGCCTGTCGGATATTAAATCAGGGTCTATTAAGTCAAGGTCTCCCTCTTTTCTATCGTCCCTTAACGGAATAAGCATACGGGTTTTACCCGCCCATTCGCGGTAAGACGTTGCCAAGCCGGCGTTTTCCGCGTTTATATGCTTCATCACAACCGACTTGTAGCGAGGGCTGAAGTAGTCAATATTCCCACGATAAACGGCGTTATAATATGTAAGAAAAGTCGCAAGCGTCCACGCATTCTCCGATGAGTACCCGTACATCGTTTGCAGATACGCGGCAAGTATCCGTCTTATATTACGGACATGACTTACCCGCGCCTGCCTGTCGATAGAGAAAATATCGGCGGAATATTTCCCCGCTTCTTCCGTGCTTGTCGCGCGGATTATGGTATATCGCATGTGGTAACCGAATTGCCCGTCTTTGGAATCTCTCGCCCCGCGCGCAAGCTGCCTCCCGATAGAACGAATACTGTCAACCGTATCCACGCGGGTATGGGGTCCGGTGTAGTTTTCAAACTCGATAGTGCGGTCTATCCGAATTTCATCCTCCGCCACCTGAAGTCCGAAGTGAGGCGATGAACAAAACACCATCACAAGAACCATTATCAGCTTTAGTTTGTTTAATTTATCAAGCAATTTTATTTTCGGGTTTTTCATAAAAATCCTCCTCTTAAATATTTTAGGATGGGATTTATTTTAGTTCTAAAACAAAAAAAGTCAACAGTTTTTTAGATATAGCAAAATATCCCCGAAAAAGCCCAAGTGATTGAATAAAATTTATTTTTTGGTTGGACAGATTTCATGATTGGGGTCATACCAAAGAAACTTAAAAGTTTCATTTTCTTTAATGCCCCAAATTCTTGCCATATTGGTAACGTGAAAAGAAAAAATCTCATCAGTATCATCCATTTTCAGATACTTCAGTCTATCTTGGACAACTTTTATTATTTCAGATGTAGGTACATTTTTATTGTATTTCCCAGATTTACTATTCTTTTTTTTAATTTCGTTCCATTTCATACTTTGAGTACCCGAAATGTATTTAAGCAATTGGCTTGTTTGCTGGGAGGTTAATTTTTCCCAACCGTATTTATCCCAATTAATATCCATTAATAAAAAACACCACTTTGGAAACAAATCATCACTTGGATGATTTTCTACTTTCGGCAATTTTGTTGGATGTGGACTATCTTTTATTTTAGGCTGTTTCTTAGACTTATTTTTCATTAGACTATAGAGATGAGTAATATTCCGACATACTCTCTAAAATAATCTCATTATTTCCACGCTCGCTGGGAGACAATCCTTTTCTTGCATTTTTATAAGGCTCTTCCATATGGGTTAAATCCGATAACCATTGCCCGGATTTGTCGCCATAGAAGTCAATTATACGGTCTATTGTTTCTTTTTGATAATCTTTTAGATTATTGACATCCCTTTTTTGAAAGAAGGATTCACTTATATAATAACTGCCTTTATGCTTTTTGTATAACTCAGGTACAACAGGCCCGTTAGCCCACGCTTTAATTTTTTCTTCAAACAAAGGAGCATCATCCCAAACCAATGACCACGCTTGAGAATAATAAACTAATTTTTGAAGTTTCCACGTAGTAATTTTGCCCGTTTTTGATAAAATATATTTGGCTACATCAAAAACTTTTCCCATAACAACCTCCTCTTACACATGCATATATACTACATTATCAGTGCAAAAAGTGCAATTTTTAGTTAAATTTTAGCGCTATTTTTATCCGTTTTTTGCACACGCTTATATCGTAATTAATCTTACTTCTTTCCTTTTGATGTATTGGGTGTTGAACGTTTATGTGGCGGTACTTTTGTTCCATCACTCTTTTTATAAGGTTTTACCGGAACAATCTTTTTCCCTTCGCCTGTTTGCGCCATAAAAATCCTCCTCTTAAATATTTTTTAGGATGGGATTTATTTTAGTTCTAAAACAAAAAAAGTCAACAGTTTTTTAGATATAGCAAAATATCCCCGAAAAAGCCCGGTTAATCCAATGCCAAAGTGCCGCCGGGGTTCATAATCCCGTTGGGGTCGAAATGACGTTTAAGCGCGCGGAAAATCGTGATGTTCTCGCTGCCTATTTGCCCCTCAAGCCACGGAGCGAAAAGTTTGCCTATGCCGTGATGGTGGCTCATTGCAGCACCCGATTTCTGTATCGCATCAAGAAGCCCGCGATGGTATTCCTTATACTCAACCATCTCCATCCGCCCTATAAATATAAAATACAAATTAGCGCCCTGCGGGTAGCAATGCGAAATATGCGTCATACATACGGTTTTCGGACGGCTTTTGCAGTATTCACGGACGGAAGAATGAACGTCCGTCAGTTGCACCCAGTTCACCGCACATTCAAGCGTATCTATAACGATACCGAAATCGCCGAGGTCTTCACGAAGATAAGGGTCGCGAAACCGCCCGTGTTCCCACATCCGCGTAACGTAGCCTGTCGTATTCATCGCGCCGTATCGTTTCGCTATCCGTTTGACTTTCCGCTTTACAAGACGGGTAAACGAAGCATCCCCGTCGGAAGTGCCGAGAAGAAGACATCGCCTGCCGGGTTTATACCCCCGCAATTTAAGCGCCGAGTCAATGACAGTCCCCTCAACCCCGTAAAGTTTCATCGCAACATCTGTTTCCTCCGGGTCGGATAACCTGAACACCGATGGAAACCCGAATTCGCCCTGCATAACCTCTCGCACCGCATTTACCGCCTTATCCCAGTCGGGAAAGACAAAACTGAAGCGGCGGGTGTTTTTCGGCATCAGTCGCCGAACTTTCAGCGTAGCCGATACAAGGATACCATACGCCCCCTCGCTGCCCATCATAATCTGGTCAACCGAGGGTCCCGTCGCCATAGCGGGATACTCCCCCGTTTTGATAATCCCCGCGGGGGTTACATATTCCTGCGCGATAACTATATCCTCAATCTTGCCGTAGTATGTTGAATTCTGCCCCGCTCCCCGCGTAACAACCCATCCCCCTACCACCGAATACTCAAACGACTGTGGGAAATGCCCGCAGGTATAATTTCGTCTTGCGCCGAATATCTCCTTGGCGTTATTAAGTGTCGCCTCAAGGGTAGGACCGTCTATTCCCGCCTCTACGGTGATAGTTTGGTTGGTTTCGTTAAAATAGAGGACTTTATTAAAATGCTTGCGAATATCAAGCGAAATTCCGCCCTTTATACACTCCGCTCCCCGTGTAACTCCCGACCCCCCGCCGTAAACATATACGGGAATTTTTTTCTCATCGCAAAACCGAACTATGCGAACTATATCTTCTTTGTTGCGCGGATACAAAACGGCATCGGGCAGGTTTTCTATCTGCTTTTTTCTTAAACGAAGCAGGTCTATCATAGTTTTCCCGTATGCCACTTCAAGACGGGTGTAATCATCGGTTTTGACATTCTCCGCCCCGACAATCCGCGCTAATTCATCAAGCACGGCTTTTGAAAGTTTAGACGGTATATCATAACCGACAATCTCATAACCCAAATCTCGCGGGGTTTTAAAATCGGCATCGGTCATATCAAAAGTCTCTTTCATAAGTTTATATAAACGTTTATTGGGGTGCTTAAACTCGCGGGGGTCACCCCATTTGAAAATCGAACGGTAAGATTTTTCGGAAGGGGCTTCCTCTATCCATTTCGGGTAAAACTCCTGTTTCGACATAATATCCTCCGTTAATCTATTTTTTCGGGGTAATCGGTAATATTGCGGATTTCCTTATTAAGCGGGCTAAGCGTTTTAGCCATCTTGCTGTAAACCTTACGATACAAGCTGTCGTAAATCTCCACGTTTTCGGGATTGGGAGTAAAAGTCCTTCCGTATCGCATCATAGATTTAATGGCGCTGTCCATAGAATCATAAAGCCCGATACCGTAAGCGACAACCATCGCGCAACCAAGCCCCGATGTTTCATAGGTTTCGCCCCGCACAAGCGGGAGATTAAAAATATCCGCCGAAATCTGGCAAATCTCATCGCTTTGTGATGCGCCCCCCGATACGGCAAGAGTCTTGACTTTACTACGTGTAACTTTCTCGATACGGTAAAGCCCGTCGCGAAGAGCATATCCGAGCCCCTCAATAACCGCGCGGTAAATATGAGCGCGGGTGTGAACGTCGCCAAACCCTATAATCGCGCCCTTTTGTGATGGGAATTTCAGTCCGGGTTTCCAAAACGGCTGGACAATCAAACCCATAGAACCCGCCGGAACCTGGCTTAAAAGACGGTTTAAAAGCTCCTCCGGCGGAACCCCGCTGTTCTCGGATTCGCTAACCTCTTTAAACCCGAACTGGTCGCGAAACCAGCTAATCATCCAGTATCCGCGAAATATCTCGACTTCGGGATTATAAAACCCCGTAAAAGGCGCGGGATACGCCGGCATATATTTCAACGGCTCGCAATAAAACGGCGTTGTGGTCTGGACAGTGGCGGTAGTCCCGAAACTCAGACTTGCCATAGATGTATCAACTACCCCCATCCCGATAGTCTCGCATCCCTTATCCGAACCGCATGCGATAACCGGGGTGCCTCGCGATATTCCGGTCAATACCTCCGCGCTATCACTAATTTCACCGATAATATCGCCCGGATTTACTAAATCGGGAAGACGCTCTATCTCTATGGGAAAAACCTTCATATTGATTTCGTTCTTTTTACTCCATCTGATTTTCTTATAATTAACGGGAATATGCCCGATTTGTGAAGCGGAGGAGTCAATAAACTTACCGGTCAGACGGAAATTCAAAAACCCCGAAACCTGCAAACATTTGTAAGTCTTAGCCCAAATCTCGGGTTCGTTTTGCATAACCCAATTAGCCTTACAATCGACCTGAGTTTTAAAAATCGCCTCGCCCATCCCCGCCAATGCATAAAAGGGTTTAACCAAAAAGAACGGGGCATAAACCCGCTTAGCCTTTCGCTCATCAAGCCACACGATAACGGGACGGAGAGGCTTGCCGTCTTTATCCAACAGGACAATACTGTCGCGGATTGCGGTAACCCCAACCCCTCCGATTTGAGCAAACTCGCGGGGTTTTCTTTGTTTGAGTTCGCGGGTGGCTTTGCAAAGACTGCCCCAGTAAAGTTCGCTGTCCTGTTCTGCCCATCCCGCCCTGTTGCTGAAATACGGCTCGTAGGGTATCTTGACCTTGTCGATAATATGCCCTTGCATATCGAAAATTAAAGCGCGAAGGCTTTGGGTTCCGCAATCTACGGATAAAAGGTATTTTTCCATTTTATCACCTCAAAAAATATTTAACGGTCGGGAATACTTGTCTGTGATACTAAATCAGCCTTTGTCCCGAGAACGTCTTTTTTTATCACCTCTCCGATTTTAACGGGCTTCTCCACTACAATAGAGTTTATCTCCTCCATAAAATCAAATACCCTGTTTAAAGGAATGTCTCGGTCGGTTCTGACAGGCAAACGCGGGAAATCGGGAAAAACCGTCTTAACGGTAGTGGTAAGCGTCCTGTTCGGAACAAGCAATTCATTATAGGCAAATTCCCTGCCCTTTTTACATTTATTTCCGATGATTTTTCCGCCTTTAACCGAGATTAAACATCCGCGCGGACAAGCGGTGCAGGTTATTTTAAAATCATTCATTTTTCCTCCAGTTCAAAGAGGATTTTTGATGCTTTGCCCGGAATTTCTCCAATATCAAGTTCAAGTCTCTGCATTTCGGGAGGGCGAAGGTTTTTATACTTTTTTGAAACCAAAATTTTTCCGTCCGCACTCACAATAAGTTTTGCCTTATTAAAAGTCCCTGAGCTTCTGAAAAAGACAACTGCGGTCTTTTTTTTGCTGTTCCTGTCAAGAAACTGCGGGACAACATACAAAAACCCGTCAGAGGATTTAACCGGAATTAGATTGCGGGAGGAACCCTTTCCCTTCGCGAACCGTGAGGCAAACCGTCCGGCAATTCGCCCGCTTTCGCTGACATAATCAACAAGGTCGTTTACATTAAGCGCATTCCCGCATGAAAAAATCCCATCATAAAGCGTCATCATACTGTTGTCCACTAAGGGACCTCCGGTCCTGTTGTCAAACGAAACCCCAAGAGGTTCGATTATATCGTTTTCGGGAATAAGCCCCACCGACAAAATCAAAGCATCGCAAGCGATAAATCGTTCGCTGCCCTTTACAGGCTTGAGTTTTTTATCGACTTTTGCGACCGTAACCCCCTCTACGCGCTCTTTTCCGTGAACGGTAACGGCTGTCGTGGAAAGATAAAGCGGGATATTATAATCATTAAGACATTGTGCGACATTGCGGGTAAGCCCCGACGGCTCATCCTTAATCTCATACACGCCTAAAACCTCTGCGCCCTCAAGCGTAAGACGTCTTGCCATAATCAAGCCTATATCGCCCGAACCGAGAATAACGCATCGACGGGTCGGCATATAGCCCATAATATTGATATAATACTGGGCAAGTCCTGCGGTAAAAATCCCCGCGGGTCTTGTTCCGTGAAGGAAAATTTGTCTGTCGGAACGTTCACGGCATCCGGTCGCAACAACAATCGCGCGGGTCTTTGCGGAAAATACCCCTTCATCGGAATTAACCAATGAAAGCTCAAAACCGCCGTCCTTATCGGGTATAATCTTATCAAGGAAAGTATTAAATAAAAACGTAATATCGCGTTTTTGAGCCTCATTAATAAAGCGGTATGCATATTCGGGTCCCGTCAGACGCTCCTTGAACTCAATAAGCCCGAACCCGTCGTGGATACACTGTTTGAGGATACCGCCCGCGCGGTTTTCTCTTTCTATTATACAAGTCTCTGCGCCGTTTTTAGAAGCCGAAATTGCCGCGGCAAGCCCCGCGGGACCCGCGCCGATTATCGCAACGTCAAAACTCTTCATTTATTGCCGCCCTTAAACTTGGATTTGGCAAAAGAGTAATCCGTTTCGGTCTTTGTTTCGCTAACAAGAAACTGCGAAGCCCCTCCCCTCTTGGTTATCGAAGTAAGCGGCACATCAAGACTACGGGATAAAATTTCTATAATACGCGGGGAACAAAAACCGCCGTGACATCTTCCCATCCCCGCACGTGTCCTTCTCTTTACGGCATCGGTGGAACGCGCCGGAATTTCGGAATTAACCGATTCCTCAACCTCACCCTCAAAAACCCCCTCGCATCGGCAGACAATCCTGCCGAAAGACGGATTTTTCGATATAATCCGCGACCGCTCCTCAAAATCAAGTTCTTTGAATGCGGGAACGGGTTTTCTTACAGGCTCAAAATCAGCGCGGGGTTTAACTTTTTTGCTTGAAGCTAAGATATCCAAAGCGATTTTAGCGCCGTCCTGCGCTATAGACGGGGCGGAGGCAAGTCCGGGCGATTGTATTCCGGCTATATGCACAAGGTTTCCGACATACTCCGAAGCCTCGATAACAAAATCCTCCTCATAGGTGCAGGCTCTTGTCCCCGCAAAATAGTTAATTATATCGGAAATTCCTATGCTTGGAATAAGCGCAAGATGTTTTATCAGCCCGTCCAAATCGCCGGGGCTTGTGGAATAATCCTCGCGCAAAGGAATCTCTACTGCGGTGGGTCCCGCAATAAGATTCCCCTCAATAGTAGGAATAAGCCCGCCGCCTTTAGTTTTCGACTTGAGTTGCAGAATTTCGGGCATAGCGATAATGGAATTAAGGTATTTGCCTGTTTTTGTATCAAGCACACAGTCAACGCCTTTTCGGGGATGAATCGAAAAGAAACGGTCATCGGCAAACCCCGCGATTTTATCAGCCCATACCCCCGCGCAGTTTATAACCACATTCGCTTTAATTGTTCCGCGATTGGTTTTAACACCGTTTATTCGCGATTTGCCGTCCATATCAAAACCCAAGACCGCCGTTTCAAGAAAAACCTTAGCCCCGTTGGATATGGCGTTTTCCGCGTAAGCTATCACGACCTTGTAAGGCGAAACAATCCCCGTTGAGTGAAGATAAAACGCGCCGTGCTGTTCGGGGGTAATATGAGGCTCCATCTCGGCAACCCTTTCCTTGTTAATATACTCATACCCATCGACCCCGTTTTGTTTAGCGCGGTCATATAAAAAAGGAGTAATCGCTTTGGAAAAAGGCGAACTGAACAGAATCAGCGACCCGACCCGCTTAAAATCAAACCCCAATTCCTTGCTGACCTTATCGTAGGCACGGTTACCGCGTATATTATAGAGCGCTTTTTTTGACTTCGGTCGCGGGGCAAGTCCGGGATGAACCATCCCGTCGTTTCTGCTTGATGCGTGCATCGCAATATCTTCTTCTTTTTCAAGAAGCGCAACGGTAATATCATAACGGCAAAGCTCCCGTGCAATAGCGCATCCGATAACGCCTCCTCCGATAACCACCGCATCGAAACTCAAGCCATCCAAGCTGCCGTCTTTTACAGGCGGGGGAACAAGGTTATCGGCTTCTACGCCCTCAACCCCTATATCATTGACAACGCCTTTATATCCCGCATCGGCGGCAATATAACCCGCGCGGATTTTATCTTTCCGGTTTTTCACAATACCCTCAAGCACAACCGAATTTCTCCATTCGCGGGCGGAAACAGTGTCTAATTTCTTTTTCTTGAAAGATTTTTCGATAGTCTTTAATTTATCCAAGATTATGACCTCTTAAAAACGGATAATATATATTAACATATATCAAAAAAAAAGGAAGCAAATATTTATTATGAAGCAAACGGGATAAATTCTTTATCGCGTGTTTATCCCCGAACCACCCTTAATAATTGACAAAATTCCGGGACTAAAATAAAATATCACAAGAATTTATATGAATATCTAAGGGGCAAGCTATGCCGAAACTTAAAATACTTCACAAAACCGTAATAGCAGGAGCGATATTTTTTTTAACCTTTACAAACGTTTATGCTTTCAAAATAGACGGGTTTCTTTTTAAGGGATTCGGGGATACATCGACAAATACCATACTCCATTTTTTCTATGAATACCGCCCCGACAAGGAATGGAACAAGCAGGAATTATCCAAAGCGCTTGTCCGCACCGGCGAACGTCTTGAGCGCACGGGATGGTTTCGTAATATAAGCGTTACGCATATAGAACGGGAAAACGGGGAAAATCTCGTCTTATTCTATCTTAACGAAAGATTCCCATACTCCTTCTGGGCGGGTTCGATATTCGCAGGGGTAAAACGCTACAATATATGGGGTAAGGGCAAAGCGATAAGTTTTGAAATAGGTCCCTATCAGCAAAACGTCAGGATAGAAGACGCGATGATTGCATTTTCGCGCTTTTCTTTCGATATAAGATTGGGCGCGGAGGAGTTCACGTATTACACTATGCCGGACAATCTTTACCTTGAACATAACGTCCTGAGGAGATTCGCATCCTTTAATGCAGGATACCGCGTAATCCCCGACGGATACGTCAATCTTATCGGGGCATTTCACAAAATAGAGGAATTAACAAACCAGATAAAAATAGATTCGTATATGAAAACGGGGCTTCGCTTGAAATATGACCGTATTGCAGGCTACCCCGCAATCAACAAAGGAATAAGAGCCACCCTCGACCTGTTCTATCTCTTTAACGTAAACGCATTGGAAACAACGCTTACCGCAGAGTTTTTCCAGCAACCGCATAAAAAATTTGCGTTATCTCAAAAACTGAACGCGGGGTATATCTCCGAAGCGGTCAACGAATACCAGCAGTTTTCACTAAGGAATATAAACGGGCTTCGCACGTTAAACCATATAGACGGGCTTATAGGCAACGTATGCTGGAATGCCGATATTGAAGCAAGATGGAAATTCTGGGAGCCGATACCGTTCCTCGTTTTCGATATGGAGATTGAAGCAATAGTCTTTTTTGCAATCGGTGAGGCGCGCAACAATACACAATCATTAGGCAACCCAAACTTTGTCGGGGGTGCGGGACTAAGGTTTTACCTTCAGGACTTCATAATCCGCGCCGAGGTGGGACTCGATAACGCCGGGGAAACTACCGCGATGGCTTGGTTCGGCACGTCTTTATAAAAAAACGCGCCTCCGTAAAGAGACGCGCATACTGGGGCTAAGATGACTCGAACATCCGACCCACGGTTTAGGAAACCGTTGCTCTATCCCGCTGAGCTATAGCCCCGAGCGTTCTAAGATTTTATAATAATTCCGCCTCTTTGTCAATTTATACCAAAGATACTGAATTATGCAAGATATTAATATCCACAGGAAGCCGAAATAGCTTTTACAAAAAATATATCAAACTAAAACAGCGGTCTTCATAATGAAGACCGCCGTTTACATCATTTCCAAAGTGAACAAGACTAACGTCCGGGGATACCGCTCGGCAGGGAAATCCTGTCTCTTGCGCCGTCAATCTGCTTTTGCGCTTCCTGACGCGCTTTATCCTCAGCCTCTTTCTTAATATCGTTGATTTTCTTTTCTATCTCGGCTTTCTTGGCATCAACCTCTCGCTTGTATTTATTAATCTCGGTGAGGTTGCCTTGGCTTATTCGTTCAATCTCCTTGAAAGCGGCATAGAGGTTTTCGTTCTTTTTGAGTTCGGGCTCTATAAGCTTAGTGAGTTCGGAACGCAAAACCCGTTCGGCTTCCTTGACCATATCGTCTATAAGTTTGCCTATCCGTCTTGCAATTTCCCTGTCTAAGTTGCTGTCGATATTCATAGTAAGCCTGCCCTCAGGTTGGATAACGCGGTAGGTGATATTGACCGTTATAACCGGCACCGAGGTTATAACATCGTAAAGAGTGTCGGTGATAAAATCACCGCGTTTGAGCATATCCAATTTTGTATTCACAAGATTTATGGTTGCCTTACCGCGGGTGTCGCCGTTCTTTTTTATATCAATTTCGGTTCTGAAACGGTAGTCGCCCCTGATACTTTTGATATTGACAAACTCAAGCCCCTCTTCCATAGAATACGGGAAATCATTAACCGCCACGCTAAGCTCAAACGCATCGGCGTAGTTTGTGCGAGGGTCTATTGATGCCTGCAAACGGATTTCCTGTCCTTTATCGACCTGACCGAGATTAAAGGTCGTAGGTTTATCCCACAAATTAGGGTCGCTTGCCACATCACGAAGATAAGCATCGAGGAAATAACTATCCGCCTTGTTGCTGATAGAAGTCGCAAGGTTTTGCAGAAGGAAAGACGGATAAACCTTAGCGGGGAACGGCATATCATACCCGAACCTGCGAACCTGAGCATCCTTCTTCATATCTTTACGATTTTTATCTTCGGGCGGACGGGATTCATCAAAGCGTTTATAAAACTCAAGCGCTTTCAAGCCGTAACCGTAGAATGCGCCGAGTTTTTCCGCAAGAACACGATTAATCATAGCGCCGATAAGCCCTTTAGCGCCTCCTTCGGGAAGCTGTATCAATGATTTGAGATAATTAAAATCATTATCGATAATTCGCCTGATTGAATTAACTTCGCTTTCGATAGCGTTTTTGTCTTTGGTAATATCGGAACTCATTTTTTGAACATCATTACGCACGGAATCGACGGCAGGTATAACCTCATTAACCGTTCTAAGCGAGCTTTCCGCCTCGGCAATAGTCTTGATATTCCTTACATTGATACGGTTCACCTGATTAACCCGTTGCGACAAATTATCGACATTTTGTTTGGCGGTCTCAACGTTGCCTTTCCATCGTCCGCTTGTTTCTTCTATCTGCGCATTTATATTGCTGATTTTAGCGATACTTTGGAGATTGGTATAATACTGCTCAAGTATAGCTTTAGCATCGATATTTTCTATATCGAAAAGTTTAAAGTCCGCGCCTTCGTCCTGAGTTTCGGCAGGGGTGTCGGCGGATTTTTCCTCACGCCTTCTGTGAGGCAAGGCGCCGGAAGTTTTACGTTCGGTGTTCCACGCGATACCCTGACACTCAAGGTTTTCAATAATAACCTTGCCTTTGAGAAGCTCTTTAGCGTTAAGACGAAGTTCGCTTTTTCCAAGCTCAAAAAGGTTGCGGAAAGGCGAATCGGCGTTGGCAACCTCAAGCCCGCTGAAATAGAGACGCGCATTAATGATACTGAAATTCACGCCCCTGACTTCCGCTTTTGCCTGAAATATGGACTGCAACCCCGCCTCAATACCTTTTTTGACAAGCACATTCTTAAAGGCGACATTAAAAACAACTATACCACCGGTAATAGTCAATACTAAAACAAGTTTTCCCCATCTCATAGCCGCCTCCTTAATTAGTTCCGTAAATCTTTGCCGCACGCGCGCCGAGTTTCACCAACCCGCGAACAATCGGCAGTTTCTTAAACCACTTGACAAGCTTTGAGTTTTCCACTTTCTCTTTGAGGGTGTTGCGGTATATCCCGACCAAAATCCTGAAAAGAATAAATAGAGGAAGCCATAAAACAATCCCCGCTACAAGCCCGCCCATCACAAGCGTATTGTTAAATTGCAGAAACGGGACAACAGGCATATTGTAGAGGCTTGTGAAAAATCCCTCTAATGCGGGAATACTCAACACCGCCAAACCGAGAGAATGAAGCGCCGGGTCAAACACGGGAATAAACAGCTTGAAAATCGCGAGAAACAAAAACTCCATACCCTGATGAACCCTTAAAAGCATAGTAATAATAAGCAACAGTGGCCAGAGCAGGTTGCCTGTCGGAATTAAAGCAAGCATTATCCCGAAAGCTATACCCGCTGCAAGCTCACCGGGTTTCTTGTTTGAATTAAGAGCGCCGATAATGTTAACTATCCATTTTATAAACATAAAATCCCCCTATGAAAATATTTTTGGGTAGTGTCAACTTAATTGTGTCTTTAAATCAAATTTTTTTACGAAATT